>CANQYW010000001.1 GCA_947628185.1 uncultured Oscillospiraceae bacterium
CTCCATGTCGCCCCAGGGGGCGAATACCCGCTGACACCACACCCCCGGCTCCCGGTTCATGGCGCCGTAGAGTATCTGCATCCCGAGATTCGACATACCTATCTCGTACGTATCCGGGAAACAGAATGCGACGCGCAAGTCCACCTGCTCCCCGTCCTTCTTTATCTCGTTGAACTCCCCGCCTATGTACCTGGCGGGTTTCTGGACACGGGTCAATATCCGCTCAAGCTCGTCGGTCATGTTATGCCCCCGCTTGTACTTCTTAATTAATTAGATTCTACCCTATTTTCATGACTTTTGCAACAAGCATCACAGAGCAATATTGCACAAAGCAGCAGCGTCACGTTGCGGCCGGTTTTGGCAAAAGCATATATTCCGAGGACGAAAATCGCCGCAAGGCCGGTTATATCCAGCGCGTTTTGTACTTTCCAGGCGATTTTATCACCAAATACGGCGGAGACTATATCCCATAGCACCCTCCCCCCATCCATGGGGCTCATGGGTATCAAATTTAATAGCGCGTACACGCCATTGACACCGGCAAAGAAGGAGAACACCCCGAGGCTCGTGAGGGCGTAGGCCCCCGCCCCGGCCATCGCCCCGAGGGCGCTGGCTGCGGGACCGGAGAGCGCCACAATAGCGTCCGCGAGGCGCCCTCCCCGGCCCTCATAGGCTATCTCCACCCCCGCGCCGCCAAGCTCCATCCCGATGAGGTCCCCGCCGGTGAGGGCTATCGCCGCAAGGTGCCCCAGCTCGTGGATGACGGCGGCGGCCAGCACCGCGAGACCCTCCGGCACACCCAGCACCAGCGTTATCCCGGCGGCCAGGAATATAAATAGGGGCCGCACACTTATTTTCCCGGCAGTCATAGTTCTATGTAGAGCTCCGGGTTTACATAATCTCCATCAATGAGCATTTCAAAGTGGAGACAGCTCCCGGTGGCGTTGCCGGTGGAGCCCATACTGCCTATCCTGCCGCCGGGCTCCACCTGATCTCCCCCGGAGACGGAGATATCCGATAGGTGGGCGTACAGCGTCTCCACCCCGCCCTCGTGGGCGATTATGACGTACTGGCCGTAGGTGGTGCTGTCCCCCACGGCGGTGACCTCGCCGCCGGAAAAGGCGCGGACCTCGCTCCCCTCCTCGGCGGCGATATCCACACCGTAGTGGAACCGCACGACGCCGTCCGCCGGGTGGGCCCGATAGCCGAAACCGGAGGTGACGGTCCCCGAGGCCGGGGCGGCGCCCTCTATTTTGAGCTCCGGTTTCTCGTATGTGACGTGTGCCGGGAGAGGGAGGTCCGAGTAGGGATCCGTGTCCTCCTGTTTTGGATCGGAGCTGGCGGGCGACTCATTGAAGGTGGGGACGTCGTCGGTTATGTCAGCGGCGGGGACGTTCTCCGCAGGGCCCTCGCCGTCCGCCTCAACGCTCCCGCCTTCCGGCTTAAAGGCCCTGGCGCAGGCGTCGTAGATGGCGTTGAAGACGCCCTTTCCCCCCTCCACCGCCTCGTTAAATACGCGGGAGGCCGCCCTGTAGACCCCGGAGGAATCAAGGACCTCCGACACCGCCGCCGTCACCTTGTCCGCCGTCTCGGGGCTCAATATCCTAACAGCCGCCGCCAGGAAGAACACCCAGAGCGCGGCCACTACCAGCACGCCGGCCCCACGGCCCCGGCTCTTGCGGCTCCCCCTCTTGTAACGATAACCGGAGCGCGTCTTCCCCTGATACACCATTTTGAGACCTCCCCAGAATTTGTCCATGAGAGTATATTCGCGAAGGCCCAGGTTTATAATGATTTTTTAATGCAACCTTGACTAAATATTCGTTGACTGCTATAATTTCCATGACATTTTCCGCGCAAAGGAGAAAATTATGAAATCGCTGCGCTTTTACCTCGCCATGGCCGCGGCAAAGGGCGCCCTATTTGGACTGCGGCTCCTGCGCCGCAACGGCACCTCCCTGCCCGGCGACGTGGCGGTGAAGATCGATAAGAACTTTTTGGCGGAGCTCACCCCGCCCGAGACCGTCATAGCAGTCACCGGCACGAACGGGAAGACGACGGTCAGCAATCTCTTGACGTCCATCCTGCGGGGCGCGGGCCATAGCGTCACAAATAATAGCCTCGGCACCAACATCCGGGCGGGAGTCGTGACGGCGCTCCTGGCGGACTCCACCTTCTCAGGCCGGCCAAAAAAGGACATCGCCGTCCTGGAGGTGGACGAGCGGAGCTCGCTCCTCATCTACCCCTACCTAAAGCCGGACTACCTCATCTGCAACAACCTCATGCGGGACTCCATAAAGCGCAACGCCCACACCGAGTTCATCCGCTACATCATCGACAGCGCCCTCCCCGAGAGCACAAAACTCATCCTCAACGCGGACGACCTCATCTGCGCCCTGCTGGCGCCGAAAAACGAGAGCCGCACATACTTTGGTATCACGGCGGACATCCCCACTACCTTCGCCCAGGACAACACCGTGAAGGACATAGTCTACTGTCCCAACTGCGGCGGCAAGCTGGTGGCGGACTACATCCGCTATAATCACATTGGCCGTATGCACTGTGAGAAGTGCGGGATGGGCAACCCGGAGCCGGATTTCGTGGTCACGGCCATTGACAGCGCCGGGGGCGTCTTCACCGTCTCCCACGGCGGAGAGGCCCGGGAGTTTAGGCTCATCAGCGACAACATAGTGAACGTATATAACTCCTGCGGCGTCATAGCGCTGCTCAGCACCATGGGGATGAGCTTTGAGGACATCGCCCGTGGGTTCTCCTCCGCCGCCATCGTGAAGAGCCGCCTCGGTGAGGTGGAGGTGTGCGGGCGGAAGATAACCGTTATGATGGCCAAGGGCCAGAACCCCATAGCCTGCTCCAGGTGCGTGAGCTACGCGGCCTCCGTGCCGGTGAGGGACAAGCGCGTCATCATAATGGAGGACGACAAGCACGACAACACAAATAACGTGGAGAACACCTGCTGGATATATGACTGCGACTACTCCCCCCTCAAGGACGACTCCATAACCCACGTCCTCTTCGTTGGGCCCAGGTGCCTCGACCAGTACCTCCACGCCCTGATGGACGGCGTGCCGGAGGAGAAGATGTCCTGCACCCCGGACTACCACGACATCCCGGAGGTCCTGGAGACCCGGGGGTGCAGTAACTTCTACTTCCTCCACGACCTCTACTACGAGCGGGAGTCAGAAGAGGTGACGCGCGCGCTGACGGAGAAACTTAGAGAGGAGGGTGCGGTATGAAGATAGAGGCGCTTTTCCCGGAGGTGTGCAGCCTCTTTGGGGACGGCAAGAACATAAAATATCTGGAGCTCATGCTGCCGGAGGCGGAATTCATAAAGACGCCCCTCACCGGGGAGCCGTACCTCGCGCCGGACGTGGACCTCGTGCTTATTGGCTCCATGACGGAGCGCACCCAGAGGATGGTCCTCGAAAAACTCATCCCCTGCAAGGAAAAACTCCTCGCCCTTGTGGACTCCGGCGTGCCCATCCTCGCCACAGGCAGCGCCGCCGACATATTCTGCCGGGAGATACACTATGTCACTGAAAAAATCGACGCGGAGGGTCTGGGGATATTCGACCTCGAGGTCCGCACCGACCTCTTTAAGCGGTACAACGGCAAGGTGCTCGGCCGCTCGGGGGACCTCACTCTCACTGGGTTTAAGAGCCAATTTAGCTTTTTCTACGGGGACAACTCTGCCTTCCCGTTCATGGAGTGCGAGAGGGGCATCGGCATAAATCCCCAGAGCCGCCTTGAGGGTATGCGCAGGAATAATCTCATCTGCACCCAATTATTAGGGCCGCTCCTCCCCTCAAACCCGCTATTTGCGGAGTACCTCGTCTCCCTAACCGGCCGCGCCGCCGAGGCCCCCTTCAAAAAGGCCGCCATGGCCGCCTACGAACAGCGCCTCAGGGAGTTCCGCGACCCGAAGACAGAGTTCTGAAAGCATAGATAAGCACCCCATTTGTTAGCGTTCCGCCGGCAAATGGGGTGCAGTTTATTTAATTACAGGGCGTGATCCCGCGGCTCAAGTCCGTTTCCTCCTGTAGAGCTTGATGGCGAGGAGCCAGGAGAGGGCTATCACCAAAAAGCCTATGAGGACCAGCCCCGCCGTCCGCAGGCCGGACAGCATACCCAGGAATTTTGGCAGCGCTCCCTGGTTGCCCACCGAGAGCACGCCCATCACCGAGCCGAAGGCCGCGACAACCGCTACGTAGAAGATCCTGCCTTTCTCCACACCCAGCCAGAACATCACGGTGATGTTTACGGACATGAAAATACTACATACAAAGAGGAGAAAACAGAGTTGGACGATGTATTCCCCTATTGACTCGGCCCACCCCGCGGCCAGGGACACGAGCACCGCTACGACCATCGCCACGAACACCACCGCGATGGAGATGATGCCCATTATGTACTTCACCGACACCAGCTGCGCTGGCGAGTAGGGCATGGTGCGGCTGTACTCGTCCCAGCGGCTGCGCTCATCGTAACTCAAGAGTGTGGCGGGTATCAAGCTCGCCATGAAGAAGGGGAAAAAGAGGCAGTATAAGTTCCAAGGGGTCACGGCGGTCATGACCACGAACATCAGCGAGACCGCGATTTGGATCTTAAAGTACCGCATTACCATGTAGGAATCTTTTAAAATTAGTCCTCTCATTTAACCTGCCTCCTTGACCATGTAGATGAATAAGTCCTCAATGCTGACCGGCGACACATCCGCGCCCCGGGGCACGGAATCCCGGCGCACTATGGCCTCCGCCCCGTAACCGGAGATCTTTTTGTGGAGTATCGCCCCCGGGTCCACGGCCTTCAGGTCCTCCACAGGGCAGCGGAGGAACCAGTACCGGGAGAGAAGTTCGTCCTTCTCCTCGGAGAGCATGAGCCGCCCCCGGTGGAGAAAGGCCACGTAGTCGCAAAGTTTCTCAAGGTCGCTGACTATGTGGGAGGAGATGAGGATGGAGTGGTCCTCCGAACGGGTGAAATCCATCAGCATCTCGATGAGCTCATCCCTCACCACCGGGTCGAGGCCGCTGGTGGCCTCGTCGAGGATGAGGAGTTTTGGGTGGTGGCTCAGGGCGACGGCGAGGCCCAGTTTCATCTTCGTGCCACGGGAGAGGTCCGAGAACTTCTTATTCTTGGGTATTCCGAACCGGCCTATGAGTCCCGAGTACGCCCCATCGTCCCAGTTCTTAAATGTCCCCGCCATGATCTTCCCCACCTTCCGGGAGTCGAGGCACCCGGGGATGCCCACCTCGTCGAGGACCACGCCTATCTCCTCCCGGACGGCCCGGCCCTCCCGGACGGCGTCCCGCCCCAGGAGCTTTACCTCGCTGTTGTCCCGGCGGAGCATGTCAAGGATGAGCTTTATGGTGGTGCTCTTCCCCGCCCCGTTCTCGCCGATGAGTCCCATTATGCACCCGGAGGGCAGAGTGAGATCTATGTTGTCAAGTTTGAAGTTTTTGAATTTTTTCGTCAGGTTTTTTACTTCGATCGCGTTCATTCCTCGTCCTCCAGGCTTAGTTTCACCATCTCGGTGAGCTCCTCCCGGCCTATGCCGGCGGCGGAGGCCAGCTCCTTGATGGTCTCAAGATGTTCCTCTATCTTCCTCAAATTCTCCTCCCGCACAAGCTCCGCGCTCCGCGAGGCCACATAACAGCCCTTGGCAGGGATGGTGTAGATGAACCCCTCCGCCTCAAGTTTCTCATATGCCCTCTTCGTCGTTATGAAACTTATCCGCAGGTCCTTCGCCAGCCCCCGTATGGAGGGCAGCGGGTCGTCCTCCCGGAGTTCGGCGGAGATTATCGCGTTCCTTATCTGCGAGTATATCTGGTCGTATATCGGCGTGCCGCTGCGGTTATCTATGAGTATCGTCAACTGATTGCCTCCAAACTGTTTAATCTGTATATTCTGTATTATATACAGTTGCATCAGTATTGTCAATAGGGTAGCTGAAAAAATATATTTTTGGCTGCAAAAAAACCGCCTCCTTTTGGAGACGGCTTTTGGCCCGCATATTGGAGCTAAATTTATCATTTTGGAGGGGCCATGTAGTCCCTGTCAACGGTGACCTCACACTCAGCGCCGGGGTACTCTTCCCGCACGGCGTTCTCCAGGATGTGGCGGAGCTCCCGCTCGGAGATCTCCACGTCCTGGGGGACGTAGGCGTCGAAACGGACCTTGACGCCCCCCTCCTCCGTGATGGTGAGGTCGTGGATGGCAACGCGGGGGTCTATCACGCTGACCCGCTCGGTTATATTCCGGCGGAGCCTATTCTCCATGGTGTCCCGGCTTGTTATGGGGTCTATCTGGAATATGATGTGCAATCCCTCGGAGGCCAGGAAATCCCTGGAGAGCTCCTTGAGCGCGGCGGACTGGGCCATTATGTCTCCCTCCGCCGCCACCTCCACGTGCGCGCTGGCGAAACGCCGCCCGGGGCCGTAGTCGTGGAGCATAAGGTCGTGGGTGCCGAGGACCGCGGGGCAGGACTCTATCTTCCGCCGTATGGAGTCGATGACCTGGGGCTCCGGCCTCTTGCCCAATAGTGTGTCCAGCGTCTCCCGCACAAGCTTATATCCGCTCACGAGGACGAAGACCGCGACGCCGATGCCGAGCCACCCGTCCAGATCCACATGGGTGAAACGCCCCACCAGGGACCCCAGGAGCACGACGCCCGTGGCGATGGCGTCGTTGCGGCTGTCCGCTGCCGTGGCCCGAAGGGTCTCGGAGTCTATGGCCGCGGCGGCCTCGCTGTTCATCACCATCATCCAGAGTTTCACGAGGATGGACGCCGCCAGCGCCGCCATCATGACAAGGGTGAGGTTTGAGCTCTCCGGGCTCAGTACCCTGTCTATACCGTTTCTCAGGAGCTCAACGCCCGCCACGAGGATGAGCACCGCCACCATGAGTCCCGCCAGGTACTCATACCGGCCGTGGCCGTAGGGGTGTTCCTCGTCCGCCGGGCGGGAGGACATCCTGAAACCGAAGAGGCTCACGATGTTCGAGGCCGCGTCGGAGAGATTGTTGACGCCGTCGGCCACTATCGCCACGGAACCCGCCGCGAGGCCCGTTATGAGCTTTGTGGTGAAGAGGAGGCAGTTGGCGCCCACCGCCAGTAGACTTGCGGCGACGCCGTAAGCCACCCGGACACCCGGCGCGGACACGTCCTCATAGTTCTTTATAAACCTCTTGGCAAACCACCGGAACATCTCTCTGACCTCCTCCCATACCGTTATTATATGCTCCCGCCGAGAGCTGTGACACGGAGACTTTTCAAGGATTATATGGCATAAAGTTACAATCTGTCAATATCTTTCTCCAAATTTTGTGAAATGCCCAAGTCAGGACCGCAGATCAAGGGCGCGCTCCAGGAACGCGGCGACGCCCTCCTCGTCCGAGGGGCCTGTGACCGCGTCCGCCGCGCTCAGCACCTCCGGGATGGAGTTCGCCATAGCGACGCCGAGGCCGCAGTTCTTGATGGGGTCGATGTCGTCGTAGTCGTCCCCGAAGTATGCCGCCTCCCGGGGCTCCAGGTGGTAGGCGGAGAGCATCTCCTGTACGCCGCGCCACTTCGTGGCCTCAAGGCTCATCACCTGGTAGATCCTGCCGCCCTCGATGGGCGTGAGGTATGTATCCCCCGTGAGGGCCGCCTCCGCCTCCCGGCATATGACCCCGGAGACGAGGAGCTTATAGAGCCGCCCCTCCGGGAGGCGCGGGAAACCATCGAATATACGGGTGTCCCACTCCGGGATGGGGCGGTTTGAGTACAGTCCATCGCTCATCTCCGCCGAAATAAGGGCCCCCGGCAGACGGACGAGCCCCGAGAGCACGAGCTCCCCGCTCTCCCGGGGGATGGTGTTCTCAAGGACGGACCCGGGCAGGAGGATCCTTGCGCCGTTGAGGGCCGTCACGGCGTCAAACTCTATGTCCCCGCAGAAGGACCTTATGACCCTCTCGGGCCGCGCGCTGGCGGCCATGACGTATATCCCCCGCTCCCTCGCCCGCCGGAGGACGGCTTTCGTGCGCTCCGAGACGGTCTTGTCGCTGCGGAGAAGTGTGTTGTCGAGGTCCGTTATAATGGCCTTTGGATACATAGGCGCCTCCCTCTCGTGTGTCGCGAAGTTTTCCTGTAGTATAACGCTAAATCCATCAAAATTCAACATTATTGAAATGTGGTTTTAAATGTGCTATGCTTATTAGGCAGACAGGTGTCTCAGAAAGTGAGTAATGGCGTATGCAAAATTCGGCAGATGAACGTAAAGTGGAGCTATTTGAGAGGACGCCCATAAACCGGGCTGTGATGTCTCTCTCACTCCCGACTATAGCGAGCTCCCTCGTCATGGTGCTATATAGTCTGGCGGACACGTATTTCGTGGGGATGCTGGATAACTCCATCGAGAGCTCCGCCGTGGCGCTGGCGGCGCCGCTGCTCCTGGCCTTCAACGCCGTCAACAACCTCTTCGGCGTGGGCTCCTCCAGCATGATGAGCCGGGCGCTGGGCCGCCGGGACTATGAGACGGTCTACCGGACCTCCGCCTTTGGGTTTTACTGTTCGCTCATATCGGCGCTCGTTTTCTCCGCCGCCTTCACCGTCTTCAAGGGGCCGTTCCTCAATATCCTTGGCGCGGACGCGGACACCGCCGAGGCCACGGGGAGGTACCTTAAATGGACAGTCACCTTCGGCGCGGCGCCCTCAATACTAAACGTGGTCATGGCGTACATGGTGCGCTCGGAGGGCTCGGCCCTCCACGCCAGCATAGGCACCATGAGCGGGTGCTTTTTGAATATAATCCTCGACCCCATATTCATCCTCCCCTGGGGCCTCAATATGGGCGCCGCCGGGGCGGGCCTCGCCACGTTCATCTCAAACTGCGCGGCGTGCCTATACTTCTTCGTACTGCTGACCCTCCGGCGCGGCAAGACGTACGTCTCGGTGAGCCCGGCGAACTTCCGCTGGCAGAGGGATATAGTCCTTGGTGTCTGCGCCGTGGGGGTACCGGCCTCGATACAGAACCTCCTCAACGTCACGGGAATGACCATCCTCAATAACTTCACCTCGGTCTACGGGCCGGACGCCGTGGCGGCCATGGGCATAACCCAAAAGATAAACATGGTGCCGGTGCAGATCGCCCTCGGTTTCTCCCAGGGGATAATGCCGCTGGTGGGCTACAACTACGCCTCCGGGGACGTGGAGCGGATGAAGAAGTCCATCCTCTTCGCCGGACGGATCGTGGTGGCGTTCATGGCGGCGGTGTGCGTGGGTTACTACCTGGGCGCGGGTTGGCTCTCGGGGCTCTTCATGAAAAATCCCGCTGTCGTGAACTACGGCGCCAGGTTCCTGCGGGGGTTCTGTCTGGCAATGCCCTTCTTGTGCGTCGACTTCCTGGGGGTGGGCGTATTCCAGTCCTGCGGTCTGGGGAAAAATGCCCTCCTCTTCGCGCTCCTGAGAAAGATAGTCCTGGAGATACCGGCGCTTTACATCCTCAACGCCCTCTTCCCGCTCTACGGCCTGGCCTACGCCCAGTTCACGGCTGAGGTGGTGCTGTCCGTCGCGGCTGTTGTGGTGGTCATGCGGCTCATAAGGAAACTTGAGAGGGAGAGGGATCCCAAGTTAAAGGGGGCGGGTTAAATGGTCGCCAAAATACCGCGGAAGAAGTCTGACGTCATCTGGGGCTGGGCGGCGGCTGTGTCCGGCGTCGTGGACGTGCTGCTCTTTGCCGCGTTGCTGCTCTCCGGGGAGATGGAGAGCACCGGGGACACACTGCTCTCAATGTTCTTCATCATATTCGGCTGCGCGGTGGCCCTCTTTGGGGCGCTGCTTATTAAATCCACCTCCGGCGGGTATGTGCGCCTGGAGGACGGCCGGCTGACGGCGAGATTCGGCCTCTTGCGGAGGCTCGACTGCCCCCTCTCGGACATAGAGGAGATCGCCCTCTACCCTATGCGCACCGCCGAAATGCTGGCCATATACATGAAGAGCGGCAAGATAATAAGTATAAGCGGCCTTGTGGGGGCGGGCCCCCTCTGCGCCGCCGCCGGGCGGCTCATCGACGGCGCCGCCGGCAGACCCGTGAGGGACGCCGGGGAGCTGAGAGCGGAGCTCGCCCTCACCGGCCGCAAGAGAGCGAGGACCGTCACGGCGATGATCGCGCTCTACTTTGTCTCGATGCTCGCAATCGCGCTCACCGTCACCCTCACAGGCGGCCGGGAGCTCAATGGGTTTAGTGGCCGGGACTGGGCCTTTGCCGGAGTTGGAATGACGCTCGTGCTGGGGCTCTTGGCGGCGGTATTCATCCTCGCGGCGCACTGCTCCAAGCTCAATGTCTCAGCTCTCCGCACCTCCTCACAGCTGCGGGAGGCGGTCATCACAGCCACTCCCCTCCTCCCGGGGAACGTCACCGCCGTGTACACGGACCCCGGCTATTCGGGCCGGTTCACCGTCTTCGGCTATCCCGGGAGCCCCGAGCTCTACTATAAAGTTGAGGTGGTGGACGGCAGCTACGAGCTCAAGGAGACCTACTGCTCACCCGTCATGAGCGACCGCTCGGAGATAGACAAGATAATCCCCGAACTTCGGGACATGACCGCCCGGTTTATCTGACGCGCCAGGCGGATCGCGCCGTAAATTCATGGGCCGCCGCGAAAAAAGCGGCAGCCCATAGTTTTAGTAAATGTAGGAAGTTTAGAGACTCAGCGCCCTATCACTTATTGTCCTCCAGCCAGCGCGACGCCACATGGGCGAGACACGCGGCGCCGATGGGGAGAACGCCCTCGTTAAACTGCACCTTGGGGTTGTGGGCGGGGTAGTCGCCCCGCTCGTCGCTGAACCCGGAGGCCAGATACATGAATGTGCTGGGGATCCGCTCGGCGATTATGGCGAAGTCCTCGGAGGCGCTGGCGGAGGCTCCGGGGTAACCTGTGAGGCCGGGTATGGGGAGTTCCCTCATGTACCCCGCGACCTTCTCCGTCAGGGGCCCGTCGCAGATGAGAGGAGGCGTGCCCTGGGGGAACTTCACCTCCGCCTCGCCGCCGTACACCCGGGCCACGCCCTCCGCCACCTCGCGGAGACGGCGGACGAGCTTTTCACGGGCCTCGCGGCTGTTGGTGCGGATGGTGCCCTTGAGCACGGCGTCGTCGGGTATTATGTTGGCGGCGGAGCCGGAGCTAAACTCGCCCACCGTCAGAAGGCAGGCGTCCATGGGGTTTGACTCCCTGGCTATTAGCTCCTGGAGCGCGAGGTAGACGTGGACGCCGATATTTATGGGGTCGATGGAGAGGTGCGGGTAGGCGCCGTGGCTCCCCCGCCCCTTTATGTCGATCTCAAATACGTCTGTGGAGAACATCATCGTCCCCGTGGAGTTATACATGAAGAGTCCCACCGGCAGCTTGCCGGGCCCCACATGGTAGGCGAGGGCCACATCCGGGGCGGGGTCCTCGAGAATACCGTTCTCTATCATGTTGAGACTCCCCTCGAATGTCTCCTCTGAGGGCTGGAACATGAACTTCACGCGCCCCTGGAGCTTGTCCTCGTCCTCCTTGAGGAGCTTTGCGGCGGTGAGGAGCATGGCCGCATGGAAATCGTGGCCGCAGGTGTGGGCCTCGGTGCCGGTGGGACAGGCGAAGTCAAGTCCGCTCTCCTCCGCCATCGGCAGGGCGTCCATGTCGGCGCGGAGCAGTATTACCTTCCCGCCGTGACCCAGGAGCGCCGTGACGCCCTCGCCGCACTCCCGGGGCTCAAGGCCGTACTCCCGAAGTTTCTCCATTATGTACGCCTTGGCCCGGGGCATCTTGAGACCCACCTCGGCGTTCTTGTGGAAGAACCTCCTGTTCTCTGTGAGCTCCCCAACAAGGGCAGCGGCTCTCTGGTAGTAGTCCATTGATAACTCCTTTCAGTTTCTAAATAAGATACCACTTTATGTAACTTTAGTCAAGTTTTTTTGGAGGTCAATATGCCGTTTATTATCGTGAGGAATGACATCACCACGATGGCGGTGGACGCCATTGTGAACTCCGCGAACCCGCTCCCTGAGGTCGGCGCGGGGGTCGACGCGGGCATACACAAAAAAGCCGGCCCGGAGCTCCTGACCGCAAGGCGCCGCATTGGCGAGATAGCCCCCGGCGGCGCCGCCATAACGCCGGGTTTCGACCTCCCGGCAAAGTACGTCATACACGTGGTGGGGCCGGTGTGGCGCGGCGGCGGCTCTGGTGAGGAGGAGACCCTCTCCCTCTGCTTTAGGCGCGCCCTCGACCTGGCCTTCGAGTCAAAATGCGAGAGCGTGGTATTCCCCCTCATATCCACCGGGAATTACGGCCTCCCGAATTCCCTGGCGCTGCGGGTGGCGATACGGGAGTTCTCGGACTTCCTCACCGGGCACGACATGACGATTTATCTCGCTGTATTCTCCAAGGACGCTTTTGAGCTCTCCGAAAAGCTCATGACGGGCGTCAGGAGCTACATCGACGAGAAGTACATCGAGACGGTGACGAGATCTGAGTATAGCGCCTCTCCGGGCCGCAGCCGCTGGATCCCGGGGGATATACCAGGCGCCGTCTCCATGAACGCAAGTTTCGCCCTCCCCCAGAGACGCGCCCCCGTCAAGAAAAGCCCCAGGGATCAGGACCTCGACACTCTGCTCCGCCATCTGGACGCCGGTTTCACCGAGACGCTCCTGCGGCTCATCGACCGCACCGGCAAGAAGGACTCAGAGATATATAAAAAGGCCAATATCGACCGCAAACTTTTCTCAAAAATACGCAATAACCCCTCCTACCGCCCCTCCAAGCCCACGGCGGTGGCCTTCGCCATCGCGCTGGAGCTCGACCTCCGGGAGACGCTGGATCTCCTGGCAAAGGCCGGATACACCCTCTCCCACAGCTCAAAATTTGACGTGATAGTGGAGCACTTTATTGTCAATGGAAATTACGACGTCTTTGAGCTCAACGAGGTGCTTTTCGCCTTCGACGAACCCCTCATCGGGGGATGAAAATGTCGCCTCCCCGGCGACCCCGCGCCACATATTCTGTGATAATATATCATCACAAAACATGAAGGAGGTCATTCACATGACAGAACTCGTATTCATACTGGACCGCAGCGGCTCCATGGGGGGCCTCGAGCAGGACACGATAGGCGGTTTCAACTCCATGATAGAGCGGCAGCGCCGGGAGCCCGGCGGGGCGCTGGTCTCCACGGTGCTCTTCGACCACGAGACCCAGGTCATACACGACCGCGTACCCTTGGACTCGGTACCGCCCCTGACGGACAAGGAGTATTTCGTGCGCGGCTCCACCGCCCTCTTGGACGCCGTGGGCGGTGCCATCCACCACATCGGGAACATCCACAAGTACGCCCGCCCCGAGGACGTGCCCGAGAAGACGATGTTCATCATAACCACCGACGGCAAGGAGAACGCCAGCCGCGTCTATAACTACGCCAAGGTGAAGGAGATGATCGAGCGGCAGAAGGAGAAGTACGGCTGGGAGTTCATTTTCCTCGGCGCCAATATCGACGCCGCCGCCGAGGCCGTGCGTTTCGGCATCGACCCCACACGGGCCGTGAACTACAACGCCGACCGCCAGGGTACCGCCCTCAACTTTGAGGTCATATCCGAGGCCGTCACCAGCGTACGGCGTTCAAGTGTCCTCCCCGCCGACTGGCGCCGCCGGATTGACGAGGACTACGCCGCAAGAAAACCTAAGAAAAAGTGATCCCGAATGGCAGGAGCTCTATTACGGCTCCTGCCGTATCTTTTTTGCGTACCGCCATATATTGGCATTTAGAGCAATATCTTCTTGCAAAAGCACAGGATATTTGATAGAATACTATTTATCAACGAATTACCAATGAACCGGGGGGACAGATATGGACGAGCACAAGCTTGACAGCCGCAGGACGATATTTATTGGCCTCGCGTTCCTCTCCATCAGCGCGTTTTGGCAGATGTACGACAACGTGGTACCCCTCATACTGAGGAAGACTTTTGAACTGGACGAGTCCCTCACCGGCATGATAATGGCGGCGGACAACGTGCTGGCGCTCTTCCTCCTCCCGCTCTTCGGCTCCATCTCCGACAAGACCCGGAGCTCCATGGGCCGGAGGACGCCGTACATCATAGCGGGGACGGCCATGGCTGTGGTGCTCATGAACGTGCTCCCCTTTTTGGATAATGGCTACGCCGCCGCGGCCTCGCCCTTCAAGTTCGCCTCCTTCGTCATTGTGCTGGGACTGCTGCTTGTGGCCATGGGGACGTACCGCTCCCCCGCCGTGGCGCTGATGCCGGATGTGACTCCGAAACCCCTGCGCTCCAAGGCCAACGCCATAATAAACCTCATGGGAGCCGTGGGCGGGATAATGTACCTCGGCGTGGCGGCGGTCCTCTACCCCACGGACAAGGTAAAGGGGCTCGCGCACGTGAACTACCAGCCGCTTTTCATCGTGGTCTCCGCCATAATGGTGGCGGCGGTGGCGGTGCTCCTCATCACTGTGAAGGAGCCGAAACTTGCCAAGGCCAACGCGGAGCTGGAGCGCCGCCACCCGGAGTGGAACCTTGCGGAGAGCGACGGCTCCGGCAACGAGAAACTCCCGGGGCCCGTCAAAAAGAGCCTCGCGTTCCTCCTGGCCTCCATAGCACTGTGGTTCATAGGCTACAACGGCGTCACCACCTGGTTCACAAACTACATTGACGTGGTCATGGGCGAGGGCCTGGGCGGCGCCTCCACCTGCCTCATGGTGGCCACCGGCGGGGCCATAGTCTCCTACATCCCCATCGGTATCGTGGCCTCAAAGGTGGGACGGAAGAAGACGATCCTCGCGGGCGTCCTGCTGCTGGCAAGTTGTTTCCTGGCGGGGTACTTCCTCACCACGATTTACACATCCATAAACGCCGTCATGTACGTCTGTTTCGCCCTGGTGGGCCTGGCGTGGGCGGCCATCAACGTAAACTCCCTCCCCATGGTGGTGGAGATGTGCCGCGGGTCGGATGTGGGCAAATTTACCGGCTACTACTACACCGCCTCCATGCTGGCCCAGGTCATAACGCCCGTTTTGGCGGGTACGCTTTTAAAGAGGATAAGTTACCGTGTCCTGTTCCCATATGCGGCGTTCTTCTCCGCGCTCAGCTTTGTAACGATGTGTTTCGTGCGCCACGGCGACACGAAGGCCGAGAGCAAGAGGGGCCTTGCCGCCTTCGAGGATATGGACAACTAAGGGGGATATCACCATGAAAAAAGGAAAAATCTTGACACTCGGCGCGGTGGCCGCGACGCTCTGGGCCGGGGCGCTGGCCCCACGGCGCAATCACCCGGGGTGGGAGAAGTTCTCCAGCTGCCGTTTCGCCCACCGGGGCCTACATGATTTGAACGCGGGGCGCCCCGAAAACTCCCTGGCCGCCTTCCGGGCCGCCGTCGAGCACGGATTTGGCGCGGAGCTGGACGTCCACCTCATGCGGGACGGGAACCTGGCGGTCATTCACGACAGCAGTCTCGTCAGGGCCTGCGGGGCCGACGTGATGGTGGAGGATCTCACCGCCGAGGATCTAAAAAAATATAAACTCTATGACACTCAGGAGACCATCCCCCTCTTTGAGGACGTGCTCCGGGTATTTGAGCGCAAGACACCCATCATAGTGGAGCTCAAGACGGCCCACGGCAACGCCGACGCGCTCACCGACACCGTTATGAACGCCCTCCGGGCCTGGGGCGGGGACTACTGCATAGAGTCCTTTGACCCCGCCGTGCTGATGCGCCTGAAGTCCAGGTACCCGCAGGTGTTCCGGGGACAGCTGAGCTCGGACTTCCTGCGCTTTAAGGGGAACTCGGACGTCTCCCTCCCGGGCCGGGCAGCCCTCACCTACCTCCTCACCACCTTCCTCACAAAACCGGACTTCATAGCCTACAACCAGCGGGACCGGGAGAATATAAGCCTCCAGCTCATGAAACGGCTCTACGGCGTCCACGAGGTGAGCTGGACCATAAGGGACGAGGAGGTCATGCGGGAGCTGGAGAGCCAGGGCGTCCCGACTATATTCGAGGGGTTCGTGCCGGAGGGCTGATATTCCCCCATTATCCACACACTTTGCATAAGATATGTCCAGAGAAAACGGACATGATGTTGAGAAAAAGATGTTGAAAGATTCTGTAAAATCGCTTATTATTATAATAGACACGGTGTATGATTAATCCTCAAAGAGGTGTTGATAATGGCGAAATACAGAATAATCTCTGACGGCTCCTGCGACATCCCCAAGGCCCTCACCGACGAGCACGAGATATACGTGGTGCCCTTCTACGTCTCCACCGACGAGAAGACGTACCTCAAGGAGGACATCGAGGTCACGCGGGACGACTTCTACAAATGGATGGTGGAGCATCCTAAGAACTTCCCCAGGACCTCCACTCCCTCCACCCAGGACTACTTTGAGGCCTTTGAGGAGGCCGCCAAGGCCGGTGAGGACGTCATATGTATCTGCATAACGAGGAAGTTCAGCTCCTCCTATGACGTGGCGGTGGCTGCGAAGAAACTCCTCTTGGAGGAGTACCCCGAGCGGCGCGTGGAGGTGGTGGACTCCACCGTGGACACGGTGCTCCAGGGTATAGTCGTCTTGGAGCTCTGCCGCATAAGGGACGCCGGGTTCGACCTCGACGAGTCGCTTAAACGGCTCGGTGAGATACTGCCCACGGGGCGGATATTCTTCACCGTTGGGAATCTTGATTACCTGAGGGCCGGCGGCAGGATAGGTAAGCTCGCCGGTATGGCGGGGTCACTTCTGGGGATACGCCCCCTCATCACCTTGAAGGAGGGCGAGATCTTCCCCTCCGGCATAACGCGCTCACGCAAGAAGTCCATGGACATGGTGGGTAAACTTGCCAGTGACTACGTGAGCGGCACCTTCTCCTCCACCGGTGAGTACGTCGTGGCCATAGGCTACGGCTACGACTACGACGAGGGAGCGGTGTTCCGGGACAGGATCCACGACGCGCTGGCGGCCGTGGGCCACGATGTGGAGCTCCCCATCTTCCACATAGGCGCCGGTATAAGCGTCCACACAGGGCCCTATCCCCTGGGGTTTGGTATCGTTAAAAAAGCGCGACTCGACTGACCACGCGATGGGGCCGGGTCCGCGCAAAAAATAGGAGGATCTATAATGGCCGCATCAAAAGTCTATTTTACAAGAAAGCTGACGCCCGAGACGGTTGTTGAGATGTATGAGCGCCTGGGCGTCCACCTCCCGGGGAAGGTGGCAGTCAAGGTCCACTCCGGCGAGGAGGGGAACCAGAACTATCTGCACCCGGAATTCATGCGCCCGATGGTGGAGCACGTGAAGGGCACCATTGTGGAGTGCAACACCGCCTATGACGGCCAGCGCAACTACACGGACAGGCACCTCAAACTTCTAAAGTCCCACGGCTGGTCCGAGCACTTTAACGTCGACCTGCTCGACGCCCAGGGGCCCGATGTTGCCCTCGTGAATCCCGCGGGCCGGGTGCTCAAAGTGGACCTGGTGGGGAAAAATCTCGTGAACTACGATTCCCTCCTGGTGCTCTCCCACTTCAAGGGCCACCCCATGGGCGGATTTGGCGGCGCGCTCAAGCAACTCTCCATCGGCTGCGCCTCATCCGTGGGCAAGTGCCTCATCCACTCCGGCGGCACCACTGTGGACCAGAACACCCTCTGGGAGAACTGCGCCGAACAGGACACCTTCTGCGAGGCAATGGCCGACGCCGCAATGGCCGTGGCGGAGTTCTTCAAGGGCCGGGCCGCCTACGTCTCCATGGTCTGCAACCTCTCGGTGGACTGCGACTGCTGCGCCGTGGCGGAGGACCCCTGCATGGCGGACATAGGCATACTCTCATCCCTCGACCCCGTGGCCCTCGACAAGGCGTGCCTCGACCTCATCTACAATTCCGACGACCCGGGGCGCGACCACCTATTGGAGCGCATAGAGTCCCGTCACGGAGGACACACCGTGGACGCCGCCGCCGCGCTGGGCTTTGGCTCGAAGGATTATGAGCTCATAGACGTGGACTAAAAAGAAATTATCTCCCTACGCCGCGGGTCTGACGACCTGCGGCGTTATTTTTTTCACGAACCCCTTGACTTGAGGGGCTTTATCTGATATCATACGCAAGGATTGTATCAGATGAGACAATAAAGAGGTGATACGATGCTGTCGTCCAGGGAGCTCACAGTTCTCAGCGAGACCTTCCTATTTAGCGGTGTCCGAGCGGCGGAGATAGGCGCGATGCTTGAAAAAGTTGGGTTTGAGCGCCAGAGTTTTGAGCGCTCCTCTGTCATATACTCCCCTGAGGATTTCAGCAAAAAACTCGGCATAATACTCTCGGGCCGCATACTCGTTGAGAAACGCAGTTTCGTGGTGAATGAGCTGGGCTCCGGCGATCTATTCGGGGCCGCCGCGCTATTTAACGATGAGCCGAGATACGTCTCCACCCTCACCGCCAGGACTCCGGCGAAGGTGCTGTTCATAACCCAGGAGAGTGTGAAGACCCTCATCGACACCAGTCCCATCCTACGGGATAACTATCTTAGGTACCTCTCCGAGAGGATAAGGTTCCTCTCCTCAAAGGTGGACTCCCTCTCCTCCGGCAGCGGGGAGAAGAAACTCTCCTCCTTCCTCCTGGGCCTTGCGGACGGCGAGGGGCACGTGAACGTCCACTCGATAACGGAGCTGGCCTCCCGGCTCAACATGGGCCGGGCCTCCCTCTACAGGGAGCTGACGAAACTTGAGGAGCGGGGCATAATATCCCGGGACGGCAAGTCCATAACAGTGTTAAAACCGGAGCTACTGGAGTAGCCCCGTTATAGAAAGGAAAAACCATATGAAAAAGCTCATCTTACTTCTCCTCACGCTGTCTCTGGTCCTGGGGCTCTGCTCCTGCGTCGGTGACACTAAGCCCGTTGACGTGAATATCGCCGTGCTGACCGGCCCCACCGGTGTGGGCGCCGTGGGACTCATGGAGGCCAACGACAACAACACCACCGAAAACCACTATAACTTCACCGTCGTGGGCGCCAACGACCAGATAACCGCCGGCCTTGCCAACGGGACGCTGGACATAGCGGCAGTCGCCACGAACCTGGCGGCGACGCTCTACGCCAAAAACCCGGGCTCCATTGAGGTGGTGGCCCTCAACACCTACGGCGTCCTCTATATCCTGGAGCGGGGCGAGAGCATAAAATCCATCGCCGACCTCAAGGGCAAGACCGTCTACTGCGCAGGTCAGGCTGCGAACCCCGAGTACGTTCTCAAGCACATACTCACGAAGAACGGCCTCACCTATGAGGGCGACTCCCCGGACGTGGAGCTGGTGTTTGAGGCGCCCGACTCCATCAGCGCCAAGATGGCCTCCGGCGAGATAGACGTCTGCATGCTGCCTGTCCCCGCCGCCACGGGCGTGCTCATCCAGAATCAGGACGTCCGCTCCGCCATCGACCTCACTGCGGAGTGGGACGCTCTGGGTGAGGGCGGCAAGCTCACCATGGGGTGCATCGTGGTGCGCTCCGAGTTTGCCGAGGAGAACCCCAAGGCCGTTGAGTCCTTCCTCAAGGAGTACGCCGAATCCATAAGCTCCGCCACTGACGACGTTGACCACGCCGCCGAGCTCTGCGAGAAATACGGCATAGTCCCCAAGGCCGCCGTGGCGAAACGGGCCATCCCCGACTGCAACCTCTGCTGCGTCACGGGCGCCGACATGAAGTCCACCCTTGACCCCTACCTCAACGTCCTCTTTGAGGCGAACCCCGACTCTGTGGGCGGAAAGCTCCCCGATGAGAACTTCTACTACATGGGTTAAACGTCTAATAAAAGCCGCAGCCCCAGCCGTTTTTTGGCTGGGGCTTTGGCAGTTGGCGGCGCTCATTGTGGCAAAGGAGCTCTTCATCCCCGCTCCCCTCTCTGTGCTCTCAGAGCTCCGGGCCCTCGCCGTTGAGGCGGACTTCTGGCTTTTCACCCTCATGACGCTCCTGCGGATATCACTGGGGGCCATAGGGGGCGTCGCGGCCGGTGTCATCCTCGGGTGCCTCACCTTCGTCTCTCCTGCGGCCAACGCCATCTTCGCGCCGGCGGTGAGGGTCGTCCGCGCCGCGCCTGTGGCGAGCTTTATAATACTCATCCTCCTCTGGGTGAAAACTGACTTCGTACCGGCGGTGATCTCCGGCCTCATGGTAGCGCCCATAATGTGGGAGGGCGTCATGGCGGGCCTCGGCGCCGCGGACCCGCAGCTCCTGGAGCTGGCCAGGGCGTACCGTATGGGCCGGTGGAGGAGCGTGAAGTTCATATATCTTCCGGCGCTTCGGCCGCACCTCGCCTCCGCGGTCCTCAGTTCCCTGGGCCTCGCCTGGAAGTCCGGCGTGGCGGCGGAGGTGCTGTGCCTCCCCAAGAGGGCCGTGGGGGCGCAGCTCTATTACACCAAGCTCTATCTCGACACCCCCGGCCTCTTCGCCTGGACGGCGGTGGTCATAACCCTCTCGCTCATCATAGAGTGCACCGCGAGGCATCTACTCAAGAGAGGAGGGGACAAGAAGTGACGTTCGACTCCGTCTCCTTCGCCTACGGCGGAAAGGTCATATTGGATAACTTCAGCCTGCAACTTCCCGACACCGGCGTCACAGCGCTCTCCGGCCCCTCGGGCTGCGGGAAGACGACCCTCCTTCGCCTCCTCATGGGTCTGGCAAGACCCTCCGGCGGCAGGATAACCGCCCCCTCCCCCCGGGATATCTCCATGCTCTTTCAGGAGAACCGGCTCTTTCCGGGGCTCGACGCCGCCGCGCAGATAACATCTGTGCTCCCCAAGGGTGCGGAGGCCGGGCGGTGGCTCCGTCTCGTGGGGCTCGGGGAGGAGGCCCGCTCCCCCGTCACCTCGCTCTCCGGCGGGATGCAGCGGCGGCTCGCCCTCGCGCGGGCGCTGGCCTATGGGGAGGGGAAGGCGCTCATCATCCTCGACGAGCCCTTCGCCGGCGTGGACCCGGAGACCTCCCGGGAGATAATGGCTGGGATACGCCGCATGGGCGTGCCCGTCCTCTACTCCGCCCACGACGCGGAGTCCAAGGCCCTGGCGGACAAAGTTATGACCTTCGATGGTCCACCGCTGCGTGTCCGGGACATCTAAATGCACGATAAAAGACCGTTGACTCACCGGTTTTCCGGTAAGTCAGCGGTCTTTTTTACTATTATTTCTCCTTCTTCCGCCGCCGCACGGCCTCGGTGAGGATATACTCTATCTGTCCGTTTATGGAGCGGAAGTCCTCCTCGGCCCAGGCGGCGATCTCGCTCCAGAGCGTGGCTGAGAGCCGCAGGGGGACCTGTTTCTTCGCGGTCTCCTTGGCGCGCAGTTCCCGCTCCATCGCCTCTATACGTTCAAGGCGCTCCCGCAGAGCCGCCTCCCGCACATCAAGATCCATCAATATATACTCCCTGAATTCACGATGGGCTGGGCGTCCTTGTTGCCGCAGAGCACCACCAGCAGATTTGACACCATGGCGGCCTTGCGCTCCTCGTCCAGCTCCACCACCTCGTCCTCGTTGAGGCGCTCAATGGCCATCTTCACCATCCCCACCGCGCCGTCAACTATCTTCTTCCGCGCCGCGATTATCGCCACGGCCTGCTGGCGCTGGAGCATGGCGGCGGCTATCTCCTCGGAGTAGGCCAAGTGCGTTATGCGGACGTCCTCGATCTCAAGGCCCGCGTCCGCCACACGTTTCTGGAGCTCGTCACGCATGGTGTCGGCAATCTCTATGGCGGAGCCCCGGAGAGTCTTCTCCTTCACGCCGTCGTCATCGTCCTCGTCGTCAAAGACGTCATAGGGATATAGGCGGGCTATGTTGCGAATGGTGGAGTCGGTCTGGATATTCAGAAACTCCACGTAGTTCTCAACTGAGAACACCGCCCGCGTGGGGTCTGAGACGTGCCATATCACCACCGCCCCGATGATTATCGGGTTGCCCAGCACGTCGTTCACCTTCTGGCGGCGGTTATCGAGGGTCTGGGTCTTGAGGGATATGCACTTCCCCACCCCCACGCTGATGGACTGCGTCTTGCCCTCGGAGGCCAGTTTCTTCTTGGCCTCGGCCGCCTCCTTCTGGGCCTGGTTGTAGGCGGGACTAAATGATACCGCGAAGGGGTTTACCCAGAAAAATCCGCTCTCCTTCACAGTGCCGTAGTACTTGCCAAAGAGCGTGAAGACCCGGGCCTCGTTGGGGCGCACTATCTTGAGCCCCGCCGCCATCACCAGCAGCACCACCGACCCCAGGATCACCAGCGCCTGACCCAGCACCGGCAGCGGCGCTCCACCAGCCCTCACGAAACACCATATGCCGAGAGCATCTAAGACCGGGACGCCGATGACGATCAAGAGGAGCATCAGCCCCCCGCTCACAGGGTGAAGTACCCTCTCACTTATATTCGTCTTCATAGCGATACCTCCGTTCGCTGTTTTTTGTGATATCAAAATAATATCACTTAAATATCATATTGTCAACCGCTTTTTTCACTGCCTTATTTTGCTAAACGACCCCACAGTATTAAATCCCGCCGCCCAGGAAATAATAGGCTCGTTACGGAAGACAACTTCCCAGGAGGCGTTTTTCATGCAAGGTAAGGTCGAGATATGCGGTATAAACACAGCAAAACTGCCGGTGCTGAAAAATGATGAGACGTTGGAACTCCTTCGCAGAGCCAGAAACGGGGACGGCGAGGCTCGGGAGAGGCTCATACAGGGGAATCTGAGGCTGGTTCTCTCGGTGATACAGAAGTTCATGAGCCGCGGTGAGAGCGCGGACGACATATTTCAGGTGGGGTGCATAGGGCTCATAAAGGCGGTGGACAATTTTAACACCGACCTGGGGGTCATGTTCAGCACATACGGCGTGCCCATGATAGTCGGCGAGGTGCGGCGGTATCTCCGGGACAACAGCCCCGTGCGGGTGAGCCGCAGTATAAGGGACACGGCCTACAAGGTCCTCCAGATGAAGGAGAAACTCCAGAACGACACCCAGCGGGAGCCCACCGTGGACGAGATAGCCGCGGCACTTGGCATAAAGCGTGAGGACGTGGTGGTGGCCATGGACGCCGTGGTGGACCCGGTGAGCCTCTATGAGCCCATCTACAACGAGAGCGGCGACGCCGTATGCGGCATGGATCAGATAGGCGACACGAAGAACACCGACGAGAGCTGGCTTGAGCAGATAGCCCTCGGGGAGGCCATAAGCCGCCTCTCCGAGAGGGAGAAACGAATACTCTCCCTGCGGTTCTATGAGGGCAAGACCCAGATGCAGGTGGCCGCCGAGGTGGGAATAAGCCAGGCGCAGGTTTCGAGGCTCGAGAAGAATGCCATAAACCAGATAAAAAAGGACCTGTAAATTAGGGCCGCGGCATTGACTCAAAATCTGCCGCGGCCCATGTGCGTATATTATTTTATTTATCCCACTACTTTCCCCAGGACCCGCAGTTCATCCCCCTCGCCTATCGGTATCGGCGGGTACTTGGGGTTCAGGGACACAAGGCAGTTCCCGGCCTTGTCAAATAGTTTGCAGTAGGCGTCCCCGTTTAGAAGGAATATACCGATCTCCCGGTCCTCAAGCGTGGGCTGAGGTTTTATGTAAACCACCTGCCTGTCCACAAACCGGGGCACCATGCTGTCCCCCGTTATCCTGACGGCGTAGGTGGCGGAGAGCGGGGCCGTGTCGTCCACGTCCAGAAGCTCGTAGCTGGCGCTGTCAAGGAATTGTCCCGTCCCGGCGGAGACCGGCAGGTCGTAGAGGGGTATGGACCGGAGGGCCCTGTGTACCCTGGGAACATCCGAGAACTCCTCGTCCCCCTCCAAAAGGCGCACGTACTCCGCCACCCGGCGGCGGCCGAGACTGTTGAGCCTATCCCGTTTCGCCGGGAGTCCGCAAAACACGTCCAGAACGTCCCGGACATTATATAGCTCGCAGAGGGCGATGAACTGCCTGGCGCTGGGCTGGGTGTCCCCCCGCTCCCACTTCGACACGGCCTTCTGTGTGGCTGAGAGGCCCCGGTCCGTCAAAAATTCCGCCGCCCCCGCCTGGGATATGCCCCGGCTCTTCCTCAGTTCCCGGAGTTTTTCCCCTAAGTTGTATGTGAGATGAGTCATACGCACCACCCATTGTGTTTTGATATATAATACCACAGTTTTACGCCTATTGCAAGTATTATTCCAAGGCTAATCCCTTATTAGGAGTATTTACATATTGATTTTCTCCTGTTGGGAGTATATAATAGTCTCACAGGGAGGTGAGCGCGTGGACAGGACCATCTTTCACATCGACATAAACGGCTGTTACGCCAGCATTGAGTGTCTGCATCACCCGGAGCTCCGGGACAAGCCCGTGGCCGTGGGCGGGGATGTGGAGGCGCGGCACGGGATAATCCTGGCAAAAAACGAGGTGGCCAAGCGTTACGCCGTAAAGACAGGCGAGGCCATATGGCAGGCCCGGCAGAAATGTCCCAAGCTCGTGGTGTTACCGCCCCACTTCGAGCTATACCTCAGGTTTTCCAAGTTGGCGAGGAGGATATTTCTCGACTACTCCGACAAGGTGGAGCCCTTCGGGATAGACGAGGCATGGGTGGACGTCACCGGGACTGCGGGGGCCGCCGGGGCGGAGCGCCTCGCCAACGAGGTGCGGCAGCGGGTGAAGTCCGAACTGGGGGTCACGGTGAGCGTGGGGGTGTCCTTCAACAAAGTGTTCGCGAAACTGGGCAGCGACTACAAGAAACCGGACGCGGTGACGGTCTTCTCCCGGGATAACTACAGGGAAAAGGTGTGGCCGCTCCCGGCCTCCGACCTCCTCTACGTGGGCCCCGCCACCACCAGGAAACTCCGGGACTACAACATAAATACCATCGGGGACCTGGCCCAGGCGCCGGTGAGTCTCCTTGAGCGGAGGCTCGGGAAGTGGGGCTTTGTGCTCCACGCCTTCGCAAACGGATTAGATTCGGAGCCCGTGGCCGCTTTTGGGGAGGACTCCCCCGTGAAGAGCGTCGGGAACTCCACCACGACGCCGAGAGACCTATATAACGAGAGGGACGCCAGCATAATATTCTACATGCTCTCCGAGAGCGTCGCCGCCAGGCTGAGGGAACAGGGGTTCCGTGCTACAGGCGTGCAGATAAGCCTCCGCGACAACACGCTCTACACCTTTGAGCGGCAGACGGGCCTTGAGCGGCCCACCGCCCTCTCCTCCGAGCTCCACGCCGCCGCCATGAAACTCATAGCCGGCAACTACTCCTGGGGCGTCCCCCTGCGCTCCATCGGCCTCAGGGCCATAGACCTCGTCCCGGACAGCGTCCCCGACCAGTTGTCCCTATTTGAGGACCAGGGACGCCGCGAGAGGCAGGAGCGCCTGGAGCGGGCCGTGGACGACATCCGCCGCCGGTTCGGCCATTACGCCATCGGCAGGGCCGTCACCACATTGGACGACACCCTCCGCAACATAAACCCCAAAGAGGACCACGTCATACACCCCGTGGGGTACTTTAAGGCGGTGTGATAATGGAGGACGGAATAAACAACGTGAAACCGGACCCCAAGGTCTATGTTGGTGTCCGGGCGGAGTTCACCCCGGAGGGCCGGATACTGCCGCGCTCCGTCATCTGGGAGGACGGCCGCGAGTATCAGGTGGACAGGATATTGGACGTGCGCCGGGCCGCGAGTCTCAAGGCCGGAGGCGCCGGCATACGGTACACCATCCGCATAGGCGCTGTGAGGACCTTCCTCTTTCTCGAGGAGGACCGCTGGTTCGTGGAGCGAAAAATCTGATCGGTATATATTCCCGGCGCGGTAATTTATTGCCAGAGAAATAATTGACAACTGGGCAAAAAACCTCTATACTTCAAGGTATAGTCTTGAATATGGAGGTTTTTCTATGCTCCTGAAAGGCGCGCCGGTAGCCGCGGCGATAAACGAGAAGACGAGGGCCCGGGTGGAGGCCCTGAAGGCCGGGGGCGTTCTCCCGGTGCTGGCGATCCTGCGGGTGGGCGAGAACGAGGCGGATATGTCCTATGAGAAGGGCGCCGTCAAGCGCTGTTCCTCCCTCGGGATAGGCGTCAAGAACGTGCTCCTCCCGGCGGACGTGAGCGAGGCGGAACTCCTCTCAAAAGTGGACGAGCTCAACCGGGACGGAGCGGTGCACGGGGTACTCATACTGCGTCCCCTCCCCCGGCACATTGACGACGCCCGGGTCCGGGACGCCCTCTCCCCGGCGAAGGACGTGGACGGCATAACCGAGGGCTCACTGGCCGGGGTGTTCACCGGCAGCGGGAGGGGCTTTTGCCCCTGCACGGCGGAGAGCTGTGTCAGGATCCTCGACCACTACGGCATAGACTGCGCCGGTCTCAGGGCGGTGGTACTGGGGCGCAGTCTCGTCATCGGGAAACCGGTGTCCCAACTGCTCTTGAGGAAGAACGCCACCGTCACCGTCTGCCACACGAGGACCCGGGACCTGAGCTCTGAGACCCGCCGCGCCGATCTCATCGTCGCCGCCGTGGGCCGGGCCGGGACGCTGACGGCGGAACACGTCTCCCCGGGACAGATAGTGATCGACGTGGGTGTGAACGTGGGCGCGGACGGCAAGCTCCGCGGCGACGCGGACTTCTCCGCCATTGAGCCCATCGTTGGGTCCATTACCCCGGTGCCCGGGGGCGTCGGCGCCGTCACCACCGCGGTCTTGGCGGAACATGTGGTGAGGGCCGCGGAAATGTTTGACAATCACTCCCAAACGTGATACTATCCGGTGTGGCGCTATGGCGCCCGCGAGGTGTTAGCTATGGACTCTTTAAACTGCGCGAATGATCAAGGTCTCCCCGGCCCCGGAAACGCGGGCGGGGGGCGGTTCTCCAGGTCCCAACTTCTCTTGGGGGAGGGACCCATGGAAAAGCTCCGGCGTTCCAGCGTCATTATATTTGGACTCGGGGGCGTCGGCGGGTACGCGGCGGAGGCGCTGGCCCGGGGCGGCGTCGGCACGCTGGGGCTCGTTGACAGGGACACGGTGTCCCTATCGAACATAAACCGGCAGATACTGGCGCTCCAGTCCACACTTGGCCGCCCCAAAGTGGAGGTGGCCGCGCAGCGACTCCGGGACATAAACCCCGATATCGTCCTGCACCCGTATAAGCTTTTCTATACCCGGGAGACGGCGGATACCATCGAGCTTGCCGCCTATGACTACGTGGTGGACGCCGTTGACACCGTCACGGCGAAACTTGAACTCATAGTGCGGGCCCACGAGGCCGGTGTGCCGGTCATAAGCTCCATGGGCACCGGGAACAAGCTCCACCCCACAGCCTTCGAGGTGGCGGACCTCTACTCCACGAGTTTCGACCCCCTCGCGAGGATAATGCGAAAGGAGCTCAGAAAGCGCGGCGTGGAGCACCTTAAAGTGGTCTACTCCAAGGAACCGGCCATGCGTCCCCTGGGCGCCGCCGAAGTTCCCCCCGAGGCGGGGCGCCGGGACACGCCCGGCAGCCTCTCCTTCGTACCCCCTGTCGCGGGGCTCATCCTGGCGGGGGAGGTCATAAGGGATCTCGCAGGTATCGATAACGGGAGTTTCTGATTTTTCCAATGTCGATGCCGCAAAAACTTTATAGTTTTTCGGGAACAAATCTCCGCCGCTCTGAGTCTTAATGGCGGCCAAAGAAAATACATACGAAGGAATGATAAAAATGAAAAAGGTCTTGACTCTGCTGCTGTCTCTCGCCCTTGTGCTGAGTCTCGCGGCCTGCGCCGGGGACGGCTCCGGCAGTGCGCCCCCCACTCCCAACGTGGGCGGCACAGGCAGTGCCCCCAGCGACAGCACCAATGACGACCCCAGCGACGGTTCTAACGACGATCCCAACAAGGGGATCGACCCCGGCGCACCCGTCCTCCCCGCGCCCGGCGATGGTGAAAGCGATGATGTTGATGGTGACACACCCCCCTCCGGCGGGACGGAGCAGACTCCCCCGATGATAAACGTCCCCGGCGGCGGCAACCAGGAGGAAGTACCCGTGACGGACGCCGGGGACCTCAAGGATAAGCTCTCCGCCATCTGCGAGGGCAGCATCACAAATCCCAACTTTACCGACACCCTCAGGAGCTCCGCTGAGTTCTCAAACTACTTCGGCGGCAAGGTGAGCTATGAGGAGGGTATGCGCGTGGCGGTGAACCACCTCGAGATGAACCCTCCCGCGCATATAGTCCTTCTCATCGAGCCGCTGGAGGGTGTGGACGCCGGTGAGTACGCCAAGACCCTTGAGGAGAACGCCGATCCCCGGTGGGCGATATGCGACGCCGCGGAGACGGTGAAGGTGTCCGTGAATGACGGCCTCGTGCTCGTGGTGATGTCCTCCGCCGAGATAACGGAGACTGTCACCTCCGCCTTTGAGGCCCAGTGACAGGTCAATTAAAATAAAGCGCTATTAAATTTTTAAATATTTTTTGAAGGAGAAAATGAAATGAAAATGAAAAAGATCGTCCTGCTCATCCTCGCGCTCTCCCTGGCGCTGGCCCTGGCCGCCTGCGGCGGCGGCGACAATGACGGCGGCAGCGCCGTCTCCAACCTCACCGACGAGCAGTTGGTGGAGAAACTCTCCGGCATAATGGACGGCAAGACCGGCGAGATGATGACGGAGACCATCTCCCTCTCCCAGCTCGCTGAGAACGCCGGCGGCGCCCCCTCCGACTTCTTCGGCACCTGGTTCAACGGCATGGCGCTCCCCGAGGGCACCAAGGTGGCCCTCAACCAGGGCATGATGATGGGTCAGGCCCACATAGTCTTCCTTGTCCAGCCCGCCGAGGGCACCAAGGCCGACGACTTTGCCAAAGAGATGGAGTCCAACGCCAACCCCGCCTGGAACGTGTGCACCCAGGCTGACACCGTGAAATACGCCGTCAAGGACGGACTCATCCTCTTCGTTATGACGAGCAAGGCTGAGCTCAACATAAGCGCCGACGATATCATCGCGGCTTTCAACGCATAAACATGAAATACATCCGTGCGGGGAGGCGGCAAGCCTCCCCCGCGCATTAAGGAGGCCGCCATGCTATTTTCAGGCGCGACATTTCTATATGCCTTCACGCCCCTGGTCCTGATCCTCTATTTCCTGGTGCCGAGGAGGGCCAAGAACTACGTGCTGCTCGTATCGAGCCTCGTATTCTACTTCTTCGGCGAGCCGGTCTACGTGCTGCTGCTTATCTTCTCCTCCCTCTCCGACTGGCTCCACAGCCTCTACATCGAGAGCCACCGCGGCACGAAGGCGGCGAAGGTGGCGCTGATATCCTCCATAGTCATTAACCTTGCTATGCTGGGGTTCTTTAAGTACACGGATTTCCTCATAGGGACGGTGAACAGCATACTGGGCACCTCCATCCCCAAGACCGGTGTGCCGCTGCCGATAGGTATAAGTTTCTTCACCTTCCAGACCATGAGCTACACCATAGACGTCTACCGCGGGAACGTCCACGCCCAGAAGAACTTGGGGACGCTGGCGACCTTCGTCTGCCTCTTCCCCCAGCTCATCGCGGGGCCCATCGTGCGGTACGTGGACGTGGCGGAGGAGCTGGAGAACCGCACCCACACCCTGGAGGGCGTGGCCTGCGGCGTCAGGCGTTTCGCGTTCGGCATGGGCAAAAAGGTGCTCATCGCCAACATTATGGGTGAGCTCTGCAGTTTCTTCCGGGACTCCACCGACAAGAGCGTCCTCTTCTTCTGGCTCTACGCCGTGGCCTACACCATGCAGATCTACTTCGACTTCTCCGGCTACAGCGACATGGCCATCGGCCTCGGGGGCATATTCGGCTTTAAATTCCCGGAGAACTTCAACTACCCCTACATCTCCAAGTCCATCACCGAGTTCTGGCGCCGCTGGCACATGACGCTGGGCGGCTGGTTCAGGGACTATGTGTACATACCCCTGGGCGGCAACCGCACCACAAAGATAAAGTGGCTCCGGAACATAGCCGTGGTGTGGCTGCTCACCGGCCTCTGGCACGGGGCGGAGTGGAACTTCGTCCTCTGGGGCGGTTTCTTCGGGGTCATGCTGATAATAGAGAAACTCTGGCTGGGGGACCTCCTCAAGAAACTCCCGGGGTTCGTCTCCCACATATATGTGATGCTCCTCGTGATACTAAGTTTCGTTATTTTCAACGCCGCGGGGCTCAAGGGTGTCATACATGACATCGGCGGCCTCTTCGGGGCCGGCGGTATCCCGCTGGTGAGCGGGGACGCGCTCTACTATCTGCGCAGTTACGCCCTGCCGCTCATTATCGCCATAGTGGGGTGCACTCCCCTGCCGAAGTACCTATACTCTAAGCTCCACGAGTGGCCAAAGGTGGTTCTGGAGCCCCTGGCCTCCACCGCGCTAATAGTCCTCTCCACCGCGTTCATAATAAACGGGTCCTTCAACCCGTTCCTCTACTTTAGGTTTTGATGGGAGGCGCCGGTATGAAAAGAATAAAATACATCGCGATAATCGTCTCCTTCGCCGTTGTCATCCTGGGGCTCTCTATATGGCACATCGTGCTGCCTGACGCCGATGTGAGTTACACCGAGCGCCGGGAGCTGGCCGAGGCGCCGGAGCTCACCCTCTCGGGGCTGTTCTCCCGGGAGTTTAGCGACGACCTGGAGTCCTACCTCCTCGACCAGTTCCCCATGAGGGATGGGTTCCGGGAGATAAACACCGCCTTCCGGCTCTACGTGCTGGGACAGCGGGACTCCAACGGGATATGGATAAAGGACGGGAGCGTCTTCAAGATGGAGAGTACCCTCAACGAGGAGCAGGTCAAGTACGCCGCGAGGCTCTATAACTCCGTGGCCGATATGTACCTCGAGGACCTGAACGTCTACTACTCCATAGTCCCGGACAAGAGCTACTTCGCGGCGGAGGCCAACGGCTACCCGCACATCGACTTTGATAAGCTCGTCTCCATCATGAACGAGAACGTCACCTGCGCTGAGTACATTGACATCTTCGACACCCTCTCCATCGACGACTACTACCGCACGGACACCCACTGGCAGGAACAGTGCATATTCCCTGTGGCAGAGCGCCTGGCCGGCGGCATGGGTATGGCGGAGTACCTGACGCCGGAGGAGGACTACACCGTCCACGAGCTCTCCCCCTTCTACGGCGTGTACCTACAGCAGTCCGCCCTGCCCATAGAGCCGGACACCCTCACGTATCTCACAAGCGACTACACCGAGAACGCCGTCGTGACGGGGCCCATGTATGAGCACGAGGGCGTGTACATCCCGGAGCTCATTGACGACATGGACGGGTACGACGTGTTCCTTGGCGGCACCCAGCCGATAATCGAGATCGAGTGCCCCAACGCCAGGACCGACAGGGAGCTCTACATATTCCGCGACTCCTTCGGCTCATCCCTCGCGCCGCTTTTCACCGGGGCGTACTCGAAAATAACGATCATAGACCTCCGGTACGTCACGAGCCAGTACCTGGGGAACATGGTGTCCTTCACGCCCGGTTCCGACGTCCTGTTCATAAACTCGACCCTGGTCCTCAACACGGCCATGATAATGCGGTGAGCGGAGCCCCGCTATGACTTTCTACCATTTTACTATTGCAAATTCTGAAATAAGTAATATAATGATTCATTGTAGAGCTTTTTACCGCATATGATTACATGAACAGGGGGAACAAAATGAAAAACCTAAAAAAGCTGACAGCTCTTCTCCTCTCGCTGATACTTATCGCCGCCTCCCTCGCCTCCTGCGGCGGGAAGGACGGACTCGACCTCTCCGACCCGGCGGGGCTCCTCAAGTCCGCCACTGAGGCCACGGCCGCCGACCTCAAGGAGCGCTACTCCGGCTCGCCCCTCGCCGCCATGGGCAAGGTGCTCTCCGGGGACACCTACACCGCGGACCTTAGCCTCGGGGACGATTCAACCGAGGTCAAGGGCACCCTCCTTGTGGACAACGCCGCCCAGCAGGTCCAGCTCGACGGCAACGTGAACTCCTCCGGCGTGGGCATTGACATGGGTTTCTACTACTCCACCGAGTTCATGGGCGTCTCCATGCCCGTGCTGACCGGGGACACATACTACGGCCTCAGGCCCTCCGGACTCACGGAACAGCTCCAGGGCAGCGCCCTGGCGGAGCTCCTTGAGCTGGACATGGAGTCCTTCGCCGAGCTCGACGCCGTTCTTGAATCTCTCTCCGCGAACACCGGGAACTTCGGCGACACCGTTGAAAAACTACAGTCCCTGGCCCAGGATGCCTACAGCAGCTCGAACCTCACGGCTGAGGCCGCCACGATAGACGTGGGCGGCAATCAGGTGGACGGCGCCGTCATCACCGGCTCCATGGAGGGCGCGGCGCTGGCTGACTACTACGAGAAGGTCTTTGAGCTCCTGGACGGTGGCGTCCTTGACGGCATGAACGACCTGGCGGGCTCCGACTCTGAGGACGAGATAACCGCCGACTTCAATAAATTCCTGGATTCCATCCGCAACGGCAACGGTACCCAGAAAATGAGCTACGAGGTGGCCGACGGCAAGTTCATCCGCTCCTCCGCGGAGCTCACCGTTGATGGCGACACGTATAAGTTCGACACGGAGTTATATGACGACTTCACCGTGACCATCACCGAGGGCGGCGACACCGTCACCCTGAAGAGCCACGTTGAGTCCACCGACACCGGCTACACCCACACGCTGAACGTGTCCGGCGCCGCCACCAATATGGACATCACCGCCAAGTGCGGGAGCGACGGGGCGCTGGATCTCTCCATCACCGCCGACGGCGACACCCTGACCCTCACCGGCACATTCGCCTCCTCCGACACCTCCGCCGATATCACCGGAAAGCTCACTGCTGACGGCGAGTCCCTGGACGTCACCGTCTCCCTCAAGAACTCCGCCACCATCACCGCCCCCGAGAACCGCAAGAACCTGGGCGAGATGTCCGAGGAGGAGCTCTACGCCCTCATCCTGCCGCTCATCATAATGACCCAGCAGTAAATGAGAACTTGATACTCAAAAACCCGCCGCCGGATCATTCACCGGCAGCGGGTTTTTGTATTAAATTTACGTTGTCCTCACCTTATGAAGTTCGTGGACACGCGCTCCTCAAGCTCCGGCGGCTCTATCCCCGCAGCCCTTGCGGCGGCGAAGGCTTTGACGAGCCACGCCATGTTCCTGGCGAGGGTCCGCATTATCTGCATACCCTCCAGGTCGCGCCTCACCTCCTCCGGCGTGTTGCCGTGGACCATGGGCCAGTACTGGGACGTGGCGATGGGCATACCAGCTATGTAAAAATACTTGTTTAGCTGGTCGAGGGCCGCGGTGGTTCCTCCGCGGCGGGCGGAGACTATGCCCGCGGCGGGTTTTCCCCGGAGCTTGTGGCCGCCGGAGTAGAACACCCGGTCCATAAAGGACGTCATACCGCCGCTCATGGAGGCGTAATGCACCGGTGAGGAGAAGATGTACCCGTCGTACTCCCCCGCGATCTCCATGAATCTGTTCACGGAGTCGCCGTCAAAGACGCACCGGCCCAGTTTCCCGCAGGCGCCGCACCCCATGCACCCGGCGATGGGTTTCGCGCCGATCCAAAAGATATCGGACCCGACGCCCTCCGCCTCCAGCGCGGCGGCTATCTCCCCCAGCGCCTCACGGCAGCAGCCGTGCTCATGGGGACTCCCGTTTACAAGCAAAACTTTCATAATGACTCCTCTCAAATATTACTTTTCAAATGCCTCCGCGGCAAGTGCCAGGTTATCAACGATCTCGAGATGCTGCGGGCACGCGCCCTCGCACTGGCGGCACCTCACGCAATCTGAGGCCCTGCCCGAGGTCTCCGTCAGTTTATTATACTCCTCCCGCAGCCCATCCGTCCCCTGACGCATAAGTTCCGCCCGGCGGCGGCTGTTATATAGGGAGAATATCTCGGGTATCTCTATCCCCACGGGGCACCCCGCCACGCAGTACCGGCAGGCGGTGCAGGGCACGGCGGTGTAATTCACTATCATGTCGGCCACCTTGTATAGGAGCCCCCGCTCGTGCTCCGTGAGCGGCTGGAGGTCGGACATGAAGGTGGTGTTGTCCTCAAGCTGCGCTATGGTGCTCATGCCGGAGAGCACCACCATGACGCCGGGGAGCCCCGCGGCGAACCTTATGGCCCAGGAGGCCATGGACGCCTCGGGGTCCTCGCCCTTGAGGAGCGCCTCTGCCTCCGCCGGCAACGACGCCAGTGCGCCGCCCTTCACCGGCTCCATTATGACGACCTTCTTGCCGTGGCGGATGGCCGTCTCGTAGCATAGGCGGGACTGGACCCGCTCGCTGTCCCAATCTAAGTAGTTTATCTGGAGCTGGACGAACTCCACCTCCGGGTGGGCGGTGAGTACGGCGTCCAGGGCGTCGGCCTTGTCGTGGAAGGAGAAACCGATGTGCCGGACCTTGCCCTCGTCCCTCAGTCTCTTTATAAAGTCGAAACAGCCGAACTCCTCCGCTATGGGCGTGTTGCCCTTGCCCACGTTGTGGAGGAGGTAGTAGTCAAAATAGTCAACCCCGCACTTTTTTAACTGTTCGTCGAAGAACCTCTCCTTGTCCCCCGGCTCCTTGAGGAGGGAGAGGGGCAGTTTCGTGGCGAGGGTGAAACTCTCCCTGGGGTGACGCTCCACCAGCGCCCGCCGCACGGCCTCCTCGCTGGTGCGGTCGTGGTAGAAGTAGGCGGTATCGAAGTATGTATACCCCCGCTGGAGGAAGGTGTCCACCATCCTCTCAAATTGGGGCATATCTATACTCCTCTGGTCCTCCGGGTCAGTGAGCGGCAGCCTCATAAGTCCAAATCCCAGTTTTTTCACAGCGAACGCTCCTTTCAATTGTATGCCACCATTATACCAATTTTCGGCACATATGGCAACACCAAATCTCACTGAGCGGTTTGTCAAGGGGTCTATGCGGTCATCTTGAACCAGTCCCCGCTGTGTGATATAATTCCAGTATGAACCAGCCCTATGAAGAACTTAGGAAACTATTTGAGCGCATTGAATGTAAGTTGAGGTGAGCGCATGAGGGAATTTGAGTATTATCTATATGGAAATTTTGATGCAGATAAGGAGTCGGGGAACTCGAGTAATCCCCGAAACTTTCTTGGCAAAGAGACGGATGCTATTCTCTCGTTGGTTGCCCAGCAGCCCGCAAATACTTGCGACTATAATGATTGCTGCGACAAATTCGGTACTGACCTCATACGCAAGTTGATCAACGGAGGAGTTTTACGCCGCAGTGGCACGGCGTTGGTTTTGGACTGCCCGGTATTCCTTCGGGAAGATGCCGCAGTACTGCATAATGAGATAGCGGTGAGATCTGCACATCTTGCCGATTTGATTGAAAATGGAATAGCGGAAATTCGGGCTTGCTGTGCTGAGATCCAGAACGGCTTTTCCATTGAGGTAAATCTATACCATATTCTCTGCGGCATGGTGTTTGATGGAAGTTTCTTCGATTATCTGAGCGAAAACGGGACATTGGCCACCTCCAGGCAGCATCCATCCGGGTTGGATTATCTGATTATTATATATGAGAAGTGTTATGCGCTGCAAACGCTCTCTAATGGCTTGCTGTGTTCATATAATCGGTTAGTGAATGGTAAATGTTCCCTGCAGTCCTTCGGTGATGCAAATGGAGATCGTTTTGACTTCTATCGGTTTTTCAGACTGATGGAGAGGAAAAACCTTCCTGCTAAGTTCAAAGACGCAGAAGTCATACTGCGTGAGAATTTCGGCGGAGCGAACAAAGACGCGCTCCTTTCAGATGTGTTATCGCTGGTCCAGACCGGGCGGTGCGCCCCGGCCACAATGAAACTTTTAGAACAGTTCGGTTATACGCAAAATGGGAACATCTGCGTTCCGGTTTACACGCCTGAACATCAAAAACATATTACGGAAATCGGGTGTATCATTGAAAAATGTCTTGGAGAAACGATGTCCAGGACACTGCGTGACCTTGCAACCTCTATTGATATTACGGCTGTCAAGCATGGAGTAAACCGGCTGGAGATTGCAAATGAACTCTATCATATTTTGTTCGGCTCCATCAACGAGGAACTTGTGTTACGGAAAATTGTAGCAGAGCCGCAGTCGATTCCCGGAGAGGGCCGGTACTTTAGGTGCATCGAAATGTATGAATGATGTGAAAATCACCTTGGCAGATCCCCTCTCAACGCCAAATCTCAGCTGATTACCACGGGGCTGCGTCTATACTCCTCCCCGCCGGGTTGGGTGCATGGGGTGAAGAGGCCGTAAATGTCCGTGGCCCTGGCCTCCAGTTTAAATATGCGCCTCGCCTCCTCAGGCAATGACCGGGACGAGGCGGGTTTTGTTATAATAGGCAGCTCTGACCGCCGCTTTATCTCCCGCAATATGTCTCTCCCCCGGCCGTTTAGGCCCAGCACGCGGATATATGGCGGGAGGCCCGACTGCATCTCGCCCGTCACGCCCAGGAGCGCCGCCATCCCCATCCGCCGGAGGCGGGCGTGGGCGTAGCGCTTGCACTTTGCCCGCTCTAAGACCTCCTCAAAGCTCGTGCCCTCCCTCGCGGCCCTCGCGAATCGGAGAGCAAGCCCCTCACCGGAGTCCGGCAGCGCGGCGAATGCGCCGTCGCTCATCGTCCTCAGGCGGTATAGGAGCGCCGCCTCGCCCCGATGAAGGTCAACTGGGGCGCGCCCAAGTGCCGTCTCCCGCTCAATAATCTCAAGGACCTCCCGGGGGATGTACTCCCCAAAATCCCCGCCGGTGCGCATGAGCTCCCTTATGTGGGCGGCGCTGGCGTATCCACCCTCGGGGCCGCCGTCATGGGCGGCGGAGATCCGCCGGACCGTCACGGGTTCCATGGAGGAGCCGAGCTCCCCCAGCGCCTTTAGATATTCTATCGCCAGGATGTTGTTGGGCTCCCTGAAGAGCGCGTGCTCCCCGCCCACCAATTCCGCGGCGGCCATCTCCCTTGCCGCGGGGTAGGAGACGCCGAGGGCGCACTTCTGGAGTATGAGCTCCCGGGCCTCGGGAGTGGACATGGCGTTTGCCACGCGCCGCAGCCGCTCCACGTCCCCGCACTCGCTGCCAAAGGATATGGAGTCCACCACGCGGCAGTTCTCCAGTATATATACGCCCCCCTTGGCGAACCTCTCCGCCGAGGCTATGGCCCAGGGGGCCGGCAATTCGAGGACGAGATCCGCCCCTCCCCTGAGGGCCATCTCCGCCCGGGCGTGTTTTGAGAGCACTGCGGGTTCGCCACGCTGTAGGAAATTCCCTCCCATCACGCAAACTATGCCGGTCTCCCCGCCGAGGAACTCCCGGGTCCTCGCTATATGCTCCCCGTGGGCCAGGTGGAAGGGGTTGTACTCGCAGATTATTCCGGCGATTCGCATAATTTTCACTCCAAATCGTAAATTACCTATTGTGGAATTGGCAAAAATGTATTAAAATAGTATTACCTATTCTAACATACTTTTTCATAGAAAGGATAGATATAATGAAAATTCTTATTATCAACGCCGGAAGTTCATCCCTCAAGTATCAGTTCATGGACTCTGACACCGGGGACGTCTACGCCAAGGGCCTCTGCGAGCGCATAGGCATCGATGGACGCCTGACCCACAAGGTCCCCGGCCGTGAGAACGTCTGCCGGGACATCCCCATGCCCACCCACAACGAGGCGATAACCGCCGTTCTGGAGGTCATGCTGGATCCCGTCACGGGCGTCATCTCCAGCACCGACGAGATCGACGCCGTGGGCCACCGGGTCCTCCACGGCGGAGCGGAGTTCTCTGAGTCCTGCGTCATAACCGATGAGTGCATAGCGGCCATAGAGCGCTGCATCCCCTTCGGGCCACTCCACAACCCCGCGAACCTCATGGGCATCCGGGCCTGCATGGAGGCCATGCCCGGAAAGAAACAGGTCGCTGTCTTCGATACGGCCTTCCACATGACCATGCCCCCCAGGGCCTACATCTATGCTATCCCCTATGAGTACTATGAGAAGGACGGCGTCCGCCGTTACGGTTTCCACGGCACCAGCCACAGGTACATCGCCGGCCAGGCGCTGAGGGCCCTGGGCCGCGAGAATAACCCGGAGGGCACGAAGGTCATCTCCTGCCACCTGGGCAACGGCTCCTCCCTCGCGGCCATCGTGGATGGCAAGGTCATTGACACCTCAATGGGCCTCGGGCCTCTCGCCGGGTTCCCCATGGGCACCCGCTCCGGCGACGTGGACCCCACCATCCTTGAGTACCTTATGGGCATATACGGCTGGGACATCAAGACGATGCTCAACGTCCTCAACAAGAAGTCCGGAGTGCTGGGCATCTCCGGCGTGTCCTCCGACTTCCGCGACCTCACCGCCGCAGCCGAGAGCGGCAACGAGCGCGCCGCGCTGGCCCTCGAGAAGTTCGCCTATGAGGTGAAGAAGTACATCGGCTCCTACGCCGCCGCCATGGGCGGAGTGGACGCCATAGTATTCACCGCCGGCGTGGGCGAGAACGACGCCGCGATGCGTATGCGTATCGCCTCCGGCCTTGAGTACATGGGCGTGAAGATGGACGCTGAGCGCAACGCCACCAGGGGCGTTGAGGAGATCTCCGCCGAGGACTCCAAGGTCAAGGTGTTCGTCATCCCCACAAACGAGGAGCTCATGATCGCCATGGACACGGCGGAACTTTGCAAGTAAAAACGTAATATTCTCACTATTATGGGGGCCGGATTTTCCGGCCCCCATTAAAATTATGTATCTATTTTCCTACCACAGCCCAGCGCCGCCAGACAAGGGCGCAGAGGGCGAGCATCACTAAGGCTATCGCCGCGTAGGTGAGGGCCCCGGACTTTAGTATGTTGAGCGGCCCCAAGAGGCGGGCGTTTTCCAGGGCGCTACCCGAGAGCAGCCTACCCGGGAGCCAATCGGCCCATCTCTCCTGGGACTTCACCCAAATTGAGAGATAGATACTCGGGAGAACAGAGCACGCCAGCGCGGCGGTGGAACTGCCGGTCGTCACGGAGAGCAGCATTATAACTCCCCCGAACAGCACCGCGTACAGTATCTCCAGCCCCGAGAGGATGAGCAGGGCCCCGCCCACACTTATCGCAAGTCCGCTGCTGGGGGCGTAGAGCTGGACTGGCGCCCCGAAACCGAGACCTCCGCCCAGAAGGACAAGTTCGGTGACTACCGTCGCCGCCATCATCACCGCCGCCAACGCGCCCGCCGTGACGGAGCCCGCCAGGACCTTGGCCATAGAGAGCGGTAGACGGCTCCCGCTGGAGACGAAGATAAGCGGGACGGTCCTGTTCCTCCGCTCCTCCGCAAAGACGCCGCAGAGGATGGCGGCGAGCCCCGCGGGCAGTATCATAGCCACATCCGACGCGCGGGTAATGGCAAACTGGGCTCCCTTGCAGTATTCATACGTGAAGGGCTCCTCAATTTCTTCCGCCTCTCTCTCCCAATAGGATATCTCATACGGCGTCAACCCCTGTTCGGCCCAGGCGGCCTCGGCGGCCGCTCGCCGCGCCTCGTAGAACTCATACGCTGTGACGGTGTCGGTGCTGAGTCCCAGGGCTCCCACCATCCCGGCAGCAGCGAGATAGGTGTGGTCCACCAGGTACATGTAGCTTGTGAACCGCATGGAGTCCCCGCCCACCTCCGGGAGAGAGCGGCGCATAGTCTCAAAATACGATTCGTCCCAGATCTGCCCGTCGAGTTTCGAGCCATTTGTGCCCTCCATCTTTATCTGGTCAAAGGACGTGAGGAACTTTGAGTACTCCGTGCCGTCCTCCGATGTATAAGTAAAATGGTAGCCGTTATCTCCCCGCCCCATCCACCAGAAGAGGGAGGCGTCTATTACGCAGACTGCCACAAGGAGGATGGCTGCCGCCCAGGTGAGTCTGCGCGTCCAAATCTTCTTTAGCTCATAGCGGAATAATGTACCGAGGTTTTTCATTCCCCCTCACCTCCGAATTCCTCAAGGTATAGCCGTTCTAAATCGGTGCGGCTCTTGTCCCAGGGCTCATCGAGAATGATATGCCCTTCGGACATCATCAGCATGTGGTCCGCTATGTGTTCCAGGTCGGACACGATATGGGTGGACAGCAGTACGATAGAGTCGTGGCCCAAATCGGCCAGCAGGTTGCGGAACCGCACCCGCTCCTTGGGGTCAAGCCCCGCCGTGGGCTCGTCCACGATCAGGAGACGCGGGTCATTCAGCAGTGCCTGGGCTATACCGAGGCGCTGTCTCATGCCGCCGGAGTAGGTCTTTATCTTCTTTTTCCCCACGTCGCCGAGGCCCACCATCTCCAAGAGTTCCGCCGATTTACGCTTGGCGTGGGGCCGGGACATCCCCTTCAGCGCCGCAAGATATAGGAGAAAGTCGAGTCCGGTGAAGTCCGGGTAGTAGCCGAAGTCCTGGGGCAAATAGCCCAGCACCGCCCGGTAGTCCTCGCTGGAGACGTCCACCCCATCAAGGGACACGGACCCCGCCGTGGGTCTCAAGACGCCGCACAGCATACGCATGAGGGTGGTCTTTCCGGCCCCGTTGGCCCCCAGAAGGCCGTTTATGCCCTCGGTGAGTCGTAAGGAAACCCCGTCCACCGCCCTCTTGTCCCTATAGTGTTTGCTCAGTTCCCGCACAGTCAGTTCCATCGCAATTCCTCCGTCTCCTTTATGGTCTTTATTAGCTCAAGGGCCGCTGCCGCCAGTGTGAGGCCGAGGGCCGTCCACAGGACAGGTCCGCTCTCCGCCCAAATTAAATTTCTCCGGGCCCGCCGCGAAAGGACTCCCAGGGCGCACACCATAAACGCCGCCGCAGCGCAGGCGAGGAGGCCCCACTGCCCCCGCACCCGGCGGGAGAGCTCCATACCAACGGCGGCGGTGAGCAGGTAGGGCGTCAGCAGAGAGGCACCAGTCTCGAATACCCCCGCGCCGCCCCAGAGGGCCAGTACCGGCGCGGCCAGGCCCAGAAGCGCGAAATGGAATAGTCCCACGGCGGCCATCCGGGAGAGCAGAGCGGCGCGGAGGGGCATACGGCAGGCAAGCTCCAGCTCCTCCATGCCGTACCGCCGGGACCGGCCCCACTCCGCCGCCGCGATGAGTGCCAGGAGCGGCGTCAGGGCTGAGGCCGTCCACACCGTCCCCGGCTCCCGCCCCGACGCCAGGGCCAGTATGAACGCGAACAGGGCGGCGGAGCCCGCCCACGTCCACCAGCGCACATACCCCGCCTGGGTCAGAATGAGTTCCACTGTCCCCAGCTCCCGGCGGCGGTGAGCGCGCAGAAATGATGCTTTCCGCTCCGGTGGCGGGGCGGCAAAGGCCGCGTCCAGCGCGGTTTTTAACTTTCTATCCATGCTATGCTCCCTCCAATCTCTCACGGAGATACCTCAAAATGCCTCTGAGCCTCCTATATAGGGCGAACCGGCTCACACCATATAGCTTGCAGAGCACCCCCACGGGCACCTCGTTCACCACCCGCAGTAGAAGGAGTTCCCTGTCCTCCGGGGATAGCCGCTCCAGCTCGTCCCGCAGCGCCAGGGAGAGCGACGGGTCGCCTGAATCGGACATCATATCCTCCGGCAGAGGCTCGAAGTCCTGTCTTCTGCCCTCGTCGGCGCAGAGGTTCCGGGCGATGGTGTAGAGGTAACGGATGGTCTGCCCGGTGTCCCGGTAGGTGTCACTGGAGAGCCAGCGCAAAAATGTCTCCTGGGTCACGTCCTCCGCAAGATGCCGGTCCCGGAGGCGGAAATAGCAGTAGCGGTAGATCCTCTCATACTGCTCCTCGATGTCCAGCGCCACACTCCTCGCCCCCTCTCGACGCCCTCACTATGTTTAACGGTCAAAAACGTAAAATGTGCGGGTAAATTGAAAAATTTTATCTTGATATAACAAGAGACGCAGAGCGGCTGCTTTGCGTCCCTTGGCGTATATTATCTCATTATCGTGGTTATTTGAGTATGACCTTCTTGAAACTCTTTTTGCCCCGGCGGAGGACCACACCGGCCCTCAGTTTCTCAGCCGTGAAGGTGAGGCCGATGTCCGTCACCTTCTCATCACCGGCAATGACGCCGCCCTGCTGGATGTTCCTGCGGGCGTCGGACTTCGAGGGGCAGAGGCCAGAGAGGACGAGGAGCGACATGATGTCGGCGGCCCCGTCGCGCAGATCCGACTCCGCGAGCTCCACTGTGGGCATCTCGCCGGAGTCGCCGCCGCCGAAGAGAGCCCTGGCGCTCTGCTGGGCGCGGTTGGCCTCCTCCTCGCCGTGGACGAGCTTTGTGAGCTCGAAGGCGAGGATCTCCTTCGCCCGGTTGAGGTCGCTGTCCTTCCAGGTCTCCATCTCGGCGATCTCGTCAAGTGGCAGGAAGGTGAGCATCTTTATGCACTTCATGACGTCCGCGTCGCCCACGTTGCGCCAGTACTGGTAGAAGTCATAGGGGGAGGTCTTGTTGGGGTCGAGCCACACGGCGTTCCCCGCCGTCTTGCCCATCTTGTTCCCCTGGGAGTCAGTGAGGAGCGTTATTGTCATGGCGTGGGCGTCCCGGCCCAGTTTGCGGCGGATGAGCTCCGTGCCTCCCAGCATGTTGCTCCACTGGTCGTTGCCGCCGAACTGCATGTTGCAGCCGTAATGCTGGTAGAGGTAGTAGAAGTCATAGGACTGCATGATCATGTAGTTAAACTCCAGGAACGAGAGACCCCGCTCCATCCTCTGCTTGTAGCACTCGGCTCTCAGCATGTTATTAACGGAGAAACAGGCGCCCACCTCCCGCAGGAGCTCCACGTAGTTGAGCCCCAGGAGCCAGTCGGCGTTGTTGACCATCTGGGCCTTACCCTCGCCGAACTCGATGAAACTCTCCATCTGGCGCTTAAAGCACTGGGCGTTGTGGTCGATGTCCTCCCGGGTCAGCATCTTGCGCATGTCCGTGCGGCCCGAGGGGTCGCCGATCATGGTGGTGCCGCCGCCGATAAGGGCTATGGGCCGGTTGCCGGCCATCTGGAGGCGTTTCATGAGCGTCAGCGCCATGAAGTGCCCGGCGGTCAGGCTGTCCGCGGTGCAGTCGAAACCTATATAGAAGGTGGCCTTCCCCGCGTTTATCATGTCCCGTATCTCTTTTTCGTCAGTGACCTGGGCGATAAGTCCCCTGGCCACCAGTTCCTCATATATCTCCATCGGTATCTCCTCGCTGTCTTTATATTTTGCTATTTAGATCTCATCCTTATGCTCGGCGTAGAACTTATTGTAGAACTCCAGGTTGTGCTCTATGAGCTTCGGCGTGTCGAGCTCATAGGGGCACCGGCCCTTGCAGGAATTACAGTGCAGGCAATCCGCCATCCTCATGGCCTTCCGGTGGAACTCCTCCGTGAGGTAGGGCCTGTAGGGCGAGCGGGTGAGGAGCATATCGAGACGGGCCATGGTGTATATCTCGATATTTGCGGGGCAGGGCAGGCAATACCCGCATCCCCGGCAGAATGTCCCGCCCAGCGCCTCCCGCTCAGACTCAAGCTCCCTCTCGAGTTCCGGCGTCATTGTGGGCTCCGCCGCCTCGGCCTCCAGCCACTCCTTTAGTTCGTGCTCAAACTGTATCCCCCAGATGGGCACCACGTTGTCAAACTGGTTCATGAATGCCCTGCAGAGAGTGACGTTAGTGATGAGTCCCCCGGCGAGGCCCTTCATTGCGATAAACCCCATGTCCGCCTCCCGGCAGGCCCTCACAAGCTCCAGCTCCTTCTCACCGGAGATGTAGCTGAAGGGGAATTGGAGCGTCTCAAAATTCCCGGAGCGTATGGCCTCCCAGGCCACGCCCAGCCGGTGGTTCGTTATGCCGATGTGGCGTATATAGCCCTTCTTCTTGGCCTCCAGCGCGGCGGCGTAGGGGCCATCCGGGTCCTGGGGGTCCGGGAGTTTCGCGGGGTTGTGGAACTGGAAGATGTCGATGTAGTCCGTGCGCATCCTATTGAGACTCATCTCGATGTGCCTGGCCACCGTCTCCCGGTCGCTGCCGCCGCTCTTTGTGGAGATGACGATATCTTCCCGCACGTCGGAGAGGGCCATACCGATCTTCTCCTCGCTGTCGGTGTAGGCGTTGGCGGTGTCGAAATAGTTTATCCCGCCCTCGTACGCCGCCCTCAGGAGCCGCGCGCCGTCCTCCTTCGTCCTGCGCTGGACGGGCAGCGCGCCGAAGGCGGTGCGCGTCACCATTAGGCCAGTTCTGCCAAGTCGTATTTTCTTCACGTTTGAGCCCTCCTCGCGGCCTTATATTTTTCCGCGGCCTCAAGCTGTTCCTGGGCCGCCAGTAATGTGGTGTCCGTCACGTTGTCGCCGCCGGTGAGCCTGGCGAGCTCCGCCTTGCGGCCCTCGGTATCAAGGAGCGTCACATTCGTATATGTCCTGCCGCCGCTCTCGCTCTTCACGATGGAGAACTGGGCGTCCGCCATAGCGGCTATCTGGGGCAGGTGCGTCACGCATATGACCTGTTTCTCCCGGGCTATCCCGGAGAGTTTTTCCGCCACCCGCTGGGCGGCGATGCCGGAGACGCCGGTGTCTATCTCGTCAAACACCATGGCCTCCACGCTGTCGGCCCTGGAGAGCACGGTCTTCATGGCCAGCATTATCCGGGAGAGCTCGCCCCCCGAGGCCACGCGGCTTATCCGTCCCATGGCCTCGCCGGCGTTGGCGGCCATGAGGAACCGGGCCTCGTCGGCGCCCTTTGGCCCGAGGGACGTGCCGGTGAGCTCCACGGTGAAACTCGCCCCCGACATGGAGAGCTCCCGGAGCTCCCCCTCTATGAGCTTGGAGAGGCGCTGTGCCGCGCCGCGCCGCAAGGATGTCAGCTCCCGGGCCAGCCTCTGGGCCTCCGCCTGGGCGGCGCTCTCCTTGGCCGTCAGTTTCTTTATCCGCTCATCCGAGCCCTCTATGGAGTCAAGTTCCTCCTGACTTTTATTTAAGAGCTCCAGCGCCGCATCCTCGCTGCCGCCGTACTTTCGGAATATCCGCTTTAGGACGTCAAGCCGCTCGTCAAGGGCGTCAAGCTCCTCGGGGGAGACGTCGAGCCGGGAGAGCATGTCCCGCAGCTCCTCCCCCGCCTCCTCGGCGGCGTAGCGGAGGTCAGTCAGTTTCTCCGCCAGGGGCGCAAGCTCCTGTGACCAGCGCAGGACGTGACTCACCGCCCCCAGGGCCGACTCGATGAGCGACACGGCGCCGTCAAACCGCTCCCCGCCGTTCATGGCGGCGGAGGCGTCCCGGACGCCGTCAGCCAATTTCCCGGCGCTCTTCAAAAAGTCCCTGCGGCGGAGTTTTTCCTCGTACTCCCCCACCTTCAGGTTCGCCCGGCGGATCTCATTTATGCGGAAGGTGAGCATGTCTATCCTGCGCTCCCGCTCACCCTCGTCTAACTCGAGAGCTTTGAGCTCCTCCTCGATGTGCCGGAGGCTCTCATAGGCGGCGCGGTAGGCCATGAGCTCCTTTTCAATCCCCGCGAAACCGTCCAGGTAGTCGAGATGGTATCGCTCGTCCGTGAGCCGCTGTCCGTCGCCCTGGCTGTGGATATCTATGAGCCGCAGACCAAGTTCGCGTATCTGGGCCGCCGGCGTGGGGATGCCGTTCACCCGGCAGGAGCTCTTGCCCTCCTCACTTATCCGGCGGGTCAGGATGAGCTCACCCTCATACTCGTGGCCGTTGGCTTTGCACCAGCTCTCCGCCTCGGGGCCCGTGAATACCGCCGTGACGACGGCGCTCTTGGCCCCCCGCCGGACGAGCTCCCTGCTCGTCCGCCAGCCCAGTGCCGCCTCGAGGGAGTCAATGACGATGGATTTACCGGCTCCCGTCTCGCCGGAGAGGACGTTGAGGCCCGGGCCGAACTCTATCTCCGCCCGCTCCACAACGGCTATATTCTCTATGTGAAGTAAAGTAAGCATCGCCTGTGCCCCCCGCCTTCATCATAAGTATTCCTTTATCTCCTTATAGAGCCTCTGGGCGGCCTCGTTGTCGCGCATAGCCAAAAATGCCGTGTCGTCGCCGGCGATGGTCCCGGCCATGTCCTTTATGTCCATCTTGTCGATAGCTATGCAGGCCGCCGGGGCGAGACCCGGGAGGGTCTTTATCACGACGATATTCTGGGCGCAGACGTAGTTCGTGACGCACTCCCGGAAGATGTTCCGAAGTGTCTCCATATCGCTGGCGGGGTCAGCCGGCATTATGTAGCGGTATTCTCCGGAGGGGTCAAGCTCCTTTACGAGCCTGAGCTCCCTTATATCCCTGGAAACTGTCGCCTGGGTGGCGTGGAATCCGGCCAATCTGAGTTCCCTTGTGAGCTCGGCCTGGGTCCCCACATTCTTGACCGAGACTATCTCAACAATTTTCCTTTGACGCTCGTTTTTCATAGTCCCTCCACAAATTTTTTGTTGACTTTATCGTAAAAGCTCTCGCCCGTGACCCGCAGGAGTTTCGTCACGAGCTGTGACCTTGTTACCGTAACTATATCGCCGTCCTGGAGCGTGAACGACTCGCCGCCGTCCACCGAGAGGTATGCCGTCTTGTTCCCGAGTCCCCGGACCCTGACCTCCACCCGCCGCTCCGGCGAGAGGACGTAGGGCCGCGCCGTCAGGGTGTGGGGACAGACGGGCGTGACGATGAGGCTCCGGGACGTGGGCTCCACTATCGGCCCGCCGGCGGACATGGAGTAGGCCGTGGAGCCGGTGGGCGTAGAGACTATCACGCCGTCGCCGTCAAAGCCCATTATCCTGCACCCGTCGCCGTAGACCTCGATGGGTATCACCCGGGCCACGCCCCCCACGACGGCCTCGTTGAGGGCAAAGCCGCAGTCTATGACCTCGCCGCCGCGTGTGACGGTGACGTCCACCATCATGCGGGACTCCACCTCGTCCATCCCCGCGAGGGCCTCCCGCAGGACGCCAAGCTGCGTCGCCTCAAGCTCCGCCATAAAACCGAGGTTCCCGGCGTTCACGCCGAGGAGCGGTATCCCGAGGCCCGCCACGGCCCTCGCGGCGTGGAGGATCGTGCCGTCCCCGCCGAATACCACAACCATCCTGGCGCCCCGGGCCATCTCGGGCAGCTGGGCGGCGTCCGTGGCGACGCTGAACTCCGCCTCGAACTCCCGCATAAGCTCCATCGCCCGAAGTGAGGCGGCGGCACCCTTGTCCCGGCTGGGATTTACAAAAAACACTACTTTTTCCATATCTATTCACAGCTTACCGTGGGCCTCGGCCACGGTGTCCCTGATGCTGAAACTTGCCTCCACCGGGGCGCTCACCAGATGCCCCAGGTACTCTATGTTGCCCTCCGGCCCCTTTATGGGGGAGTAGGTGATGCCGGCCACGTAGAATCCTGATTTTTCGGCGTTACTCAAAAAGTTCTCCAGCACCTCTATATGGACCTCCGGCTCCCGGACGACGCCTTTTTTGCCCACCTTCTCCCTACCGGCCTCAAACTGCGGCTTTATGAGGCAGTAAACCTGGCCGGACTCGGTTATGACGCTCCTCACCGCCGGCAGTACGAGCCCCAGGGAGATGAAGGACACGTCTATCGTCGCGACTTCTGGCCTATCGGGGAACATATCGGGCGTAACATACCGCACGTTCGTGCGCTCCATCACCACGACCCGCTCGTCCTGCCTGAGGCTCCAGGCGAGTTGCCCGTAACCCACGTCCACGCTGTAGACCTTCTTCGCGCCGCGCTTTAACATCACATCAGTGAACCCGCCAGTTGAGGCGCCGCAGTCTATACAGACCTTCCCGTCCACGTCGCCGCCGAAGTAGTCGAGGGCCCGCTCAAGCTTAAAGCCCCCGCGGCTGACATAGGGCAGTTCCCCGCCCCGGACCTCCACTTTCGCCTCCTCCGGGTAGGCAACGCCCGGCTTGTCGGCGCGCTGTCCCTCCACAAAGACCTGGCCGCTCATTATAACGGCCTTGGCCTTCTCCCGGGAGTCAAATAGTCCCCGCTCCGTCAATATGATATCGAGCCTCTTCTTCGCCATCTCCGCTCCTAACGATCCCGCCGCATATTTATTACAAATCACATTATCATGGCGTCCAGAGTCTTCGCGACGGACGCCGCGTCGATGCCGCACATCACCCTGAGCTCCCGGACGCTCCCGTGTGGGATGAACCTGTCGCCAAGGTTAATAAGCCGCGTGGACTTGGGGGTGATCCCCCGCATGAGGAGGCCGGAGGCCACCCTCTCGCCTATGCCGCCGTTCTTGAGCGTCTCCTCCAGCACGGCGAGCCTGCCCGTCTTTATGACCGACTCGCATATGGGGCAGTAGTCTATGGGCTTAATGCGCCCAAGCTTTATTATCTCCACGGACTTGCCGCCCTCCTCAAGTATCCTCGCGGCCTCAAGGGCCTCGTTCACCATCACGCCGTACGTCACCAGCGTCACGTCCCGCCCCTCACGGATCACTTTTATGGGCTCCGCGCCGCCGTCCCTATATTCGCCCTCCGCGCCCTTTGAGTAGCGCACCGCCACGGGGCCGGTCTCGGTCTCCACGGCGTATCTGAGCATGTCCCGGACCTCGGCGAAACTCGACGGGGACCAGACGGTCATATTCGGTATGGATGTGAGGTAACTCACGTCCATGACCCCCTGGTGGGTCTCGCCGTCCTCCCCCACGAGGCCCGCCCGGTCCACGGCCACCACCACGTGGCCGGAGTCCATGGCGATGTCCTGGATGAGCATATCATAGGCCCTCTGCAAAAAAGTGGAATAGACCGCGAACACCGGGACCATCCCGGCCTTTGCGGCGCCGCCGGCCATGGAGGCGGCGTGGCCCTCCGCTATGCCCACGTCGAAGAATCTGTCGGGGAAACGCTTTGAGAACTCCGTGAGGCCGGTGCCCAGCGGCATGGCGGCGGTTATCGCGATTATGGAGGGGTTCTCCTCCGCAAGGGAGACTATCTCCCTCCCAAAGACGGTGGAGAAACTCTCGCCGCTCTTTGGGATGACGCCAGTGGTGACGTCGAAGGTCCCCACGCCGTGGAAGTCATCCGGGTTCTCCTCCGCCGGCTTATATCCCGCGCCCTTCTTCGTTATGACGTGCACTAAGACCGGTTCACGGGCGTCCCGGGCTATCTTCAAGGCGGAGACCAGCTGCTTTATGTTGTGTCCGTCCACGGGCCCTAAGTAGTGGAAACCCATGTCCTCGAACATGCTGCAGTGGAAGATCTCCTCCTTTATCGCCTGCTTTATCCTGTGGGTCAGGTGGTATATGTGCCTGGCGCCCAACCGTTTCATGATCTTCCGGTAGGCGTTTTTGAAGGTTATATAGCTGTGGCGCATCCTGAGCTTGGCGAGGTACTTCGCCATCCCGCCCACGTTCTTGGCTATCGACATGCCGTTGTCGTTGAGGATTATGATAAGCGGCTCCTGACTGCCCCCGGCCACGCTCAGTCCCTCATAGGAGAGGCCGCCCGTGAGGGCGCCGTCCCCCACGAGGGCTATTACGTTGTAGTCCTCCCCCCGGAGGGTCCTGGAGAGCGCCATGCCGTAGGCGGTGGATATGGCCGAGGAGGCGTGGCCGGCCACGAAGGCGTCGTGGATGCTCTCCGAGGGTTTCGGGAACCCGGCGATGCCCCCCATGGAGCGCAGCGTCTTGAATTCGTCGCGGCGCCCGGTCAAGATCTTGTGTATATAGCTCTGGTGGCCCACGTCGAAAAGGAGCCTGTCCTTGGACGTGTCAAATACGCGGTGTATCGCCACGGTGAGCTCCACCACTCCCAGATTTGAGGAGAGGTGCCCCCCTGTCTTGGATGTGCACTCAATCACAAAACGGCGAAGCTCTTGTGAGAGCTCCGCCAGGGCTGATTCATCGAGTTTCTTTACATCCTCGGGGGAGTTTATTTTCTCCAAATAACCCACAAAATGACTCCTCAAGCGCCTCAGCGCCGTTTTTTCTTGTCTGAGGTGGGTAAAAGTGACATTATCCGCCCCACCATGAAGACTATCTGTGTATCCTTGTCTATGGCGATGGTCTTGCCCACGGCTTTGCCGCCGATGGTGAGGCCCGACACGGCCCCAGTCACCAGGAGCGTCATGAGCACGCTCCCAACGCTGAAATCCCGGACGAGATTCCCCGCTATGACGGCGGCCGTCGCGCCGCTTATTATACCTGATATGTCGCCCACCACGTCGTTGCAGATGCTGGCGACGCGCTCCGACTTGCGAAGGAGCCTCAGCGCCTCCCTTGCGCCCCGCTCCTTGTGGGAGGCCATGGCGTGAAAGGGCGTCTCGGTGGCGGAAGTCACCGCCACGCCGATAATGTCAAAGAGGACGCCCAGCGCTATGAAGGCCACGAGCAGTAAAAACGCCACGAAGTACCCCGCCCCGTCAAGTATCTCCGACGAGACGAAGGAGAACACCATGGACATCACGACGCTGGTGACGATTATCTCGATTACCCACTTTGGGTCGGTCTTCCGTTTCATCTCAAGTAGAACACCACATATTTATTGGCATTAATTTCAATATTCTCACTAATATAGCGGCAGCGGGCGGGATTAATCTTGCGGCTTAGGTACGGGTTGGTTTTCCCCCGGGGCTGCCCTCCGTTGCCGTGAGGGTGGTTTCCCATTAAAACCCCGATCGGAGCGTCACCCACTCCGCTACCCGATTGCCACTTAGTCCGCACTGCAGTCCCCCGCCCGCCCTTTTGGACAGCCTAGATGCTTTCCATGACGGAACCGAAAGTCTCTTTAGCCTCTTTTGCAGGAAATATTTCAGGAGGATATCGTCCGCCGCCCTGGCCGGGGCGGCGTGCGCGTAGCTCCCCCATCCGCAGATCCCACTCAAGGCAGGCTACTCTGCACACAGCACTGGGCATTTAGCCGTAAACGCACCGCATTGCAGGTTTAACCCCGGGCCGTCGGCGGATCGCTTACCAAAAGAGGAGTACGTCCGTCCACAGCTCCGGGCCTCCACACCTGCAGGGTCGAGGCCCCTATGCCATTAGGGGTCGCCCTACAGATGCAGGCCGCGTAAAACGCGCCTCCCTCCAGCATCCACCCGGAACTGGGCGTTCCAAGCAAACACAAGAGGCTTCATCGATGTGCCCTTCAAAGGATTTTTAGGCCCTTCCTGGGAGTCAAAGGTTCCGACTAGGATACTGCGCCGCCGTGGGGTCATGCCCCAAGGTGACCTATACATAAGCTATTATACACAAATGCCGCAACGTTTTCAATATGTTCTTTCGCAAAGGAAATCGGCAAGTTTGCATAAAAATTCGGCATTTTGAAAGCTGCCGGCGAGAGCCGCCTTGGCGGCGTCCGTCTCCTGGCGAATGAGCTTCTCGCACGCCTCCACACCCAGCAGGGAGGCATATGTGGGTTTGCCGTTGACGGCGTCCGACCCCACGCTCTTGCCCAGGGTCTCGTCGCTCGATGTTATATCCAGCACGTCGTCCCTTATCTGGAATGCCCTTGCCAGCGCCATGCCGTACTTCTCGGCTGCCTCTATCTGATCGGGGTCACCGCAGCCTGCCAAGGTCCCCATCACCGCCGCCGCCCGGAGAAGGGCGCCGGTCTTCAGGTCGTTTATGTGGGTGAGGGCGTCAAGGGACCTATCTGAGTCCGCCGCCGTGTCCAGCTCCTGGCCGCCGCACATGCCCATCTCACCGGCGGCGTCGGCCAGGTACCTGACCGCCCAGACCTTATATATCGCCGGTATCGCACACCTCAGGGCTGTGGAGAAGGCCGCCGCCTGGAGGGCGTCCCCCGCCAGCACCGCGGTACACTCGCCGAACACCTTGTGGTTCGTGGGGCGGCCCCGCCGCAGGTCGTCATTGTCCATCACGGGCAGGTCGTCGTGTATTAGGGAGTAGGTGTGGAGCATCTCTATGGCCAGCGCCAGATCCATGGCCCTGCCCAGCTCCCCGCAGGTGGCCTCGCAGAATTTGAGGACGATGATGGGCCTTATCCGCTTGCCCCCGGCGAGCAGGGAGTAGCGCATGGCCTCCAGGAGATGTTTTTGCGGGCACTGGGCGGTGAAGAATTTCTCAAGTTTCCGGTTCACCAGGTCCGTCAACTCCTCGAGTTCAAGGACGAAATCGTTCACTCCTCATCACCCCCAAAAGGCGTCTCCTCCGGCGCGCCGCCGGGGCCCCGGCGGAGTTTCACAACTTTCTGCTCCGCCTCGTCTAAGAGTTTCCCGCAGCCGGAGGCGAGGCGCGTTCCCTCCTCAAAGAGTGCCAGTGCCTCCTCAAGGGGCTTGTCCCCCCGCTCCAGGACCCGGACGATCTCCTCTATTCTCGCCATGGAGTCCTCAAATTTCATCGCGTTTGTCGTATTTTCAGCCATAAATACCCGTCCTAACTCCTTATCAAAGCACCTTACAGGCTATCTCGTCGTCCTTCATTCTTATCTTTATCACGTCCCCGGTCTCCACGTCCCCGGCGGACTTTATTATCGCCCCGTCCGTCCGGAGGGCTATGGAGTAGCCCCTTCCCAGCACTTTAAGAGGGCTCAGGGCGTCCAGTTTCGCGGCCGCCGCCGCGAACTGCTCCCGGCGGCGGGAGACGGCGGCTCCGCCGGCGCTCATGAGGCGCAGCGTCAGGGAGTCGAGGGCGAGGCGCCGGTCGTCAACGTAGTTCATTGGATCCTTTAGTATCCTATTTGAGGCGGAGGCGTTGAGCCTATCCCGCAGAGATTTTATGCGCCGCTCCATGGCGTTTGCCGCCCTGTCGTCCCAAGCCCGCAGGGCCGCCCTCACCTCGTCGATATTCGGCGAACAGCGCTCCGCGCCGTTGGAGGGCGTGGCCGCCCGCATGTCCGCCACGAAGTCGGAGATGGTGAAGTCCGGCTCGTGGCCCACGGCGGATATCACCGGTACGCGGCTATCATAGATGGCCCTCGCCACCCGCTCGTCGTTGAAGGCCCACAGGTCCTCCATACTGCCGCCGCCACGGCCCACGATGAGCACGTCCGCCACGTCGTGGCGGTTGGCGTAGCGTATGGCCGCCGCTATCTCCGGCGGCGCCTCCTCCCCCTGGACGCGCACAGGCAGCAGGAGGAGTTTCGCCACGGGCCAGCGCTTGCGCATGACCCTTATAATGTCGTGTACCGCCGCCCCGGCGGAGGACGTGACTATCCCGACGCGCATGGGGAAGGCGGGTATGGGTCTCTTGTGCCGGGGGTCAAATAGCCCCTCCCGCTCAAGGCGGTCCCTCAACTGCTGGAACGCGAGCTGAAGGTCCCCCAGGCCCTCCGGCGTTATGGCGGTGGCGTAGAGCTGGTACGCCCCGTCCCGGGGGTAGACAGAGACCCTTCCCAGGGCTATAACCTTCATGCCGTCCTGTGGGGCGAACCTGAGGCGGGAGGCGTATGTCCTGAACATCACGCACTTTATGGCGCCGCCCTCGTCCTTCATGGTGAAGTAGTGGTGGCCGGAGGGGTAGACCTTGTAGTTTGAGAGCTCACCGCGGACATAGATGTTCTCGAGCCTCGGGTTTGAGTCGAACATGTGCTTTAGGTACTCGTTGAGCTCCGAGACCTTCAATATCTCAGCCAAGGGCTCTCACCGCCCTCATGGTCAGTATCGCGGTGCCCATGGCGTTGTCGGTGGAGAACTGCGGGGCGGCGTATATCCCCGGCATCATCTCCCGGAGGAGACTATTGGAGGCCACGCCCCCGGAAAATAGTACCGGCAGGTCGCCGTACACTCTCTTCGCCTCCTCAGTGGCGCCCTGGACGGCCAGGACCATGGAGGCTATGGAGAAGTAGGCTATCTCCTCCGGGCTCTCGCCCCGCTCCGCCATGCCGTGCATCTTGTGCTCCACCCCGGAGAGGGAGAACCAGGCGCCGTCCCGCTTGGGCCTGTAGCTCGTGCGGACTGTGGCATTCCGGGAGAGTGCGTCCAGTTCCTTGCCGGAGGGGAATCTTAAATTAAGGAGCTGGCCTGTCCTATCAATGAGCTGACCGGCGGAGACGTCCTTCGTCCCGCCTATCACCTCGCAGCGCACGGCCACGCCCTCCGGCCGCACGAGAAGGAGCTCCGTCGTCCCGCCGGAGAGGTGCCAGGCCAGGTGCTCCGTCTCCAAAAGCTCCATGTGCCCCGAGGACCAGGCCGCCGCGGCTATGTGCCCCTGCTGGTGGGAGAACCCAAAATAGGGTATCCTCAGGATCTCAGCCATCACCTTCGCCTCGGTGGCGCCCGCCAGGAAACAGGGCATGTAGGAGCCCTCCACCTCCCGGGGCGTCTCCGAGGCGCCGACGGCTATGATCTTGCCCGCCAGCGACAAAGCCCCCACGACCTCCGGCAGTCTTTTAACATGCGAAAACAGGGCGTCTGACTGGCGCAGCCCCAACTCACCGGGCTTCACATCCAGGAGACGTCCTGAATTTGCCCCCTGCTCCCCGTCAAAGACGGCGCAGGAGGTGGTGTAGTTACTCGTATCAAAGGCTATGACTATCTCTCTCATACCTTCAGCTCTTCCCTCGAAAATGAGCCGAGCACGCCGTTCACAAAGGCCACGGTCTCGGGCTCGTCGTAGCGTTTGGCGATCTCCACGGCCTCGTTTATGGCGACGCCCGTGGGGATGTCCGGCATGTATAAGATCTCATACATCGCCGTCTTTATGACGGCCAGGGCCGTGCGGGATATGCGGCTGAACTTCCAGCCCTTAGAGTATTTCTCCACGTACCCGTCGAGCTCGGCGGAGTGCTGGCCTATCCCGAGGACCACGCTCTCGATGTACTCCTTGTGGTTGGGCTGGGGGTATGAGGTGAAGATGGGGTCCTCCCCGCCGAGGGTGTCATAGTACGCCCCGTCGAAAAAATTGTTGAGGACCTCCCGCGCGTCGCACTCCTTGCTGGAAATTTCAAAGCAGAGGCGGACGGCGATCTCCCGCGCTTCGGATCTATTCATAATTCCTCCGTATCAGGGCGGGACACGCCAGGCGCCCCGCCCAAAAATATTTCTTTACCTCTCCCGGCCCATGGCGACGCCGCGCACGTGGACGTTCACCTCGGAGACCGTGAGCCCGGTGGCTGACTCCACCGCCGTGGACACGGCCTCCTGGACCTTCTGCCCCACGCGGCTGACGGACACGCCCAGCATGACAGTGAGCCACACGTCCACGCGGACGTCCTCGCCCTCCACGGTTATGCGCACGCCCTTCGATATGTTCTTCTTGCCCAGCAGCTCCGAGAACTCCTTGCCGCCGGAGAGCGACGCCACGCCCTCGGTCTCCGCCGCCGCGGAGGCCGCTATGACGGCTATGACCTCCTCCGATATGTTGATACTGCCCTTCTCATCGGGCCTCGTGACGTAATCCTTATTCTCAGGCATTTTGCCCATCCTCCTTAGGTGTACTTCTCCGCCTCCTATGATATCACATCCGCGGGAAAAAATAAAGGATTATTTGCTCAAAGGCGCGATATTGGAGAGGCCCAGCCACTCAGCGCCGTCAGACCTTTACCACCGTCAGATCCTTCGCCTTGAGGTCCGTCTCACTGAGGATGATGTCCGTTATCTTCGCAACGGAAGCGCTCGTGAGCTCCTCCTGGGAGGCCACCGTGACGGTGGCGCTGTCCTCGGAGAGGTAGACCACGCAGTCGATAAAGCCCTTTGCCCGGATAAGGCTCTCAAGCTCCGCCTCCTTGGCCGTCCAGGAGGCTATGAGGTTCATGGACTTCAGGGCCTCGTCTATGGTCTCCTGGGAGGCGCCGTCCGCCCCGGCAACGGCGGAGAGGGTGGCGGAGGCCTCGTCCCGTGCCTGTTTGCGCTCCAGGCGCACCTTGGCGAAGTACTCGCTATACTCATTTGAGCCGGTCTCGGCGTCGCCGCCGGTATTATCCTGGCCGTCGGCGTCCCCGGAGTTTATGGTGTAATAGAGCCCGCCGGCGTCCTCCGCGCCGTCAGTGGCGTCCTTCTCGGCGCTCACGGGAGAGCCGGTCTTGTCGCCGTCCGTACTGCTGACATTCTCGGCGGTACCCTCGTTCTTGCCGGCGGAGGCGGCCTTCTCCACCTCGTTATTGTAGGACCAGTTTAAGTACACCGCCGCGCAGACGAAAAGCATCACGGTTATTATTACCGCGTTCCTCTTAAAAACTTTCACATTTACCTCCAATTCTCACCGATAGACGGTGTTTCACTTCATTTTTACGATCTTCACGCAGTCCCCCGGGAGCCCCGTGGCGGCAGTCACGGCATCGAGAAGGTCAAGGCTGACCCGGGCGCTGTCGGCGCCCTGGGCCACCACCACGGCCCCGCGAAACTCCGGGTACAGGTACTTTACCTCCACCGTGTCGTTGGCGCCGCTGCCCTTGGAGACTATTACCGCGTCCCGGCTCTCCTGACTGCGGCCGTCAGAGCCGGAGGAGTCCGTGCGCTCGCTGTCGGCCGCGAGGACGCTCTCCCCGTCGCTTGACCTTGTGAGGAGGACCCGGACCTCGCCCGCGCCGTCAATGAGGGATAGTATCTCCTCGAGCCTCGCCTCCAGCTCCCCGTCGCCCCTCGCGGCGGCGACCGGCTCGGAGGGCGCCTCCTCACTCTCCTCCGTGCCGCCGCCTGCAGGTATCAGCAGCAGTACCACGCCCAGCGCCAGCACCAGCATCACATACTTATACTGGCCGAGTTTCTTTAAAAACCCGCCCACCCTGTCCTTAACTTCACTCTCCATATGCGCCTCTCCAACTCAAACTTCCGGCGTCTATCCCCAGCTCCGCCTCTATGGTCCTCGAAAGCTCAACGCTCTCATCCCCCTCTATGACGGCGCTGACGGGGTACCAGTAGCCCCCGCCGCTCCAGGCGGCTGTGACCTCCACAGACTCCACCCGTACCCCCAGCGCCTCCGCTTTGTCCAATATATATGTCTCGCAGCGGGATTCTATGATAAATCTTGTCTCGTCCCGGCTGCCGGCCATAGCCTCCTCTATGTACCCCTGGGCCTCCAAATTGTACCGGGCGGCGTACTCCCCGAGGCCGAAGGCCTCAAGTTTCAGCGCTATGCTCATGAGCGCCGCCATCATCATGAGCCCGCATATGAACCTGAGGGACCGCTTGGCCCCGCCCTCCGGGGCCAGGGCCAGGGCGGCGCTCGCGACGAGCGCCGTCCCTGTGACTGTCAGTATCCATTCCCTGAAGATATCCATTACGCCCCCACCGCCTTCGAGGCGGACATTATCGAGATGAGCAGCATCACCATGTTCGTCCCCGCAAGTCCCAGCATCATCCCATAGGCCGTGGATATGGCGTCAATGAGTTTCGCCAGCGGCGCGTCCGCCACCGTCTCCGCCAGCGCCGAGGCCGCCTTGAACATGAGGGACCCCACCCCCAGCCGCAAAAACGGCAACACGCACACCGACATCACCGCCACAACTCCGAAGGCCCCCACCGCCGCCCTGAGGACGCCCACGCCGGAGGCCACTGCGTCCGCGGCGTCGGACACCATCCCGCCCACCACCGGCAGGAGCGTCGAGATGGCCGTCTTCGTCACTTTCACCGCAGAGGCGTCCGCCGAGGAGGCTATGAGGGCGGTGGAATTTATGTAAACCGTAAAGCTTATGGCCAGGACCGTCAGGATGAGTTTTATGAGCCGGGAGATGAGTTTCGTGACGCCCCCCATCTCCCCGCCGAAGGCCGCCGAGGCGCAGGAGGCCCCGGCGTACATGTAAATAAGCGGCACCACCACGCGCTCACCCACCGTCATGAGTATGTCGAGGAACAGCGACGCCGCCGCGTACTTCGCCGCCCCGGAGGCGGCGGCGCCCGTCACGGCGGAGGCGGAGGCCAGGGTCGGCAGTATGAGCTTTGAGACCACCGACATGTCCTCAATTGTCCCCACCGCCTCGCCCATGAGCGTCCTCACGCCGTCAAGACAGGAGGCCGCTATGATAAGCGCGCCGACGAGATTTACATAATTTAAATTATTGGAACCCTTAGGGACGAAGTTCCCGGCGGCGGAGCAGAGCAGCGCCGTTGCCAGCACGAGAGCCGCGCTGCGGGCGGCGCCTGTCACCACCGTCTTTAGAGCGTCGGCGGCGCGGCTCAGCACCCGGCCAAGGGCCGAGGCGGCGTCAAAGTCCCCGCCTATCTCCTCCCCCCGTAGCTCGCCGGCGCTCTCGGGCAGTTCCTTCTCCAGCCGCTCTATCCCCAGGTAGTCCCTCTCGGAGGCGCAGGCGGTCCCGGCGGTGGATATGAGCAGTATAAGGAGCGACAAGGCGCAGATGAGGGCCCTTTTCATCACATCAGCTCCCCGATAATTCTAAATACGGCCCTCATGATGGGCAGCGCCGCGTAGAGCGCCCCGGCGGAGCCCGCCAGTTCCGCCGCGTCGGCGGCGGAGGTGAGGCCCGCGTCCCGGCAGAGGTCCGCGCCCAATCGGGAGAGCACCGCAATTCCTACGGCCTTCAGGAGCACCCCCAGCACGGCGCTTGACACCCCCGCCGCCTCCGCCACCTCCCGGAGGAACCCCGTCACCTCCGCCATGGCGCTGACGCAGGAGTAGATCATGACAGCCGCGGCGGCCAGGGCTATTAGGGAGGCCATGGCGGGGCTGTCCTTCTTTATGGCGGAGGCCAACAGCGCCGCCGGGATGGAGATGGCCACGATTTTGCAGAGTAGTTCCATCTTATAGCCCAAATAGGGACTTTATCAGGTCAAAAAGACCGGATATCTCCCTGAGGAGCACCACCAGCACCACCACGAGACCGGCGATGGTCGTCATCAGGGCCTGCTCCTCCCGGCCTGAACGGCTGAGCAGCAGATTCAGCACCGCCACTAAGATGCCCACCGCCGCGATCCTGAAAATCAAGTCAACGTTCACCTTGACGCTCCTTCGTGTAGAGAAATTATAGGAGTATTATCACAGCGAATATGCCGGAGGCCACGCCGAAGAAGGCGTTGAGCTTGGTGTCCCGTTCCCTCTCGGCCTCCGCCCGCATGAGGTACCCCTCCATCCGGCGGCGCACCCGGGAGATGGTCTCCGCCTGGTCCCGCACGTCGTAGCGCCCCAGGGCGAGGCCCAGGCCGCGAAGGAGCTCCGTCTCCTCCTCCCGCAGCATGAGCTCCCGGGAGGACTCCACCGCGTCGCCCCATATGGAGAAGAACGAGCGGCGGCCTATCTCCCCCATCCCCTCCAGCGCGCGCCGGTAGAGGCCCCGCACGGGCTTTGGCGCCTCGCGGGAGAGTTTTTCCAGCACCTCCCGCATTGGAGCGAGACGCGAACATATCTCAAGCTCCATGAGCTGCAGCGACTCGATAAGCCCCTCTATGCACCGGCACCTCCACCGCAGCCGCCACACGCCCCTGAGGCCCATGAGGCCCGTGGCTGTTATTATAAGTGCCGCGCCCAGCGCCCTCAGCATGACGCCACCTCGTATTCCCGTCTCCCCTGCGCGTTTTTTATGATCACACAGCGCTGGAAGACGTGACTCTCAAATAGTCCCCGGTACAATGGACGTCTCGTGAGGTCCTCAAGCCCCTCCCCGTGGGCCGTGGCCAGGAGCCGGACGCCGCAGTTCTGGGCCCTTCTTATGGCCTCCGCGTCCTCCGGGGCTGTTATCTCGTCAAGGGCGATGACCTCCGGGTTCATGCTCCGGAGGAGCATCATGACGGCCTGCGCCTTGGGACAGCCCTCAAGTACGTCCGTCCTGGGGCCCACGTCAAATTGCGGCTGCCCCGCCCACATGGCGGCCACCTCGCCCCGCTCGTCGGCCAGCGACACGCGCCTGGGGCGGAGCGTTCTCGTGCCCTGGGAGAGCGTCCTCACAAGGTCCCGCAGGAGCGTCGTCTTGCCCGCACCCGGCGGGGCGATGATGAGCGTGGAGCAGAACTTATCCCCCGGGGTGAGTCGCCCCAGGACTGTCTCCGCCACGCCCCGGCGCTCCCTTGATATGCGGATGGCGGCGTAGGAGTAGCAGTGGAAACCTCCCACGCCCCCCTCGCATAAATACACGCTGCCGCCCAGGCCCACCCTGTAGCCGCCGCGGCAGGATATGTACCCCTCGCGTATCTCCTCCGATGAGGAGTGTACCGACGCCCCGGTGCAGATCTCCACAAGGTGGGATATGTCCCGCAGCGTCACCTTCTCGCGTCCCAGTTCCCGCTCACCTGCGGGCAGTACCGCTGAGAGCGGCCTCCCCACCCGCAGGCGCAGTTCCTCCGCCTCCTCCCTATCGGCCCGCAGTAGTTCCCGGACCCGTTCCCTCAGGTTGAAGGGCAGCAGCGTCACTGCCCCGTCAAATCTCGCAACGCGGTAATCACTCTCCGTCATGCTCGTCCTCCTCTCGTGTACCAAATTCTATTACCGCTTGTCCCGGGATATGACAACAAAAAAATGCCGCCGCGGGTCGAGCCCGCGGCGGCAGTAGGGGTGACTATATTTGATTAGTTTTACTCAAGGGTCTCACAGCAGCGCATGAAGAAGGTGGCGAGCTCGGCCCTGCGGCAGCTGACGCCGGGGACGAGGGTCGTGGGCGTCTGGCCCTCGATGATGCCGTTCTCAACGGCCCAGGACATGGCGTCCACAGCCCAGGAGCTGATGGCGTCCTTGTCGGTGAAAGCGCCGAGGTTACCCGAGTCCACCTCGCCCTTGCTGTCGGTGTAGTAACGGTAGAAGATCGTCACAACCACCTCGCGGCTCACGGGGCTGTAGGGGTCGAAGTGGGTGGGGTCGATGCCCAGCACGTAGCCGTTCTCGTTGGCCCAGTTGACGGCGGTGTAGTAGTAGTCGCTCTCCGTCACGTCCACGAAGGGGGATACGCTCTTGGCCTCGGGCTCACCGGCGAGACGCCAGAGGACCGTGACCATCATGGAGCGGTTGGCTATTGCCTCGGGGGAGAATGTCATGGGCGCGGTGCCCTGCATGAGGCCCTTCTCGGTGACGTAATTGACGGCATCGGTGTACCAGGCGTTCTCCACAAGGTCGGTGTAGGTGGAGAGTTTGTAGAGGGTCCAGTCGTCGAAGGAGCCCCAGGCGCCGCCGCCGGCGGTGACGTTGACGCCCACAGTGACGTCCGCCTCCTCAGTGACGGTGAATTCAATGACCGGGGTCTTCCAGTTGGCCCAGCCCTCAAGGGCGACGGATTCCTTAACGGTCTCGCCGTTCACGGTGACGTATATGTAGACGTCGGGGTTCTCGCCCACATCGCCGCCCTGGGCGTAGAGGGAGAAGGAGTAGACGCCGGGCTGGAGTTTCACGGTCTGGCTGGCCTTCGCCTCGCTTATGGCGTTGCCGGAGTAGAAGTGCAGGCACCAGCTGCCCTTGTGGTTGTTGGTGCTCTCCCTGTCGGTTATGCCCTTGCCTACCCAATCCTTCAGGTCATAGGCCACGTTGCCCTCCTCAAAGCCGGGGTTCTGGAGGTAGTTGTAGCCATTCACAACGACGGGGCAGGTGACCTCAACGGTCTCGGTGCCGTCGGTGATGGTACCGGTGACAACGTAGCTGCCGGGCTTATTGGTGTTGACGGCCTTGACGCTGTCCTCGTCCCATGTAATGGTGAGGTCAGCGGTTTTGCCGTCGGTGTAGGTGACAGTGACGCTCTCGGGGAGGACGAGCTTGGCGCCCAGCTCCAGCTCCAGAGAGAGGCCGGCGACGGTGACTATCTCGTTGACATATCCCACGGTGCCGGTGGTCATGTACTTGAAGACGTTGAGGGACTCAAGGGCTTTGCCGTCAAAGTCGAACATGGCCTGGTTATCCACCGCCGAGCCGCCGTACCACTTGCCGGCGTCGTCGGGGTCGTACTCGGAGGCGTAGGAGGAGGCCCAGCCGGAGCCGTACTTCTCCCAGAGCTCCTTATTCTTGGCTATCATCTCATCGCGCGCAGAGCCCTCGAGACCGGAGACGTTGTTCACGGGGATCCAGGCGTTCTCCCAGTAGAAGAGGCCGAGGCCCTTATCGCCCACGTCCTTCACGGCCTTGGCCACGGTGGCGTACTCGGTGGCCTGACCCTGGACGGAGAAGGCGTAAGCGGCGCCGCTGTCGTTGTTGCCCACGCGGACGGTGTTCTCGTGACCGTCGCCCTCATCAAGGGTCCAGGCCCAGCTGGTCTCGGCGACCATGACCTTCTTGCCGTAGGTGTCGGCGACGTTCTTGAGAACGCTGGTGAGGTTATCAATGGTGCCGTGCCAGTAGGGGTAGTAGGAGCTGGCGAACACATCGTAATCAACATTGGCGTCCGCAAGGCCCTTGGCGTAGCTTGCGTAGTTGCCAGCGCGCTCGGGGTTCGTGAAGTGGATGGCCACGAGGATGCTGGGGTCAACTTCCCTTGCGGCCTTGGAACCGGCGGAGAAGAGCTTGCCCTTCGCCTCCCAGCTGGAGTTCTCATCGCATATGCCGTGGCTGGTGGTCTCGTTGCCCACCTGGATCATGCCGACGTCAACGCCGGCATCTTTAAGTTTCTCAAGGCACTCTTTGGTGAACTTGTAGATGGCGTCGGCCTTCTGGTCAACGTTGTAATCCTTCCATGCCTTGGGCGCCTGCTGCTTGCCGGGGTCGGCCCAGAAGTCGGAGTAGTGGAAGTCGATGAGGACCCGGATCCCGGCCTCGGTGGCCCACTTGCCCATCGTGACAGCGGCATTAATATCGCAGTTGCCGCCGCCATAACCGTTGTGATTTTTGTCAAAGGGGTCGTTCCAAACTCTGAGGCGCACCCAGTTGACACCGGCGTCCTTCAGGAGTTTCATGAAACCCTTGCCCTGGCCATCGACGCCCTCGCCGACGCTCTTGCCCTCGAAGTCCTCAAAGGTCGCGCCGCTATTGAGGATGGAGAGGAGTGAGGAGACGTCGGTTCCCCGGATGAACCCGGAATCGTCGTCAGTGCCCTCGATGTAGGGGACGTAGATCTCGGACTCCACAGGCTCCGGGGCCGGCTTGGGAGTGTCATCGGCGTCGATGAGCTTGAGATTGTCGAGATTGCCCCAATACTTCGCGGGCTCCGTGCCGGAGAGGGTAAACGTTACCTCAGTAGTCTCGGTCAGCGTGAAGTGGGTGGTCTCATAGGTGGCCCAGCCCTCGTAACCAGTCGTGGTGATGGTCTCGGCGCCCTTCGCGAGCTCTTTTTCACCGGCTGTCACGGCGTAGGTAAGGCCGCTGTTGCTATCAGCACCCGCCATATCGAAGGTGAAGTAATAATTACCAGCAGGGATAGACTTCGTGTATGACGCAGAGCCCTCTGCATCTTCGTCATTACTTATCCAGAGATTCAGAGTGTTTGTGGTATTCACATCATCCCACTGATCAATCTTAACATCACCAGTGTATCCAGTGAGAGTCCACTTATCTGCGTTACCATCCTCAAAGTCGCCGTTCGGGAGGGAGAGATCCTTCTCTACCTTCGGGGCGTCCTTCACGGTGATAGTGGCATAAGCAATGGCCACACGAGTGCCGCCAGACTGGAGCTCTGCCGCAAGATAATATGTACCGGCGGTGGGAAGCATGGCAGTAGCCGTCAGAGTATAGCCCTCATCGTCCTTTACAGGGAACTCCGCGTCATTGTTACCATCGGAGTGATCTCCCCAGGAATCGCCCCAGAACCAGAGGTTAAGGCTTGAACCTTTGAGGTCTGTTACGGCCTCGCCGTTCTTCGTGACCTCAGCCGTCAGGCTGACGGTGTCGCCGGGGGCGGCTTCGGTCTTGTCCGCGGTGACTGTCACCGTGTACTCGTCTGCCGCCAGAACTGCCGGTGTCAGCCCCACGAGGAGCATCAGCGCCAGCAGCCACGCGATAACGCGCTTGCTTTGGTGTCTCATTGCATTTTTCCTCCCATAATTTTAATCTTTTTGCCTGCAAACACAGGCCCGGCGGGTGCGCATCCCGTCCTTATCACTGTAATAATACTCCATTAATTCAAAAATTGCAAGCAAAACGGCCGAATTCTACATATTTAACATTTTGATTTTGTCCATTATAACGAAACCGCCCGGAATTGGGCGGTTTCATGGCATAATTTTGAATTTTGGTAACTATCAACGGTTTCCAAGTGTCCAATCGTCGAAAGTGCCCCAGGATTTGGCCGCAGATTGGACCACGAGCCCCACCTCCACCTCGGTCTCTTCCTCCAGTGTGAAGGTGATGGAGGGGTTCTGCCACTGCTGCCAGCCGGAGAGGTCGAAGTCGCAGCGCCACTCCTGGCCGCTGCCGGAGCGCACATAGATGTAGCTCAGGGGGTCCTCCCCCATGTCCCCTCCCTGGGCGCTCACGGAGAAGACGTACTCGCCGGGGGCGAGGCTCAGGGCCTGGGAGGCGGAAATGTCCACCGGGGAGGTGTCATAAAAATGTAGGCTCCAATTGCCGCTGCGGGGGTCGTCGCCGGTCCTGGCGATCCCCGCGCCGGAGAGGGAGTAGGCCGACATGTCCTCCTCCTCAAATCCGGGGTTTGAGAGCATATTCGCAAGCTCCACCCGGACGGTGAGGCTCACCGCCGCGTCCCCGGCGCTGCCGGTGACGGTGTAACTGCCCGGCGTGTTCACGTCCACGTTCCCCACGCTGACGGCGTTCCATATGACGCTGACGCTCTCCCCTGTGCCGTCGGCATAGGTGACTGTCAGCTCTTCCGGCAAGTCAAACTCGCCGCCGCGATCCACCACGAGGACGGGCACGTCCACGGAGACTATCTCATTTTTGTAGCCGTATGTGCCCCGCGTTATGTACTTAAAGACGTTTAGGGACTCCAAGGGTCGCCCCGTGAAGTCGAACATGGCCTGGTTGTCCACGGCGGAGCCGCCGTACCAGCGGCCCGCGTCCTCGGGGTCGTACTCACCGGCGTATGATGACGCCCAGCCGGAGCCGTAACGCTCCCAGAGTTCGCTGTTCTCCTCATATCCCGCGGTCTTCTCCTCACCTGTGAGGCCGCTTATGTCCCGGACGGGTATCCAGGCGTTCTCCCAGTAGAAGACGCCCATCCCCGCATCCCCGACGGCCTTCACCGCCCCGGCGACGCTGGCAAACTCCAGCGCCTGCCCCTGGGGTGAGAAGGGGTAGGCGGCGTCGGCGTCGTTACTACCCTGGGCCACCGTGTTGCCGGAGCCGTCGCCGTCCTCAAGCGTCCAGGCCCAGCTGGTCTCCGCCACGAGGACACGTTTCCCGTAAGTCTCAGCTATGTGCGTCAGCACGCCGGTCAAGTTCTCAAGTGTGCCGTGCCAGTAGGGGTAGTAGGAGCTGGCGAAGACGTCGTAATCCACATTAAATCCATTGAGCTGGGAGGCGTAGTACTCGTAACTTCCGGCCCGCTCTGGATTTGTGAAATGTATCGCAACGATTATGTCAGGGCTCACGCTCCTCACGCCGCCGGAGCCCGCCGAGAAGAGCCGCGCCATATTCGCCCAATCTGTCTCGCCGCATATGCCGCCGGTGGTCTCGTTGCCTATCTGCACCATGCCCACATCGACACCGGCGTTTATGAGCGTCGTCAGGGACTCCGCCGTGAAACTCTCAAGCTCTGCGGCCTTCTCATTGATGTCCATGCCCTCCCAGGCCTTGGGGACCATCTGTTTTGCGGGGTCCGCCCAGAAGTCGGAGTAGTGAAAATCGATCATCACCCTGAGGCCCGCGTCAGTGGCCCACTGGCCCATTATCTTCGCGGCCTCGATGTCGCAGTTGCCGCCGCCGTAGCCGTTGCCCTGGGAGTCGTAGGGGTCGTTCCAGACCCTCAGGCGCACCCAGTTGACGCCGGCGTCATGGAGGAGTCTCATGAATCCCGCGCCCTGGGCGTCCACAGTCACGCCCAGGCTCTCGCCGTCCCAATCGCTGAACCTGGCGCCGCTCTCCAGCACCGCCAGGAGCGAGGACACGTCGGTGCCCCTTATGAAGTCCTCGTCGTCGGTGACGAATGGGACGTATATCGGTGCCTCCACCGGCTCCACCGGGAGGGAGGCCGTTATCGTCACATATGACACCGCCACCACCCCGCTATCCACCATGAGTTCCGCCGCCATGTAGTAGGTACCGGCGGAGGGGAGAGTCACGTCCACGGTCCTTGACTGGCCCGTGTCGTCCGCCAGGTACACGGCGTCCGTATTCCCATCGCTGTGCTCGCCGCTGGTGTCGAGCCGCCACCATATGAGCCCGTCCCGCCCCGGGACGATCTCGCGGCCGTCCAGCGTGGCCGAGGCGGTGAGCGTCACCGTGGCGCCCACGTTCGTGGCTATCATCGGCGGCGTCACCTGGAGGACGTATCCCTCGGGACTATCCGGCGGCGCGGCGTCGGGGCCCGGGGCCTGCGCGTCATCCCCTGGTCTCTCCGGGACGAACACCAGCGCCAGCACCGCCACGGCAATTATCACTATGGCCGCCAAAAGCGCTATGGCGGCGATAGTCCTCTTGTTCATAAACCGCCTCCTATCCTCTCAGGCCCAGTACCTTCGCGAGTATCCTGTAGACAGCGGGGCTCTCCTCGCTCCCGGGCTTTGCCTTGGTCTCGGCTCTCTCCTTGACATTGGGCATCTCAGCCCTCTTGGTATCCCCGGTCCCGGCGGGTTTCATGCCGGGCTCTTTCTTATCGGGTTCTTGCTTATTTGGCTCTCTCGCGTCCTGCTCCTTCACGTCAGGCTCTCTCGTCTCAGGCGCGGGCGATATGGGTTTCTTGCGGTTCTCATAGGCCTGCTCAAAGAACGCCTCCTGGCTGTTGAAGGGCTCCCCCTGGCACTCCACGTGGGTGTAGAGACCATCCGGGCCCTGGCGGCGGAGTTTCACGTTGTCCCGGAGCTGGGCAAAGAACATGCCCTCTATCCTCTCCCGGATGTCGGGGTCGTATATGGGCGCCGCCACCTCCACCCGGCGCATGGTGTTGCGGGTCATGAAGTCCGCGGAGGATATGTAGACCCGCCGCCTATCCCCTTCGCCTATGATGTATATACGGGAGTGCTCCAAAAAGCGCCCCACTATGCTGTAGACATTTATGTTCTCCGTGGCCCCCGGCACACCGGGTATGAGACAGCATATGCCCCGCACCAGTAGGTCTATCTTCACCCCCGCCCGGGAGGCCTCGGAGAGTTTTTCGATGAGCCCCTTGTCCGTGAGGCCGTTTAGCTTAAAGCCCAGATACGCGCTGCCCCCGGCCCTGGCGAACTCTATCTCCCACTCTATCATCTCAAATATCCTGGTCCTGAGGCACGCGGGGGCCACCAGCAGGTGCTTTGTGTCCTCCACCACCTCCGCCATGGAGAGGCAGTTGAAGACCCGCGCCGCCTCGGCGCCTATCTCCTTTGAGGCCGTCATGAGGGAGAGGTCGGTATAGAGTTTCATGGTGTCCTCGTTGTAATTGCCGGTGCCTATCTGGGTAATATACTCTATCTCCTCCCCCCGCTTTCTCGTGATGAGGAGCAGTTTTGAGTGTACCTTCATCCTGTCAAGGCCGTATATCACCCGGCAGCCAGCCTGCTCCAGGACCCTCGACCAGCCGATGTTGTTCTCCTCGTCGAACCTGGCCCGGAGCTCCACCAGCACCACCACCTCCTTGCCGTTCTCGGCGGCGTCCACCAGCTCCTCGACTATCTTGCTGTTGTGGGCCACCCGGTAGAGCGTCATCTTTATTGACACCACCTCCGGGTCCTGACCCGCCTCGTGGAGGAGCCGCTGGAAGGGCCGCAGGCTCTCATAGGGGTAGGAGAGCAGTATGTCCCTCCGGCGCACCTGCTCCGTCATGCTCTCCTGGGGGTCCACACTGGCGGAGGGCTGGGGGACGCGGCGCGGGAAGAAGAGCTCCGTCTTATCCCTCAGAACGTCCCGCAAAAAGCCCATAAAGGAGAGATCCAGCGGTATCGTGCTCTGGAATGTGAACCTCTTTTGCATACCGAGGTAATGCCTGAGGGCCGAGAGCACCTCCAGATCCGCCTTGCCCCTGAAGTCGAGGCGCACCGGCGAGAGGCGCGTGCGGCGGCGGATTATCTTCTCCAGGCTCCTGCGGTAGTCCTCGGCGCTCATGCCGTCGGCGTCGGAGGCCGTGTCCTCCACGTTTATGTCAGCATTGCGGACGAGGCGTATGAGCATCGAGCTCTCCACCTTGTACCTATCGAATATCTTCGGCAGGAACTGCCGGATCAGGTCCTCCATCAGGATGAAGGAGAGTCCCTCCCCCGGGATGGGCACGAGCCTCCTGAGGGCGCTGTCGCCGCAGGGGACCAGCCCCAGGCGGGAACTGCCGTTCTTGGTGGTGAGTTTCGCCACGGCGTAGATGCCCTTATTCTTCAAAAACGGGAAGGGCTGTTTCCGCGCTATTATCTGGGGTGACAGTAGCGGCATCACGTCCGAGAGGAAGTACTTCTCAAGCTGGGCCTGGGTCTTGTCCTGGAGGCTCCCGAACCTCACGATGTCAAGGCCGTACCCCCGCAGCTGGGTCATGAGCTCCCTGTAGGCAGCGTCCCGCTCGCCCATGAGCTCCCTGGTGCGCTCCAGCACCGGCGATATCTGCTGGGCGCTGGTGAGCCCCATCTTGTTGTCCGTGACACCCTCCCCGATGGTGTCGAGGAGCGTCCCCACCCGCACCATGTAGAACTCGTCAAGGTTCGATTGGAATATCGAGAGAAAATTTAACCTCTCGCATAGCGGGTTCCCCTGGTCCTGCGCCTCCTCCAGGACGCGCTTGTTAAATTGCAGCCAACTGAGCTCGCGGTTCGCGAAATAGGGCAGTTCCGGGGTATAATTGCTGTTAAAAGTATTGTCCTCTGACATAATAACACAACCGTTCCTGGTCAATATTCGTCAACGGGATCGACGTTCCCAGCTATTATAACACAATGCTCGTCAATTTTCTACTATAAATCGTAAAAAGGCACCCCTGCCGGAGCGGCAGGGGCATCTTTTTTGTATTCGGTTTGGATCATTCTCCGTCAGGCTGGCGGCCGATGTAGGCGAGGATGCCGCCGTCCACATAGAGGATGTGGCCGTTGACGAAGTCGGACGCGGAGGACGCCAGGAACACGGCGGGGCCGCCCAGGTCCGCGGCCTCGCCCCAACGTCCAGCGGGGGTCTTGGCCAGGATGAACTGGTCGAAGGGATGGCGGGTGCCGTCCGGACGGGGCTCACGCAGGGGGGCCGTCTGGGGGGTGGCTATGTAGCCGGGGCCGATGCCGTTGCACTGGATGTTGTACTGGCCGTACTCAGAGGCGATGTTGCGGGTGAGCATCTTGAGTCCGCCCTTGGCAGCGGCGTAGGCGGAGACGGTCTCGCGCCCAAGCTCGCTCATCATGGAGCAGATGTTGATGATCTTGCCGCCGCCCTGCTCGATCATGTCGGGGATGACGGCCTTGGACATGATGAAGGGACCGTTGAGGTCGATATCAATGACCTTGCGGAACTGGGCCGCGGTCATCTCGGTCATGGGGATGCGCATGATGATGCCGGCGTTGTTGACGAGGATATTGATGTGGCCGACCTCCTCGGTGACGCGCCTGACGAGCTCCGCCACGGCCTCCTCATTGGTGACGTCGCAGACGTACCCGTGGGCCTTGATCCCCTCCGCCTCATAGGCGGCGAGACCCTTGTCCACAAGCTCCTGCTTTATGTCGTTGAAAACTATGGTCGCCCCAGCGGCGGACATAGCCTTCGCTATGGCAAAACCGATGCCGTACGATGCGCCTGTGATGAGGGCTACCTTGCCCTTCAAACTAAAATCAGCCATGTTATACCTCCTAAGTTCGTTAAATTGCGGTCAAAACACTCCCGCATGTTGGTGTTATTATAGCACAATTGTACAAAAAAAGATATAGAGAAAACATATTTTTATCCTGCAAAAACGGACGAAATAGCGCCCGCGCCGGAATTCCCGCCCTCCTGCCGCCGCAAATTAACAGCATTTATCGAACACACCGGGTGAAATTTGTCTATATGGGGTATTACTTTTTTCCTCATACTGTGTTAATATTTACTTGGTAACCTATCTCAGTTTGGAGGTCATCAATATGCGAGTGAAGATAACCGCCGACAGCACCTGCGACCTGCCCCGGGAGCTGGCGGAGAAGTACAACGTGGAGATATTCCCTTTGAGCGTCATCATAGACGGCAGGGCCTACAAGGACGCGCTGGAGATAACTCCCCAGGACATTTTTGACCACGTGGCCCGAGGTGGCAAGCTGGGCAGCACCGCGGCTGTGAACGTGGCGGACTACCTTGAGCGTTTCACCGAGTTCAGGCGCGAGTATGACGCCATCATACACTTCACCATAAGCGCCAGCATGTCGGCGTGTTTCCAGAACGCCACCATAGTCGGGGAGGAACTGGGGAACGTATTCGTGGTGGACTCCCTGAACCTCTCCGCTGGGATATCGCTGCTGGTCCTCACGGCGGTGGAGATGGCGGCTGCTGGGCATGACGCCCAGGAGATATTTGACGCCGTCTGCGCCCTCCGGGACAAGGTGGACACGAGTTTCGTCATCGACACCCTCGACTATCTCCGCGCCGGCGGAAGGTGCAGTCCCCTGGTGGCCCTGGGGGCGAACCTTCTCTCCCTCAAGCCCTGCATAGAGCTCAAGGACGGCAAGATGGACGTGGGCAAGAAGTACAGGGGCGTCATTGAGAAGGTCGTCCTCAAGTACCTCTCCGACAGGCTGGCGCGCCCGGAGAACATCGACCCCAGGCGGGCCTTCATCGTGAGCTCTGAGGGGTTCACGGAGGAGTTCCTCGACGAGGCCGAGGCCGAGGTCAGGCGACACTTTGGATTTGGTGAGATCATCCGGGCAAAGGCAGGATGCACCATATCCAACCACTGCGGACCTAAGACCCTGGGGATCATAATGTTCAGAAAATAATTTTATATACGGGAGGAATTTATGTACAGCGATCTTATGGACTCCATCGGATACCTCGCGAATCTTGACCCCGCCGTGGCCGGCGCCATGAAATTGGAGTTGGGACGTCAGAAACGCAACATCGAGCTCATAGCGTCTGAAAACTACGTCTCCCCGGCAGTCATGGCCGCCATGGGCAGCGTGCTCACAAATAAGTACGCCGAGGGCTACCCCGGCAAGCGCTATTACGGCGGCTGTGAGTACGTGGACATCGTGGAGAACCTGGCCATCGAGCGGGCCAAGGAGCTCTTCGGCGCCGCTTACGCCAACGTTCAGCCCCACTCCGGCGCGCAGGCCAACACCGCCGTCTACTTCGCGCTCCTCACCCCGGGCGACACCGTCATGGGGATGAGTCTCGCGGAAGGCGGACACCTCACCCACGGCTCCCCGGTCAACCTCTCCGGCAAGTATTTTAACTTCGTCCCCTACGGCGTCTCCGCCGAGACCGGCAGGATAGACTATGACGCCGTCCTGGAGACCGCGCTGCGCGTCCGGCCCAAGCTCATCGTGGCCGGCGCCTCCGCGTATCCGAGGGCCATAGACTTCGCAAAATTCCGTGAGATCGCCGACGCCTCCGGCGCGTACCTCATGGTGGACATGGCGCACATCGCGGGGCTCGTGGCCGCCGGTGAGCATCAGAACCCCGTCCCCTACTGCGACGTGGTGACATCCACCACCCACAAGACCCTCCGGGGACCCAGGGGCGGACTCATCCTCTCGAGGGACCCGGAGATTGGCAAGCTCATGAACAAGGCCATCTTCCCCGGCACCCAGGGCGGCCCACTCATGCACATAATTGCCGCCAAGGCCGTCTGTTTCGGCGAGGCGCTGACTCGGGACTTCAAGGACTACCAGCACCAGATAGTTAAGAACGCCGCCGCCCTGGCCCAGGGGCTCCTCGACCGGGGGATCGATCTCGTCTCCGGCGGGACGGACAACCACCTGATGCTGGCGGACCTCAGGGGTACGGGCGTCACCGGCAAGGAGCTGGAGCGCCGCCTCGACACCGTGTATATCACCGTCAACAAGAACGCCATCCCCAACGACCCGGAGAAACCCTTCGTCACCAGTGGCATACGCCTGGGCACCCCCGCCGTCACAACGAGGGGTTTCCGGGAGGAGGACATGCGGGAGGTGGCGGATCTCATCGCCGACACCGCCGCGGACTACCCCGCCACCGCCGAGAGCACAAAGGAGCGCGTGAACGCCCTCTGCGCCAAGTATCCACTATATTGACCTGTCCAAAACTGAGGCGGGGGACCACCCAAGGATCCCCCGCCATAATTTATACTCTTTTATACCGCGAAACCGCCGTCCACGCCCAGCACCTGGCCCGTTATGAACGCGGCCTCCTCGGAGCAGAGGAACCGCACGGCGGCTGCCACGTCCGAGGGCTCCCCTACGCGGCAGATGGGCGTCTCCTCCCGCAGCTCCTCCATCGTCTCGGGCGTGAGGATTGAGTTCATGTCGGTGTCGATGACGCCGGGCGCCACGCAATTGACGGTTATGCCGGAGGGGCCCAGCTCCTTTGCGAGGGCCTTTGTGAGACCAATGAGCGCCGCCTTGGAGGCGGAGTAGGCCACCTCGCAGGAGGCGCCGCGCAGTCCCCAGACGGAGGAGACGATGACTATCCTCCCCCACTTCTCGTGTATCATGTGGGGCAAAGCGCCCTCGATGAGGTTATACGCCCCGTCCACGTTCACGGCGAAAACGCGCCGCCAGTCCTCGGGGGTGGTGTCCGTGAAAAGTTTCTGGAGGGCTACCCCCGCGTTCACCACGAGGATATCCACGTCCCCGACCTCACGATATAGTCTCTCCACCGCCGCGCGATCGGAGACGTCCGCCATGTACGCCCCACCCCCGATCTCCGAGGCCAGGGCCTCCGCCCTATCGCGGCTTGCGAAGTAGTTTACCGCCACGCGGCAACCCGCCGCCGCAAGGGCCCTCGCGCAAGCGGCGCCGATGCCCCGGGAGGCCCCGGAGATGAGGGCCCTCCTCACATGAGTCCCATCCATTTAAGCACCAGCAGCAGCGCCACACCCGGGATGCCGAGTATCCCCGTGACCCCCGCGCTGAACCAGGTCACGTCAATATTGAGCCCGTACTGCGCCCCATACTTATTTATGAGCACCATGGCGACTATCCCCACCACGGTGTTGATCGCCACTTTGATCATGAATCTCAGAGGTTTCGTGAAGATGAACACCGCGAGGACCACCAGCACTATGAGGGCTATCGTGGCCATGGTGGGGTCAAGACCCGTGACCTCCTCGATCTTCTCTATGGCGTCATTTGCCATATCCTGCACCGGCATCTATGTACCTCCTTGTGAATATTCTTGTTCACACTCAATTATAAACGATAATTCTCAAAAATGGAAGTACTATTTTGCGCATCTGCCGGTCAGGGCAAAATATCAAAGGCCCTCCCCCTCCTCAAGCTTATTTCGCAGTTTCTCAAGGGCGCGTTTCTCTATCCGGGAGACGTAGGACCTGGAGATGCCCATGGCCTCCGCCGTCTCCCGCTGGGTCAGGCGCTTGCGCCCGCCGAGGCCGTACCGGGCGGTGATTATCTCCCGCTCCCTGGGGTCCAGTATGTCCCGGACGTAACCGCGCAGCTGCATGTATATCTCCTGGGAACTCAGGCGCTCGAAGACATCGTCCTCCGCGCATACCACATCCATGAGGGAGAGGCTGTTGCCGTCCCCGTCGGCGTCTATGGAGTCGGATAGCGAGAGGTCCCCCGCGGACTTCTTCTCCCGGCGGAAGTACATGAGTATCTCGTTCTCGATGCAGCGGCTGGCGTAGGTGGCGAGCCTCACGCCCTTGTCGGGCCTATATGTGGATATGCCCTTTATGAGCCCGATGGTACCTATGGAGATGAGGTCGTCCTGGTCCCGGGTCTTCGTGTAGTACTTCTTTATTATATGGGCGACCAATCTCAGGTTGCGCTCTATCAGTATCCCCCGCGCCTCCTCGTCGCCGGCGGCGGCCCGGTCAAGGTACTCCCGCTCCTCCTGGGCCGTCAGGGGTCTCGGGAACGAGCCCGCGGTGTTCGTCACCCGCAGCAGTAAAAACGGATATGAGAGCAGAGCGGCAAAAGTTAAAGACAGAATATGCGACACCACCAATCATTCTACGTGATAACAGCATATTCTGTCTATATTTGTCCATATACTTGTTATTTTAATTTTTTGCGCCGCCTATCCGGCACTTCAAATCGCGACGCAAGTATGTTATAATCGTCCCATGCCGAAAAAAAATAGCGCGGCACAAAAACTTTGCGAGAGGTGCATATTCATGCCGACAGGGAATGTGACATTAAAGAAGGGCGAGGGCCGCGCGCTCAGCGCCGGCGGGCCCTGGATATACGATAACGAGATAGACTCCATAACCGGGGACCCCGCCGACGGGGACATCGTGGCCGTCACCGCCCACAACGGCTACGCCCTGGGGCAGGGATTTATAAATAGGCGTTCAAAACTCACCGTACGTATGCTGACCCGGGACCCCGGGGCGGTCATAGACCGGGAGTTCATCCTCTCCCGCGTCCGGGCGGCCTGGGAGTATAGGAAACGCACGGTGGACACCTCCAGCTGCCGAATTATCTTCGGCGAGGCGGATCTTCTGCCGGGCCTCGTGGTGGACAAGTTTAGCGACGTGCTTGTGGTGCAGTCGCTCTCCTTAGGGATAGAGAGACTAAAGCCCCTGATCCTCGAATGTCTCCTCGATGTGCTCTCGGGGGACGGCATATCCGTCCGCGGCATATATGAGCGCAGCGACGCCAAGGTCCGGGAGCAGGAGGGCCTCGCCCGCACCAAGGGTTTTCTGAGTGAGCCCTTTGATACTAAGGTGGAGATAGTTGAGAACGGCGTCAGGTTCATGGTGGACGTGGCCGAGGGGCAAAAGACCGGGTTCTTCCTTGATCAAAAGTATAACCGCCGCGCCATCCGTCCCATGTGCCAGGGTGCCAGGGTGCTCGACTGTTTCACCCACACCGGCGCCTTCGCCCTCAACGCCGCCGCGGCCGGCGCGGCGCGTGTCATCGGGGTGGACGCCTCGGAGCTCGGCGTAGCGCAGGCGGCGGAGAACGCCGCCCTCAACGGCCTCACAAACGCTGAGTTTATATGCGCGGACGTCTTTGAACTGCTGCCGGAGCTTGAGCGGAGGGGCGAGGAGTTTGACGTCATAATTCTCGACCCCCCGGCCTTCACGAAGTCCCGCAGCTCCGTCAAGAACGCCGTCAGGGGCTACCGGGAGATAAACCAGCGGGCCATGAGGATAGTCCGGGAGGGCGGGTTCCTGGCCACCTGCTCCTGCTCCCACTTCATGACCCCCGAGCTCTTCGCCGGGGCCATCGCCCAGGCGGCGAGGGACACCCGCAAGCGCCTGAGACAGGTGGAGTTCCGCACCCAGTCCCCGGACCACCCCATACTCTGGGGCGCGGAGGACTCCTACTACTTAAAGTTCTATATTTTCCAGATCCTGAACGCTTGATTAGGCTTTCTCAGTGTCGCGGCGGGAGGCCCTCTCGATGAGCGGCTCCGCGTACTTCTCCTTCGCCTCCCTACCGGCGTTGCGCAGGAGGAGTTTTATGGCCTCTATCGCCGCCTCACGGGTATCGGGGTCCATGCCGCCGATGGAGTGGACCATGCTCTTGGCGGAGTCGAACCAGTTCTCGCGCATCTCGTGGAGTGTCACGGCGTTCGTCTCGGAGAGGACAGAGTAGATGGCGCCGGCGAAACGCTCGAACTGCTCGGGCGTCATCTCGGATATCCAGCCCTTTACCGCGGAGTCCACGAACCGGCTGCCGCCGGTGACTGTGCCCAGGTGTACGAACCGGGGACCACGGACCTCCCAAGTGTATATATCGTGCTGATGGAGTCCGCTCTTGGTGCTGTGCACCACGGCGGACTCCTCCTCTCTCCCAAGGAGCATCCCCACCACCGAGAACTGGGGGACGAAGGTCCTGACCTTCGGATAAATCCTGCCGTACCCCTCGGAGCTCAGTACCTCCTCATAGAAACCGGGGCCGTCATAGTTATAAATAGCCTCTATCCGCCCAGATATATCCTCCCCGCAGAAGGCCCCGGCGTACACCGCCAGGTTCCCGCCCTTTGAGTGGCCGCAGATGATGATTGAGCCCTTAATGATGTGCGAGACCTCGGTGAGGTAATCCTTCGCCATTATCTGACCGGGTATGGGGAACATGTAGGACATATTTAGGTCCTCTTTCCATCCCACGAGGGTGTTGTCCGTCCCCCGGAATAGGACGGCGTGACGCCCGTCGGAGAGCTCCAGCGTCACGGCGGCGAACTGCGTCTCCAGGGCGCTATCGAGCTTATTCGCGAAAAACGACGCCCGGAGAGGGCCAAATCTCCGGCTGCCGGCCATCTCCGCCAGGAGCACGTCGTCGGAGAGTTTCCACCGCTCGTTCTCCCGGAGGCTCTCGTCCCCCAGCGCCAGTTCCGCCAGCTCCCGGACCGTAACAGGTCCCTCCGGGAGGGGATTTTTAAAGTATTCAAATGGGATATAGGCGAACCTGGCGAGGACCGCCCCGTCCACCTCGTTGAAACCGTCGGTGTCGATGGTGATGTCGCCCCGCCAGGCGATGTAGTCCAATATGTCAGCCATATGTCCGGCCTCCATTGATATAAATATTATGAGTGGTCCCCGCCCCCATTCCGCATCACAAAGACGAACGCGGGAGGGATATTGAAACTCACCCAGGTCCTCGTCACGACCCTGAAGTGCCGTTTCAGAAGTTCCTCCTTCATGAGGGTGTACTGGAACGTCACGAAGACGCCCCCGCCGATGGCCCTCCTGGTGGCACCCAGAATGAGCTCGGATGTCTCAGCGGGCAGGGAGGAAAAAGGCAGCCCGGAGAGTATATAATCCGCCCCCTTGAGCCCGAGTCTTGCGAGGTGTTCGTTGACGTCGGCGGCGGTGCCGTTGATGAGGTACACGTCCCCCGCGCCGGCGTACCGCTCCTGGAGGGCGGCGAAAAAAGTCTCGTTCTGCTCTATGAGCACGAGGACCGTACCGGGCCTCCTCCGGGCTATGAGTTCCCTGGTGAAGGCGCCTGTGCCGGGACCGTACTCAACTATGACCTTCGCCGAGTCAAAATCTATGGGGCTTGTCATGGCCCTGGCGAGCAGCCGGCCGCTGGGTGCCACAGCGCCTATGCGCCTGGGGTGTTTTAGAAATTCGAGTATAAAGCTCATATGTGATCCTCCGTGAGAAGATTTGGACGTTGGAGCTATTATACTATAATTCCCATTAATTTGGCTTTTTTAAATCATTAAGTATTCATTAAAGTTCACCATCGCGTCCCGATGGCTTTCGATCCGCCGCCCTGTACATGAGGGCTATCTCCCGCTCGAGGCCGCTGGGCATGCTCCTGGGTCCCCGGACGGCCCGGACGCCGTGGCGGGCGAGGACGTCCCGGCCTATTTGGGGCCCGTCGTAGATCTCCAGCACCTCCAGGCGCATCACCCTGGACATGGAGACGTTCTCGTCCGCGTACTCATAGGGGATGTTCACCTCCAGGGCGCGGCACTTATACTTTACGGCGGAGACGGGCGCGGCCTCGTAGATATACACCGTGTCGCCCACCGCCACATTACTGCTCTGTTTCCAGCGGATCACCTTGTCGGCGCTCTCCGCGATCTCGGTGTCGATGTCATAAAACTTGGGGTTCGCCGGTATGAGCCAGCTCGTTATCCTGGGTACGCCCCTCTGGGGCCTGGGTTTCGCCCGGGTGAGCTCGTAGCTCACGCCGAGGAGGGCGCGGATGTCCGCCTCGGGGACCGTACTGTCCAGAAGGACGGTTATCCAGCTGGCCCGGTTCATGTGGTAGCCGGGGAATATGCCGATGCCGTCCCGCACCGACGCCGCGAGGACCGGGTCGCACTTTAGGTTCAGGATATCCACCCTCTCCTCCCCCGGAAGTCCCAGGCGGGACCTGGGGACGTCCATAAAGAGGGCGAACCACTTCCTGTTGCCCGTGTGGCGGAGAACCTCATAGGCCGTGGCCGTGGCGAAGGGCCTGTCGGGCTCAACGCCGTAGGCGGTCCGGGCGTAATCTATTATATTCCCGCGTACGCTCTCCATCGCGTCTCTCCCGCTCAATCGTCGATCATGGCGATTATCCCCGCCACCACGGAGTCCGCCACCCGCTGCTGGTAGTCCGGGTCCTGAAGTTTCTCCCGCTCGGCGTCGTTGGACATGAAACCTATCTCCATCAGCGCCGCCGGCATAGTTGTCTCCCGGAGGACCTGGAAGTTCTCCTCCCGGACGCTGCGGACCTTTATGGAGTTGGCCTCGGCGGCCTTCAATATGAGCGTGGCGAGGCGCTGGCCCTTGGAGCTCGAATAGAAGTACCCCTCAAAGCCGCTGACGGAGAGGTCGTCCGTGAAGGAATTGCAGTGTATGCTGACAAAAAGCTCCGCGCCGGCCTCGTTCGCTATCCGGCACCGGTCGGCGAGCTCCACGTCCACGTCCCCGTCTCTCACAAGTACAACGGTGACGCCGAGATCTTTGAGTCCCGCCTCTATCTTCTCCGTCACCGCGAGGGTGATCTCCTTCTCCATGACGCCGCCGAACTCACACCCCGGCTGTACGCCCCCGTGGCCCGCATCCAGGGCCACGATGTGGCCGCTGTAGTCCCCGGAGGGGTTGAGATCCACTGGTCTCGACCTCCTGGAGCCTATGTAGAACACCACCGCCGCGGCGACGGCGAATAGGACGACGAACGCCGCGAGGCGCAGCGCCGTCCGCCTGTCCCCGGGCCCCCGGCTATTCCGCGGGGGCGCTTTTTTTGTCTCAGTATCCATTTTTCTACCTCTATCCCGTTTGTCTATACTACCTTTATACCACATCACAGGGTAAAATGCAATATTGGGGCCCTTTAAGATTTCGTGAACGCCGGGTCCGGCAAAGTAAATCTAAGCTAAATCCATAGAACTATTGACTTTTTAACGAAAGAGGTCTATTCTATCCACGTAAAAAAGAGGGATGAGATTTTATGACTATAAGAGATCTAAAAATTGGCGAGAGCGGTAAAATAGACTCCGTGGGCGGCGACGGCGCCCTGCGGCAGCACTTCCTCGACATGGGCGTCATACCCGGGGCCGTGGTGACGGTGGTGAAATTTGCCCCCATGGGCGACCCGGTGGAGCTGAGGATCCACGGGTACGAACTCACCTTGCGCCTTGACGACGCCGCGAGGATCGACGTGACGCCTGTGGAGACCGAGGCCCAGTCCCCCGCGAGGCGGGAGAAGAAAAAGCCCGTCGCCCACCCGTATCTCGGCGAGCCGGGCATACACCACGTGAAGGAGTCGGAGACACCCCTCCCGGAGGGGCACGTCCTGACCTTCGCCTTAGTCGGCAACCAGAACTGCGGGAAGACGACGCTCTTTAACCGCCTCACCGGGGCAAATCAGCACGTGGGGAACTTCCCGGGCGTCACGGTGGACAGGAAGGACGGGGCGATACTTGGACACCCGGAGACGTCCATAACCGACCTACCGGGGATCTACTCCATGTCCCCCTACTCCAGCGAGGAGCTTGTCTCCAGGGATTTTGTCCTGAGCTCAAAGCCCGACGCCATAATAAACATAGTGGACGCCACGAACATAGAGCGGAACCTCTATCTCACGATGCAGCTCCTGGAGATGGACAGGCCCATGGTGGTGGCCCTCAATATGATGGACGAGCTCACCGGGAACGGCGGCTCCATAGACGTGAACGCCATGGAGCGGGCCCTGGGTGTGCCGGTGGTGCCCATATCCGCCGCCAAGAACCAGGGCATTGAGGAGCTGGTGACCCACGCCCTCCACGTGGCGAAGTACCAGGAGAAACCGGTGAAGGTGGACTTCTGCTCCAAGGACGCCCACGGCGGCGAGGTCCACAGGTGCCTCCACGCCGTGGTACACCTCATAGAGGACCACGCGGAGAAGGCCGGCATACCGGTGCGTTTCGCCTCCGCCAAGGCCATCGAGGGGGACAAACTCATAATAGATAAGCTCTCCCTCGACCAGAACGAGCTGGAGCTCTTGGAGCACATAACGCTCCAGATGGAGTCCGAACGGGGCCTTGACAGGGCCGCGGCCATAGCGGACATGCGTTTCGGATTCATAGAGCGCGTGTCAAAGGAGTGCGTCAACAAGCCCCGGGAGAGCCGGGAGAGGATAAGGAGCGAGAAGTTAGACAGCATCCTCACCGGCAAATACACCGCCATACCGGTGTTTGTGGCCATAATGGGGCTCGTCTTCTACCTCACATTCGATGTCATCGGCGCGTGGCTCCAGGACCTCATGGCGCTGGGGATAGACAAGCTCACCGCCGTCACCGACGCCGCCATGACGAGGGCCGGCGTCAACGAGGTCCTCCACGACCTCGTCATAGACGGCATCTTCGAGGGCGTGGGGAGCGTTCTCAGCTTTATGCCCATCGTCGTCACCATGTTCTTCTTCCTCTCCCTCTTGGAGGACAGCGGCTACATAGCGAGGGTCGCCTTCTTCATGGATAAGCTCCTGCGGAAGATCGGCCTCTCGGGGCGGAGCATCGTCCCCATGCTCATAGGTTTCGGCTGCACGGTGCCGGCGGTCATGGCCACGAGGACCCTCCCCAGCAAGCGGGACCGGCGTATGACCATACTCCTCACCCCATTCATGAGCTGCACGGCGAAACTGCCGGTATATGGGTTCTTCATCTCCACCTTCTTCCCCACCATGCGGGGGTTCATAATGACGGGGCTCTATGTCCTTGGCATACTCGTGGGGATACTTGTGGCGTTCCTATATAAGAAGACGCTATTTCGGGGCGAGGCGGTGCCCTTCGTGATGGAACTGCCAAACTACCGTATGCCCTCCGCCAGGAGCACCCTCCAGCTCATGTGGGAGAAGGCCAAGGACTTCTTGCAAAAAGCCTTCTCCGTCATACTCATAGCCACCGTGGCCGTTTGGTTCCTGCAGAGCTTTGACATACACTTTAACCTGGTGGAGGACTCCGCCCAGAGCCTCATGGCCCTCATAGCCGGGTACCTGGCGCCGCTCTTCAAACCCCTGGGGCTGGGGGACTGGCGGATCTGCACGTCCCTCATCTCCGGTTTCATGGCGAAGGAGAGCGTTGTCTCCGTCCTGGAGGTGCTATTTGAGGGCGGCGTGGCGTCGGCCATCGACACGGTCTCTGCCGGGGCGCTCCTGGTCTTCAGCCTCCTGTACACGCCCTGCGTGGCGGCCATAGCCTCCGTAAAGCGGGAGGCCGGGGCCCGCTGGGCCGTGGGGATAGTCGTCTGGCAGTGCGTCATCGCCTGGATCTGCGCTCTCATAGTCCGGGGATTGCTCATACTTATAATATGAGGTGAGTAATTTGAAACTTATTGATATCGTCATCATCGTACTCGTCGTGGCCCTGCTGGCCTTCGCCTTCCACATGGCGAGGGACAGGAATAAAAATAGCTCCTGCTGCGGCGGGAGCTGTTCCCAGTGTAATTGCGGCTGCGGCAAAAAGGGGCGCAAAAAGCGCCCCTGACTGTGGAGATTATTTTGCCTGGCCCTTTATGTCTATCACCACGTACTCCGAAATTGCGCCGGTCTTAAAGGGTATCGCCCACCCGGAGATCCCGGAGGTGACGATGAAGGTGGTGTCCCCCCGCTCCTCCAGACCGTAGACTTTATCATTCGCGCCCATGGCGAGGCCCACGAGCCCCGCCGGGAATATATGGCCCCCGTGGGTGTGACCTGAGAGCACAAGGTCCGCTCCGGAGGCCATTTCTGCGTCATAGTCGTTGGGCTGGTGATCAAGCATTATGGTGTACCTCGAGCCATCCGTCCCCTCCATGAGCTCTCGGGCCGAGGCCCTCCCGGGGAAGGAGCGGTCGAGCCTCCCTAAGATGGTGTACCCCTCCCCGATGTCCACTGACTCATCCCTGAGGATGGTGACGCCGTTTCGCTCAAGCTCCGCCGTCAGCTCCTCGCCTGAGAAACTGCGGTACCTAAAGTATCCGTTGTCGTGGTTCCCATAGACGAAGTAGACGCCGTAGGCCGTGCGGAGCCCGCCCAGAGCCCGGCAGGCGCTTATCATGTCCTCCCGGGAGGTGTCGTCATCCACAAAGTCCCCCACGATGACAACTACATCGGGGCTCAGTGCGTCGACTCTCTCCATCTGCCGGGCGAACCCCTCGCCGTCCAGCGTTATGCCGATGTGGGAGTCCGCGATCTCCACGACCCTGAGGTCCTGGGCAGTCTTTGTGGTCGCGAGCTCATAGCGCGTCTCAAAGACGTGGTGGGCGAAAAACCACCCGGCGGAGAGATAGATGAGGGTAAATAGTATGACGCATGTGCCGGTTCGGCGCCTATTCGCCTTTTTCCTCCGGGCCGCGCCAAAGATGCGCGCTATGAGGTCCCCGAGGAGCCAAAAGAGTATGAGGTGGAGCATCACAACCATCATGGCGGTGACGTTGAAGGCGAGATAGAGTACCGCCCCCAGCGCCGCTATGGGCGCTGCCGCCGCGAGCCAGGATGAGTATTTCGCCCTCTCCGCGAGCCCCGGCATCATGCCCCGCACACGGGCGACGAGGTATATAGCTCCCGCCAAAACAAGGGCGGCCATAGCGCTCATAAGTACCATCCACATGGATAAGCCCCCTTTTCGATAATGTACAATTTAGAATATAACTTCATCCGGCTTTTGTCAATATACTTGCCGCCGCGGCGGCTGTATAGTATAATTATTGAGGATAAAAACATAATTTAGGGGGATCGGACATGCTCACAAGTTTATTGGAGAGGATAAAGTCCTGGCGTACCTTCCTCTGGGACGCCGTGAAGTGGGTGCTGGCGGCGGTGATAGTGGGGGTGCTCAGCGGCCTTTTGGGGTCGGCGTTCCACATAAGCGTGGATTTCGTCACCGAGCTCCGGGGGGAGCACGACTGGATAATCTTCACCCTGCCCGCCGTGGGCCTCGGCATCGTGGGGCTCTACAAGCTCCTGGGCGCCCAGGGGGTGGGCACCGACAGCATAATCGAGGAGGTAAACTCCGGCCGGGGCATAAAGCTGGGGCTCATACCCTCCATCTTCATCTCCACCGTGGCGACGCACCTGGCCGGCGGCTCCGTGGGGCGCGAGGGCGCGGCCCTGCAGCTGGGCGGCACCATCGGCTTTGAGACCGGGAAACTTTTGAAACTTGAGGAGCTTGACACCCGCGTCGCCACAATGGCGGGCATGGCGGCGTTCTTCACGGCGCTCTTCGGCACGCCCATGGCCGCCACCGTCTTCGCCATGACAGTGGCGAGCGTGGGTATGCTCTACCACTCCGCCCTACTTCCCTGCCTTGCCGCCTCCATCACCGCCTACGGCGTCTCCACGGCGCTGGGCGTCGAACCCACCAGGTTCGCCGTGGCAGTCCCGGAGTTCGGGGCGGGGACAGTGCTGGGCGTGGCGGGACTTGCCATAATATGCGCCTTCGTCTCCGTACTATTCTGCGAGGTCATACACGTCTTTGAGCACGGGGCGGAGAAGTACGTGAAGAACCCCTGGGTCCGGGCGGCTGTGGGCGGCTGCGCCGTCATCGCCCTCACGCTGGTCTCCGGGACGCGGGACTACAACGGCGCCGGTATGAACATCATCGCCGCCGCCGTGGAGGAGGGCCGCGCCCTCCCCTGGGCCTTCATCATGAAACTCCTCTTCACCGCCGTGACGCTCTCCGCCGGTTTCAAGGGCGGCGAGGTGGTGCCCTCCTTCTTCGTGGGCGCGACCTTCGCCTGCGTGGTGGGGCCGCTCCTTGGTCTCCCAGCCGGTTTTGCCGCGGCTGTGGGGATGGTCAGTGTATTTTGCGGGGCGGTGAACTGCCCCATAGCCTCCACCATCCTGGCGGTGGAGCTCTTTGGCGGCGAGGGGCTCATATTCTATGCCCTGGCGTGCTCGCTGAGCTATGTATTCTCCGGCTACAGCGGCCTCTACTCCAGTCAGCTCATAGTCTACGATAAGCTCCACACCTACAGCATAAACGCCCACACAAACGCCTATAAGGTGAAGGACCGCGAGATAGAGCACGCGGAGGAGAAGTAATATTACTAAATTGTAATTTAAAAGTCACCGGGCTGTCACCTTGACGTGTTAGTATATGGCCATACTATTTAAGAAGGTGATCCGTGTATGGAAATACTAAGAGTTGAAAACCTCGTGAAGACCTACGGCTCCGGCGAGAGTGAAGTCCGGGCGCTGGACGGCGTCAGTTTCTCCGTGGAGAAGGGGCAGTTTTTGGCGATAATCGGCCCCTCCGGCTCGGGGAAGTCCACGCTCCTCCACATTCTCGGCGGTGTGGACACGCCCACGTCCGGCAAGGTGTTCATGGACGGCCAGGACATCTACGCCAAGGACGAGGAGCAGCTGGCCATCTTCCGCCGCCGGGAGGTGGGACTCATCTACCAGTTCTACAACCTCATACCCGTGCTGGACGTGCGGGAGAACATAACCCTGCCTGTGCTGATGGATGGCCGGAAGGTGAATGAGGCCCGGCTCCGGGAGCTCCTGGACACCCTGGGGCTCGTGGGCCGGGAGAAACATCTCCCGAATCAGCTCTCCGGCGGACAGCAGCAGCGGGTCTCCATTGGCCGCGCATTGATGAACGCCCCGGCGGTGGTCCTGGCCGACGAGCCCACGGGGAACCTTGACTCCAATAACAGTCAGGAGATAGTGGACCTCCTGCGGCTCTCCAACAAGAAGTACGACCAGACGCTCATAGTCATAACCCACGACGAGAACATAGCCCTCCAGGCGGACAGGATAATCGCCATAGAGGACGGGCGGATCACCCGGGATGAGGTGCTGAGGAAATGAACATCTTCACCAGGGTGACATTAAAGACACTCATCAAAAATAAGGTCCGTACCATCGTCACGATCATAGGCATCGTCCTCTCCGCCGCGATGGTGACGGCCGTCACCACCAGCGTCTCCAGCTTTCAAAAGTACCTCCAGGACGTGATGATAAGCACAGACGGCCTCTGGCACGCGGCGTTTTACTCCATGGAGCCGGAGGACGCGGCACTCCTGGCCGGCGACCCGCAGGTGGAGTCCGTGGCCTTTGCGGGGGTGGAGGGCTACGCCCGCCTCCCCGGGGTGGACGCGCTCAATGACAACACCGTCCCCTATCTCTACATCCTCTCCGGGGATGAGACATACTACGACCGCATCCCCATTGAGGTGACCGAGGGCCGCCTGCCGGAGAACCCCGGCGAGATACTCCTCTCCGAGAACGCCATATTCGGCGGCGTCTTCCCGGAACATGAGGAACTGCCCCTGGGCAGCGAGATAACCCTGGAGCTGGGCTCCCGGCTCGATGACGGCGAGGAGCTGGGGCGGTTCGACATGCTCTCCCCTGAGAGTGAGCGCTTCTCCCCCAGGGTGACGCGCACCTATACCCTGGTGGGCTACTGCTCGAGGCCCACGGTGGAGAATTACGAGAACCCCGCCTACATCTGTTTCACGGTCCCCGACCCAAGCGACCCCGCGCCAGCTTATGACGGCTACTGTCTCCTACAGGACCCCGCGGACACCTTTGACTTCCAGCAGAGTTTCGCCGGGGGGAAGTACGACTCCACCGACAACCGGGATTATCTAATGACCCTGGGCACGGTGCGGTACGCCTCCTTCTACCGGGTACTCTGGGGTCTGGCGGCTATTCTCATAGCGCTCATAATGTTCGGCTCGGTGTCGCTCATATACAATGCCTTCTCCATATCCGTGGCGGAGCGCACGAAACAATATGGGCTCCTCAGATCAGTGGGCGCCACGAAGAGACAGCTCAGGCACATGGTCTACCGGGAGGCCGCGATCCTCTCCGCCGTGGGGATACCCCTGGGGGTGCTCTCGGGGATACTCGGCATGACCATCACCTTCCACTTCATCGGCGACACGCTGGGCGAGTCCCTCTATGACCGCAGCAGCGCCGTGCTCTCCATGCACCCCACGCTCACCGCAGTCCTCCTGGCCGCGGCGATAGGGTTCGTGACCGTCCTCATCTCCGCCTGGATCCCCTCCAGGAGGGCCACGAAGATAACGGCCATAGAGGCCATACGGCAGAGCGCGGATATCTCCATTAAACCCCGGGAGGTGAAGGTCTCCCCCCTCACCTACAAATTCTTCGGCATCGAGGGCGCCATAGCCAGCAAGCACTTTAAGCGGAACCGCCGCCGCTACAGGGCGACGGTGATGTCCCTCTTCCTATCGGTGGTGCTCTTCATCTCCGCGAGCTCCTTCTGCCGGTACCTTGTGGACTCCGCCTCCGGCGTCTTTGTCCCCAGGGACTATGAGATACGGTATAGCCCCCTCCTCTCCACCAGCGACGGCGAGGAGACTGACATAAGGCCCGCGATGGAGGATGTCCTCCAGGCACTGAGGGGTGCCGAGAGCGTCAAGGAGGGCACACTCATAAGGTCCGTGAACGTCTCCGTGGACGGCCTCACCGCGGACGCGCTCTCAGATGAGTTCCTTGGGGACCTCGGCGGCGCCATGGAACCAAACTCCGACGGCGAGATGGTCTACGACAATGTTTACCCCCGCATAGCGGGCCTGGACGAGCGATCCTTCGCCGCCTACTGCCGGGAGATCGGCGTTGACGCGGAGGACTACATCGGCACCGGCAAGGTCATTTGCTGCGCCACCTTCGGGTTCTTCAACGAGCAGAGCCAGCGGGTCGAGACCGTGAATATCCTCCGGGACGACCTTGAGGAGTTCAGTTTCGGCTGCGCCGACAAGGAGAAGGTCGAGGAGTTCTACAGCCGCACGGACATCGACGATCTGACGCCGGAGGAGTTTGGCGAGGAGTACGACCGCTGCTGCATGACGCACCACACCGTCCCCGTGGGGTGCGTGGCCGCCGAGCGGCCCATGGGCCTAAAATACTCCGGCTCCTTGGAGATGTACATCATCATGCCCATGGACACCTTCCTCGGTATCGCCTCGGAGTACGACGAGAACATCTACTTCACCACCGGCGACCACGAGGCGGCCTACGACTCCATGATGGATATCCTGGAGGATAACCACTACCCCACCGGCGGACTTGACGACGTCTACTCCCTGGACGAGAGTTCGAGAAATATCGTCATGGTGGTGGAGGTCATATCCTACGGGTTCATAACGCTCATATCCCTCATCTCGGCCGCCAACGTCTTCAACACCATCTCCACAAACGTCCTCATGCGCCGCCGGGAGTTCGCCATGCTCCGCTCCGTTGGGATGACGCGGCGGGGGCTCAACAAGATGATGAACTTCGAGTGCCTGCTCTACGGGACCAAATCGCTGATTTTCGGCATACCGGTGGCCTTCGCCGTCACATACCTCATCTTCCTCTCCGTGAGCCAGGGGTATGAGATAGGTTTCTACCTCCCCTGGGGGGCGGTGGCCATCGCCGTGGGCAGCGTCTTCCTGGTGGTCTTCGCCACTATGATGTACTCCATGAGCGCGGTGAAACGGGATAACCCCATAGACGCCCTAAAGAGCGAAGTGACCTGATAACACAACAAATAAAATGGGAAGGTACAGCCTTAAAACCGTACCTTCCCGTTTTTTTATTTCTCGATCTTTGCCTGGAGCAATTTATAGAGCTCCCGCGTCTCGCCGGTATCTCCCATCCCTATGACCAGCGTCTTGCCGCCGATTTCCAAGACGATATGTTCCTTTGCCGCCGCGTAGGCGTAGAGTGTGTAGGAGCCGAACTCATCGTTTCGGAAAGTCCCCATCAGGAGCCTCGCGGAACCAAATCCGTTTGTGCGCGTGCCCACGTCTAAGTCATCACGGTACGCGATGCTCTCGATCTTGGAGTAATCGACTTCCATATCCGGCCAGTAGGCCGTCTCTATTTTAAAAGCTGAGTCCCCGCAGCTGACCTCGATGTCGCCGGTAAACATGAGCACCGTAACGCTCACGAGGATAATTACCACCACAAAAGCTGATATTATGCCGGCCATCTTCCCCGACTTACCGCCCGGCATGGCGCCATACTCGACGCCCTCTTTTTGATGTTTTTTATAGATGCAGTAGGAGTACACGATCGGAATGCCCGCCGCCGCCACGGCAATACACAAGGAGACGGGTATCAGCGCCTCTCCCGGCAGGAAGATGGAGAATAGGCTCACGATGCCGCAGATGACCCACACCTTTCCAGCCAGTCTGTGGGTCCTGTTCCAGTTCTCCTCGTTGCTCAGCGTCCAGGAGACTTTTATGCCCAGCGTCATGTTCTGCTTGACTTTGGGGAGGTAGTTGCCGACAAATATGAATGTGATACCCAGCGACAGGGGCAAGAGTATGGAGAAATCAAAAGTCCTCCCAAACGCCGCCGCGTAGACCAGCCCGTTGGAGAAGAGGGACGTCAGCGGGACAAGCCAAAAGATGATGTCGAGGGCCTTTTTGCTCTGTCCCCTGCCGCTATTATCCCGCATCGTAAAAAATAGGCATACAAGATGCAGGAGCAGGAGCAAAATAGGCAGGCAAAATACCGCAAGGGGCTTTGTGCCGAACCCGTCGGCGGCGCCGTCAAATCCCCAGTGGGTCGCCACGGAGTCCGGAAGTTTATCCCACATGATGAGTCCGAACAAAATGGGAAGTAATATGACGGCGGAAGATAGGACGATCTTGATTTTATTCTTTTTCATCGTTGTTATCGTCTCCTTTCAAATCGGCGATCCAGAGAAGTGTCTCCTCCAAGACGGAGGTGTTGATCTCATAGAAAATGAACTTGCCCTCCCGGGTGTCACGGATCAAGTCGGCCTCCTTCAGCACGGACAGTTGGCGCGAGATGGAGGGGGCGCTCACGGAAAAATGTTCGGAGATCTCCCCCGCCGACAGCCGCCCTTTTTTCAGCATATTTAGTATCTCACGGCGGGTGGGGTCGGCGAGGGCTTTCAATGTCTGCTGTAGTGCCAAGAACGCACCTCCTTTAACATTTAACCTAAATGTTAATTATATTATACACGGCATCGCCGTCCTTGTCAAGAGCTAAAAAAAGACGCTGGACCCGGTGAAAAATCAGGTCCAGCGCATTATCCTCATTTCATTATGAGGGAAACTGCCTTTGGCAGGACGCTTATCCTCACGGAGCCTCCCCAGTCGGCGCGCTCGCCGTCCAATGTCCAGGGCTCGCACTCCGGCGAGGATATCACAAGCTCCGGGACGCTCAGAAACGTCATGCCCTCCGCCTTGAGGTCCGCGGTCCTCAGGGCGTGGATGTAGCCGTGCAGTTGGAGGGGCGTCTTGTGCTGCTCGACCAGCAGGAGCTCGAACTGGCCGTCGTCAAGTTTCACCCGCTCCTCGCCGAGGTTCACCACGCCCCCCAGCTTTCTTGAGTTGCTGACGACGCACGCCAGGTACTCGCCCTCGTAGACATCTCCCCCTGCCTCTATTCTGAGCGGTATTGGATGGACGGTGGGCACCTCCCTTATCCCCTCCAGCACATAGGCGAGGAAACCCAGGGTGTTCTTCATGTCCTGGGGCGTCTCATAACAGGTCTTGGAGAATATGCCAAGGAGCGCCACGTCGGTGAAGTACCTCCCTCCGAAACTGCCCACATCTATACTGACGGGTGCGCCCTCAATGATGTTGTCTATTGCTCCGTCAAGATCCGAGGGGATACCGAGACTCATGGCGAAGTCGTTCGTGCTGCCCAGGGGGATGTACCCTATGGGCTTTTGGAGTCCCGCTGAGAGGAGGCCGCTCATCACCTCGTTGAGTGTGCCGTCCCCGCCGGTACAGATGACCGTGTCGAACTCCCCCGCCGTCGCCGCAAGCTCCGTGGCGTGGCCCCTATACTGTGTGAGCGCCAGAGTCAGGCTGTAGTCCGCCGAGGAGAGCCTATCCACTATGTGAAAGAGCTCCGTCTTCACCCGCTGTTTGCCGGATCTTGGGTTCACTATCAAAAGCGCCTTTTGCATACTGCATCTCCTAAAAATTTTATAGGAATATTATAGCAGAGTCATTCAGGAAATGCAATTATTTAGTACTTTCTCCACGTCACTCCTGGGGCGAGAGCTGGAAGTAGAAGTACCCGTCGCCGTAGGAGTCGCCGGTGTCGTCCCACCCCACCTGGAGCTCCACTATGTAGCCGATGCCCTCCGGAACGGTGACGACGCCGCCGGAGTACTGGAGCTCTGAGAATATCGTGGGATTCGCGAAGTCGCCGATGTGCTCCACGGGATAGCCCACGGCCCTCACCCGGCTGGGCTCCTCCTCGAATGTGACGGTGACGTCGCCGTCTTCACCGCGTATGAAGATGGGTATCTCCTCATCCGAGGCCACGGGGAGCATGGAGTCGCGGCTGGCGGTCTTCCAGGTATTTCCTCGGACCCGGTAGTCCCAGTCATAGGCGCCGGCCAACGCCTCCTTCGTCTCGCCGCCGTAGGTGACTGAGACGGAGGGGGGCGATACATAGTCGGCGGCCACGCCGCAGGAGGACAGCGCAAGCGTCACCATCACGGCGGCCAACATCAAAATGAGCGCCCTCCTCATTTCTTCTCATCCTCCCCCTTCTCGTCCACCAGCTCCGCCACGACGGAGCTCTCCTCCTCCGTAACTCTGCGGCGGACCCGGCGGCGGATGATGACCGCGGCCAGGACGATCACGCCGATAAGCGCCGCCGCCACTGCTATCTGAGGCAGCGCCACCACAAGGGTCATGAGGGCGGACTTAAAGAAAGCGCCGACGCTCTTGAGGGAGGAGCGGAACCCGTCGCCCATCTTCTGCCAGTAGGTGCGGTTCACCTCCACCTTCTCGGTGTAGTCCTCCACCTCGGAGAGGTAGATTTCGAGGGTTGAGTAGTCCACCTCGTTCTGCCAGTTGCGCAGCGTGGTCTCAAGGGCCTCGATCTCGTACCTCACTTCGGAGAGGCGGGACTCTATATCCAGCATGTCCGGGACCGTCTCGCACTTTGAGAGCATGTCCATGAGCCGCTCCTCCTCCGTGCGGTAGGCGTTGAGGCGGGACTGGCTGTCATAGTACTGGGTCGTGATATTTGTGCTGTAGACGTAGCTGTTGAGCACGTTGCCCACGGACTCGAGGCTGCCGCGCATGGTGTTGAAGTGGGCCGCGGGGACGCGGATGACGAAGTTCGCGGAGCGGTAGCTCCCGCGTCCGCTCCTCTCGGAGGCGTAGCTGGTGCCGGAGACCCGGGAGGACTCGATGAAGGCCCCGTACCTGTCGGCGAGGCTGTAGATCGTCTCCACCGACTCGTCGAACTTTATGGTCTCGATGTTCACCTCGGCGGAGTAGATCATCTTCTCGGCGAAGTCGTACTGTTTCTGCGCCACACCCACGCCGAGGCCGTCGCTGCCCTCCCCGGTAGAATCCGGGTAGGAGTCGTTCACGCTGGGCGCCTCGTCGTAGGCGGCGTCCCCGGTACTGCCGGGCGTGACCGCGCCAACGGAGCCGTAGTTCTCCGCCGACTCGTCGCGGCTGCTCGCCCCGCAGGAGGCGAGGAGCCCCGCCGCGAGAACGATGGCTGTCAATAGTGCTGTAAGCTTTTTCATAGTGGCCCCTCCTAAAATCGTCTCTTTAGGTCTTTAGACTACGGGAGCGGCCGATTTGTTCCAAATTATTTTAAAAATTTTTGAGCCATATTTCCGAAGACCCCAGCGTCCCCCAGCTCCTCCTCTATCCGCATGAGCCTATTATATTTAGCCGTCCTGTCGGTCCTGGAGGGCGCGCCGGACTTTATAAAGCCGGCGTTTGACGCCACCGCCAGATCCGCTATGGCGGTGTCCTCCGTCTCGCCGGACCGATGGGAAATTATAGTGCCGAACCCCGCCCGTTTGGCCGTCTCGATGGCCTCCAGCGTCTCGGAGATGGAGCCTATCTGGTTCATTTTTATGAGGGCCGTGTTCCCTGCCCCCAGTGAGGCGCCGTAACTTATGCGCTTGGGGTCCGTCACGAAGAGGTCGTCCCCCACCACCATCATCCGCTCCCCCATAGCCTAAGTCATGAGCTGCCAGCCCCCCCAGTCCTCCTCGCCGAAACCGTCCTCGATAGATATTATGGGGTAGTGCTCCGCGTACCCGCGCCAGCGGGCCAAGAGGTCCTCGCGAGTAAGCATCTCCTTGCGCTTTTTTAGATAGTACATGCCGTCCTCGGGCCTCATCCACTCGCTGGCGGCGGCGTCCAGGGCGAACATGAAGTCCCGGCCCGGCTCGTACCCCGCCGCCCTCACCCCGTCCATGAGGGCCGCGAGGGCCCGCTCGTCGGAGTCGAGCTCCGGGGCGTAGCCCCCCTCGTCCCCCACGCCGGAGGACTTGACCACTCCCCGCAGGGCGTGGAATACCTCGGCGCACATCCGCACTGCCTCCCGGAAACTCCCGGCCCCCACCGGGACTATCATGAACTCCTGTATGTCGAGGTCATTTTGGGCGTGGGCGCCGCCGTTTATGACGTTCATCATGGGCATGGGTAGGCACATGGCCCCGGCGCCGCCGAGATACCTGTAGAGCGGCATACCTGTGAGCTCCGCCCCGGCCCGCGCCGCCGCGAGGGAGACCGCGAGGATCGCGTTGGCCCCGAGGCGCGACTTATTCTCCGTGCCGTCGAGACCCCTGAGGGCGCCGTCTATCCACCGCTGATCCGTTACGTACACCCCCCTGAGGGCGTCGTTTATCTCCCCGTTCACGCTCTCCACCGCCTTCAGCACGCCCTTGCCGCCAAAGCGCCCGCTGTCGCCATCCCTCAGCTCACACGCCTCGTGGGAGCCGGTGGAGGCCCCGGAGGGCACGGAGGCGGTCCCGCACACGCCGCCAGCCAATGTTACCTCCGCCTCCACCGTGGGATTGCCTCGGGAGTCAAGTATCTCCCGGGCCGTTACCTCGATTATTTTTCCTTCACTCGTCATATCCGCACCTCTTAAAAAATGGATATTATTAGTATCCCGAGAAAGGAGTAAAAAATACCAGGCAGCCGTGAATTCACAGCTGCCTGGGGAAGATTATTGGCAAATTCTCAGTGGACGATCAGTGACTCGCCGGTCATCTCGGCGGGTTTCTCTATGCCCATGAGCTCCAGCATAGTGGGGCAGATGTCCGCCAGGCGCCCGTTGCGGAGCTTGACGTCCTCTCCCACGATGACGAAGGGCACGGGGTTCGTGGTGTGGGCGGTGTGGGGGGAGCCGTCCTCGGCGATCATCCTGTCGGCGTTGCCGTGGTCTGCGGTGATGAGGGCCACGCCTCCGGCGGCCTTCACGGCCTCCAGGACACGCCCGACGCACTCGTCCACCGTCTCCACGGCCTTCACCGCCGCCTCGAAGACGCCGGTGTGGCCCACCATGTCGCAGTTGGCGAAGTTGAGGATGACGGCGTCGTACTTGCCGCTCTCAATGCGCTTTACGCACTCATCCGCCACCTTCCGGGCGCTCATCTCAGGGATGAGGTCGTAGGTGTCGTACTCCTTGGGGGAGGGTATGAGGGCCCTGTCCTCGCCGTCGTACACCTGCTCGGTGCCGCCATTGAAGAAGAAGGTGACATGGGCGTACTTCTCGGTCTCGGCGATGCGGAGCTGTTTCATGCCGCGTTTCGCCAGTATCTCGCCGAAGGTGTTGTGCAGCTCCTCCGGCGGGAAGGCCACGGTGACGTTGGGCATGGTGGCGTCGTACTCGGTGGTGCAGACGTACTTCACCGGGAAGAAACCGTGCTTGCGCTCAAAGCCGGAGAAATTGGGGTCCACGAAGGTGCGGGTTATCTCCCTGGCCCTGTCGGGGCGGAAGTTCGTGAAGATGATGGAATCCCCGGCCTTCACCATCCCCTCGGGGTCGCAGATGGTGGGGACCACGAACTCGTCAGTTACGCCCTCGGCGTAGCTCGCCTCCATGACGTGCACGGGGTCGGTGTCCACCTTGGCCTCGCCGCAGACCATGGCGTTGTATGCCTTCTCCACTCGCTCCCAGCGGTTATCACGGTCCATGGCGTAGAAACGCCCCTCGATGGTGGCAATCTTGCCCACGCCTATCTCATGGCACTTCTCAACGCACTCGGCGATGTAGTCCCGGCCGGAGGTGGGGGGCACGTCGCGGCCGTCCATAAAGCAGTGGATGTAGACCTTCTCAAGGCCGCGGCGCTTCGCCATCTCCAGGAACGCCCAGGTGTGGGTGTTGTGGCTGTGGACACCGCCGGGGGACATGAGGCCCATGAGGTGCAGGGCCCCGCCGCTCTCCTTCGCGGCGTCCATGGCGGCGATGTACTCGGCGTTCTCAAAGAAGGAGCCGTTGCGTATGGCCACGGTTATCCTGGGGAGGTCCTGGAACACCACGCGGCCCGCGCCGATGTTGGTGTGGCCCACCTCGGAGTTGCCCATCTGGCCCGCGGGGAGGCCCACGTCCTCGCCGCTGGCCTGGAGCTGGCACTTGGGGTTCGCGGCAAAGATCTTGTCAAGGTTCGGGGTCTTCGCCGCCGCGATGGCGTTTATGGCGGGATCAGGCTTGTCGATGCCGAAACCGTCCATTATGATCAAAGTAGTAGGTCTTTTCATAATTACTCCTGATTTGCGGCCTCAATTATAGCCGCGAACTTCTCCGGGACGAGGGACGCGCCGCCGATGAGACCGCCGTCGATATCGGGCTGGGACAGGAGCTCATAGGCGTTCTTCTCGTTCATAGAGCCGCCGTACTGTATGGTTATGGCCCTGGCGACTCTTGCGCCGTAAAGGCCGCGTATGACCGTCCGGATGGCGCGGCAGACCTCGTTGGCCTGCTCCGCGGTGGCGGTCTTGCCGGTACCAATGGCCCAGATGGGCTCGTAGGCTATGACTATCTTGCGGACCTGCTTGGGGGAGACGTCCGCCAGGGCCGTCTTCACCTGGAGCGTCACCAGCTCCTCGGTCACGCCCAGCTCCCGCTGCTCGAGGCTCTCGCCGACGCAGACAATGGGCTGGAGCCCCGCCTCCAGGGCCGCATGGACCTTCTTATTTACTGTGATGTCCGTCTCGCCGAAGTACTGACGGCGCTCGGAGTGGCCGATGATGACGTACTTCACGCCCAGATCCACCAGCATGTCCGCCGCCACCTCGCCGGTGTAGGCTCCCTTGGGGTGCTCGCTGAGGTTTTCCGCGCCGACGCTTATGTGCGCCTCGCGCAGGTACTTGAGGGCCGCCGGAAGGTCCACATAGGGCGCGCATATGACAGTCTCACACCACTTGGCCCTGGGGACGATGGCCTTTACCGCCTCGGCAAAGGGCTTCACGTCCGAGGGCTTCATGTTCATTTTCCAGTTGCCGGCAATTATGGTCTTACGGTATTTTCTGTTCATCAGGTTCTCCTTATCTGTCCAGGAGGCAGGCAACGCCAGGAAGCTCCTTGCCCTCAAGGAACTCAAGTGAGGCGCCGCCGCCGGTGGAGATGTGGGTTATGCGGTCGGCAAAGCCGAGCTGCTCGCAGGCAGCGGCGGAGTCGCCGCCGCCGACGATGGAGATGGCGTCGGACTCAGCCAGGGCCTTCGCCACGGCGATGGTGCCGGCGGCGAGGACGGGGTTCTCAAATACGCCCATGGGGCCGTTCCATACGACGGTCTTGGCGCTGGCAACGGCCTCGGCAAAGATGCGGCGGGTCTCCTCGCCGATATCGAGGCCCATCATGCCGTCGGGGATGGAGTCAGCGGGGACGGTGGTGACGTCCACGGGCCCGTCAATGGGGCTCGGGAAGGAGGCGGCAACGACGGTGTCCACCGGCAGCAGGAGTTTCACGCCGTTCTTCTCGGCCTTGGCCATCATCTCGCGGCAGTAGTCGATCTTTTCGTTATCGAGGAGTGAGGAGCCCACGGCGCAGCCCTTGGCGGCCAAGAAGGTGTAGGCCATGCCGCCGCCGATGATGAGGGTGTCCACCTTCTCAAGGAGGTTGGAGATGACGTTGAGCTTATCGGAGACCTTCGCGCCGCCCAGGATCGCCACGAAGGGACGGTCGGGGTTCGCAAGGGCCTTGCCCATGACGCCCAGCTCCTTCTCAATGAGGAACCCGGAGACGGCGGGCAGATACTGCGCCACGCCCGCGGTGGAGGCGTGAGCGCGGTGAACGGCGCCGAAGGCGTCGGAGACGTAAACTTCCGCGAGGGAGGCGAGTTTCTTCACGAGCTCGGGGTCGTTCTTGGTCTCGCCCTTCTCAAAGCGGGTGTTCTCAAGGAGCATGATCTCGCCGGGCTTGAGCTCAGCTGCCATATGGGTGGCGCTCTCGCCCACCACGTCGGCGGCCATCTTGACCTCCTGGCCCAGGAGCTCGGAGAGTCTCTTTGCCACGACGGCGAGACTCAGCGCTGGGTCGGGACCATTCTTGGGCTTGCCGAGGTGTGAGCAGGCTATAACGGCAGCACCCTGCTCAAGAAGATATTTGATAGTGGGGACAGCGGCGACGATGCGCTTGTCGCTGGTGATGACGCCCGCCTTCAGGGGGACGTTGAAGTCACAGCGCAAGAGGACTTTCTTGCCGGAGACGTCGATGTCGCGAACTGATTTCTTGTTGTAGTTCATTGAAATTCTCCTTTACAATTTGTATTGGCCTTTGGGTCGTATCGCTGGATCGTTTTGCTCACTCAAGTCATGTACCCCTCTGCCATGGAGCCTGCTCCTGTGAGCTCCGGGAACCCCTGCTGCCTCAGGGCCTCATAGCATACTATGGCGGCGGAATTCGCGAGGTTGAGGCTCCTGGCGCCGGCGCGCATCGGTATACGCAGACAGCGCTCCCGGTAGCGCTCACGCATGGCCTCAGGCAGCCCGGCGGTCTCCTTGCCGAAGACGAGCCAGCAGCCATCTCGGAACTTCGCCTCCGTGTACGTTCTCGGGGCCTTGGTGGTCATGAGCCACAGATCCTCAGAGCCGTGGAGCTCCAGAAACTCACCCAGGTCCTCGTACACGGTTATGTCAACCATATGCCAGTAGTCGAGCCCCGCCCTCTTGACGGCCCTGTCGGAGATGTCGAACCCCAGGGGCCGGACAAGGTGCAGACGGCTCCTTGTGGCGGCGCAGGTGCGGGCGATGTTACCGGTGTTGGCCGGTATCTCAGGCTCCACAAGAACTATGTTTACCAAAGAACATCGCCCCCAATTTCCACTCGTACCATTCTATACCGAAACCACGGATTTTTCAATATAGTTTGTTATTTTTTTCTCAAGTATTTTCACAAAATTCACAACTCAATCCGCACAAAAGGCCGGCGCATCCAGGGATACGCCGGCCTTTCGGGATCCCGAGGTTTACTCCTCAGGCTTCTTCTCGGTGTCGATATCAATGACGGGATTTACAGCCGCCTCAAACTCCTTTGCGGCCTCCTCCGCGACCGCCTCGGCCTCCAGCGCGGACTCGGCGGCCTCGTGCTCCACGGTGTCCTCCTTCTCGTCAAGGACGTGCTCGGGCTCCTCGGCGGGAGTCTCCTCCTCGGGTTTGGCCTCCTCGGGTTTGGCCTCCTCGGCGGGGGTCTCCTCCTTGGGCTCATCCTCTTTTGGCTCATCGGCGGGCTCACCCTCCACCTCGGTGGCGGGCTCCTCGGCGTCCATGGCCGCCAGCTCCTCCTGCCAGGCGGCTATCTTGCTGACGGAGAGCTCGATGTCAGCCGCCACGTCGGCGAAGTCGGGGTCGGTGTTGCCGGAGTACTTCTCGTAGTAGAGTTTGCCGAGCTCCTGATACTTCCTCTTCAGTGCCTCCCTCTCGGCGGCCACCTCGGTGTTGAGTTTCGCCTTCTTGGCAAGGCCCTGGGCCTTGTCGGCCACGGTCTTGGCGGCCTCGCTGGACTTGCCAACGACAGACTCCGCTATGTCGGTGACCTTCTTCTTGAGTCCTTCAAAATCGAACGCAGACATATTAAGTACCTCCATTTAAAATATTTTTTATTGCGAATTAATGATCCTCGTGTTTATCCCCGGACTCGTCCTCCGGCGTCTCTTGACCCTCATCGCCGGTCTCGCCGCCGGTCTCATCTGCTTCCTCCGGCTCCGGCTCCTCCGGCGCGGTCTCGATCACGGCCTCCAGCGCCAATTTCTGCCGGTTCACGAACATATCCCTGGGGTCCGGACGGCGCTTTATAGCATTATACAACAAAATCCCAGATGATGCAACAAATAAGATGAAGGAAACGAGCTGGGATACGCGGATACCGGTATTAAATAGGTATAGACTGTCCGTCCGCAGTCCCTCGATGAGCATCCTGCCGAAACCGTACCAGGCGAGGTACATGAGGAACACCTGGCCGTCAAAGCTCCGGCGTCTCTTTGAAAAGAGGTGAATGAGGAGGAGCCCCGCGCAGTTCCAAAGGGACTCATAGAGGAAGGTGGGGTGGACGTAGTACGTCACGCCGTTCAGCGTGAGGCCCATCCGGCAGAAGATGTCCGTCTCGTAGCCGAAGGCCTCCCTATTCATAAAGTTCCCCCAGCGCCCCAGGGTCTGACCGATGAGGAACCCCAGGCACACCATATCGAGGAATGCCGGGATGGAGAGTTTCTTCCACCGGCAGTAGATAATGAGCGCCACTATGGCCCCGAAGAGCACCCCGTACATTCCCAGCCCCCCGTGCCATATGTATAGTACGGAGATGGGGTCGTCCCGGTAGAGGTCCCAGTTGAACACGCAGTAGTAGATCCTGGCGCAGACTATAGCCAGGGGCACCCCTAAGAGGATCACGTCATAGACGTTATCCGCCTTCATGCCGAAGTCCTCCGCCCGGTGGGCGCAGTAGAGGACCGCCAGCAGGAAACCCGTGGCTATGATGACGCCGTACCAGTGGATGGTGAGGGGGCCCAGCTCAAAGGAGGACGGGGGGTTAATTGAGAAGTCCCCGAACATGGGGAAGGATATCGTGGCGCCCGGCAATCTCTGCGGCATGGCGCTCACCTGCCTTTCTTTTTTAGGTTTTGTTGCGTATGACCGCTATCGCCGTCCGCTCCGGCTGGAGGTACTGGGCTATGAAAGCCCGGACGTCCTCGGGGGTGACGGAATCTATGACATCCGCCGTCTCAAAATAGTCATAGCCTGAGAAACAGGCGGCGGATATATTATAGCATATGTTGTCAAATGAGTTAAGGGCCCGAATTGCGCCGCCGTAGGCGGTCTTTTTCCTCCGGGCGAAGAACCTGGGGTCCATGTCCCCGGATGAGAGTCTCTCCGCCTCCTCCATGACCCTCAGTGCCACGAGCCCCGGGTCCTTCGTCTCGCCGCCGAAAGTGAGGGTGGAGAAACCGGCGGTGTTCTCAAAGTCGTACCCGAATGTCTCGTTTATGAGGCCCTGGGAGTAGAGCGAGCAGTAGAGGGGCGAGGCCGCGCCCATAACCATACTGAGGGCGAGGCTCGCGGTGAGCTCGAACTTCACGCTCTCCCGCCCCGCAAGGCCCGGGCGAGTCTTGGCGCCAGCCAGGAACATTGGGGCGCCCACGTCGAGCGTCAGTTCCTGCCGCACGTTCTCCGGCAGCGGCGACTCGGAGGCGGGCTTTCTGCGCTCCACCGCCGGGGCGTTCACACCTGGGAGGGTGCTCTCCGCGATATCGCGGACCTTGTTTTGGTCGATGTCCCCCACGGCCACGAGGCACATATTTGAGGGGGTGTAGAATGCCCGGTGACAGTCGTAGAGAAGTTCCGGCGTCACGAGCTCTATGCTCTCCCGGTTTCCGGCCACCGGCTCCCTCAGGGGCGAGCGGGCGTAGAGCGACCGAAAGAGGGTGTAATATAATAGGTCCTCCGGGTCGTCCTCCATCATGCGTATCTCCTGGGCGATTATCCGGCGCTCCCTCTCCACCTGTTCTAAGGTGAAGTAGGGCTCGGAGACGAATTTCAGCAGGAGTTTAAGGTTCTCCTCCAGGTCCTCGGAGCACTCCACATAATAGGCGGTCATGTCCGGGGAGGTGAAGGCGTTCGCCATGGCCCCGCGCTGGGAGAAGACGGTCATGGCGTCCCCCTCCGGCTGCTCGAACATCCTGTGCTCCAAGAAGTGCGCCGTCCCGGCGGGAGTGTCCAGCCAGTCGATCCCCAGTCTAAAGCACCTGTCAGCCCCGCCGTAGTTTACGGCGAGGAACAGTAGTTTCTTCCTAAATCCCCGTTTGGGCACCACGGCTATGCGCAGGCCGTTGGGGAGTTCATCGGTGTACACCTGCTCCCCCACCCGGGGGTACTCTTTAAGCCTCATTGTTACCCTCCCCCGTCAGGAAATAGACAAAGTCAGGTCTCAGCCCGGCGGCCATGTCCCGCAGCTCCTCCGCCGTGACCTCCGAGGCCAGGGCGGCCAGCTCCTCTGGTCCCACGCCCAGCCCCAGTATGGCGCTCTCCAGGCTCTGCCCCTCGAGGCCGGCCACCTCGTCCGCCGCCGAGTAGAGGGCGCCTATCACCTCGCGCCTCGCGCCCTCCAGCTCCCAGTCCTCAATTTCGCCCCGGGCGATGGCCTGGAGCCCGGCCGATATCTCCGCCTCCGCCTCACCGGCCTTATCGAAGTCAATGCCGCAGGAGACGAACATCGCGCCCTTGTGCCTGTCTATCCAGGAGCCCACGTAGTAGCAGAGGGACAGCCTCTCCCGGAGACTGAGATAGAGCTTGGAGGTGGCGGAGTCGCCAAAGAGGGCGTTGAATACAAGAAACCGGGCGTAGTTGGGCTCCCGCATTATCTCCCCCAGCCTGTAGCCCACAATGAGCCGCCCCTGGGTCACGTCCATGCGCTCCGTGACGCGCCGGGGCGCGCCGGAGCGGCGCTCAAAACTCACGTGTGTCGCGGGGTAGACTATCTCCCCCGCCCTCGGGAGGCCCGCCAACGCCTCCCGCATCAGCCGCTCCACCCGCCCGGGGTCCTCCGGGCCGCAGTAGAATATCTCCACCGGCGCGGTGGATATGACCTCCCTGTAGTGGCGGGTCAGGGTTATCTGGGAGACCTTCTCCGCGCTGGCGGATGTGCCGAGTTTTGAGAGGCCGTAGCTCTCCCCCCGGAACATGAGCTCCCTCACACGTTTCTCGGCGTATCCCCGCTTATCGTTTATCTCGGCGTTTATATCGTCAAGGAGGTTCTGCCGCTCCGTGGCCACGAAGTCCGCCCGCAGTCTCCCGCCCCGGGTGGCGGGCGAGAGCAGCATCTCCCCCATGAGGGACGTGACCCTCCCCAAGATGTCCGGCCTCTCCGGCAGGAACGCCTCGTCGGGGAAGTCGGCGTAGAAACCGATTATCTGTATCTCGCCTTTCTTTCTCAGTGTGGGCTCGATCCTGGCCCCGTAGAGGCCGTCAAGCTCCGCGGCGATGGACTCCATATCCGGCAGCCTCGCCGTGCCCCGCCGCAGGACGTACGGGAGGGTGGCGTTTAACGAGACTGTCCTCCTCGTGAGCGGCACCAGGAGTCCCAGGGACACGCAGCCCGTCTTGAACCGCTCAGTCCGAATAGCCGTCAGGTGCACTCCCCGGTCGAGCTCAAAGCTCTCCGCTCTCTCCATATTATCGCCCCCTTCCCTATTAGGGTGATTATACTACATTTTCTCCCTCATAGATACAAAATTATTGTGAATTTTTAGGGGATATCCGGCCTCGTTATACTGTTCACCATTGACCAGCACCCCCTCGGGGTAGATGGCGATCTTGAGGGGGCCGTCCCGGCCCTCGACTTCGGCAAAACATCCGCCCCAGCTATCGGGGATATTGGGCTCAACGTACAAAACTCCGTCCCGGATCCGGAGCCCCAGGAGCTCCTCTGTGACGGCCCTAAAGTACCACCCGGCGGAACCGGTGTACCAGCTCCAGCCGCCCCGGCCCTCGTGGCCGGGAGCGGAGTAGACGTCGGCGGAGAGCACATAGGGCTCCGCGCCGTACCTGGAGCTCTCCCTGCCCCAGGGGGAGAGCGCCGCAAGGAGCTCCGCGCCCCGCTCCCGCTCCCCCGCCCGGAGGAGCGCTATGGCGAGCCACACGGCCCCGTGGGTGTACTGACCTCCGTTCTCCCGGAAACCAGGGGCATATGCCTTAATATATCCGGGGTATCCGGGGCCCCGGTCAAAGGGCGGGTCAAAGAGCCGCACCAGATGGTGCTCCCTGTCAAATAGCCTCTCGTAGGCGGCGTTGACGGCCCCCCGGGCCCTCTCCGGGTCGCAGCCGGAGAGGACGGCGAAACTCTGGGATATGGAGTCTATTTCGCACTCCCCGTCCCCCGGCGCGCCAAGGGGTGTACCGTCGTCATAGTATCCCCGGAGGTACCAGCCGCCCTGGTTCGCCCTCTCCGCCGCGCTCCTCAGGGCGGCGGCGTGGCTCTCAAACCGCTCCGCGGCGGCGGCCTCGCCCTCCCGGCGGCATATGGCGGCAAAATCCCTGAGGACCATGGTGCCGAACATCGTGAGCCACACGCTCTCCCCCCTGCCCTCTCGCCCCACGGCGTCCATGCCGTCGTTCCAGTCGCCCCGCAGCATTAGGGCGAGGCCGTGTTCACCGGCGCCCCTGGAAATAAAGAGCTCACAGCTCCTCATGGCGTGACTCAGTATCGTCTCCTTGTCGGGGTACACGTCGGGCCGCTCATATCTGTCCCTTTCTGTCTCCCCCAATGGGCGGGAGACGAGGTAGGGCGCCCGCAGGCGGCATATGCCCCAGTCCCCGGTCTTCGTGACGTAATCCGTCAGCGCGTAGGGCAGCCAGAGGTAGTCGTCACTGCACCGGGTCCTGACTCCGGCGTCCCCCTCGGGCCCCGGGTGCCACCAGTGCTGGACGTCGCCCTCCAGGTACTGGTGGGCCGCCGCCATTTTTATTTGGTTCGCCGCCAGCTCCGGCAGAAATGATGACACGGCGCACACGTCCTGGAGCTGGTCCCTGAATCCCACAGCGCCGCCGTTTTGATATAGCGCGGTGCGGGCCATTATCCTGGAGGCCACCGTCTGGTAGACGGCCCAGCCGTTCACGTACCGGTCGATATCCGGCGACGGCGTCGCGACGCTGACGGCGCCGCATACGCGCCGCCAATGCTCGATGGTGCGCTCAAGTGCGCCAGGGGCGTCGCGAAGTAGAGTCTCCAGCTCGCCCCTGGGAGCGCAGCCCTCCGCAAGGACGAGCCTCCCCGAGGCGGGGAACCTCAGTGCAAAGCAGGGCCGCACACCGGCCCCCAGGGAACCATCGAGTTCGCCCAGGAGGTATTTATCCGCGTCGCAGGTGAACTCCACCGGCTCCTCGCTTGAGACTAACGTGAAGACTGTCCCGGCGTACTCACCGGCGGGGTTCCGGGCGGTGAAGGCCCCATTATCACGGCCTGTCACTATCTCCCGGCGGGGCTCGTTCCACTCACCGAGGACGAGCTCGGTGAAGTACTCCACCTCCGCGCCGGAGGTATCCCCCGAGAGCTCCACCTCCAGCACCCGGCCCCGGCCCTCCGGCGGCACGAATGCGGTGACTTTAGTGCGGAGTTTTCCAAAGTCCCTCTCCCACTTAGCGTACCCGAAGCCGTACTCCACGAGTGTGGGCTCCCCGCTGCCGTCGGCAAACAGCGAGTGCCGGCCCGTGGGGGTTATGAGCTCCAGCCGCTCCGTCCCGGCGGTGGTGAGGGGGTCGTTGAGCCACCTATTTATCTTCATCTGCCTTGAATTTTTGTACCACATATACCCCGTGCCGCACTCGGTGGCGAGGAACCCGAAGTCCTCCCCGGTGAGCACGTGGCTCCAGGCCCTCTCCGGCAGCGAGTCCCGGAGGGCGAGGCGGAAGATCCCCTCCTCCATCCTAAAGCTGGGCTCGTCGGACCCCCGGAGATAGACCGGCTCGTGGATGGGTGCCCGCTCCCGGTGGGCGGGGGCGGCGGGGATGGCGTCCAGCTTCCTGTAGACGCGGCAGAGCGCCTCCACGGCCCTGGAGCTCTCGTCGGTGCCGTCCACTATGTGGACGCCGCCCCGGGCCCCCAGTGAGCCCTCCCGGCCCAGCCGGTGAAGGAGGTCCATTATGGCCCCCCTCTGGGCGCTCCTATAGTCCCCGCCGTCAGTTATTATGATGGCAAGGTCGCTGAGAACGCCGTTCTCCGCCAAAAAGGCGTGCTCCCGGATTAGGGCCCGCATCTCCTCAAGCTCCCCTTGGCCCTCCACCCGCGCGGCGACGACTGGTATATCCCCGGATATACCAAACCGCCAGAGGTCGCGCCGCTCAAACTTCCCGGCGGCTAATAGCTCCCGGCGGCCCTCCGAGGGCTCCACGCCGAAAACTATCCCCGTCACCGCCGAGAGGGCCGAGCGGACGTCCCGCTCCCGCATACCCAGCATGAGCGCCGCCGCGCCAATGCGGCTGATGGCCTGGGTCCTGGGGGAGCGCAGCATCATGGCCGCCTCCCCCGCCGCCTCCTCGGAGGTCTCCCCCGGGGCGAAGGCGAAGGTGACGGAGCCCCGCCCCGAGTTCATGACAAGGCGTGCCCTGAGAACAACGCGGAACTCAGGGTCGGAGGTCAAAAACTCCCCGGCCTCAAGTCCGTCACCCCTCCGGCGGGAGGTGGTGACAACTAAATCTGAGGAGGCCGCCGCCGCAAAATACGCCTCCCGGCGGCCCTCCCGGGGTCTCCGGCGGATGATCACCTCCCCGGACCGGCGCTCCGCCTCCAGGGAGAGTTTTGAGAACGCGGGGTGGGCGGCGAAGTCCTCCCGCCGCTCAAGGACCGGCTCAAAGACGCATATGACCTCCGCCTCCGCCGTGTCCTGGGGCGCGGTAACATCTATGACACGCACCTCCCCCGCCCCGGAGGGCGGCACGAATACCGTGAGCTCCGCCCGGAGGGCGCCCCGGCTCGCCCTGAGTTTACCCGCGCAGTGGGTGAACTCCGCGCCGTAGCTGGTGCCCGGGTCGTAGTCCGGCGCCGCTGTTATAGGCATGAGGCCGGAGGGCGTTTTGAGGTAGAAGGCCATCCCCGGGCCCCCCAGTGCCTCCGGGTCAAAGCGGGTCATGTCGAGCCCACGCCAGGTGGAGCGGCTCTTGCCGCTCTCAGTTAAGAGCACGGTGTAGGAGCCATTTGAGAGGGGCAGGCACATGGGCTCTATGGCGTCCACGCCCTCTATCCGCTGGGAGTAGACACCGCCGTCCTGGCGGCGGGGTTTCTCCGGCACGTCCCTTGGCGGCTGGCGCAGGACTATCCCGCCGGTGGGCACGCGCTCCTCCAGGAGCTCCCGGTAGGCGCTCATGCGCCGGTCGGACATAAAGAGTTTGGGGAATAGGTCGTCCAAAAGGGCGTTGGCTGTGGCCACGATGCTCATGCCCAGGTGGTGGGCCATGTAGGTACGCACCACCTCATATTTCGCGTCCACGCACCGGCTGGGGGTGAAGTCCGCGGCCTCGTAAAAGCCGTATTTGCCGGTGAGGCCCAGCTGCGCCATGCGCCTTAGATTCTTTATTGCGCTCTTGGGCTCCAGCGGCAGCGCCAGGAACGTGGAGTAGGGCGAGACCACCGTCTCTATGCCCATCTTCCGCCGGAGGGCCAGGCGCTGGACGCCGTGGGCCTTGTAGCGGTAGGAGAGGCCGGGGTCGAAGGCGTAATAGGCGCTCTCCGATATGCCCCAGGGTATGCCGTGGACGGCGCGCCTCTGGGCGTAGAGACAGAAACGGGAGCTCTCGTAGAGGAGGGAATCCCTCTCACAGGGGAGGAGGAGGTTCGGCATGAGGTACTCGAACATCGTCCCCGTCCAACTGGCCATGCCGCTGTAGTTATCCTGTGACACCAGTGCCCGGCCCAGGCGGCGCCAGTGTTTCCTGGGCGCCTTGCCAAGGGCGATGGTGACGTAGCTCGTGGCCCTGGCTTCGCTGGCAAGAAGGTCGTACCAGCCCTTTGTGGCCTCGCCCTTGGGGATGTCCCAGCCTATATAAAAGAGCTTGCGGGAGTTATCAAAGAGCGGGGAGAAATCCATATCGTCAATTAAATTCTCCACTCTCTCCGCCGCCGCGCCCTCGCCGCACCTCAGGTACCAGGACTTTAGCGCCACGAGGCACCCCAAGAGGTTGCCGCTGTCCACCGTCGAGACGTACCTGGGCTCCAGGGGCGCGAGGGAGCGGGTGTCGTACCAGTTATATAGGTGCCCGCGCCACTTCTCCATACGCTCAACGGAGGAGAGCGTGTTGAGGGTGAGTTCCCGGGCGCGGCTCTCCGGGATGAGGCCCAGTTCCGAGGCCGCCACAGCCGAGAGGAGCGCAAGGCCGATATTCGTGGGGGACGTGCGGTGGGCGGGGCCGAGGGAGGGTTCCTCCTGGACGTTATCAGGCGGGAGGAAGTTATCCTCGGGGGTTAGATTATCCTCAAAATACCGCCAGATGTCCCCCGCGCAGGAGATGAGGAAACTTCTGTCAATGCTGGATATGGCCCGCTCCCGCCGGATCTCGCGGCTCAGGGCCCAGGCGTAGGCGGGGGTGAATATCCACACGAGCCCAACCGCCCCGGCGGCGGGGTTCGCCGCGAGGAGGATGAGCGCCGCCCCGGCGGCGGGACATGCGGCCAGCTTTTTGTAGTTTACGCCCAGGGTGTTTCCGTGGCGCCTCTCCGCGTCCGAGGCGGTGACCCAGGCGAGGAGCCGCTTTTTGCTGACCGTCATCCTATATAGCGCCGTGACTATGGCGGTAAACTGTATCCACGCCTCGGCTGGGAGGAGCATGAGGCGTATGACCACCCGCATGGAGACAGCTGCCACGCCGGAGACTATGGCGGACTGGTACCTTGCGCGGGTGGAGCCGTCGTGGCGGACTATGAGCTCCGCCGAGGTGAGTAGTAGCCCGCTGAGAGTTGATACCACAGCTATGATCGCCGCCGCCGTCATGGCGCGGGCTCCGGTCACGAGCCCCAGGAAGATGGAGAGGAATGTGAAGATCGGCAGGGCGCTGCGGCGCAGATTATCCGCCACCTTAAAACGGCTGACGGAACTCAACGGGTTCCTCACCAGGGACCCGTCCCGCCTTGGGACCCTCCTCATGCACCAGCGGAGGTTCTGCCAGTCCCCCCGGGTCCAGCGCTCCTGCCGCGCGAAGTAGGCCGTAACCTTGTAGGGCCAGCCGTCAGTAAACTGTGTGTCGCTCAGATATCCGCACCGAAGGTACTCCCCCTCCAATATGTCGTGGGAGAGTATGGCGTTATCCGGGAAGACGCCCTCAAGGAGCTCCCTGTAGGCGCGAACATTTATGAGCCCCTTGCCCATGAACGTCCCCGCGCCGAACACGTCCTCATATAGGTCGGAGACCGCGCTATTGTAGGGGTCCACACCGCCCTCCCCGGCGAACACCCGGGTGAAGTCGCTCTTCCCGGCGGCGGAGAGCTCCACCGAGACCCGGGGCTGCAATATCCCGTAACCCCTCGTGACGCGCCCCAGGCCCTCCTCCATCACCGGGACGTTCAGCGGATGGAGCGCCGCGCCCACAAGCTCCCGGATGGACCCGGCGGTGAGGCGGGTGTCGGCGTCGAGCGTCACGATGAAGGCCGCGCCGTCTATCGCCTTCACGTCCCCAGCGAGGGCCCGGAGGGCGCTCCTCTCCCCGGAGAGGAGCCGCACCAGCTCCTCTATGGCCCCGCGTTTGCGCTCCCGGCCCATGTAGACGTTGTCCGTCTTTGAGAGTTCCCTATCCCGGTAAAAGAGGTAGAATCCGCCGCCGTACTTCCCATTTAGTTTCGTTATGGCGCGCTCGGCCCCCTCCAATATACCGGCGTCCTCCCGGCGGCGCTGGGTCTGGGACTCCCGGAGGTCCGCCAGGATACCAAAGAACAGGTTCTCACCGGCGTCCCGATTGAGTAGCTTGAACTCCTCAAGTATCCGCCCGTACCGCTCCCCGTCCCCGGGGTCCGTGAGGAGCGCTGATATGACGCAGACCGCCTTGGCGCTCCCGGGTATGCCCCCCTCGAGGCTCATGCGGGGCAGTGGCCTGGGCCTCACTATCTTGAGGGCGGCGAAATCCGCCGCGTTTTTAACTATCTCCGATATTGGCAGCAGCGCCAAAAGTGAGAGCCAGAGGGAGTCAAATAGTATCCCCGCAAGCAGGGTCAAAAAGAGCGTCGATAATATGACGGCGGCGATGTAAGCTCCGCCTCCGCCCTCCCGGCGCTCCCCGCCCAGGGGCCTTGTGAAGATAAACTCCCCCACGTGGACGCCCTCACCCGTCCTTGACATCTCAAGGACTGTCCTCGCGGCCTCGTACTCGCTTATGCCGGCGCGCCGGGCCGCGTGGGAGAGCTCACGCCTATAATTTCTCCGGGTCTCCTCGTCCATCTGGTGGTACACACCGGCGGGGTCCTCCGAGAGCGTCCTCTCGACTCGGTTTACATAAGATAGGAGCTCCGTCACATCTATGCTGCCGAGGAGGCGCAGGGAGGTGAATATGGCGGCAAGTCTCCCGGCGAGCTCCTCCTCCCGCTCATCGTCCCAGTCACCCTCAGGGTATATCCCGTCAAGATACTCCGTGAGGGCCGCTTTGAGGGCGGGGATAAAGAGGCCCAGTTCCCTCTCCGTCAGGACGGAGACGTTCTGGTACTCCTCCAGGAACACCCTCATCCGATCCTCCGTAACCTCCCCGAGGCCGGACCTCACAAGGGAGGACGCGGCCTCGTAGACCCGGGACCTCCCGGTGGAGGCGGACTTTGGGAGCTTACCGGCGCCGGAGAACTCAAAAGCCGCGGACTTCCCCTCCCGCTCCGCCACGTACCAGTTATCGGAGAACCACTCCCTCGCGGGACTATTTGGCGCGCCACCCTCCCCGGCGGTCAGCCGGGACTTGAGGCGCGTGAGGACGCGGGACACGGCCCGGGCCTCCGCCCTCCCGGATATCTCCCCCGCCGCCTCAGTTAGGGCCGCCGTGTTCCGGGCAAAATTCGGGAGGTCCGCCGTTTCGATGTATAGGTCATTGTCTTTCAAGAAGACACCCCCTTAACGAGTTTAACTCACACATTTTTCCCTCAAAAAAGCATAAATATTCCTTGACAAACCGGGACTGCCGGTCTATAATACCGCCTGTAAAGTAAATTGACTTTACAGGGTGATGTTTTTCTGTTAAGATTTGTGATACAATGAACAAGACATTTGAGATGACGCTGCTCTTTGACTTCTTCGGGGACCTCCTCACCGGAAAGCAGCGGGAGTACTTTGACTACTACTACAACGACGACCTGAGCCTTGGGGAGATCTCGGAGCTCACCGGTGTGTCCCGCCAGGGCGTCAGGGACACGCTCCTGCGCAGCGAGAGGCTCCTCATGGAGTACGAGGAGAAGACGGGTGTCGTGAAGAGGTTCCGGGAGCTGGACTCGGCCCTCCGGGAGCTGGAGGTCCTGGCCGGGGAGCTGGAGGCGGAGGTCACCGGCCCCGCCCTTGAAAAGGCCCGTCTATTGCGGGCGAAACTGCGGGGACTTCTCTGAACCCGCGTCAGAAATGGAGACGTAAATGGCATTTGAGTCGCTATCCGAAAAGCTCGGCGGGGTATTCAAAAAGCTCCGCGGCAAGGGCCGCCTCAGCGAGGCGGACATAAAGGAGGCCATGCGGGAGGTCCGTATGGCACTTCTCGAGGCGGACGTGAACTACAAGGTGGTGCGGGACTTCATTAAGACCGTCAGTGCCAGGGCCGTGGGCACGGACGTGCTTGAGAGCCTCACCCCCGCCCAGATGGTCATAAAGATCGTAAATGAGGAGCTCATCGCCCTCATGGGCTCCACCAACGCCAAGCTCAACATATCCTCAAAGGGTATGACTGTGGTGATGCTTGTGGGGCTTCAGGGTGCCGGTAAGACCACGAACGGCGCGAAACTTGCGGCGCTCATGCGGAAACAAAACGGCCGCAGGCCGCTCTTAGTGGCCTGCGACATCTACCGCCCCGCCGCCATAAAACAGTTGGAGACCGTGGGCCGTCAGCTCGACATCCCCGTCTTCCAGATGGGTACCGAGGACCCGGTGAACATAGCAAAGGCCGCCATATCCCACGCGAAGAAACACGGCAACGACCTCGTCATCCTCGACACCGCCGGACGCCTGCACATCGACGAACAGCTCATGGACGAGCTGCGCAACATCAAAGCCGCGGTGGAGCCCGACGAGATACTCCTGGTGGTGGACGCCATGACAGGTCAGGACGCCGTGAACGCGGCCTCCGCCTTTGACGCGGCGCTGGGCATAACGGGCGTCATGCTCACGAAGCTCGACGGCGACGCCAGGGGCGGCGCGGCCCTCTCGGTGAGGGCCGTCACCGGCAAGCCCATCAAATTCTCCGGCATCGGCGAGAAACTTGACGCCATAGAGCCCTTCCACCCGGACAGGATGGCCTCCCGGATACTTGGCATGGGGGACGTGCTGACGCTCATCGAGAAGGCCGAGCAGAGCTTTGATGAGAAGAAGGCCAGGGAACTTGCGGAGAAGATGAAGAAGAACGCCTTCACCCTCTCCGACTACTACGATCAGCTCCAGCAGATAAAGGGCATGGGAAGTATGAACGACATAGCCTCCATGCTCCCCGGCGGCGCCGGAAAGGCATTGGCTGGGGCGAAGATAGACGAGGGTATGCTGACGAGGACCGAGGCCATAATCCTCTCCATGACGCCCAAGGAGCGGGACAACCCCTCCATAATAAACTCCAGCCGCAAGAAACGCATAGCGAATGGCTCCGGCACCAGCATAGTTGACGTCAACCGGCTCCTCAAGCAGTACGAGATGATGCGGGACCTCACGCGGCAGATATCGAGGGGCAAGCTGCCGGGGTTCCTGGGCGGCGGGCGCCGCCGGGGCGGGTTCCCGTTTTAATTTAGTATTCTTATATCAATAGCGATATTTGAAATAATCAAAATAATTTTTGGAGGTATTTTTTCAATGGTCAAAATCAGACTTCGCAGGATGGGCGCCAAGAAGGCCCCCTATTACAGGATAGTCGTGGCGGACTCCCGTTATCCCCGGGACGGCCGTTTCATCGAGGAGCTGGGCACCTACAACCCCCGCACCGAGCCCAGTGAGATCAAGGTGGACGCCGACCGCGCCAAGGAGTGGATAAAGAACGGCGCCCAGCCCACTGACACCGTAAAGACCCTGCTCAAGCACGCGGGCGTGCTTTAAGGCGAGGCTCCGACAATGAAGGAACTTCTGCTCTACATTGCGCAGAACCTTGTGGACTCCCCGGACGACGTCACCGTGACTGAGCGCCAGGAGCAGGACAAGACCGTCTATGAACTCAGGGTCGCCCCTGACGATATGGGCAAGGTCATAGGCCGCCACGGCCGGATCGCCAAGGAGATACGCACTCTGATGCGCTCCGTGGCCATCCGCAAGGGTGCGCACATAAGCGTCGATATCATGGACGAGTGAAATTGGGCCGCTGAGACTGATCTATCAGCGGCCTTAGTTTTCTATTCGGAGTTTTTTATGGATCTAATAGAGACCGGAATGATCATAAATACCCACGGCCTCAGAGGCGATGTGAAGATCGACCCCTGGGCCGACTCCCCGGCGGATTTTTGCGAATTTGAGCGGCTCTTCGTGGAGGGCCGGGAATACCGGGTGACCTCCGCCCGGGTGCAAAAGAGGTTCGTTATAGCGCACCTTGAGGGCGTGGAGGACATTGACGCCGCGGAGGCCATGAAGAATAAGACCGTCTACGTCCCCCGGGAGGACATTGACCTTGAGGAAGGCGAGTACCTACTTGAGGACCTCATGGGCCTCACGGCGGTGGACGACGCCACAGGCGAACTTCTCGGGCGCGTCACCGGGATACTAAATCCCCCGGGCGGGGACGTTCTCGTCATCACTGGCGCCCGGGAGGTGCTGGTGCCCTTGAGGGAGGAGTTCATAACGGGCGTCGATTTTGAGGCCGGTGAAGTCCGTATCGCGATGATAGAGGGGCTGTAGATGTACTGGATAGACATTATGACCCTCTTCCCGGATACCGTGGGCGACATGATGAACGAGAGCATCCTGGGCCGGGCCCAGGATCGGGGGTACATCCGCATAGAGTGCCATCAGATAAGGGATTACACCACAAATAAGCAAAACCAGGTGGACGACTACCCCTACGGCGGGGGCCGGGGGTGCGTCATGCAGGCCCAGCCCCTCCACGACTGCTGGAAACACATCTGCGAGACCCACGGCGAGCGTGTCCACACCATCTACCTCTCCCCTGCCGGACACACATTCCGCCAGGAGGACGCCAAGAGGCTCGCCGCCGGTTACGATAAGCTCATACTCGTCTGCGGGCACTACGAGGGCGTGGACGAGAGGTTCATCGAGGAGTGCGTGGACGAGGAGATATCCCTCGGTGACTTCGTGCTGACGGGCGGGGAGATCCCGGCTATGGCCGTGGCGGACGCGGTCTGCCGCCTTGTGCCCGGCGTACTGCCGGACCCTGAGTGTTTCACGGAGGAGTCCCACTGGGACGGGCTCTTGGAGTACCCCCAGTACTCAAGGCCTGAGGAGTGGCACGGACGCCACGTCCCGCCGGTACTCCTCTCCGGCAACCACGCGGAGATCGCGAAATGGCGGAGGAAACAGGCCATAATACGCACAAAACTGCGGCGGCCCGACATGTACGAGAAACTCACCTTCGCCGACACGAAGGCGGAGCGGAGATTACTACAGGAAATAAAAGAGGAATTGGAGGCATTACAAAATGGACCCGAGGCTTGAAAAATACGCAAAACTCCTAATTAACGTGGGCATCCACGTCCAGAAGGGCCAGACGCTCGTAATAAACGCCAGCGTTGACTCGGCGCCCTTCGTGCGGCTGTGCGCCGCGGAGAGCTATAAGCTGGGCTGCCGGGAGGTCATAATACGGTGGAACGATGAGTTCCTCACACGGGAGAAATATTTGCACGCGGCGGACGAGGTATTTGACGCCGTGCGTCCCTGGGACGCGGACATGATGAACACCCTTGCCCGGGAGGGCGCGGCGTTTCTCTCGATAGTTAGCCGTAACCCGGACGCTATGAAGGGCGTGGACACGGACCGTATGCGCCGTTATAACAGGGCCTACGGCGAGGCCGTGGCGGAGTTCGAGGAGCGGCAGATGAGCGACAAGGTCCAGTGGTGCATCGCCTGCGTCCCCTCCACGGCCTGGGCCATGAAGGTGTTCCCCGGCGCCGGGCCGGAGGAGGCCGCCGGCAAACTCTGGGACGCCATATACGCCACCATGCACATAACCGCCGAGAACGACCCCGTGGAGGAGTGGCGCCGCCACTGCGAGGCCATCATAGAGCGGAAGAACAAACTCACCGCCTACAACTTTAAGTACCTCAAGTACAAAAACTCCCTGGGCACGGACCTCACCATCGAGCTGCCGGAGGGCCACTACTGGGAGGGCGGGTCCTCCACCTCCGCCGACGGTGTGTCCTTCATCGCCAACATGCCCACGGAGGAGATCTTCACCGCGCCGAAACTTGACGGCGTGAACGGCGTGGTCCACGCCACGAAACCCCTCCTCGTCAGCGGACAGATAATCGAGAACTTCAGTTTCACCTTTGAGAAGGGCAAGATCGTGAAGGTGGAGGCCCCGGAGAACGCTGACATATTGGAGGCGGAGACGAAGATCGACGAGGGCGCAAGTTACTTGGGCGAAGTCGCCCTCGTGCCCTACGACTCCCCCATCTCCAAGATGGGCATACTCTTCTTCAACACCCTCTTCGATGAGAACGCCTCCTGCCACCTGGCCTTCGGCGCCAGCTACCCCACAGTCCGCGGCGCCGCCGACATGACGAAGGAGGAGCGGCTGAAACTTGGCCTCAACGACTCCATCGCCCACGAGGACTTCATGGTGGGTTCCGCCGACCTCTCCATCGTTGGCGTGACTCACGAGGGCGAGGAGATCCCCGTATTCATCGACGGCAACTTCGCGTTCTGAGTTCAAAACCCGCCCCGTTACAACTTACCGGGGCGGATTTTAGTTTTGAGGTGTGATGTGATATGTACGAATTAGTGAACATCGGCCGAGTCAGCTACTACATAGCCTGCCCCGCGAAGATAGGGCTCATCCGCACGGGCCCACAAGATGTGTGCCTCATCGACAGCGGCAGCGACAAGGACGCGGGGCGCCGGGTACGCCAGGTGCTCGATAGGAATGACTGGAAACTCCGTGCCATCTACAACACCCACTCCCACGCCGACCACATAGGGGGCAACAAGTACCTCAAGGCCCAGACCGGCTGCAGGATATACTCACCGGACGTGGAGCGGGATTTCACGAGGTACACCATCCTTGAGCCCTCCCTCCTTTACGGAGGATATCCCCCGCAGGATCTGCGGCATAAGTTCCTCATGGCGCAGGAGAGTGACGCGGAGGAGCTCACCGGTGAGAAACTGCCGGAGGGCTGGGAGCTCATCCCCCTCCCCGGCCACTTCCTCGATATGGTGGGTTTCAGGTCCCCGGACGACATTGTGTATCTTGCGGACTGCCTCGCGAGCCGGGAGACGCTGGAGAAGTACAAAATATGCTTTATCTACGACGTGGCGGCCTACCTCAAGACCCTGGAGCGGGTGAGAGCCATGACGGCCGCCCTGTTTGTGCCCTCCCACGCGGAGACCGCGGAGGACATAGCGCCGCTGGCCCAGTATAACATTGACGCCGTCTATGAGGTGGCGGAGCGGATAGTCGCCATATGCCGGGAGCCCAACTGTTTCGAGGCGATACTCCAGCGGCTATTTTACGACTACAACATCACCATGGATATCCGTCAGTACGCCTTAGTGGGCAGCACCGTGCGGTCGTACATCGCCTGGCTGCGGGACACGGGGCGGTTGGAGCCCGTCATTGAGAAGAATGTGCTCTTCTGGAGGGCGTCATGACTTATAGTTTCAAGAAATACGAGCCCTCGCCCATAAAGCGGGGGCACCTCAATTTGGGCGGCTCCGACCCGGAGGGCCATGAGATCGCGGTAAATAGTCTCTACCTGGAGCTCGACGGCCGGCCCTGGATCGGCGTCATGGGTGAGTACCACTTCATGCGGGACCGCCGGGAGAACTGGCGGCGGGAGCTCGCGAAGATGAAGGCCGGGGGCGTCAATATAATTTCCACCTACCTACTATGGCTCTTTCACGAGGAGGTGGAGGGTGAGGTGGACTTCACCGGCGACCTGGACCTCCGGGCGTTCGTGGAGACCTGTGGGGATCTGGGGCTATATGTGATGATCCGCGTCGGCCCCTGGAACCACGCGGAGGCGCGGAACGGCGGGTTCCCCGACTGGCTCATGGAGCGGCCCTTCAAGCTCCGGGACAATAACCCCCAGTATATGGCGGAGGCGAGGCGCTGGTATGAGCTGGTGTACCGGGAGGTGGCGGGGCTCTTTTTTAAGGACGGCGGGCCCATAATCGGCGTCCAAATCGAAAACGAGCTGGTGGACAACGGCCCCCACATCGGGGCGCTGAAGGAGCTCTCCCGTGAGGTGGGCTTTGACGCCCCCCTCTTCACCGTCACCGGTTGGAACAGCATGTACGGCTCCCGGTTCCCGAGGGCGGAGTTCCTGCCCGTCTTCGCGGCGTACTCTGACGAGCCCTGGACGCAGCACACCCGGGACATCCCACTCTGCCGGCAGTTCACCTTTGACCCCATGCGAAATAACACCGCCATGGGCCTCGACGTGGAGGACAAGACGGACGAGACCGGCTGGCAGCTCCCCTACCGGGATTACCCCTTCGCCCTCTGCGAGCTGGGGGCGGGGCTCCAGTCCACCCACCACCGCCGGGTCCACGTGGGGGGCATGGACGCCTACGCCATGGCCATGACGAAACTTGGCTGCGGCAACAACTTAGTTGGGTACTACATGTACCACGGCGGACAAAATAGGCTTGGCCGCACATGCACGTTCCAGGAGTCCCTGGCCACCGGCGGCCTCAACGACTACCCCATATTAAATTACGACTTCCACACCTGCCTCACCCAGTACGGCGAGGCCCGGGAACAGTACGGTCTCCTAAATCTCATCCACCTCTTTCTCTCGGACTTCGGCGAGGTCCTGGCCCCCATGGAGTTTGTCCCGGGCCCCGAATACGTCCCGGCGGAGGACCTGCGGGCTCTCAGGTACTGCATGAGGACCGACGGACACGGGGGCTTTGTGTTCGTGAATCACTACCAGCGCGGCGCGGCGCTGGAGCCTATAAAAGGGGCCGTCATAGACACTATCTCCGTTAAGTTCCCCGCCATCGACATTGTAGGAGACATAAGTTTCATGTTCCCCTTTGGCCTCACTGTCTGCGGACATACCCTCGACTTCGCCACGGCCCAGCTCATCTGCCGGGAGGGTGACACGCTCTTCTTCGCCTCCGTACCAGGTATCGAGGCCCGGTACAGCGTGGATGGGCGCGTCTATGGCGGCGGCGTCACAATAGAGCTCCCGGGGCTCAGGATAGTCACCATCCCGCTGGAGGACGCGAAATTTCTGCGGCGTCTCAATGGCGCGCTGTACCTCGGGCACGACTGCAACGTCTACGAGCTTGAGGGCAAAATAGAGTGCATAGAGGAGGGCCCCTACTCCTACGGCGTCTGGGACGGGCGGGAGTTTAGTTCTGTCTCAGTTGAGCGGCAATTTGAGCCCGCGGCGCTCACGATGCGGGACGTCCCCGAGCCCTTCACTCCCCCATATCTTGAGGAGCTCAACATAGGCGGCCCCCGGAGCCGGACCTGGAAGGAGCTCCAAGTCTCCTCTCCCTGTGGGATGGTGGAGATATCCCTGGAATACGACGCTATAGAGCTATATGTGGACGGCGTTCTCGCTGCCGACAAGTTCTATGACCATGAGCCCTGGCGGATACCGGCGGCACTCATCTACGGCCGCACAGCCTACATCGTCATGAGCGAGATGCGGGACGACTTCCACCGCGACTGGTGAAAAACTACATTCTTTAACTTTTTGGGCCGCGGCAATTTAACTGCCGCGGCCCATAAGTATGTCTACTTGTTTACTTTTACAGCGTCACCAACGCCCCGCCGGGGATCTCCGCCTTGCCGCCGTCCACCTCCAGCCACACGGGGCTGGCGTTGGGGTTATAGACCTTGTCGCAGGCCGCCGTGAACTGGAGCCGCCCGGCGGCCTCCATGTAGTCCACTATCTCTATGTTGGTGGCGTACCAGATGTCGTCGCGGCCCCCGGCCATGGCGCAGAAGTCCTCCATGACCGACCAGTTATCGTACATGGGGAACTCGTAGCTGTGGCCCCAGACGTACATCATGTATAGATACTGTGTCTTGTAGAGCGCCAGGAACTCACGCCCGCGCTCCAAGAGGTTCTGATTGTGGTGGCAGGTGCCGCGCCACTCGTAGTAGTTCTCCGGCATACCAAAACCGCCTGTGGTGGGCACCACCCGGGCGTATTTTATCCCCAGGAGCGGCAGTAGGTCCATTATCTCCTTTGAGTAGGACCCGTTGGGGTAGGCAAGGCCCCGGACTGGAGCGCCGGTCACGGCCTCCAGCTCCATCCTGTCCCGCAGCACCTGACGGGCCACGAGCTCCGTGGGGCAGCGGGAGATCGTGGGGTGGGTATAGGTGTGGCAGGCTATCTCGTGGCCGGCGTAGAGCTCCTTAAACTCCTCCGGCCCCACGCGCTGGGGGTCCGAGGTCCTGCCGGAATTTAGATTGAACGTCCCGCGGATGCCGTACTTATTGAAAATCGACACGAGCCGCCGGTCCTCTAACCTGCCGTCGTCATAGCTCATGGTGAGGACCTTGTGTTTTCCGCCGGGGAAACAGGTGTACACATTTCGCATGGCTGGGGGTATCATTAATCTCACTCTCCTGATTTTGTAGTCTTATTTGAGGCGGATCACTCTCTTATTATACCCATATCCAGGAAGACGGGGTATAGGTAACTGGCGCCGAAGGTCCCCAGTTTCTTGGGGCCCTGGACGCATCCCTCGGCGGCCATGAGCTCCACGGCCCGCCGGAAGGCCGCGTTCACTGTGGCGCGGGTTATGGACTTCTCCCGCCGGGAGACGAAGAGCTCGTTACCGGCGATCCTGTAGGTGAACTCCAGGCCCTTTGCGGTATGGTACACCCGGCCCTCGCCCTCTCGAAGTTTTTCCCAGAGTTTCAGCTCACCGTCCGAGTATGCGGATGTGTCGGCGTATCTTCCCATAGAACTTCCCTTCAATTATTTTTATTTATGATGCTTCGTAAAATCTCCATGAGTTTCTTTACGTCAATGGGCTTTGCCAGGTGTCCGTCCATGCCGGCGGCGAAGGCGGCGGCCCGGTCCTCCTCAAAGGCGTTGGCCGTCATGGCGATTATGGGTATCTTCGCCAGATCCTCATTTTCAAGGCTCCGGATGGCGCGGGTGGCCTGGTAGCCGTCCATTATTGGCATCTGGATGTCCATGAGCACCAGCTCGAAATCGCCGGGTCTCGAGGCCTTCACGGCCTCCACCGCCGCCTCGCCGTTCTCGGCGCACTTCACGTCAAATCCGGCCTCGGTCAATATCTCCCCCGCGATCTCCCGGTTCATCTCGTTGTCCTCCACCAGGAGAATCCTGTGGTTTGAGAAGGTCTTTTTTATCTCCGGCGGCCCCGCCGGCTCCTCCCTCGCTTTGCCGAGGCTCATCTCCAATGCTCTGTGGAGGTCCGAGGCAAAGAGCGGCTTGCTCACGAAACCCGTGACCCCCGCCTCCTTTGCCTCCTCCTCAATATCCGCCCAGTCGTAGGCCGACATGAGGATTATGGGCGACTCGTCGCCGATGATGCGCCGTATGCGCCGGACAGTTGTGACGCCGTTCATCCCCGGCATCGACCAGTCCACGATGTAGACCTTGAAGGGGTCCAACATCTCCACCGCCTCCTCGGTGCGGATCACCGCCTCCTTGCCGGAGAGGGTCCACTCGGTCCTGAGACCTATCTTGCGGAGCATCTTCGCCACGCTCTGGCAGCTCACAAGGTCGTCGTCCACCACCAGGGCCCTGGAGCTCTCCAGCTCCAATATAGCGCCCAGGTTCGTCTCGCCGGAGGAGAAAGCGAGCTCCAGGACAACTGTGAACTCGGTGCCCTTGCCCTGCTCGCTCTTTACGCTTATCTCCCCGCCCATCATGTCCACGATGTTCTTCGTTATGGCCATACCGAGGCCTGTGCCCTGTATGCCGCTGACGGTGGAGCTCTGCTCCCTGGTGAAGGGCTCGAACACCGACTTCGTGAACTCCTGGCTCATGCCGATGCCGTTGTCCCGGACCTTGAACTCGTAGCGGCCAAAACCTGGTTTGGAGCCGGGCTGCTGGGTGACCTCTATGTGTACCGCGCCGCCGGAGGGGGTGAACTTTATGGCGTTGGAGGTGAGGTTCAGGAGTATCTGGTTGAGCCTCAGCTTGTCGCAATAGACCTCCTCGTTCGTCACGTCCACGGTGTCGATAAAGAGCTCCAGGTGCTTTGCGTGGACATCGGACTGGATGATGTTCCGGAGGCTCCGGAGTATATCCGCTAAGTTCTCAGGCCGCTCCTCGATAGTCACCTTGCCGGACTCTATGCGGCTCATGTCAAGCACATCGTTGATGAGCGAGAGGAGATGGTCAGATGCCTGGGATATCTTGCCCAAATAGTCAAGAGTCCTCTCCCGGTTGTCGATGTGGGTGGTGGCGAGGGCCGTAAACCCGATTATGGCGTTCATGGGCGTGCGGATATCGTGGGACATGTTATTTAAAAACGCCGTCTTTGAGCGGCTGGCCGCGTCCGCCGCCACCAGCGCCGCCGAGAGCTCCTTCGTCTGGGCCTCAAGTTTCTCCGTGGCGGAGGCGACCTTCTCCTCAAGCCGGTGCTGGTTCTTTATCCTGACGGCAAGCATCGCGAGGGCGAAGACCATTAAGAGCAGTACGGCTATAGCGATTATGCCGTAGACGGGGTTACTATAGATGAAAGCCACGAGGCCGAAGTTCATGTTCATCTCCCGGACTTTATCCGTCTCCCCGGTGGATATGACGGATATCTGCCCGTCGCTCAGCCCAGCTATGCCCTTATTTAGGAGCGAGAGGAGCAGGTGCCCATTTTTGACCCCGGAGCTCACGGCAAACGATATAGAGGCGCTGCCGACCCTCGTGGAGTTGAGCTCATTTTTGACGTCCTCCCACGCCATGAGCTCCGCCACCTCGGAGTAGAGTATGGTGAAATCGGCCTTGCCGCTCTTCACGGCATCGACGCACTCCTTGACCGTGTCATAGAGCGTCACGCCGCCCTCGGGGTAGTTCTCCAGGGCGTAATTATTCTGTACGTCCGACTGGCGTATGACCGCCACCATGCGGGCCTCGCCCGTGAAGTCGTCCCGGGAGAGACGGGATAGTCCCGTCTCTAAACAGGGCCCCGTTATCTTGTAACCCTCCTCCTCGGCCAGGGAGTAGTCGCTGTCAAAGTCAAGCACAATATCCGCCCCGCCTGTGGCCCGGAGCTCGTAGTACTCCGCCCGGTCCTCTACCGGTATGTACTCATAGGGCAGCTGCATACGCTCCGCCACGGCCTCAAATATTGCGGGGAGTATCCCGCTGGCCTCGCCGTCAACAAAATAGGAATAGGGTGGTCTATCGGGTATCATCAGGACCTGCAGTTTGCGGCCGGAGTCCGTGAGCTCACGAAGGAAGTCCCTCTCCGTGGCGTTGGCCACTATCTCACCCACGCTGTCGGAGGCGTAATAGGTCTTGTGAAGCTCGTTGCGCCAATCGGGCTCCTGGAGATCCATCTCGTTTATCGCCTTGTTTATCTCCGCCATGAGCTCGGGAGCGTCCTTCCGCACACAGACGTAGAAGGGGCTCGAGTCGAAGGACTCGATGAGCCACTCGTTCTCCGTCGCCCTGAGACTCCCGGTGACAAGGGCGTCCACCTCCCCGTTCTGCAGGGCCTCGGTGAGCTGGTCCTGGGTGTTGAAATAGACGGGGTGGTACGTAAACCCGTGCTCCCTGGCGAAGGACACGAAGTTCTCATTTTTCGAGTTGTCCCTGAGCATGCCCACTCTCAAACCGTCGTAGGTGCTGTAGTCCCCCAGCTCCACGTCCGTGTTGCCGGCCTTCACGGTGAGGATGGTGGAGTTCGAGCCGATGTCCCTGTCGGAGAACAAAAACTCCTCCTCCCGCTCCGGCGTCTTGGAGACGGAGGTGACGATGTCCACCTCGCCCCGGCGGAGCATCTCAAGGGAGTCGGCGTAGGAGCCCTCGTAGCCCACATATTCGTAGACCCAGTCGGTGTGCATGGCGAGTTTCTGGAGGAAGTCGTAGCCGTATCCGCTGCGCTTGCCGTTATCGAGCAGGATGTGGTAACCCGTAAATTCAAAGAACCCGACCTTCAGCGTGACGGGCCCGTCCTCCGCCGCCTGGACAGTGGGACAGACGGAGAGTAAAATGAGGCACGCCGTCACGCCGCACAAAAACCTCTTAATTTTCATAGCGTACCTCCACTATCTCCCTATGTAGAACCTCTCGAGGGTCCTCACGCACCCCTCCAGGCCGGCGCGGTCCTCCTCGGTGAAGTATCCGGGGACCGTGCTGTCCATATCGAGGACGCCCCATATCTCCCCGCCGGGGCCCCGGAGTGGGACGACTATCTCCGCGTGGGTGCCGCAGTCGCAGGCGATATGCCCCACAAAACAGGAGACCTCCTCCACAACGATGGAGCGGCCCTCCCGCCAGGCGGTTCCGCACACGCCATTACCATAGCCTATCCGCGTCACCGCCGGGCGCCCCTGGAAGGGCCCGAGGACAAGCTCGCCGCCGTTCACGAGGTAGAACCCGGCCCAGTTCGCCTCGCTGTAGGCTATTCGCAAAACTGAGGAGAAGTTTGCGAGGGCGGCTGTCATGTCCGCCTCGCCGCCGGAGTAGAGCTCCAGCTGACCCTCTAAAAACTTGAAAAATTCGTCCTTGCTCTCGGGGTATGTGACTTCGATGTAGCTCATAAGTTATCCTCCCCATCCAGATCCGAACACGAATCGGCCCTCTAATAATACCAATTAACTCTCCCCGTGTCAATGAGACTTGTATTTTTTTGATGTTTCTGTTAATATTGGTCCAGAGTTAAGTAGGAGGTGTTCACGGATGGCGCTGGTCCTTATTACCGACGGAAAGTACCGCTCCACCATCGCCGCCGCCAGGGCCCTGGGGAGGGCCGGGTACGAGGTGGTAGTGACCCAGACGAGGGCCGAGTCCCCCCTCACCCCGCCGGTCTTCGAGTCACGTTTCGTGAGCCGGGGGATATACATCGAGGGCTCATTCCGGGATCTCGAGTACCCGGAGAGGCTAATGTCCCTCATTAAAAGTCTCCCCTCGCCGGTACTTCTCTGCGGCGGGGCGGTGACGCAAAATGCCGTGGCGGAGCGGCGGGACGCCTTCTCCCCCCTCGCCCCGAACCTCCTGCCCAGGAGAGAAGTGCTGGACTCCCTAAACGATAAAGAGGAGGTCCACGAGCGCTGCGTTAGCCTCGGTATACCGGCGCCTCGGGAGTTTACCGGGGAGCCGGATTCCTACCCCGTCATCATAAAGCCCCACTGCGGGGAGAAGTTCGGCCTCAAAGCGGCCCAGAGGTACGTGAGGGCGAAAAACCGGGAGGAGTATTTGCGGGGTCTCGACGCCATGGGGAAATACGACGCCGCGCCTCTCGTGCAGGAGGCTGTGGAGGGCGAGGCCAGGGGCGCGAGTCTCCTCCTCGACCGGGAGAGCCGGCTCATCGGGGCCATATGCCACCGGCGGATCCGGGAGTACCCCGCTCTCGGCGGCCCCTCCGCCTGCTGTGAGAGCGTATATGACGACGAGCTCGTGGAGACGGCGTACACGCTGCTGCGATCCTTTGGCTTCTCGGGCCTCGCCATGGTGGAATTTAAGGGCCGGAAAGTCCTGGAGGTGAACCCCAGGCTCTGGGGGAGTTTCCCCCTGACGGAGCAGTCCGGCAGTCCCATAGCGGTGAAATACGCGAGGGCCGCCGCCGGGGAGAGGTTAGAATATGACCCCCGGGACTACAGGGCGGGCGTGCGTATGCGCTTTACGCTAAATAACGCCGCGGCGGCGGTAGACTACCTCCGGCACGGCAGGGCCGGGATGGCCCTCGGGTGCCTGGGGGATATGTTCTCCGCCCGGGAGGCGCTGTCTGCCCGGGACGACCCCGCCCCCCTCAGGCGCTACATGAGAAATAACCTTTTGAGGCGATAAGATGTCCAAAGTCATAAAAGCCGACCTCCACATACACTCAAAATACTCCATTGACGGTAGGATGGAGCTCGAGGAGATAGCGACCCTTGCCAAAGCCCGTGGCCTTGATGGTATCGCCGTCTGCGACCATGGGGATGTACTTAAAGAGGTCCCACAATTTGACGGGCTCCTCCTCATACCCGGCACCGAGGTCTCCACGGACCTCGGGCACATGCTGGGGCTCTTCGTTCGGGAGCGGGTGGAGACCCGGGATCCATTTCGGGCGGCGGAACTCATTCACGCCCAGGGGGGCCTCGCTATCTTGGCGCACCCCTTTGAGCACAGCCGGGACGCGGAGCGACTTCTGGCACTTCTGCCCCATCTTGACGGCATTGAGACCTACAATAGCCGCGCTGAGCGGAAGATTTTTGACGCCAATGCCCTGGCCGCGAACCTCGCCGCCGGGAGCGGACTTGCCTCCACCGCCGGCAGCGACGCCCACGTCCCCCGGGAGGTGGGGAACGCGGTGACGGAGATAGAGGCGGAGGAGCCGACGCTGGAGGGCGTCAGGGCGGCAATATTGGCGGGGCGCACCAGGGTCTCCGGGAGGCGCGGCCCCTCCATATACGCGGCCTCAAGCCAGCTGACAAAGCTCAAAAAGTCGGGCGCTGGACTCAAGGAGTACATAATGTGGCCGCTCTTTGCCGCGAAGTGCTGCGCGCTGGACGCCCTCTGGGCCCTCCGGCGGTGAATATATAAGCATATAAGCTTTATAAGGAGGTAAATATGTCCCTTATAGTCAAGATAGGCAAGACGGGCAAACGGATACTCAAAAAATACATACTCCCCCCGCCGCAGGTGAATCTCAGTTTCACCCGGCGCATCGAGCGGGTGAAGACCGGGAGGAGGATATGCGCCATGACCTTTGACGACGGCCCCATGGACATGCCCGCCTCCCCAGATAATTTTGGGGGCCGCTCCCTCACGGATGTACTTCTCGACACATTGGAGGAGTTCGGGGCCCATGGGACCTTTGACGTGGTGGGCGACACCAGCGAGAACTACCCCGACAAGGCCGGAAAACCCGGTAGCGCCGCCTGGGGCGGCGTCCGCTACGACCACTACCCGGACTTTAAACATGACGACAGGGGCGGCGCCCTCCACAACGATGTGCTCATCCGCCGCATAATTGACGGCGGCCACCAGTTGACGAGCCACGGCTACCGCCACATCATCTTCGGGCGGAAATCCGTCGTCTACGGGGACCGTGAATTCCTGGGCTCCGTGGACGCAGCACTCTATGACCTTGAGCGGCTCCACGCCCTTATGGAGGAGAAATACGGCTACACATTGAAGTTCCACCGTCCCCCGCACTACGTTGATATCATCGGCGACGGTTTCACAAGCTATGACGTCCTTGATAGGTTGGGCTATCAGTACCTGGCTGCCTCATTTGACGGCGCCGGGTGGCTGCCCTCCACCCTCAAGGACCCAGGTGAGGCACTGGAGGCCGAGGTCCGGGCCATGGTGGAGCCCATGGAGCGGGCACTGGAGCGGGACCCGAACTTCTTCTGCGGGCAGATAATATTCCAGAAGGACGGCTACAACATGGCCCGCCGGACGCCCGTGGCCTTCGCCCTCAGGCGGCAGTTGGAACTCCTCAAAAAGTACGGCTACACCGTGGTGACGGTGGACGAACTCATAGAGGAGTCGCCCTTCGCGGACATGGGCTCTGACGACCCACTCTGCGCTAAAATGTGCGGGCTCGCAAGGACCGCCCCCGTGGCGTACTCCGACAACACCTTGAGGCTCAGCGCGCCCATGAAGACCGGCGAACTTGCGATGCTCCTGGCGCCGATGTCAGAGGCCATGGACCTTCGGTGGGCGGCCATCCGCTCGGCCCACAAGCGCCTGCACCCCTACTGCGGCGCGATGGAGTGGTGCAAAAAGGCGGGTCTCATACCGCCTGACGCCGACCCCGCCTCCCCCGTCGCCTCCCTCCCCGCCGGGTTCTTTGAGCCCGTCCGCGCCTACACCCGCCGGGAGGTCTACGGGGCGTATAAGCAAGAATAATACCGGAGTTCAACGGCACAAAAAAGATGGACACGGAGCGATCTTGCCCCATGTCCGTCTTTTTGCTGTTTTATCGCTGTTTTACCGCGTAGCGCTCTATGCCCTCTTTAAATATGTCGCCGCCCTTGGAGTCTATTCCCACCGTGAGGGGCAATCTCTCCACACTGAGGCGCTTTATGGACTCACATCCCAGCTCCGGGAAGGCTATCTCCTCCATCTTCGTTATGTGCTTTGCGATGAGGGCCCCGGCGCCGCCCACGGCGCAGAGGTAGACGGCCCCGTTCTTCACTATCGACTGCCGGACCGCCTCGCTGCGCAGTCCCTTGCCGATCATCGCGGCGAGGCCCAGGTCTAAGAGCCTCGGGGTGAAACCGTCCATACGGCTGGAGGTGGTGGGCCCGCAGGCCCCGGCGGCCAAACCGTCGTGGCCGGGGGTGGGGCCGGCGTAGTAGATTATGGCGTCCCGCAGCTCAAAGGGCAGCGGGGCCCCCTCGTCAAGGAGCCGGAAAAGCGCCATGTGGGCCTGATCCCGGGATGTGTAGATGGTGCCGGAGAGTATGACCCTGTCCCCGGCCCGCAGGACCTTCGCAAACTCCCTTATCTCCCCCGTTGAGAACTCATATACGCTCTGCATCGCTCAATCCTGCCCCCCTGCTCCCTCGATCTCCTCACGCATCGTCTCAAGCCGCTCTCCCGTCTCCCGGAACGCCCCGCGCAGTACGGAGAGTTTCCCGGAGACCCGGGCGAGCTCCAGCTCCGCCCTGCCGCCCCGGACTTTCACCCCGTCGCAGATGCCCTCATACCTGCCGCGAAGTTCCGCTATCATGCCCTGGGCCTCAAGAAACGCCTCCCGGTATGTGAGTCCCGGCGCCGGTCCTGGTTCAGGTACAGACTCGGGTTCTGGTTCCGGCTCCGGGTAGGGTTCAGGTACCGGCTCCGGGTAGGGTTCTGGCTCGGGCTCGGGCTCCGGTTCCGGCTCTGGCTCGGGCCCCGGTTCCGGCTCCGGGTCGGGCTCTGGTTCTGGCTCCGGTTCCGGCTCTGGCTCGGGCTCTGGCTCGGGTTCCGACTCCGGCTCTGGTTCCGGCTCCGGGTCAGGCTCGTCCATCGGGGCTGCGGCCCTCAGTTCCTCTATCTCACCTTGGAGCCTCTCTACCTCCTCCCGGAGTTCGTTCCGCTCCCGGGCAAGCTGCTCAATATAGGCTATCACGTCCCTGCGGTTGAAACCGCCAAAAAAGCTCCTTCGGAACTCACCGACTTCACGGCTCACTATATCCCACCACGCTTTAGTTTTTTATACATATTAATACTACCACATTCGCCGGGATAAAACAACATGGTTTTCCGGGGCCCGCTGATCTCAACAGTTTCTATACGAGTCAATGCCCTCCCGCAGCCGGTCAAGACCGTCAGAGAGTACTGCGCGGGGGCAGGCGATATTGACCCTCAGGAAACTCTCCCCGCCGGAGCCGTACTGTCCGCCCTCAGAGAGGTAGAGACCCGTCTGCCGGCGGATGTGACGCGCCAGGTCCCCGGCGTCAGATGTGAGCTTTGAGCAGTCGAGCCACAGGAGGTATGTGGCGTCGGAGGGCACGAGATATACCCCCGGGATGTGCTTCTCAATATACCCGGCGGCGAACTCCTTATTTTCAAAGATGTACGCCCTCAGCTCGTCGAGCCACTCGCCGCCGCATGTGAAGGCGGCCACCGCCGCCGTGACGGCAAAGACGTTGGGCTCCGCCACCTCATCGGTGTTGAGGGCGCGCCACATCTTGTGGCGCAGGAACTCATTGGGGACCACCACCGCCGCCGTCTGGAGCCCCGCGAGGTTGAAGGTCTTGGTGGGGGCTATGCAGGTGACGCTGTTCTCCCGGCACTTCTCCGAGACAGACGCGAAGGGGACGTAGTCCCGCCCAGGGGCCGTGAGGTCACAGTGTATCTCGTCCGAGAGCACCACCACGTTATACTTCCAGCAGAGTTCCCCCACGCGCTGGAGCGTCTGGCGGTCCCATATCTTCCCCACCGGGTTGTGGGGGTTACAGAGTATCATGAGGGAGGTCTGGGGGTCGGAGAGCTTGCGCTCCAGGTCCTCAAAGTCCATCTCATACCGGCCATCGGAGTATTTGAGCCGGCTCTCTATGACCTCCCGCCCGTTGTTCAATATTGAGTTAAAGAAGATGTTGTAGACGGGCGTCTCCACCAGCACCTTCTCCGCCGGGGTGGTGAGCTTGCGGACGGCGCTTGATATCGCTGGGACTACGCCGGTGCAGAAGATGAGCCAATCGCTCTTAATGGCAAAGCCGTGCCGGCTCTCCCACCAGCCACCATAGGCGCTGTACCACTCCTCCGGCACGACGGAGTAGCCGTATGCCCCATGGGCGGCCCGGCGGAGTATGGCCTTTTGTATCTCCGGCGCCGTGGGGAAGTCCATATCGGCCACCCACATTGGGAGCTCGCCCTCCGCCACGTCCCATTTTAGTGAATCCGTGCCCCGCCGGTCAAGGGGGGCGTCAAAATCGTATCTCATGGCGCACCCGCTCTCAGGCGCAGACGCAGGAGCCGCCGCCGCTCTGCCTATAGATTATCTTAGTCTTGCTGGGGTTCACCTTGTCCCGCTCGATGGTGAGTTCAGCGATGGAGTCGGCCCGGATGATGCCCCCGGAGGGGTTGAGGACGCTGTCTATCCTGCCGGTAATGTCGGCGTCCACCGTGGAGTACTCAAAGGCGAGGGTGGTATTTAATAGCTTGCAGTTCTTCATAACGAGGTTCTCAATATAACACATCCCCTGTAAGCTCTCCACCGTACACCCAATGAGGGTGAGGTTCCGGGCGTTCCAGCCCAGGTACTCGCCGGAGATGAAGGAGTCGTAGACCGTCACGTTCTCGCTGTTCCAGAAGGAGTCCTTGGAGAGGAGGCGCGAATTGCGTATCACCACGTTCCTGGCCCCGTCGAAGGAGTAGTTGCCGTAGAGGGTGAGGTCCTGGACCTCAATGTTCTGGCTGTTCATGGCGAAGTAATCGCCCTTGGCCGTCACACGCTCAAGGGTGACGCCGTCACAGCTCCAGAGCGTCTCGGCGGCGTTGGGAAACGAGACGTTCCTCAAGGTCACGTCCCCGCAGCGGCGGAAGTTCTTCGGCGCCTCGATGGCGGAGTCCTCAACGGTTATGTTTCTCGTGTACCACACACCGGCGCGGGCCATCTCGAACCAGGTGGAGTTCTTCACCGTTATGTCCCTTGAGTACCAGAGGGGGTACTTCCACTTGAACATGCAGCCGTAGAGCTCGATGTCCCGGCTCTCCTTGAGCGGCGACTCGCCGTCCGCGAAGATGGTGTCGTATATTCTGAGGCCCTCCCCCTTAAAGAGTGCCCGCTCACCAGTCAGGTACTCCTGCCGGTATTCCTGCTTTTCGCTCATTTAAAACTCTCCTTGATGCCATTATTAACTCCGGGAGGCCGAAAATCAAAAGCTCGGAGCGCCCGGCAGAGCTTATTATAACTCCGATTTTTGCTATAATCAAATACTTAATTTAATATGGCGCTATAAATTCCGCAGTTTAAGAAAAAAATCATCTGAAAACACTATTTGGTCTTGAAATTCCCGCTCAAATCTGCTATAGTAACATCTGCGCCACGCATATGCGCCCGTAGCTCAGCTGGATAGAGTGTCAGACTCCGACTCTGAAGGTCGTGCGTTCGAATCGCATCGGGCGTACCAGAAACCGTGAAAGACGATCGTTTTTCACGGTTTTTGTTTGTATTTGGGAGGTTTTTATGATGGGACAAGCGAAGAACCATGCTGGTCCCAGACGCCTTCGCTGCGCTTTGTACCGTTGCGGTGCTGGGCATAGTGACGGCCTGCGCGGGGTTCGCCTCGCTCGCCGGGAGCGTCCTTGCCACACTCCTGCCGCCGCCGAAAAACCGCGTCCGCGTGATCGTGTTCTCCATTATGTTCTCGCTGGGGGTTGAAAACCTCATCCTCGCCTTTGCCCGGACGCGCGTGTGGTGGTGTCTGGCGCAACTCGCCGGTTGGTCCGTGATACCGCTGATGGACGCCAATATGGACGTAATCATTCGCTCAACGGTCCCCGCCGGGATGCAGGGGCGCGTCTTCTCCTGCCGGAACACACTTCAGTTTTTCACCATCCCCATCGGCACCACCCTCGGTGGCTTTTTGGTGGACGAGGTCTGCGAGCCTCTGATGGCCCAGGCGTCGGGTCTTCCGGCCCTGCTCTTTGGGACTGGCGGCGGCTCCGGCGCGGCCCTCATGATGTTCTTTCTCGGCGTCTCCGGGGTCCTCCTCTGCCTCATCTTCTGGCGGATACTGAAAAGATACAGCTATCAGACATGAATCATCTTTTAAGATGTCTTTAAAGAGCGCCGCCGTTTATTGATTTTGTTTATCACGGCGGTATAATGGTGAAAAAAGGCGGTGAAGGTCAAGGTGGATAGTGGTATTTACGATTTAAGGCGCATGGAAAAGGCGCTGGCTCAGAATTCCTACGCCGGGGTGGCGCTTGGCGGCGCGGCCCTCTCGCTCACCGCCTGGGCCGTGAGCGCACGGCAGGCGCGGGTAGTCACGGAGCTCAAATCAATCCTGCGCTTTTTCGCGAGCGGCGGTTTTGCGGTCATCCCCGCGCTGGCGGCGCTCTTTGCCGTTCTCTGGTTCCGCCGGCCATTCGGCGGGAAAATGAAGGTCACCCAGGCGGCGGCGGACTATCTGAGTTTCGAGCGCTCACGTCTCGGCCGCGGGAGGGTCCTGGCGGCGTATAGCGTCTGGGCGGCGTCCTTCCTGACGGCAATGCTGGCGGGGGACCTGGTGGTACCTTTTATCGCGCTGTGTCTTGCCTGCCCCTCATCATTTTTTGCCGTCTTTTGGGCGGTGGAACGGCGGCAGCTTTTTTGCGCGGAGCCGGAGGTCGTACCGGACGGGGACGCGGCGGATGCCCCTGACCCCGCCCGAGAGCGGCGGCGGGCCATTGGACGGTGGGCGATATACTGGGCCCTCGTGCTGGCGCTCTATGGGGCGAGCGCCGTCATTTTTGAAAGTCTCGTCCTCTACCTCCCCGCCCTCCTGCTGGCGGCGGGGTATTTTGCGGTTAGAGTCCTCATAAACCCTCCCCTTCGTCCCTACGCCTCCCTCAAACGCAAGCGGCTGACGGTTCGGCTGGCGAGCCTTGCGTCCCTGGCGGCGCTGCTGTTGGCGGGCCTCTCCCTCATCCTGGACGGCACCAACTACAACGAGCGGTACATCGCGCGGCTCGACTACTCGGTCTTTGAACACCACACATCTGTGAGCTACGACCCGGAGACAGGCGTCTACACCCTCCGGGCCGGCCACGAGGGGTTCAAGATCCTCCAACTAACTGACACCCACATCGGAGGGAGCGTCACCACCATAGGCCTCGACCGACGGGCTTTCGACACCTGCTATGACCTCATAAAAAGGACCCAGCCGGACCTCATTGTCATCACCGGGGACCTGGTCTATCCCATCCCCCTCCAGAGTTTCAGCACAAACAATCTGGTGCCCCTTTGGCAGTTAGCGGAGTTTATGAACAATGTGGGCATACCCTGGGCCATGGTCTACGGCAACCACGACACGGAGCTCATAGCGAAGTACGACGTCAAGACCCTGAACGGCATCTTCCGTCAGATGAAGAACGACCCGGACTGCCCCCTGCTCTACGCCGATACCCAGCCGGACATATACGGGCGGTATAACCAGTATATCCGCATCGAAAACCCGGACGGAAACCTTGAGCGGGTGTGTTTCCTCATAGACTCCAACGACTATGTGTCGGGCAGTTCCGAGATCAACGACTACGACTCCGTCCACGCCGACCAAATCGGCTGGTACCGTGAGACGGTGGAGGCTCTCGCCCTCGAGGAGGGCCGCACCGTGCCATCTTTCGTCTTCATGCACATACCATTCCGCGCCTTCGCAGACGCCGCCGACGCCCTGGAGCGCGGGGACCCGGAGGCCCGGTACCTCTTTGGGGAGAACGGCGAGGGCGTGAGTTATCCGGATCACGACAATGGGTTCTTCCAAGCTATCTTAGAGGAACAGAGCACTCAGGCGGTGTTTGTGGGGCACGATCACTTAAATAACATGGGCGTCAACTATAGAGGTGTTGATCTCGTCTACTCCAAATCAATCGACTTCCTCGCCTACCCCGGCATCGCCCACGAGACCGCCCAGCGGGGCGGGACGCTCATCACCCTGGACGGCCAGGGCGGGTATGCCATTGAGCAGGTCGGGTGTGAATAAATCATCTCATACGCTCAAACTAAGGGCGGCGCACAATAAACGGCGCCGCCCTTTTTCTCATAGCTGAGAAATCAAAAAATTCTTCAACTCTCTGTAAGATTCCCCTTTGAAAGTTGTGTATATAGGTGAAGGGCAAAGATGAGAGCGAGGTGATCCCCATGGATGATGCCCAGATCGTCAGGCTCTACTGGGACAGGGATGAGCGGGCGATATCCGCCACCGCGGAAAAGTACGGGAACTACTGCGCCGCCATAGCGAGAAACATCCTCAGTTCCAATGAGGACGCGGAGGAGTGCGTGAACGACACCTACCTTCACGCCTGGAACTCCATGCCGCCCCGGAGGCCCAATATCCTCTCGGCATTCCTCGGAAAGCTCACGCGGAACTTATCATTAAATCGGTACCACCGCAACACCGCCAATAAGCGGGGCGGCACGGAAGTTCCCCTGGTCCTCGAGGAGATTGCGGAGCTCGTGTCCGGCGCCGGCAGCGCGGAGGAGGAGTTCGACCGGGAGGAACTTGTTGGGGCGATCGATGATTTCCTCAGGGGACTCCCCGCCCAAAAGCGGAAGATCTTCGTCTGCCGGTACTGGTATTTTGACTCTATCCCCGAGATCGCGCTCCGATTTGGCGTGACGGAGAACAATGTGTCCGTGACCCTCAACCGCCTGCGGGCGAAACTGCACAAATACCTTTTGGAAAGGGGCTATGACCTGTGAGGAGAGAGGAATTTAGCCTTATTTTAGGCGATATTGACGATAGGTACATTGAGGAGGCCCACGGGGCCGCGAGGACAAAAAGGCCCGGCTTTGTAAAGTGGGGCGCCGTGGCCGCCTGCGCGGCGGCGGCTGTGGCCTTGGGTGTCCTGCTGGCGCGTCCGGGAGGAGTTGCCCAGCCGGGGCCATCCTCAAACACGCTGGATCTGCCCAAATTGGAGGTGGAGGAGCTTAACAGCGCCGGGGGCGAAGATGGGTATTGGGCCTACTCCATAGAGGAGTTGACACCCAATTCCGGTTGGGACGGGACGATTTTTGATACGCTGCCCGTCTACAAAAATGTTGCTCCCGCCGACAGCGCCGGCGTCGCGGAGGAGGACCGGGAGACCCTGGAGGCCGCTCTTTGGGAGGTGGCGGGGCGTCTGGGAGTGCAGGACCTCACCATCACCGCGGGTTCCTCCCCCCTGGAGGAGCCGGGAGAGACGGGCGATGAGAAACTTCACTATGTCCAAGGCGCCGGCGGGGGCGTGACCATCACCGCCTACAGCCAACAGGTGAGGGTGGAGTTCGACACCCCCGTCCCCCTCCCCGAGGGCATGGAATTCTCCAAATACTCAAGTTACGACGAGATGAGGGCGGCGGGTGAGTATCTTCTGGAAAAATACGCCGGCCTCTGGGGCATGGAGGACCCCCAGGTGGACGTGCGGGGCGGAGGCCGGAATATCTACGCCGAGCAGTCCTACGAGCTCTACATCTACGACGCCGCCGGGGACAGCGCGGAGCGCCTAAAGTCCCACGACCTAAAAAGCGCGCTGCTCCTTCCCCAGGACGGCGGGCTGGGGACGATCTGGCTCGATAATTACGACCTATCCGAGAAGGCCGGTGACTACCCCATCGTGACCCCGGAGGAGGCGAAAGAACTGCTGTGCGCCGGGAACTACTTGACCACTGAGCCGGAGGCGATGCCGGGTGAGGAGTATATCGCCCGCGTGGAGCTCATATACCGCACAGAGCGGACGGCAAAGTACTTCATGCCCTATTACCGTTTCCTCGTGTGTGTCCCCTCCCTTGACTACACGCCAAAAGCGCGGGGGGAGACTGAGCCCTCGGACTCCGCTAAGGCTATGCACACCTACGGCGTCTACTATGTCCCCGCCGTGCGGGGGGAGTACCTTGCGGAGATGCCGGTGTGGGACGGAAGTTTTAATTAAAAAAGCAAAATGGAGATCTCCCTTCATTGGGGAAATCTCCATTTTAGTTAGATGGCTTACTCGCCGGGGCCGGGACGGATTACTTTCCGGGCGTTCCAGTTCATGGCCCCGGTGCGGGCCGCCTCAAGGCGGCCCTCCTCCGTCTCATAGGGTATCGCGGCGGTGTGGGCGCCGCAGTCAAGGCACTGGATATAGACGCACCAGCCGCCCTCGTCCTCGATTATCCCCGCGCCGCCGCAGCAGGGACACTCCAACAAGTCAACACTCTCAAAACTGTCCATAGTTCGTCCTCCTGTCAGCTCCTCCCGGGACTTTTCTCATAGTCTCTCCGGGATGGCCCTCATGATTATACAATGTATCCGCCGCCGCGTCAATCAAAACTCCGCGATCCGGTCGGCGTCTCATGTATTGCTATTAAGGGCCCGTATCCCCTTCCTGAGCTTAAAGAGCTGTATCACTATGAGGAGGCACACGACGAAAGCCACGATGAGCGCCGCGATGACGAGCGCCGTCAGGATGCCGATGTTCTTCGTAGGGGCTATCATGGAGAGGACCGTCTCCGCGGCCACAGTCACCACCTGTATGTTCCTGTAGAGAATGAGCTTTGCGGGGATGCCGGAGCTCTCCGTGAGGTACTTTGAGGCGATGGTGGCAATATTCGTGAGGAACTGGAAGTTGAAGTAGAGCGACACGACGCTGCTCAGTACGTCGATGACGTCCAGCGACACGCCGAACTCCATGCCGAAACTCTTGGTGACCCAGTTGAAGAACTCCAGCACCGCGAGGATGATACCCAGCGTCCTGAGGAGCCCCAGCTCCGGCACCTCCTCCTTGAGGTCCGCGAGGGCCAGCACGATGAGTATATAGCCGAGGAAGGCCGGCGTGATGCTCACCTCGTTTATGTTGATATCAAGGTAGAGGAATAGGAACCCCCATGCGGCCCTCGATATCCCCCTGCAAAGTCTATCTAAGCTTGTCAATTTAACTCTCCCCTTTTGGATCAAGTTCTATTCTATCGTAGAGCCCGCTATTGATGTATATGTCCGCGGCCCAGTAGCCGGGCTCCTCAGTATCCTCGCCCGGGATCGTGGTGCTTCCGCCGGAGCACACCATGACAGTGGGTCCCCAGCCGGGCTCCAGCACGGCACTGCCCCAGAGCCGGTCTACGCTCTCAACGCCCACGTTATCGCCGTCATCCGGGGCCGGGAGGTCCGTGGGGCGCGGCTCCCCCTCCGGCACGCGGGCAAGCGAGAGGCCGATCTGGGATATACTGTCCCGCTCCGCCTCCGAGCCGAGGAATATGCACTCCGCCTCACTGTAGTAGGACAGCACGCCAAACTCGGCGTCCGGGATGGGCTCCTCCCGGCGGGCCACGGACGAACTCTCCACCTGGTATATGGTCTGGTGCTTTAGCTCGACCCTCAGATCCCCGGACTCCCCCGCGTACACGTCCCCTGGGAGCTCCGGGCACCCCCACAGGGGTGTGTTACTGACGCTCTCCGCCCTCTCGAACTTCCCCTGGGGTATTGCCACCCATCTGCCGTTCTCCTCCTCCACCAGCAGTCTCTGGTAGGCCACGGCTATGTTGTCCCCGGACACATCACCGCTGAAGAGCGTCACCACTAATAGCCCCTCGTAGGCGTCCCCGGTCTTTTTGAGGTTGAAGACAAAGTATCCCCCGTCGGGGTCCACCGGTGAACCGGGGTAGAAGTCCCAACTGCGGTAATTCCCTCCCCGCAGTACCTCCCACGCGAGCTCGTCCTGCTCCGACTCCGGCGCGCAGAGGACGCGGTAGAGGCAGTCGCACTCCAGCACGGCCTTGCCGTAGGCGTCAAAGGCCCCTGCGGGGGTTGTGCAGGCGGTGCTCCTGGCGGAGGCCAGGGACACCCGGTCCCCGAAACCGTACACCACATCCGCCTTCGCCCCCACGCCCGTGGAGACGAGGAGCAGTACGATTATGCAAATCGAGACGAGGCCCATCCCCACGGGGTACTTCTTGAACCTGGAGATGGACTCTATCCTCTTGCGGATATTCCTGGCCCCGCTGACAACGCATGTGGTGCCGGCGGTGCGGGGAAAGCCGCAGTCCGCCATATCTATGAGGAGCCGCCCGTACTCCCGGCGCTCCTCCCCGGCGAGGTCCTCCAAAATTTGCTGGTCGCAGCGGGCCTCCATGTCGATGGCGGCCTCGGAGGCGCAGTAGGCTATCACCGGGTTGCACCAGTGGAGCGAACGGAGGACGCATATGACGACGCTCCAGAGGGAGTCCCTGTTCTTGAGGTGCGTGAGCTCGTGGAGGATTATTTTATCGTCCACCTCGCCGCGCGCCGGGAGGGCGAGGATCGGGCAAAACACGCCGCAGACGAACGCCCCGGAGAGTCCCGAAACGAGCTTTATGTCGCAGGGTCTCACACCGATCTCCCCCGCTATGCGCCACACCCGGGTTTTGAGCGCCGCGTCCGGCTCACCGCCGCGCCGGAGTATCCGGCGCAGACGCCAATAGGATATGGCGTAGGTTAGTAGGCTCACCGCCACCCCCGCCGCGTAGAGAGTAAAGAGCAACTCAGGCCCGCTCCCGGGGAGCGACGTAACCACCGGCACGGGCGCCGACACCCGCGTGTACTCGTACTCCCCCGAGAGGGGCTTTACGAGCTCTATTAGAAACCGCCAGTTTATGAGCGTGTACCTCCCACCCAAACCGGCGGGCAGAAGGATGGAGACGCCCAGCACGCCCCAGACGGCGAAGTGCCACTTTGGGGGGAGCTTATCGCGAAATACAGCCTTTATTACGAGGAGCAGCACCGCCACGCCGGTGACGGTGAGGCTCTGAAGAAGAAATCCCCATATGTCCCGCATGGTCACACCTCCATCTCGTCTATGAGACGGCGCAGCCGCTCACGCTCCTGGGGGGAGATGTGCTCCTCCTTCAGGAACGCCGCGATGAGGTCGCCGGTGGACCCGCTGTAGACCCGGCGCAGAAAATCCTGCCGCTCCTGCCGCTGGCAGCTCTCTCGGTCGAGGGCGGCGCGGAAGACGTAGTGCGAGGCGCCCCTATCTATCGTCACAAGGCCCTTGGCCTCCATGCGGTTGAGATACGTCTGGACCGTGTTCCGGCTCCAGCCGGTCCTGCTGTAGAGCCGCCGCACTATCTCGCCGAGCTCCGCGCCGCCAGTCTCCCACAGAACTTCAAGGACGGCCCATTCCTTCTCGGATAACTTCATGACCATTACCTCCTACAGGTGTAGTATCGAGTATATACTACACCTGTAGGAGCATTTTGTCAATAGTCAGACGCCCGGTTCATATCCGAGGGTCAGTATCTCCCGGGGGCGGGTGTACTCCCCCTCGGCGAACCCGGCGGCGTACACGGAGCAGTTGCCGATGTATTTTGACCAATATGACCCATGGGACTCAGGCGTCAGGTACTCAAGGAGCCCCTTCATGGCGATGGCGTGAGTGACGATGAGTACATTCCCCGGCGCGCCGGGACCCTTCGAGAGCGCCTTTAGCTCCTCCAACAACGCCCCGGTCCGCTCCACCACATGGGCAAGGCTCTCCATCCCCTCCGGCTCCGGGTTGCGGGAGAAGTCGCTAAAGAAGAGTTTCACCTCCGGGGCCGGGTCCGCAAGGCTCATCCCCTCGTAGGGGCCGTAGTCCATCTCCAAAAGCCGCGTGTCCATGAGGGGCGCGGCGCCCGATATTATCTCCGCCGTCTCCACGGCCCTTAAAAGTGGGCTTGAGTACACACGGTCAAAATGGATGCCCCGCCCCAAAAAATACTCCCGCACCCGCAGTGCCTGGGCCCGGCCCCCGGCGTTCAGGGGGAGGTCGCTGCGCCCCTGAAGGCGCCTCTCCCTGTTGCGGGCCGTCTCGCCGTGGCGGACTATGTATATAAAGTCTCTCTCCACCATATGTCATCTCCTTGTACCGTGAATTAAATCCCTCCGCTCGGTTATTTTACCATCCCGGCTTTGTAAAATCAATCTCCGCCGTGATATCCCGCAACTACGGGCGTCATTTTTTCAGCGGGAGGGTCTTGACAGGGGGTGTCTAACGTGGTAGACTAACGCCAGTGAGTCTACTGGAGTAGACAAGGAGGTCACAGTATGGACATGCCAAAGATACACGAGAGCGAGTACCGTTTTTGCCTCATAATGTGGGAGACGGAGCCCGTCTCCCCCGCCGAGCTCGTGAAACTCTGTCAGGAGCGGCTGGGCTGGAAGAGGACCACCACCTACACGGTGATAAAGCGTCTGGGAGAGCGGGGCGTCCTAAAAAACGAGGAGGGGGTCATAACCTCCCTCGTCTCCAAGGACGCCGCCCAGGCCGGTGAGATTGACGACCTGGTGGAGAAGAAATTTGAGGGCTCGCTCCCCGCCTTCATAGCCGCCTTCACGAGGCGGCGGGACATGACGGAGGAGGAGCTTAACGAGATACAGCGAATGATCGACCGCATAAGGTCAGGTGACGGACAATGACCGGGCTCTTTTTGAAGATCGTAAATATGAGCGTATCCGCAAGCTGGCTCGTCCTGGCCGTACTTGTGCTGAGAGTCATATTGCGGAGGGCGCCGAAGTGGGTCAGCGTCCTCATGTGGGGGCTGGTGGCCCTGCGGCTAATACTGCCACTCTCCATTGAGAGCCCGGTGAGCCTCGTCCCCAGCGCGGAGGTCATAGCGCCAGCGGCTCAAGGTGAAACGGCGATCCCGGACGCGCTGCCCGGCGTCCCGGCGGTAAATAACGCCCCTGATCCGGGACTTGGCACTCAGAGTTCCCCCGGTGTCTCCGCTGTCGGGACACAGAGTGAAACCTGGCTCCCCGCAATCAGTCTTATCTGGGCGCTGGGGGCGACCGCGCTCATCACATACGCCGCCCTCTCCTACTGGCGTCTCCGGCGGCGCGTGGCGACAGCCGTCCGCTTGCGGGGGAACATATTTGAGAGCGAGAACGCCGCCTCCCCCTTCGTGCTGGGGATAATTAGGCCGAGAATATATCTCCCCTTCGGGCTCGGCGGGGAGGACGCGGAGCACGTCATAGCCCACGAGGAGGCCCACATCCACCGGCGGGACCACTGGTGGAAACCTGTGGGATTTCTGCTCCTGGCCGTACACTGGTTCAACCCGCTCATGTGGCTGGCGTACCTCCTCCTCTGCCGGGACATCGAGCTTGCCTGCGACGAGCGGGTGATAAAAAAGCTGGGCAGCACCGAGCGGGCCGGTTACACCCAGGCGCTCCTTGAGTGCAGTGTCAGCCGCCGGGCCATCGCGGCCTGTCCCGTGGCCTTCGGCGAGGTGGGCGTGAAAGAGCGGGTGAAGGCGGTCATGAACTATAGGCGTCCCGCATTCTGGATAGTAATACTTGCGGTGGTGCTCTGCGCGGCGGCGGGGGTGTGTTTCCTGACGGACCCGCCCACGAATAATACGCTCCTCCTGGGCGCTGAATATATTGTCAAGGATGTCCTCTATGAACTGCCCGCCGGTAACTATGAACTGCCCGCCGGTAACGGAGACAGAGAGGAAACCCCGGCGCAGTACTGCGTGACGGCGGACTACCACCTCTACTCCCGCACCGGCGACAGCGCCGACTGGGGGTACATTGGAGCGCTCACACACTGTGGACTTTCAAACGACGAGCTCTATGACCTCATGCCCTCCCAAAAGGACGTCAGGATACGTAAAGTAACCGACGCCTACATCCTGAGGCTGGAGGGCGGCAATTTCTACCTTGTTTTTGAGACGCGGGACGGCAGGACGTACCTGGCCTACGGTTGGGAGGACACCCCCGAGCGGGGCGAGGCGGGGTCGGACGACACGCGGCTCCTGGGGCTCTATCTATTGGATAACAGGTTTGAGCCAGGAGTTTTAAATATCGGGTTCCTGGACCGCTCCCTCGTCAACACCCTGAGGAGGGACGTCGTAAGTTTTGAGACATACGCAAATGAGAACGGCCCGGGCATCATAATCCTCGGTTTCAGGGCCGGCGACAACGAGACGCCGGATGGGCTGACCGATCTCGGGTTCGCCGTCTTTGAGTCGATAGACGATGGTTACCGCCTCATAGACTACCATGTGTACGACGGCGCGGCCGGCGCGGAGAACGGCATCTTCTTCTGTGATGACCCGGCGGTGGCGGACGCCGGCGGCGAAGGGCGAAACGACAACACCTATGACGTCCTTATAATCACGAATAAGGACGTGGACAGCATCGAGCGGGTATACCGGGCCGAGGGGAAAGCGGATAAGGTGGAGACGGAGACGTCAGTAAAAGCCCCCTGCATGTCCCTCTGGTCCTGGGAGAGATCCGAGGGGTACACGACGATCTATCAGTATTTTTATGACAGCGCGGGGGAACTCATCCGCGAGACAAGCTCCGCCGTGAGCTCATCGGGCGAGAGCGGATCCGCGTTAGACTCGGACGCCGCACCCCTACCCCAGGGGACGAGCTATGTGTCCTGGCAGCGCCTGTACGCGGCTCCCAGCGCGGACAGTCCCAGCGGCAGCGGCTCGGGCCTCAAGTACACCGTGGATGGGGACTACTTCACCATATCGAGCCTATCAACGGTGTGGAGCATACCTATGCCCCCCGGCGGCGAGACTCTCGACATGGACGAGGCAGACTACGGCACGAGGTACCACATACCCGTCCCGAGCTGGGAGTGGCAGGACTTCCCATTCACCCGGAATGAGTGGGCGTCGCTCTTCGCCCCCTCCTCAAACTCACTCATGTCCGACATAAGCTCCCAATATGACACCATCCTCTATCTCCCGCTGAGCGATGAGTATTTCCTCCTCCTGGCCGATGGTCAGCCGCTCATAGTGGAGCTGGGGGAGAATGGGCAGCAGATCCGGTCCATCTTCAGCCTTATTGACGAGGCGGACATGGGCGTGGCCCAGTGGGAATACGCCCCCATGATGTCGTCCTGGGATTCCCAGGCCTTCAGGTTCCAGCTTGATTTTGAATATACTGACCTCACCGCCGTGTGCTGCGGCGGGGAACTCCTGGACCTCGGCGATCCCGGCTCTGCGGAACCGGCGACGCTCGTCGCCTACCCCAGCGGGCACTCGGTGTATTGGAATCCGGGGGCGGCGGGCTCGGACGTGGGCGACGCCGTCGTGTCCTTTGAGTGCACTATCAGCGGCGGACAGCACATCTCCGGCGACATATACATCTACGCCGGCGGCAGCTCCAGCGGGCGGACCATATACACCGCCAAACTTGTGGGCACGGGACTTCACCTCTCGCCAAACGCCGAGGGCGGCGGGGGCCTCATCTCCCTCAGAACGGAGGAGAGCGAAACTGAGCGGCACGACCTCCGGGACGGGGACATGGAGCTCTCAGTCCAGCGGCTCTCCCGGTATGTATTCTTCACAAACTCCGCAAAGATCACGGTCACTGTCAATGGGGATGAGGACGCGGAGGGCGCCATCATTCTCCGGGATATAAGCCAGGGCAACGCGGTCATACGGCAAAAGAGTGTCGGCGGCGGTGAGCGGGAGGTCACCTTCACGGGCCTCACCTCCTCTCGGCTCTACCGGCTGGAGTTCGAGGGCACGGGGAACTGCACGTTCACAGTAAGTCAAGATTAATCGAGTAGGAGGCTAACCATTAGTTGGGTAGCCGTCCTCTCACACCACCGTGCGTACCGTTCGGTACACGGCGGTTCAATCGCTTAAGTGCACTTGCTCGTACTGTGCCAGGATACTGCTGTATCCTGCACGGGCGAGCACTTCTTTTGTGAGTCCTTCTTGCACTACGGGCATCGCCGCGCAGCGCCAATAGGCTTTGCGTGTCCCTGCGCTATCCTGACTCGCTCCCCTTCTTGAGTTGCAGAGTTGTCCGCTCCATACGGCCTTATTACATGTATATTGTTGCCCATGGCGGGCGCACAAATTTTAGGCGGCGGGACAAGATATCCCCGCCGCCTTAATTTTACTCGCTTTGTGACTCGAAGTACCAGTCCTCCCTGGGGTGGAGGGCGAGGCCGGACTTCACCGAGACGGCCACGTCCTCGTTCTCCAATAGCCAGTAGGGCCTGGACACCACGGTATTGTCGGGATAGTTGGGGTCGAAGTCCGCGTAGTCGAACCAGACCGCCACCTTTATATTCTCAAAGCCGTCGATATCCCGGAACATGTTGTCGATCCACGCGGCCTTGTCCCCGCCGATTGAGGAGCTGGCAAACTCGGTGATTATCCAGGGGAAGTCGGAGAAGAAGGGGCTGTACTCCCGCTGGATGCGGCCATATATGTCGTCAAACTCCCGCCAGGACTCCTTGTTGGTCTCGGCGTAATATGTGCCGGTGTTGTAGCCGGTGACGCCGATGAGCTGGACGTACTCGTCACCCGGGTAGTAGGCGTGGATGTCGTTCCAGTTGCAGGGCGGGAAACACTTATCGTTGGGGTTGTAGACCCAGATAGCGTTAGTGGCGCCCTCCTCCATGAATATCCTGTACATGCGCTGCCAGACCGCCACGTACACCTCCGGGTCTATCATGTTGACGACGCCGGAGTAACTTGTCCAGTCGGAGTTCATCTCGTTCCCCAGGCGGAAGAGGAACGGCTTTCCAAAGTCCGCCGCGGCCCTGGCGAGCTGCCGTATCTCCTGGTCCTCCCGTCCGCGCAGGATGTCGAGCTGGGGCGTCCGGGCCAGGAGGTCCACGTTATTCGTCCTTGTGGCCTGGTATGTCAGCAGCATGACCTTGCCGTTCTCATAGCATTTCTCGGCGAAATCCGTGGGGAAGTCGTCGCCAAACTGCATGTACCCCAGCACCACGGAGAATTTGTAGTCAAGGAGCTCCTCGTAATGGGGGATGGTCTTGTTTATGCCGGTGTCGTATACGTCCTCGGTAAATAGGCCCCAGCGCACGTGCTCCGAGCCCTGGATGTCGGCGTAGATCCTCTTGGCCTCCCCCGTCAGGAGCTCCTGGGATCGGTTCTGGTACTTGACGGTGTAGCTGTCCTCCCCCTTGGGGCGGAAGAAGTGGAAACTCTCCACAGCGCTGGTTATATCATCGGATATGTCCTCAAATCTCTCGCTATCGAACTTAAATGTTAGGCGGTAGAAGATCCTGGTGTCCGTGAAGATATCGACGTATGTGTAGCCGTCATAGCCCTCCTCGTAACCGTCGAGCCGGGCGGAGTAGATGTCGTACCGCTCGTTCCGGGTCCTGGGGCTCAGGAGGGTTATCTCGTTGGCCGCGCGGTAGGACTCATTGAGCAGGAACCCGTCGAGGTATTGGTCGATGAAGACCGTCACGTCCGGCTCCGTGGAGTACTCCCGGGAGACGGTGACGTTGTAGTCCGGGGTCTTTATCTTGACGTAGCTGGGCGACACGGAGAAGTCAAACTGGGACCCCTCCGGGAGGTCCATGTAGTACCCGGAGGCGTAGTGCAGCAGCCGCACACCGCTCTCCGTCGCCACGGTCTTCTTCCCCGCGTCCTCATATAGCGTCTCACCGAACACGGCGCCCGACTCCTCGTCCTTGAGGGCGGGGATCTTTATGTCGCAGAGGAATATTTTCAGCTTGTCCTTGAGCTCCATCACCACCGGGTCCTGGTCCCGGTAGAGTTTATACACATACCCCGCCGTGGCCACGGCCAGGATGAAAATAGTACAGAGGACCATGAGGAATATCCTCTTTTTTCTCGTCTTTACCAAAACTTATCACTCCCGATAATAAATGGTCAGCGGTACCCCAATATGGTCTTGAGGCCGTGATATGTGGCGATATAGTTGTTGGGCCACGTCTCGGCGGTCTCGGTGTTGAGGTCCGCGAGGCCCCAGAAGGCGCTGTACTTCGTCTCGGGCGAGGTGCAGGGCACCGTTATAGTCGTCTCGCCCCGCTCCACCGCCGCCGCGATATTCGCCTCCCGGGTCTTGATGGTCACATGACAGCGCCATATGTCATATCCCCCCGCCACCAGCGAGAAGGCCGCCAGCACCGCCACCACCCCGAGTAGCGCCCCCGTCAGCGCCCCGCGGGAGAGCTCCGTGAGGGAGGGTATCAGCACCGCCGAGGCCAGGACTATCAGCGCCGCCGTCACATATAGGCATCTGTCCTCGTAGTAGCTGGCGGCGGTCAGCATGACGTCCCCGGCCACCGATGATACGGCGAAGGTCAGGGAGAGGGTCAGCCGCTCAAGGTTGGGACAGCGCAGCGCGCAGATCATAAATAGCGCCGCCCAGACGGCCACCGGCCAGAGAAGACGCTCCTTTAGCATCTTTACGGCGTAGGCGAAATTTTTAAGGAGCACAGCGAGGTCCGGCGCGGCGGATTTTGCTATGGACTCCGCCGGCATGAGGAGCATGAAGGCGTACCCCGCCGCGGCCGCGGCGATGGGCGCCAAGAGCCATGAGAGGGGTTTCTCCCGTTTGAGGACGGCCCCCAGCAGCACCAGGGCGCAGGATACGAGAATGCCGATGAGCGACGCTATCTCGGTGTAGGCCCCGAAGAGGAAACTCCCCAGTGTGAAGGCCGCTCTCAGCCACACATTGTTAATAAGCTGGCGGCCATGGACGAACATATAGATAAACGGCGCCGTGAACCCCAACATGAAAAAGAGCGCCCATAGGTAGTTGACAGCGCCCGTCTGCCAGAGGACCACCTGGCCGAATGCCGGGCACACCAGCCAAAACGCGGCGCTTATACCGAGAAAGAGCCCGGCGCTCCTGCCCCTCCCGAAATTCGCCGCCCGGTAGATGAGGTACATGAGCCCCGTGAACACCCCGGCGTTCGCTATGTTGAACACCGCCTTTGGCAGGAGCATGAATAGTGAGTCAAGCCCGTGGCTCACCAGCCGTCCGTTCATGACGTAGGCGTGCCTGTACATGGAGAGCACCACGTCCCGTACATTCTTGAGGTAAGCCTGGGTATAAAAGCTCGCCATGTAGGCGTAATCGTCCGCGATATAGGGCGTGAGAAAGTTAAAGAGGAGCATCACGAGGTACACCGCCGCCGCGGCCCCGCCGAAACACCATATGGAGGAGTCAATCTTCTTGAGCTTTTTCATTCCCGGAACCACCCAACCCCGCCGCGCCCGGCGTTCTCAACCCCATATTATATACCACCCCGCAGAAAATACAAGCATTTTTGACCGGCGGTATAGTTGTGTTTTGCGCCGGGATATGTACGGCGTGGAGGTGTTCCCCCCACCCTCTCGCAAATTAAACACAAAATGCCGTTTTGCAGACAGCTATTTTATCGCGGCGTCTGCAAAACGGCGTCTCTTTATTTCGTGTCAAATCGTCAATCGGCTGGTGTTGTGGGGGCGGGGGTGACAGGGGTGTCGGGAGTATCGGGGGATATCTCGCCGTAGCCGATTATCGTATCGCTCCCCATGACGGTGGGCAGTTCACCGTTCCAGTTCTGGGCCTTTGTGTACTCGATGAACATGTCCGTCAGGGACTCGGAAATCTTCTGGTTGGCCTCCGCCTCCCGCTCAGCGGCGTACTTGGAGGCGTCGGCCTCTATCTTGGCCACCTCGGCGGCTGACTCGGCGGCTATGACCTGGCGCTTGGCCTCCGCCTCCCGCTCCATGGTCAGGCGCTCCTGCTCTATCTCCGCCTGGAGTTTCTTCTGGGCCTCCACCTGTTTCGCCTCAATGGCCGCTATGTACGCCTCGGAGAAGTCGAAGTCTATTATGTTTATGTCGGTTATGTGTATGCCGCTGCCGGAGAGTTTGTCGTTGAGCTGTTCCACAAGGGCCGTGGAGACGGCGTTGCGGCTGGCGATGCTGGCCTCCGCCGTGTAGGAAGCCATTATGGACTTCATGACCTCGTTGACAGCCGGCGTTATGAGTACGCTCTCGTAACCCGTGCCGATGTTCTTGACGATCGAATAGGACATGGAGGTATCCACCCGGTAGTTCACCGCCAGGTTGACGCTGACCGTCTGTAGGTCGGAGCTGAAAGCCTCGGTCATGACCTCCAGTTTCACAATGCGGTTATCCATCATGGTGACTTTCTGCCAGGGCGCCTTGAAGTGGAAACCCTCCTGGAGCACGTCCTCGCTCACCTTGCCGAAGGTGGAGACCACCCCCGTGTGGCCGGCCTCTATGACCGTCGTGCATGAGATCCCAAGGCTCAGTATCAGCACGATGACCAGTGCTGTCAGCACCACGGGCACCACGCGGACTGTCTTTTTGACCTCCATAGTGACGCCCCCGTTGGGATTCCTTTTCTCCCGGGTTACCTCTTTAGTAAAAAGTGACATGGTGAACCTCCTAAACATATTTTCTCTAAACACTCAAACTCTCATTGTGCGGGTTTTTCGCAAATAGATCAAAAAAATTATAGTTCCTCCTGGAGCTCCGCCCACTGACGCAGCCACGTCTCGTGGTTTTTTTGGATCTCGTCTTTTTTGTACGTGTGCCTCTTCATGTAGTTGTAGGCCCTGAGCATATGCTGGAAGTTATCCGGGTTGTCCCGCTTGAAGAAGTGCATTGTCCTGCGGTCCATGCTGGACTCCAGGTTATATGTATAGAGGTCGAACTTGACGTGGTCAAACTCGCTCCAGGGCCCCTTGTACTCCATTATCTGGATAGCGCCGGTCATGACGGTATCCGTGAGGTAGAACCGGAACCGCTTGCCCTTGTAGGCCTCAGCGAAGGCCGGTTCCTCGTTTATGAGCCTGACTATCCCGGCGTAGGCGCCCAGGAAGACTCCCTCCGGGTGGTCCTCCAGGGCCCTATTTCCCAGCATGTCGTTTTGGATCGCCTCCTCAGCGCCTCTGGAGCCGGGGGCGTTTATCATGATCTCCAGCGAGAACTCCGGGTCCCGCAGCAATTCCCCGAAGGTGTTGAAGAGCACACCCTTGTCGTAGGCCCTGTCGTCAACCATATCCCTGTTGGGGCAGAAGATCGCGCTGGCGGCGTAGCAGGACATGCGTATCTGCTTTAGGATCTGGACGCCCTCGTAGTGCTTGCCGCTCATGACGGCCTCCATGAGGCCCTTACCGAAACTGTTCTCCATGGGCACGAGCGTCCTCTCCACGTATGTGCGGGAACCCACAGTCACGAAACCGTTCCTCGATATCCTCTCCCGCCAGTTGAGGACGCCGATGAGTTTCTCCAGGCGCAGATTCCCGGCGAAACGTTCCATGTCCGTGGCGAAGTGCTCGTGGGTGATGACGTCGCACTGGTGGCGCAGGAGGTCGTGGAACTCAGTCGGGAGCTGTTCCTTTGGCGGGAACGTGAAGTCCCTGTCCGCCACTATGAGGATGTCCTCTGGGGATTTAGTTTTAAGCGCCGTCTCTATCTCCGTGAAGAACACATCAGACTCGGAGAGGCCATCAAAGCACCCCTTGCCCAGCACCAGAAGGAAATAGGGGCACTCCTTTATCCTCCGGGCTATCACATCCTCAAAATTGTCCTGGGGCATGCGGTAGACATCCATGAAGGGCGCGAACCCCCTGTAGGACAGGAAGTCATGTATGCGGCCCGCGAAAAACGAATACGCGCGGCGGTAGCTGACAAACACTCCGTAATGATTGAACTCCGTGCTCATTCCTCTCTCCCCTCTCTGGTAATACTATACCACCATATATTCAAAAAGTCCACATTCATTTAATATGGGCGCCGGCAAGTGACCGGCGCCCGAATAGAATCGTTTTAGTTGAATGCTGGGGCCTTTACATCGGGGTTCGAGAACTCGTTGGGGCCAGGGTCGGACATGGAGAAGTACATCCTCGCCGCCTTAGTGGTCCCGAAGTCCTGGTCGGAGCCGGAGTTCTGCACCCGGTTGAATGCGTCGCGGAACATCTGGTTGTGGGCCTCCTCCCGATTGAGGAGGAAGTCGATGGTCTCCCGGACCTTCTTATCATCTATCTGTCGGTAGAGATACTCGTAGACCACCTTCGCCCGCTGCTCGGAGGCTATGTTGGAGAGTAGGTCCGCGCAGAGGTCGCCCGTCACGGTGACGTAATCGCCGGTCCAGGAGTACCCGGAGGCGTTGATGAGGCCGGGATTCAGCCCCAGTAGCACGTGCGTCTGCACCTCCCCCGCCGGAACGGAGGCGGCGTCCAGGTCGTGGCCGTTGAGGAGGTTGATAGTCTGCGCCACCATCTCCATGTGGCCCAGCTCCTCCGCGGCGATGTCCAAAAAGAGGTCCTTTATCCCCGGGTCCTTCACCCGAAAGCTCTGGGACATATACTGCATGGCGGCCTTCATCTCGCCGTTGGCCCCTCCCAGCTGTTCCTGCAAGAGCGCGGCGTACTTGGGGTTCGGGCGCTCCACCTCCACCGGGTGGAAGAGTATTTTTTCGTGCTTGAACATTTATCTTGCCCCTTTCCTTGTTTTGTGTTATCATTCTCCAAACAAGGCAAAATATACGTTCAGGAGGCGCAACAATGCACGCATACACGAGAAGGGTCAATTACTACGAGACCGACAAGATGGGCATGGTACATCACTCGAACTACATACGGTACTTCGAGGAGGCCAGGATAAACTTCATGGAGGAGTCGGGTTACCCCTACCCCAGGCTGGAGGAGGAGGGCATAATCAGCCCCGTCGTCTCAATATCCTGCGAGTACAAGCGGCCCGTACACTACCCGGACACGGTAGTAATCAATGTCTACCTCGTCTCCATGACGAAATTCCGCTGCACCTTTCGCTACGAGGTCAAGGACGCCGCGACGGGTGAGCTGCGCACGACGGGACAGTCGCAGCACTGTTACCTCTCCGCCTCCGGCGGGATCGTGAACATCCAGAAGGAGAACCCGGCGTTTTTTGAGACGTTCCTCTCCCAAGTTGACGGCCAGTGAGAGATATGACTTGATGCTGCCATGTTTTTAAATTATGCCCCCATAACCTCCGCGGTCACTCACCTGTCTCGCCGTCGATATCGTCAAGCTCCTTCCGGCGTTTCTCATAAAGCCGCCCTGTTATCTCCAAAACGACGAAACACCCGGCATACACTCCGGCCATCGAAAGCAGCGTGAAGGCGATGGGGACCTCTCTATGTAAAATGAATAGCGACCTTGCCGCGAGGACCGCGCCGAAAATTATCGACGGGATAAAGCTTACAAGTAAGTTTATCTTGATACTGGGTGTGCTGTTTTTTGTCCATAGGCCGTTCTTGATCGAGGAAACAATGATATACAAGCTCAGCACAGCCAGGACACAGATCTCACCGGCTATTCCCTTAAAAGTAGTCCCGAGAAAACACTGTATTGTGATCGCAATACAGAGCCCCCAAAAAGACAGCCACAGCCCGATCTCTTCGATACTCAGAAGTTTATGCTCCTGCATCTCGTCAAGGATATTCTTTTGCACTTTACGTTTCGTTTTAACTCTCCTCTCCAAACAGCTCATCAAGAGATTTGCCTAACACCCGACATATCGCCCTGCATAGTTTGATGGTGGGGTTGTACTCCCCCTGCTCTATCGCGTTCATTGTCTGCCTTGAGATGCCCACCGCCTCCGCAAGCGCCTTTTGCGTCATGTCCAGTTCCGCCCTCGCCACCTTGATTTTGATGTTCCGTCCGATGTCGATCACCCCCTGTGTTAGTATATTACCATATATACGACTAAATGTCAACTATATGCGACACAAAATCTGAGTAAAAATTCAAAAGGCCCGAAACATCACCGTTTCAAGCCTTTTGCCGGTTTGAATATATTTTTTAGGATTTGAAAATACGCCAAGTAATGGCGACGGTCTTCAGACCGCCGGCAACTTGCTATGCTGAGATAAGGGAAAGGTTTTCGTCACTGTTCCGCTCGCTCCAGCGAATGACCTTTGCGTCATAGATGATAAAAGCATCTTCCACGCCGCGGGCTATGCTGTTTTGATCATTTAGGATCACAATAAGCTGGCTGTCTTTCTTTCGTGACGGCTTTGTATCATTCCACGCAAACAGTATATTCCCCATGTTGGACTTGTTTGGGTTATTGATAGCCTGGCACAATCTTTCTGGTTTCGTTTTGGTCCGTTGTAATAAGAAATCGTAACTATGGGTAAAGCCAGATGTTCCTGTGAACTGTACGTTATCGGAATAATAAATCTCCCGTTCCTCAAAGAATGACTGAATATCGTCAAGGAACAATGACGCGACTTTTGACTTGGTGACGGCAAACATATCATCTATTCTCAGAATCGCTTGGATAAAAAGATGCTTTTTTTGCGCAAAACTTTTTATAGGAGCTCTGGCTGTAAGCTCATCGCCATTTAGCCGGACGCCATATTGATTTAATATCTTTTGGAGATACATCTTCCTGCTTGGGGTGAATTGAAAACCGCTCATTTTCAGCGCATGGATCGTCGCGCAATCATCTGTAAAGAATATGTCGTCCCCATCCTGCCGCACATAGATTTGCAAATAATCATTGGCTCTGTCCAAGTACGGGGTGGTGATCTCGTAGTATTCTCCAACTCGTTCAAATGTAATTTCACTTTTTAACCACGCTGCGTATTCATCGATCAACTTTTGAATATCCACAACATCACCCCCTGTGCATAATTACAAAAGTTCAGGTTGGAAAGAGACAACCGGAGGCTCAACCACATTAAATCTCTCTAAAAAGCGTAGAGTATTTTCTACAAATCTATCTTTCTCAATATCATCGGCGGGAAAAGCAAATGTTCTCCCAAAGCCTTCCCTGTAAATGTGCCAATGGCTGCCCGTGATTTTCTCACCATCGGGATTATAATGTACTGTCGTTGGATTGATATGCAATTCTAACAGCATTATCCCATTTTTCTTTATTCGGGCGCCCATATAAAAACGTCGGAGCAAGCGACACACAGCCTGCTCCGACGTGGTCGGAGTGGCGGGATTCGAACCCGCGGCCTCTTGGTCCCGAACCAAGCGCGATACCAAACTTCGCCACACCCCGAGGCTTTTATATTATATTCATTCTGGGGGGCGTTGTCAAGCAATATTTTGCGCCGCCCGGTCACCTGCGTTGACTTTTGGGACATTTTGTGAGAAAATTACCTCGGCGCCCGTAATATTGGCGGAAAAAATCCGTCTATATAAGTGAAAGGGCCTTTCAAGATGTGTGGGAGGAGGCAGATCATGGACGATGCTGAGATAGTTGAGCTCTTTTGGGCCAGGGACTCAGAGGCTATAGCCGCAATGGAGGAGAAATACGGAGGTTACCTAAATAGCCTGTGTATCAGCTTTCTCAAGAGCGCCGAGGACGCGGAGGAGTGCGTCAGCGACACCATGATGCGCCTGTGGGAGACTATACCTCCGCAGCGGCCAAAATCCCTGCGGGCGTATGCCTCAAAGATCCTCCGAAACCTCACCATCGACCACTGGCGGGCAAACAAGTCCCTCATGCGGGACGCGGTATTCACCGAGCTCACAGTGGAGCTCGAGGAGTGCCTGCCGGTGATCCCAAGCCCCGAGAAGATCTACGGGGACAGGGAGATCGCAGCTGTCATCGAGCGGTGGGTCAAATCCCTCCCACGGCAGGACAGAGTCCTCTTTCTCAGGCGGTACTGGTACGGCGACAGTGTGGAGGAGCTGGCGCGCCGCCGGGGCGTCCCGGCCGGCAGGCTCTCCCAGAAACTCTGGCGCCTGAGAGCGGGACTGAAACGTGAACTTAAAAAGGAGGGCATCTCAATATGAGCAAGGGCAGCGAGCGCCTTCTGGCACTTATTGGCAGCATTGACTCCGAGATCATAGCGGAGGCGGAGGAGGACGCCCCCGGCAAAACGAAGAAACACCGGGTAGTTAAATTCGCCGCGGCGGCGGCAGTTTTGGCGGCGGCAGTGGGGGTGGGACTCCTGTTTATTGGTAACGGTGATTCCGTCGCGCCCAGCCCCGGCAACGACATGGTGGGCGACAGCTCAAACACGCCCGTGGGCGGGCACAGCGAATTTATGGACTACGCGGGACCCATATTCCCGCTGACGCTCCTCTCCCCCGACGGGGACGTCTCAGCGGAGCGGTCAGTCACACTGGACTTCTCCCCCTGGATAAGGACCTGGTGGTCAAATGAGGACGAGGCCAATTCCCGGGAGAACATAACTGAGGAGCGCCGGCGCGAGATACTTGAGATGTACAATGAGTCCTTCCCCGAGGGCGGGCGCTGGCGCTCATCCCAGGACATCATAGTGACGGACGAGTACGTCCTCAAGAACGCCTCAAGCGAGGATAAGACAGTGACGGTCCTCTACCCCTTCGCCGGGGACTTTAGAAATCTTGATAAAGTCCGCCCCCCGCTCACGCTTGACGGGGCGGAACTCCCCTCCACGCTCCTGGCCGGCGGGTACAAGTCGGACTTTGAGGGCCCCTGGAGCGGACCCATAGAGGGCTCCAGCGAGGGGGAGATCGAAGTCCTGGAGCCCGAGAGCTGGGAGGACTACCGAAAGGCGCTGGAGGACGGCGAATACCTCAAGGGGGCGCTCTCCGGCTGTCCCGACTTCTCCGGCGTCACCGCCACGGTATATGACTTCACAGACCCCTGGGGCGGCCCAAAGAGCGACGCGGCGCCGAACCCCACCATAAGGGTGGACTTTGAGCTCGACTACACGAAGACCTTCATCGTCGATCACGGGTTTAACGGCGGGCGTTATGACAGCGAGGCTGGCCGTATGGGGCTCAGCTACTCCATCCCCCAGCCTGGGGAGCCGGAGACTGTCGAGCCCAGGATCATAGTCGTGGGCGAGCCCATACAGAACATCACCACCGGCGGGTACGTCACCGGCGGGCACGACCCGGATACCGGCAGGATGGAGGCGGGAGTCACCATCACGAGCCACACAGCGAACCTGGAGGAACTGCTGCGGGATGAGGCGAAACTCCTATTCACCCCCATCGTGGGCAGCGACAGCGGCCCGGAATTTGAGCTGGCCTTCCGTCTCTACAAACTCTGGCTCGTGACCCAGGGGCCCCTCGCCTACAACGGTTGGGGCCGCGACGAGACCTTGGATCACACGGACAGGGTATTCTATCTGGAGGCGGAGGTTACCATCCCCGCAGGCGGGACAGTCACCCTCACCGCGGAGTGCATAAAGGAGGAGAGCGAAAACTTCTACGGCTCCGGCAGGGACGCTAACATCTCGGGGTACGACCTGGTGACGCGCCTGGGCTCCAACATTGACTTCGTCTCCCAGACCGCGACCTTGGAGGACCGGGGACAGATTGTGATAGCGAGGCAGAACTTCGGATTCGACATAGCCGGGGGCGTCAAGACTGTGGAGCTGACTGAGGATGAGTACTTCTTGGAGGTCTACCGCCTCGTGGACACATCGCAGACAAAAGAGTAGACCATAAGTAAATTTGGCCTCAGGGGTTTTCCCTGGGGCCAATTTTTATTTGTTCCTGCGCCGCTCGATCTCGCCGTGGAGGTAGGCCAGGGCGTCAGAGAGGCCCCCAAGGCGGTCAATGAGTCCAGCCTCCACGGCCTCCTCGCCGTAGATTACGGTGCCCACGTCCGCCGCCAGCTCCCCTGTCTTCAGCATGAGCTCCGTGAGTTTTTCCCGCGAGATGTGGGAGTTATCCACTATGAACCGGACGATCCGCTCCTGTATCTTGCCAAAGTAGTTGTAGGTCTGTGGCACGCCGATGACGACGCCCGTGAGGCGCACCGGGTGGATGGTCATGGCGGCGGAGGGCGCGATCATGGACATATCCGCCGCCACCGCCAGGGGCACACCGATGGAGTGGCCGCCCCCCAGGACCAGCGACACCGTTGGTTTTGACATGCCGGCGATGAGCTCGGCTATGGCAAGGCCCGCCTCCACGTCTCCCCCAGCGGTGTTCAGCAGGATGAGGAGGCCGTCTATCTCCTCCGACTCCTCTATCGCCGCCAGCTGCGGCAGGACGTGCTCATATTTTGTCGTCTTGTTGTCCGAGGGCAGCAACTGGTGTCCCTCGATCTGCCCCACTATCGTGAGGCAATGTATGGCCCCCCTGCCGGACTTCACAGTGGAGGAGGCCATATCCTCTATTTGTTCCTTTTGGTAGACCTTCTCAGGGTTTTCGCCCTCTTTATTGGCGTCATTGTCGCACATAAAAACACCCCCTTGGCCAGTATTGCCAAGGGGGCGCCGATTATTCACTACTTCCGCCTGAGGTAGAAAAAGAGCGCTATGACCCCGATGATGAAGACCTCCCCCAAAAATGTGGACCAGAGGAGCAGGGGCGTCAGGACGCTCTCAAATAGATAGCTCACGACGCCCAGGGTGTCGCAGATTATTGAGGAGAACCCAAAGACGGCTATGACCATCTCCAGATACCTCTCCCGGCGCTCCGCCCGCTCCTCCTGGATGTGGTTTATCATATCGATCTTGTCGTCAATGAGCTGTAGAGTCTCCGGGATCTCGTAGATCTCCCTCTGGGCGAGCAGGAAACTATTCTCGTTGCTGTAGGGGGTCATGTCGCTGGGCATCATTATCCCCAGGGCCTTCAGAACTATCATCTGCTCCTCGGCCCAGACGTCTATGTTGTCGTGGCTCTTTTTGAAGTCCTTCCTCCGGATTATCTCGGAGAGAAATAGGTAGGAGTAGCGCTCGTAGAGGGCGATTATGATGAAGGGCAGGTAGTTGTCCTCCCTGTTGGAGCTGTGGATATTTATGGGGTCGAACTCGGCGAGCTCCGCCTCTCCCCGGCAGAAGATCACCTGGGTGGTCATCTCGAATATGGTGTAGACGCCCCAGCGCACGTTTATCTGACTGCCCACCGTGCTGGTGGAGGCGAATTTGTTGTAGAAGAGCTCGTCGGAGTTGAGGTAGTCGTTCTTGCTGCCTATCCTCTGGCCGTGGCGGATGTTGAGGCAGATGTGGCGTATCTTCTCCCGCAGCTCGTCGCTGCACTCACCGTGGAGATACCCGGGGACGATGGCCACGGTGTAGGGGATGGTGTCCCGCATGAGGAGGTCGTACCTCTTATTGGGGCCGGTCAGGAAGTTTGCAAAGTCCGTGAGCTCCACGTCCCGCAGGAGGTCGTCAATAAATACCCCGAGGTTGACCCTCGCGTCGGGCACGTCCTTCAGGCCCAGTCTCACCCGGTTGTCGTTGTGCCCGGAGTTCAATATTAGGTCGTATGCCTCAGGGGTGTTTGACTCTATCCCCAGCACAAGAAAGCCCACGCCGGTGTGCATCAGTATGACCTGGACGCACCTGAAGGAGAAGAGTATCTGTTCCCCGTCCTGGGGATCCACCGCCGCGTCGTCCGCGTCTCCCCCCGAATCCCCGCCGCAGACGTAGAACTTCTGTCCGGCGTCCACATCCTGCCCCACCTGGTCCCGGAGGAAACCCATGGCCCTCTCGATGGGCAGTTCGTAGTTTATGCCGATGACGTTCCTGCCGCCGTCCCGGGACACCTCAGAATTTGAAAAGAGCTCGTTTATGTGCTGGTAGAGGTCGTCGTACTCCCATGGGTAGAGGACCCATCCCCTGTCTTTGAATATCCGCTGATACCGCTCCAGGGTAAAATCCGTGATGGCGGGGATATTCGCCCTGAGGGGCAGGACAAAATATGTCCCCACCCGGGCCTTTTCAAAATACCCCAGTTCATCCTCAGAAAACAGCGCATTTGGGGACGTGTCCTCTAACATGTATAGGCTCCTCTCGTCGTGTAGATTACTTCTCCGCGTAAACCGCCTTCATGGCCTTGTAGGTCATGTAGCAGTCGAATTTGGAGACGACCTCGAAGGGCGAGTGCATGGCGATGACCGGGACGCCGGCGTCCACTGTGGGGATGTTGCGGTCGGCCATATACCCCGCGACGGTGCCGCCGCCGCCCTCGTCCACTTTGCCCAGCTCCCCCGTCTGCCAGACAACGCCGTTCTGGGCGAATATCCCGCGCACGCGGCCCACGAGCTCGGCGGAGGCGTCGTTGGCGCCGGACTTTCCGCCGTGGCCGGAGTACTTGAACATGCCGACGCCGTAATTGAGCCTCGTGTTGTTGTTCCTCTCGGAGACCTCGGGGAACGTGGGGTCGAAGGCGTTGGTGACGTCCGCGGAGATGCAGACGGAGTTCTCAAAGCAGTGGCGGAGTTTCACGCCGTAGGTGTCGCAAAGGTCCTCCATAAAGCACTCAAAGGACTCGGACTTCATGCCGGAGATGCCCACAGAGCCTATCTCCTCCTTGTCCGCCAGGATGCACACAGCGGTGTACTCCGGGTCCTCCGTCTCGTATATCGCCTGGAGCTCCGCGAAAGCGCAGACGCGGTCGTCATGGCCGTAGGCGCCGATGAGGGAGCGGTCAAGGCCCACGTCCCGCACGGGCAGAGCCGGGACCACCTCCAGCTCCGCGGAGAGGAAGTCCTCCTCGGTGATGCCGTACTTGGCGTTTAGTATCTCCAGGACGGCGAGTTTTACCCTGTCGGCGCCCTCCCCGGCCACGGGGAGAGTCCCCAGCATGACGTTCAGCTGCTCGCCGGTAATGGCCTGATTGAGGGGCTGCTCGCCCTGTTTCCTCCCGAGGTGCGGCAGGAGGTCGGATATATAGAGGGCGGGGTCCGCGGGGTCGTCGCCGATGTTCACCTCCACCTCGCTGCCGTCGGCACGGACGACGACGCCGTGTATGGCGAGGGGTATGGCCACCCACTGGTACTTGCGGATACCGCCGTAGTAGTGGGTCTTGAAATATGCGACCTCGTCGCTCTCATAGAGGGGCACCTGCTTTAAATCGAGGCGCGGGGAGTCGATGTGGGCCGCGCAGATGTGGGCGCCCGCGCTGGGGTCCTTCTTGCCTATGACCGCGAGGAGCAGCTCCTTGCCTCGGACATTCTTATATACCTTGTCGCCGGGCTTTAGCTCCATGCCGGACTTATAGGGCACGAACCCATAGGTCTCCGCCAGGCGCACAGCCTCCTTCACGGCCAGGCGCTCGGTCTTGGCCTTCCCCAGGAAGTCCTTGTACTTCTCGCAGTAGGCGTCGGACTTCACCCGCTCCTCCGGGGTCATGGTGTCCCCCAGGTGCTTTTTCTTGTAGAACAATTTTCCTTTTTTCTCTTCCAGCTCAGTCATTGCTGTTCCTCCAATCAAAGATTTAAAACGATTTAGGCAGTATATATAAAATTCTTCGCTGTGCGAAAAATCGTTGACAAGCGTCTCATCTGAGAGATTTAAAAAGTACCCCTCCGGCCTCTGGGCGTCGATGCGGGCCTCGGCGTACTCCCGCCCCACGCCGTCCCGGGCCATAATGCGTCCTACGCGCGCCTCCCGGGGGGCCGTCACAAAATATGTCCTGCGGCAGAGATCCCCGAGGCCGCTCTCAAAGAGAGCTATGGCGTCTATCGCCGCGAGGGCCGTGCCGCTCTCCTCCGCCGCCCGGAGTCCCCGGCGCACCTCCCCCACAATGGCGGGGTGCGTGATGGAGTTTAGTTTACATAATTTTTCGCTGTCGCCGAAGACTATGGCGCCCAGCTTTTTTCTATCGAGGACACCGCCGATGACCGTCCCGGGGAAGGCATCATCTATCGCCGAGAGGAGTTCACGGGAGTCCTCGAGGAGCCGACGGTATATGGCGTCGCAGTCAAAGACCCACGCGCCCAGATCTCGGAGGGCCCGGAGCGCGGTGGTCTTGCCGGCCCCGGTGCCGCCGGTGAGACCGACGACTAACATTCTACCACCGTCCCCAGCAGTATTTCAAGCTCCCGGCGGGTGATTTTGCCCTCCCGCACTATTTTTATATGGCCGTCCATCAGCGAGAGCACCGTGGAGGGCACGCCGCCGGTGCATTTTCCCCCGTCCACAACGCACTCAACACGCCCGTCAAAGATCCTCAGTGACTCCTCCCCACTGAGAGCCGGGGCCTCGCCGGAGAGATTTGCCGAGGTGCCGGTTAGGGGCCGGTCCGTGAGCTCGAGGAGTTTTAGCGTCAGGGCGTTGGCGGGAACTCTCACCCCCACGCCCTCTCCCCCGGCGGTTATGACGTCGGGCACGTTCTCCCGCCGCCTCAAAATGAGTGTCAGGGGGCCGGGCCAATAGTTCTCCGCCAGGGTGTACGCCTCCGGGGGGATATCCCGGCAGAACTCCTCCGCCATGGCGATGCCGGTGACAAATATGCTGATGGGCTTATCCTCCGGGCGGCCCTTGGCGGTGAATATCCTCCTGACGGCCCCCTCGCTGAGGGCGTCCGCCGCGAGGCCGTAGACCGTCTCCGTGGGGACGGCGGCGAGGCCCCCGTCCCGCAGAATTTTAGCGGCTGTACTGAGGTTCGGGCCCGTGACGACTTGAGTTTCCATCATATTCCGTCCCCTCCCCGGAGTTTTTCCGCCTGGTCCGCCGTTATCAGGGCGTCAATGAGCTCGTCGAGGCCGCCGTTCATGATCTCGTCTATCTTGTGGAGCGTGAGGCCGATCCTGTGGTCCGTCACCCGCCCCTGGGGGAAATTATATGTGCGTATGCGCTCGTTGCGCATACCGGTGCCCACCTGGCTCTTTCTCTCGGCGGCCACGGCGGCCTCACGTTTCCGGCGCTCGGCCTCATAGAGCCGGGAGGAGAGTATCTTCATGGCCCTGTCCTTATTTTTATACTGGCTTCGCTCGTCCTGGCACTCCACCACTGTGCCCGTGGGGATGTGGGTTATCCTGATGGCGGACTCGGTCTTATTGACCTTCTGTCCCCCCGCGCCGGTGGAACGGAAGGTGTCGATCTGCAGATCCGCGGGGTTTATCTCAAACTCCATCTCGTCAAGCTCCGGCAGGACCGCCACGGTGACGGTACTCGTGTGGATGCGGCCGCTGGACTCGGTGTCCGGGACCCGCTGGACCCGGTGTACACCGGACTCAAACTTGAGCCGCGAGTAGGCCCCGGCCCCCTCCACTATGAAGTTTATCTCCTTTATCCCGCCCAGCTCCGTCTCGTTTAGGTATGTGATCTCCGTGTTCCAGCGGCGGGCCTCGGCGTACATGCTGTACATCCTGAAGAGGTCGCCCGCGAATAGAGCGGACTCCTCCCCGCCCACGCCGCCGCGTATCTCGATTATGACGTTGCGCTCGTCGTTGGGGTCCCGGGGCAGCAGGAGCACCCTTATCTGCTCCTCGGTCCTCTCAAGCTCCGCCCTGGCGCTCTCCAACTCCTCCTCGGCCATGTCCCGCATCTCTGGGTCGGACATGAGCTCCTGGGCCTCCTCTATGTCCCGGCGGAGCTTGCGGCTCCTGCGGTACGCCTCCACAAGGGGCTGGAGTTCCTTCTGTTCCCTTGCAAGGCGCGCGTAGAGGGCGGGGTCGGAGTAGACCTCGCTGGTGGCCATCCTGGCCTCGGTCTCGGCGTATTTCCTCTCTATCTCCTCGAGCTTATCCTCCATTCAAAACCCTCCATTTCTCACCTGGTATTTTAACATAATTTGCATTTGGTGTAAACACGGTGTATAATACAAAAAAGCGCGGTTCAACGGGGCCGCTGACGGAGGATTTTATGAACCGCATACTATTCGTAGAGGACGATGAGAGCATAATCGAAAATCTCAGGAGTTTCCTGCGCTCCCAGGGGTTTGAGGTGGAGGCCGTCCGGGGACAAACCGAGGCGCTTGAGAGGCTGGGAGAGGACTTCGACCTGGCGCTTCTTGACGTCTCCCTCTCCGACGGGAACGGGTTCTCACTCTGTTCCCAGATAAAGCGTGAGCGCGACCTGCCGGTCATATTCCTCACAGCCTCCGGCGACGAGTACAGCGTCGTCACCGGGCTCGAGCTGGGGGCGGACGACTATATCGCCAAACCCTTCCGGCCCCGGGAACTGGTGTCCCGGATACGCAGCGTCCTCAGGCGCTGCGGCAAGAGCGCCAGCGTGCTGGAGCTCGACGGCCTCAGAGTGGATACCGAGCGGGCCCAGGTCACGAAGAACGGCCGGGAGGTCTTTCTCTCCGCCCTTGAGTACAAGCTGCTCTTGGTGTTCCTAAATAACCGGGGCGTGGTGCTCTCCCGGGGCAGGCTCCTGGAGGAGATATGGGACACCGCAGGCGATTTCGTAAACGACAACACCCTCACGGTCTACATCAAGCGCCTGCGGGAGAAGATCGAGGACGACCCCCAGGAGCCCACGATAATAAAGACCGTCCGGGGTCTCGGGTACAAGGTTGGTGAGTGATGAAGTGCCTCCATGACAGCGACCTCCGGCGGGAGCTGACGGCGGATATCGCCATAACTATTCCGCTGGCCGTCGCCGGATCTTATATCTCCACCGCGGCGGGGGTCCTTGCGCTCCTCCTGGCACTGGCGCTGGCACTGGCGCATGTGCTCTCCATGAGGCGGCGGCTCCGGCGCATGTCCGAGCTTGCGGACGAGCTCAACTCCATCCTCCACGGCTCGGAGAACTACGACCTCGATAAATTTAGCGAGGGGGAGCTCTCCATTCTGGAGAGCGAGCTCTCAAAGCTCATAGTCACCCTTCGGCAGCAGTCGGAGAACTTAAAAAACGACAAGGTGTTCTTAGCTGAGTCCCTGGCGGATATAAGCCACCAGTTAAAAACGCCCCTCACCAGCATAAACCTCTCCGTGGCCATGCTCTCCGCGCCGGATATAACTGAGGAGCGCCGCCTGGAGCTCACCCGCGACGCGGACAGGTCCCTCACGCGGATAGAGTGGCTCGTCTCCGCGCTCCTCAAGATGTCCCGCCTGGACGCCGGGATGGCGGAGCTCGCCCGGGAGCGGGTGACGCTCCGGGAGGTACTGGATCTGGCGGCGGCGCCGCTGGCCATCCCCCTGGAGCTCCGGGAGGTGGAACTGGCGGACGAGGTGGGCAGCGAGGCGTTCATTGGCGATGCCACCTGGACCTCCGAGGCGCTGGGGAACCTCCTCAAAAACTCGATGGAGCACACCCAGCCGGGGGGCGTCATAAGGCTCCAGAGCCGCGAGAACGCCCTATTTTGCGAGCTCACCATCCACGACTCCGGCCCCGGATTTGATATTGCCGACCTCCCCCACCTATTTGAGCGTTTCTATCGCGGCAAGAACGCCACGCCCCAGAGCGTGGGCATAGGTCTCGCCCTCTCGAGGGCGATAATCGCCGCCGAGGGCGGGTCCCTGACGGCGGAGAACGCCAGAGACGGCGGCGCGCTCTTCACCGTGAGGTTCTATAAGGGCGCCGTGTGACATTAAAATCAATATTGCAAAGCCCCCGGGCCCGAAAATGGGCCCGGGGGCAAAGACTTTATAGGAGGTAAATTACTCCGCCTCGGCGGCCGCCTTGGCCTCCTCGATGACCTTCTGCTGGACGTTGGCGGGGGCCTCGTCATAGCGGACGAACTCAAAGGTGAAGGAGCCGCGGCCCTGGGTCATGGACCGCAGGTCGATGGCGTAGGTGCCCATCTCGGCCATGGGGACCTCTGCCTCCACCACCTGGTTGCCGTCCTTATCCACGCTCATGCCCATGGGGCTGCCGCGGCGCTTGGAGAGGTCGGACATGATGTCGCCCATGTTGCTGTCGGGGATGGTGACCTTCAAGAGGCCAATGGGCTCAAGAAGGGCGGGGCTGGCGTTGACCAGCTCCTTGAAAGCGAGGCTGGCGGCAGTCTTGAACGCCATCTCGGAGGAGTCCACCGGGTGATAGGAGCCGTCATAGAGGGTGGCCTTGAGGTACACCATGGGGTAACCGGCCAGGACGCCCCGGGTCACGCTGTCCCGGAGGCCCTTCTCGACCGCGGGGAAGAAGTTCTTCGGGACGCTGCCGCCGAAGACCTCCTCGCCGAATATGAGCTCCTCGCTCTCGTCCTGGGGCTCGAAACGGATCCACACGTCGCCGAACTGGCCGTGTCCGCCGGACTGTTTCTTGTGGCGGCCGTGGGCCTCGATCTTTTTGCGTATCTTCTCCCTGTAGGGGACCTTCGCCGGGACAAGCTCCACATCCACGCCGAACTTGCTCTTGAGTTTGGCGCAGAGGACGTCGAGCTGCATATCGCCGGTGCCGGAGAGAACCATCTGGCGGGTCTCGGCGTTGTTGGTGACGGAGAAGGTCACGTCCTCCTCGCGCAGACGCGCCAGACCCTGGGCCACCTTGTCCTCCTGGCCCTTCGTCTTGGGACGGATGGCCATGGAGTAGCAGGGGGCGGGGAAATCTATACCGGGGACGGCGTCCACGGCCTTGGGGTCGCAGAGGGTGTCGCCGGTCTTGGTGTCGGAGAGCTTGGAGACGGCGCCGATGTCGCCGGGGGCCAGCTCCGGGACCTCCACGTTCGTCTTGCCGCGCATGACGTAGATGTGGCCCAGTTTCTCCTGGGAGCCGCTGCGGGCGTTGGTGAGGACCATATCGGAGGTCACCTTGCCGGAGACCACCTTGAAGAGGCTGAACTTGCCGAACTGGTCGGAGACGGTCTTGTAGACGATGAGCTTGGTGGGGGCGGAGCCGTCAATGGGCTCACCCATCTCCCGGGGCGCCGGGAAGAGGTTCACTATGTTGTCAAGAAGTACCTCGGTGCCCAGGCCGCTGGCGGCGCTGCCGAAGAACACGGGGCAGATCTCGGCGGCGGCTATGCCGACACCCAGAGCTCCGAAGAGCTCCTTCTCCTCCAGGTCCCCGTCCTCAAAGTACTTCTCCATCAGCTCCTCGCTGGTGCCGGCGGCGTTCTCAACGAGCTCGGAGTAGTGCTCCTCCACCTTGGACTCCAGCTCCGCGGGGATGGGCATCTCCTGACGCTTGCCGCCCACGAACTTATAGGCCTTCTTGCGCAGCACGTCCACTATGCCGACAACCTTCTCGCCCTCCATGACGGGCTCGGTGAGGGCGCAGACGCTGGTGCCGAAGGTGTCCCTCAGTGTCTCAAAGGTCTTTTCAAAGCTGGAGTGCTCCTCGTCGGTCTTGGAGACGTAGAAGGCCCTGGGGAGGTTACGCTCGTTTACGTACTTCCAGCTCTTCTCCGCGCCGACGTTCAGCTGGTCCTTGGCGGAGACCACGATGACGGCGGTGTCCGCCACCCTCAGGGCCTCGTAGACCTCGCCCACGAAGTCAAAGTAACCCGGGGTGTCGATAATGTTGATCTTGTGATTTTTAAACTCGGCGAACATGGTGGTGGCGGAGATACTTATCTGGCGCTTGACCTCCTGCTCGTCATAGTCGCTGACGGTGTTGCCGTCAGTCACTCTGCCCTGCCTGGTGGTGGCGCCGGAGACAAACAGCATGCTCTCAGCAAGCGTGGTCTTACCGTTCCCACCGTGCCCGATGAGGGCGATATTGCGGATGTTTTCAGCAGCGTAGCCCATAAAAATCTGATCCTCTCTTGATGTAGTGTTTTTTGAAAACCAAAGATAGGTTAATTATATATCATTTTGACTGGAAACACAATATATTTTTCGCGGAGGTTTGGGAATTTTTATCTCAAAGCCGTTTTTTTACCGCCTGGGACAGCACCACCACCGCCAGCCAAATTATCCCCATGAGTATCGTGAGGCTCCGGACGGTGTCAATGGTGAAACTCTCCGCCCAGCACAGGAAGAACATGACAACAGCGGCGATGATGGTCCCCGCCACCGTCACGGCGGTGTTTATCTCTGTTATGAGCTTTAAGAGCCGGCCCCGCATTATTACCTCCGCAAAGGGCCCCAGGCCCCCGCGGCAGAGTATGGCGGCTATGCCGGAGTCCTTGGGGGTGACATTCTGGGTTATCTCGTAGGTGGTGTCCACCGGCATGTACTCCACCCCCTCCATGGAGACGGAGAACTTCTGCTTAACGGAGTTGGGCGTCACGTTGAAGTCCCGGACGGCCATCAGCAAATTTGTCTTCGTGCGCAGCAGCGCCAGGAGCGCCGTGTGGACGGACTTGGCGGGGACGTAGTTTAGGGAGAAGACCCCGGCGTACCTATCGTTGATGGCGGCGAAGACGCTGGAGGTGGTGTTTAGCCCCTCCGGTATGCGGATACCCATGAGGTTCATGAAGGCCCCGGTGCCCACAAGCACCCGCTCGCCGTTTATGACCGCGCCCACGCCGCCGCCGTCATAACAGGAGAAGTTGTCCGTGCGGCGGGGCGTCATGCCCTGGCTCTTTAAGAGCTCCTCGAAGACCTTCGCTATACCGCACTCGGAGGCGACGATGAGGGAGGAGGCGTAGAGGATGAACTTCTGCTGGTTGACGCCCTCCCCGGCCTGGAGGCCGCTGAGTGTGACGGAGCCCGTGGGGTATATGTCAAGGTCCGTTATGAGGGCGCCGTCGGTGTAGTAGATCTCCTCCGCGCCGGGCCAACCGGCGATTGCCCCGCCGGACTTCCTGGCGGCGGAGGCGGCGTACCTGAAGGGGAGCGTGAATATGAGGGCCGCCGGGAACGCCGCGCACACCGCTGAGAGGGCGGAGAAGTCGTGGGCGAAGGCCCACCCCCTGCCCCGGCCCACGCTGGCAATAAAGGCGAAGAGGAATGATATCACCACAAGGTACGGCGCGGCTCTATCGTATAGCTCCTCGCTGACGTCAGGGTGGACGAGTTTCCAGTAGAAATCCTCCCGGGCCATAGCCACCTTCTTGAGGATGCGCCTCCCCTCCACGCTCTCCCCGTCGGCGGTGACGCCGTAGAAGGACGTGGCCGCCTTGGAGGTCCTGAGGGAGTCGCACATAGCCATGTAGAAAGCCTTCCTGCCGGACATCGCCGCGAGGAGCGAGATGAGGGACACAAGCGTGAATGGCAGTCCCATGGTGTAGCGGCCTGTGAGGAGCATGTGTATGCCGTCCAGCACCGACATGGCGCAGGATATGAATGTGAGGGACTCAACCCCCGGGCTCATTTTTATGATATCCTCAAAGCCCCGCACCAGGACGTCCACGCCCAAGGCCATTGCCGCGAGTCCCATGAGGGTCATGACGCCCGTCGCGAGGATGGGCGAGGTGCCAATGCCGAAGGGCGCCGGTTTCCCCGCGGAAAACCGGAAGGTTATGAGCGCCACAAGGGCCGTCAGCACGAATGCCGCCCAGAGGCGCATACGTATCTTGGGGACGAGGCGCGCGTACTTCGCGGCCTCCTTTTTTAGGTCCGGCTCGGGCTCCGGGTCCGGGAGCTCCGCCTCGGCGGCATCATCCTCATCGGGCTCCGTTTCCTCATATTCGGCGTCCCCACTCTCGGGGGAGCGCAGACGGGAGAGAAACTTGCCGAGATTGAGATCGAACCTCGGGGCGCGTCCCCTTTTCGGCTCACCGGATCTCTCATCGCCGAACTCCTCCGCCTCGCCCCGGCGTATGGCCTCCGCCACCTCCTTGGCGATGTCCTCATCGTCCTGGGGGGCGGGATCCTGCGGCGTGTCCTGGGGCTTCTCCGTCTCGCCGGGCTCGTCGGTGAACATGGTGAAACGAGGTCTCGTGGTGAAGTCCGGTTTTGCCTCGGCGCTCCGGCGCTGTCTTTCCCGCCGCTCCTCCTCTATCTCGTCAAAGACGGAGGTGTCGATGGGCGGCACGCCGTCATAGGCGGGCTCCGGCGCGGGTTCCGGGTCGGGGTCTGATCCAAACTTAGGCTTGGGCTCCGGGCTCGGCTCGAACTTAGGTTCCGGCTCCGGGTCGGGCCTCGTCTCAAGTTTCAGCTCGGGCTTTGGCTCGCGCCGCGCCTCTCTCCGCCGCTCCGGGCTCCGGGGTGTCCCTGTTTCCTCTTTCTTGGCCTCCTCAAGGACGTCCCTGAGGATGTCGTCAGTCTTTCGCTGGAGTTCGTCGCTGGGTGTGCGCTTGTCCCCGTCCATGTAGGCGGAACTCTTGTACTCCGCCAGAATGGACTCCAGGGTTATGCCGCTGCCGTCGCCCTCCAGCCCAATATCATCTGTTTTCTTGTGATCCACAAGCTCGCCTCCTTGGGTGAACTTTTTACTGCCGCTGTCTCAATACCTCGTAGAGCACTATCGCGGCGGACGCCGAGGCGTTGAGGGAGGATATCTGCCCCCTCATGGGTATGGAGATGAGGAAGTCGCACTTCTCGGCGACTATCCTGCGCATACCGCCGCCCTCGGAACCTATGACGATGGCCGCCGGCCCCCGAAGGTCCGTCTGCCACAGCGGTGAACTTCCCTCCGCCGCCGTGCCGTAGACCCAGACGCCCGCCTCCTTCAGCTCGTCGATGGCGGAGGCGAGATTCGCCACCCGCGCCACCGGCATATACTCAACCGCCCCGGCGGAGGTCTTGGCTATCACCTGGGTGAGGCCCACGCTGCGCCGCTTGGGGATCATCACCCCGTGAGCGCCCGCGCACTCGGCGGACCTTATTATAGCTCCCAGGTTGTGGGGGTCGGATATCTCGTCGCAGATAACTATGAGCGGCGGCTCGCCCCGCTCCCTCGCGACGGCAAGTATATCCTCCACCTTGCAGTACTCCTTGAGGCTCTCAGCGGCTATGACGCCCTGGTGTGCGCCGGTGGCGCTCATGGCGTCAAGTTTCCGCCTGTCGGTCTCCACCACCACGGCCCCAGCCTCCCGGGCCATGGCGGCTATCCGCCGGAGCGCCGCGTCGGGCTCCCCGCCGGCGATGAACACCTTATTGAGCGTCCTGCCCGCCCGCAGGGCCTCCGTGACGGCGTTGCGGCCCTCGATGAACCCCTCGCCGGGGCCGGGCTGCTCCGGCGCCTCGGCGAGACGTCTCGGCGCGCCGCCGGGTTTTTTGGGGGCTCGGTCCCTTCTCTCAGCCATATCCCGCCTCACAGTGACGCCCGGAGGGCCTCCACCATGTCAAGCCGCTCCCAGGGGAGGTCGAGGTCGGAGCGGCCGAAGTGGCCGTAGGCGGCGGTCTGGAGGTAAATTGGCGCTAAGAGCCCCAGTTTCTTTATTATCTTCGCGGGACGCATGTCGAAGTTCGCCCGCACTATCTCCGCCAGGCGCTCATCCTCCATGACCCCCGTGCCCATGGTGTCCACATGGACGGAGACCGGCCGCGCCACGCCGATGGCGTAGGCTATCTCTATCTGGCATCTCCTGGCAAGTCCCGCCGCCACTATGTTCTTGGCGATGTACCGGGCCATATAGGAGCCGGAGCGGTCCACCTTGCTGGGGTCCTTCCCGGAGAAACACCCGCCGCCGTGCCCGCCGGCGCCGCCGTAGGTATCAACTATTATCTTCCTGCCGGTGAGGCCGGAGTCGCCCACCGGGCCACCCACCACGAAACGCCCCGTGGGGTTGACATAGATCTTCGTGTCTCCCCTTATGTACTTCTCCGGTATCACGGGCTTTATGACGCACTCCGTCACGGCCTCCCGGAGTTTTTCGATTGCTATCTCCGGCGAGTGCTGGGTGGAGACCACGATGGCGGGGCAATACTCCACCTTGCCGTCGCTATTGTAGCGCACAGTCACCTGGCTCTTGCCGTCAGGACGCAGGAAGTCGAGCTCCCCGCTCTTGCGGACCTTGGCAAGACGCCGGGATAAGGCGTGGGCCATGGATATCGGGGCGGGCATCAGCTCCTCGGTCTCGTCGCAGGCGTACCCGAACATCATACCCTGGTCCCCGGCCCCCTCGTCGTCCGCGTCGTCATAGGCGGAGTTCACGCCCATGGCGATGTCCGGGCTCTGCTCGTCTATAGAGGTGAGCACCGCGCAGGAGTTGCCGTCAAAGCCGTATTCGGGCCTGTCGTAACCTATCTCCTTGATGGTCCTGCGGGCTATCGCCGGGATGTCCGCGTAACATTTTGTGGTGATCTCCCCCATCACCAGCACCATGCCGGTGGTGCAGATGGTCTCGCAGGCGACGCGGGCCTCCCGGTCCTCCGCGAGGATCGCGTCCAACACCGCGTCGGATATCTGGTCGCACACCTTGTCGGGATGTCCCTCGGTCACTGACTCCGAGGTAAAGATTCTGTCTGCCATGTCTGTCCTCCAATTAATTTGACTCTGCTCTCGTCACAATAAGCCATTATAATTGTTGATTATATCACGTTACTTTGAATTACGCCATAGAAATGAGAAAATTTTTATTAAATATCGCCTTAATATTTTCACTCCCCCATTTTGCGCCCGATAAACAAAATTTACAAATCTATGTAGACTTTTCCTCGCTCATGGGGTATTATTACATCATAAATGTGTGAGGTGATATATTTGAAGGCTATTGACCGCGCCGTATCGCGCTTTTGCTACAGGCATCCCAGATTCGGCATACCGAATCTAATGCTCTACCTCGTGTTCGCCTCCGGGCTTGCGTACCTGGTGGCGGCCATGGACACAACTGGCACATTCCTGGGACTTTTGATGTTCGACCCTGCCCTCATACTCCGGGGCCAGGTCTGGCGGCTCGTGACGTTCCTTCTGCTGCCGGTGAACAGCGGTGTGTTCTTCGTGTTCATCTCCCTCTATTTCTACTACTTCATCGGCTCCTCACTCGAGCGCCAGTGGGGCACCGCCCGGTTCACCATCTACTACTTCGGGGGCGTCCTTCTATACGTGGTCTTCGGTTTCATCATCTACTTCGCCGCCGGGCTCTCCGAAAACGCCGCGTTCTACAGGATGGTGCTGACCTTCTCCATGACGCCCTCGCACCTGAACCTCTCCATGTTCTTCGCCTTCGCCGTGCTCTGGCCGGACGCCCGGGTGCTGCTCTTCTTCATCATCCCCATCAAGATGAAGTGGCTGGCGCTGGTGGACGCGGCTTTCTTCGTCTACTCCATCTTCGCCGATATGTCCATATTCCCCCTGAACCTCCTGCCGCTGGTGGCTATCCTCAACTTCCTCATATTCTGCGGGTCCGACCTCTTCTCCTTCGTGCGGAGGGGCCGCGGGTACCACTCCCGCCGCGTGAACTTCAGGGCGGACATGAATAAGGCCAAGAACGAGGAGAAGGTCCGCGGGTACCGCCACAAGTGCTCCGTGTGCGGGAGGACGGACGTCTCCAACCCCGAGCTTGAGTTCCGTTACTGCTCACGCTGCGCCGGGTACCACTGTTTCTGCCAGGATCACATTAATAATCACGTACATTTCACGGAGTGACGCATCCATCCCGCGACACCCAGACACACGAAAAATCCCTGACTTCTCACGAAATCAGGGATTTTCCAAAAAAACTTTGATGGTGGAGACTGCTGGACTCGAACCAGTGACCTCCTGCGTGTGAAGCAGGCGCTCTAACCTGCTGAGCTAAGCCTCCATCTGGTGACCCGTACGGGATTTGAACCCATGTTACCGCCGTGAAAGGGCGGTGTCTTAACCACTTGACCAACGGGCCGCAGCTGAAGTTCTACGGGGGCCCCACAGGGGTCGTCCCCTGCGAGGCCCTGGTAGCGGCGACTGGATTCGAACCGGTGACACCGCGGGTATGAACCGCGTGCTCTAGCCAACTGAGCTACGCCGCCGTGACAAGCAAGAAAGATTATACTTAAAAATGTCCCGTATGTCAAGCATTATTTTGAAATTGTTCAAATATTTATTTTTCCCGCCGAAATAAAATTTGATAATGTAAAATTGCCAGATTTCAGATGAATTTTGGCGTAAATCCCGGGATTATCTCATTTTTTTGAATGTTGACCGGGGTTTTGGCGGGTTCATCTCTTAAAACTAAATTAAATGGTTTACAATTATTGCTTGTCTACCGGGATAAAATGTGATATGTTATTACGTGACATATTGAGGGATGCTGCCGTAGGATAGTTTGGACGGGACTTCATAGGGGGCGTCTATGAGTGATATGTATGTTTTGCACCTGTAAATTACAAAAAAATGCGTACTGATTACGCGGAGGATCGACATGAACAACAAATATGATGCCCTAAAGATAGAGAACCAGATCTGTTTCCCGTTATATGCGTGTTCCAGGGAGGTCATAAAGCTCTATAAGCCGTATCTTGACGAGCTTGACCTCACCTACACCCAATACATCACCATGATGATACTCTGGGACAAGCGCAAAGTGACGGTGAAGGAGCTGGGGAACTGCCTGTATCTTGACTCCGGCACACTGACGCCGCTCCTCAAGAAGATGGAGGCGAAGGGGCTATTGACCCGGGCAAGGTCCCGCGAGGACGAGCGGAACCTCATTATAACCGTCACAGAGAAGGGCGATTCCCTCAGCGAGCTGGCCGCGGACATACCCATGAAGATCGGCCGCTGCATCGACATCGAGCCGGAGGAGGCCAGAGAGCTCTACAGGGTGCTCTACAAGATACTCACCAGGACAAGCGAGCTCAGTGCCGGGGAGGACTGATGACCTACCAAGAGGCACTGGAGTTCATCCATACAGCAAATATACGCGGCCGGAAACGGCCGCTCGCCATGACGGCGGAGCTCCTTTTGCGCGTGGGCTCACCGGAGAGACATCTCCGGTTCGTCCACGTGGCCGGAACGAACGGCAAGGGCTCCGTCTCGGCATATATTGAGTCTGTCCTGCGCCGGTCTGGGCTCGTCACCGGCCTCTTCACCTCGCCATATATTGCGAGGTTCAACGAGCGGATAAGAGTGAACGGCCAGGACATACCCGACAGGGACCTGGCGGACACCCTATCGGAGCTCCTGCCCGCGCTCGAGGGCCCCCAGCCCCAGCCCTCGGAATTCGAGCTCGTGACAGTCTTAGGGCTTATGTACTTCGCTAAGCGGGGCTGTGACGTCGTAGTCCTGGAGGTGGGTCTCGGCGGGGCGCTGGACGCCACCAATGTGATACCTGAGAGCGAGGTGTCAGTCATAACGGCGCTGGGCCTCGACCACACGGCGTACCTCGGCGGGACTATGCGGGAGATAGCCCGGGCGAAGGCCGGGATAATCAAGCCCGGGGGCCGGGCCGTCATCTACTCCGACGTGGAGGGCGTCATAGCCCAAACCGCCCGGGAGCGGGGCGCGGAGCTCCATGTCATGGACTTCTCGAAACTCCGTGTGAGGACGAGAGATCTCACGGGCACGGACTTTGACTACGGCGGTATTGCGGGCCTCCGAACACCGCTTGCGGGGGCGTACCAGCCGTTTAACGCGGCTCTCGCGGCGGAGGCGCTGCTGACGCTCCGCCGGGAGCGGGGATTTAACATAACCGACGACCACATCCGGGAGGGCATACCTGGGACGCGCTGGCCGGGACGATTTGAACTCCTTCGCCGCTCACCCGACTTCATCCTGGACGGGGGCCACAACCCCCAGGCGGTGGCCGCCACGGTGGAGACCCTGAGGGGATTTTACCCCGGGCGCAGGTTCGTGTTCCTCACCGGCGTCATGGCGGATAAGGACGCGGAGTCCATCGCGGACATCATCTCAGGGGACGCCCAGTGCGTCATAACAATAAGCCCGCCGACGGAGAGGGGCATGGACCCCGGGGCCTACGCTAAGCTTTATAGTAGGCGCGGCACCGCTGTCCGGGCCGCCGGCACCGTACACGAGGGCGTCGTCCGGGCGCTGGAGGCTGCGGGAGACGGGGGCGTCGTCTGCGCGCTGGGTTCCATCTACCTCGTGGAGCCAATACGCCGTGAGCTCATGGGGCTTTCGGAGCAATTGGACGGATAAATATTTTTTAAGGGCTTTGGGGTCGTGCCTCAAAGCCCTTTCTCTCATTATCCGTCTGAATGTCCCTCTGAATGTTCGTCCAAAACCTTCGTTATCGTCTTCAGCAGCGTACCCACGTCGATGGGTTTTGCGACATGGTCGTTCATGCCGCTCTCAAGCGCACGTCTCCGGTCCTCATCAAATGCGTTGGCCGTCATGGCAACTATCGGGATATTGGCAAGTTTCGGGTCCTCCAGCGCACGGATGGCCCGCGTGGCCTCGTATCCGTCCATTACCGGCATCTGGATGTCCATGAGGACCAGGGCGTAATACCCCGGGGCGGAGTTCTTCACCTTCTCCACGGCGACGGTGCCGTCCTCGGCCGTCTCCACAACAAACCCGCTGTCGGTGAGGATCTCCTCGGCGATCTCCCGGTTGAGCTCGTTGTCCTCCGTCAGCAGCAGACGAGCGCCCTCTAAGTGCTTGGGAGGGCTCGGGATGGGACTCTCCGGCTGTGTGCTGCGGGCACCGTGTAAACTGCCGGTGGTTGAGATCAGAATATCCCGGAGCTCGGAGAGGAAAATCGGCTTGTTGCAGAAGGCGTTCACGCCCGCCGCCCGGGCCTCGTCCTCGAAGGCGGTCCAGTCGTAGGCGGTGACGATGATGATCGGCGTGCTGTTCCCCACGACGGCGCGGATCTGGCGCACCACCTCCAGACCGCTCAGATCCGGGAGGAACCAGTCTATGATGAAGGCGTGGTACTCGTCGCCCAGCTCGTACGCCTGCTTGGCGTGCAAAACGGCCTCCTTGCCGTGCAGGACCCACTCGGAGCGCATACCGATCTGGCGCAGCATCTTGGTGACGCTGTCGCAAGTGGAAAAGCTGTCGTCCACCACGAGGGCCCGCAAGCCCTGCAGCTCTTGGACGACCTCCACCGTCTGGGGCTCCTCGCAGAGGCGGAAATCGAGATTGATGATAAATTCCGTGCCCTTCCCCGGCTCGGAGTGCAGTTCGATGGTGCCGCCCATGGTATCTATGATGTTCTTGGTGATGGCCATGCCCAGCCCCGTGCCCTGTATGCCGCTGGCGGTGGTGTTGCGCTCCCGCTCAAAGGGCTCGAAGATGTGTTTCGTAAACTCCGAGCTCATGCCGATGCCCGTGTCCTTGACCCGGATCTCATAGGAACCGTAGCCGCTGGGCGCGTGGGGTTTCTGCCGGATGGTCAGCGCCACGGTGCCGCCCGCGGGGGTGAACTTGATGGCGTTGGATAAGAGGTTCAGCAGCACCTGGTTCATGTGCAGCTTGTCACAGAAAATGCGCTCGTCAACCACATCCACCGTGTCCATGAAGAAATTTAGCTGCTTTGACTGCATCTGAGTCTGGATGATATTCCTGAGATCCCGGAAAATATCCGAGATGGAACACTCCTTTTCCTCGATGTTCAGCTTGCCGGACTCTATTCGGCTCATGTCCAGTACGTCGTTTATTAGTGATAACATGTGGTTGCTGGAGGAGAGGATCTTCCTCAAATATTCCTGTGTCCGCTCCCGGTTGTCGATATTCACCTGGGCGAGGGTCGTGAAACCGATGATGGCGTTCATGGGCGTTCGGATATCGTGGGACATGTTTGAGAGGAAGATGCTCTTGGCGCGGTCGGCCGCCTCGGCCTTTTGCAGTTTCTCGGTGAGCACCGCGTGCTCCACCGCCTGTTTCGTCACCTGATTTGCGTTGTGCCGCACCCACAGATAGTAGACCAGGACCGTGATGGACATCAGCACCCCTAAGACGAAACAGATCCGCCGCACCGCGAAAACGCTGGCGAAAGCCTCATTCTCCGGCACGTCCACAGCTACCGACCACCTGTTGACCCCGATGGGGGCGTAATACATGTACTCCCAGCCGCCGGTATTCGGCGTGCGGTAGATGACATAACCGGATCTCAAGTTGTTGAGATCGTCGATGTATTCATCCCAGCTCGTCTCCCCCTTCGTCTCACGGCCATAGTTGGCGGAGGAGAAATCGGCGATATTGCCCAGATCCTCGTGCCAGGTATCCACGAGGAAATCCCCGGACCGGGTGTCGATTATGTAAACAAAGGCGCTGGCGTTGTAGATGTTGTCGATATTGAGGGTATCCGGCAGACTCTCAAGGTCTGTGACGCCGAAGAGCATGGCGAGGATCTTCCCGTCCTTGATGAGCGGCACAAAGTGCCGCAGGATTGGCAGGCCCGTGACAGGGTCATAGGTGCGGTTGGAGACATGCTCGCCCTCCGCGGCCTCCTCCGCGAAGTCGAGCCCGCCGTTCTCCTCCGCCTCGGTTATCTTGCCGTCGAAAGACAGGATGCGGTTACTTGGCAGGAGGACGCTCACGTTCATGGTCTCCAGGAGCGGGTTCGTGGTCTTCATTATAGCGAGAGTTGACTCAATATCCATGTTGTCAGCCTGAGAGATGATGCTGGCGGTGGCGTTCAGGAGGCGGCTGTCCCGCTCGAGCTTGGATGTGATCTCCTCGATGGCGGTGTTGGCGCCCTCCTCCAGCCGGCTCAGAGCGCGCTGTTTGAGGTTCGCGTTTATCTGAAAAAACGCGCACAGCAGGAGCGCTATGATGACGACGATCACAATACCTGTGGCAGTTAAGCTCTTGTCCCTCTTGGCAGCATCTATATGGCGGGTCATAAACCGTCGCCCCTTTTTCAGTTAGACTCAGTTATCTGGCGAACACACGTCTTTTGCAAAATTATAACACATCAAGGAAGAAATGTCCAGGAAGAATTAGTCAAATTGTATTATGAGCGATGAAGTTCGCGCGGCTACAAAAAGCTTTAGGCGCCGGGAAGTGCTCACACAGAACACTTCCCGGCGCCTTTGCGCTTACGGGGACTTATACTAATATCTAATTAAATGTAGCCATTCACGACGGTCTTTTTCGCGCCATGCTGCGTCAGCCGCCTTGGAAATACATACAGTATTCCCTGCGGCGCCTTCCTTGCCTGACACGAAAAATCCTCGCCGCTCGGTGTCTCCCTTTAAATAGATATTAGTATTACGCGCCGTCGCGGCGCTCAAATTAGTTTCAACCCACGCTCTCGCCCAGGAGCCTCCAGAGGAATGTCACGGCCTGGGCACGGTTGCAGTGGTCGTTGGGGGCGAAGGTGGTCTCGGTGAGGCCCTGGGTGATGCCGTTCTCAACAGCCCAGAGCACCGCGTTGTAATAGTAGTCACCGGCAGCGGCGTCGATGAAGGGATTCTCCGCCTCGCAGACGGGCTCACCGGCGAACCGCCACAGGAATGTCACCACCTGGCCGCGGGTGCAGGGTCCGTTGGGGTCGAAGGTGGTATCGGTGATGCCCAGGGTGATGCCGTTCTCGACGGCCCAGAGCACCGCGTCGTAGTAGAAGTCGTCCGCCTTCACATCGGTGAAGGGGTTCTCAGTGGACTCAGGGGCCGGGCAGCCGGCGGCACGCCACAGGAACGTCACGGCCTGGGCGCGGGTGCAGTCGGCATAGGGCGTGAAGGTCTCTCTGGAGGTGCCGGAGGTCACGGCGTTGTCAGTGGCCCACTGGACGGCGTCATAGAAGTAGTCGCCCTCTTTGACGTCCTCGAAAGGCACGTAGACAACGGTGAACTTCAATGTGGTCTCAAAGCCCAGGAGGTCGATGACCGTGACGGTCACGATGTTCTCGCCGGGGATGAGCTCGATCTTGTGCTGGAACTCCACGGTGCCGTGGTCAAGCAGGGAGTCGGTGGAGCTGAGGACGATGTCGCCGTTCACGAGGATGTCGGAGTAGAGGGCATCAAGCTCAGCGGAGCCCTTCACATTGAACACCGGTGAGTGGACGACATAGTCACCCAATTCGTCGGGGTCAGGGAGATCCACGGTTATCCTGGCGGGGTTCAGATAGAAGATGTTGTAGGCGAAGTTGAGCTCCACCTTGTCGCCGTTGAGGACGGTGAATATCACCCTGTTGCGGCCGGGGAAGATGGGAATGTTGAAGTTCCAGGAGTTATCCTTGACGGTGACTTCCTGGCCGTTTATGGTGAAGGAGGTGTAGTCGCCCAGGATCGCGCCGCGGAGCGTGAAGGTGCCGTCGGGATTCAGCATCTCGTCGCTGACGCCGGAGAGTACGGCGACGTTCGAGACCTCAAATGCCACGTCGCTGGGGTTGCTGGCGTCGCCGGGGAGCACCACGGGATAGCCGTTGCCGACGTCGGAATCATCAACGGACATACCGAGCATAGCTCCAAGTCCGGGAGTTCCCGCGACGCACGTCAGGTTAGCGGCGTGGTTGTTCGTATCCACCACGGTACCGCCGATCATGACCACTCCGAGGGCAGCGCCGCCATCATTCTCAATGGTGTAGGTGAACGTGTACTCACCGGTCTCCTCGTCATACTCGCACAGATTCTCTGTAACAGGTACCATATTGAGGGCAGCATAATCGCCAGTCATCATATCCTGGATCATGCAGGCAAAGTATGAGGTGGCCTCAGTGCCGTCGCCCCACTTAACGTCAGCATCGCCAAACACGCGGAACTTCATGGTGAAGTCTACGGGGAATTCCTTGATGATGTAGGCGTCCATGCCAACCATGCTGGCAAGAGCATCGGAGTACTCGACCTTGCTCTCATCGAAGGTGCCGCTGACCTCGGGGAACGGGACGTAATCGCTCTTGTAGACATCACATGTTGCCTGAGTGGAGTTACCGGCGGCATCGGTGGCCTGGACAGTGACGGTGTAGGCGTCGCCGAAAGATTGTTTCATCTCGAGCTTGTAGTACTCCTCGTCCTCAAAGTACTCAAGTTCGGTGAGCGCATGATTATCATTTACCCCATTGTGCTCAAAGGTACGGTACCAGGTGGCTTTACCGTCCATATTGAGCTGGCGGTCGTCGGTGACCTTGATGTAAACAGGGACGGAGTCATAGTTACCGTTCAAGATCCACAGGTCGTAATCATTTTCCCTCTCATTCACATACTCGGGATCGGGGGTGATGGTGATGACCGGGGGCACCAGGTCGGCGGCGCAGTCGTAAGTCTCGTCAAAGACCTTGTTGCCGGAGCCGTCCCACGCCTCAACGGTGATGGGGGTGATGTCCGTGGCGCTGACCTCCACGAGAGCGCCGAAGTAATTGACGTTCAGGGGGACACTCGTGCCGTTGACGCTGACCGTGTAGTCGTCGGTGGGGACAAAGCCCTCCACCAGGACCTTGCCGTCAACAACTTTGGGGTTATCGAAGTCGGTGATGACGGTCACCTCGTCCACGTCCTCCACGTAGTCGAAGGTCATGGCGAGAGGCGTCTCGTTCCTGGCCATATCGGAGAAGTACAGGACCACGTTGTTGCGGCCCCTCTGTATGCTGGTGGTGGGGAGCTGGAAGTAATATTCTCCGGTGTCGGTGTCATATGTGCAGTTGCCGCGGGGCCAGAAGGTGGCCATACCGATGGTCTTGCCGTTGACGGTGAAGGTGGCGATATCGCGCATGGCGAAGTTATCCTCCATGGTGAACACCGCGTAGAAGTTGCCGTCCTTCTCTATGACGCGGCCGGATACCGTGGGGGGAACGCTGTCCGCCATGGCGGGGAAGGTGGTGTACTGCCAGTTGGAGCCCTCGAGATCCACTCTCGCGCCAACGCGGATGTAGTACTGGCCGTCCTCCACGGGCACAAGCTCGCCGGTGGTGGGATCGTAGATGGTGCCGTCCCAACCCACGGGGCTGGTGGCGGAGTTGAGGGCCGAGTAGCCGAAATTGGAGAGCAGGGTCTCCAGCGAGGGACGGGCCACGTCGTCCAGGTGCGCCGTGGTGCGGATGACGTTGCCGTTGGCGTCCAGGACGTCCACCTTTATCTCCTTGGCGGCCCTGAGGAGGGCGAGGTTGAGGTAGAGGCCGTCAGCGCCGGGGCAGAAGGATATGTAGTCGGGGTCGACTCCGCCGATGGTGCGGAAACCCGCGGCGACGCCGTCGCTAAAGAGCACGCTGGTGCCGTCCTCGGCGCCGCCCTTTGTCATGATAGTGGCCTTGCCGGTGTAGGCGGGGTCGTCGATTATCTGCTCGCGGCCCCAGGTGCCGTAGAAGGCCAGGAGCGGCAGGGACAGATCCTGGCAGCCGTCGCCGTGGAACTGGACATAGCCCTCAACGAAGGAGTTGTCCTCCAGGTCGAACTGCATGTAGGAGGTGAAGTAAACCGTGACCTTGACGTCCACAGAGCCGCCGGCGGGGACGGTGACGGTGCCGCGGTCATACTGGATGGAGACCTCGCCGCCGATGGGCTGCATGTAGTACTCCTTGGTCTCGGGGTCGGTGTAGTTGGTGTAGAGCGTGCCGGGGGTCATGGTGTAGGTGGCGTCGGTGTCGCCCAGGTTCTGGAGGGTGACGGTGAAACTGGTGTTGGCGCCCACCTCTTTGAGCTCGATCTTGGGCTGGCCGTTGTAGGTGGCGATGACGGAGGTGTTCATGGCGTCGCGGGCGTTGATCATGCCGGCGCCCTGCATACGCACAGAGTAGATGACCTCATCGTCCTCGTCATAGTGCGTTATATCCATCTGGGGTGTGGCGGTGTTCATGGTGAGGGTCTTCATGCGCTGGACGAGCTCCTTGCCGGTGAGGCCGGGCCAGGTCTCCTTCACATACTGCAAAAGCAGAGCCTCAACACCGGCGGTGAAGGGGGAGGCCATGGAGGTGCCGCTCATGAGGCCGTAGGAGTCGCCCTGGATGGTGGAGGTTATGGCTCCGCCGGGGGCGCTGATCTCCGGCTTTATGGTGAGGGACGTGCCGCCCCAGGAGGAGTAGTAGCTGGCCTCATAGGGGGCCTCGGCGGCCACGAGCTCCTTGGTGGACTTGGGGTCTGTGACCTTTTCCATCGCAAGTATCTTCGCGCCGGCGTTGCCGCTGACGGCGATGGTGGGTATGCCCTGGTCGTCGCAGGCCACGCTGTCGGGGACCTCGTCGGTCTCGGCGTTATTGTAGATGATGACGGCAGCGGCGCCGAGTTTCGCGGCAGCGGCGGCCTTCTCGGTGAAGGTCTGCCCGCCGCGCTGGATGACGGCGATCTTGCCCTCGAGCTCCTGATTGCTGGGCATGGCGCCGCAGTCAACGACCTCGAACTCACCCTCAAGGTCAAATCCACGGTTCACGAAATCGTAGAACTGGATGTGCTCGCCGTTCAGATCGACGAAACTCTTTATTCCGCCGTTATTATTGAAGGACGCCACAGCCAGGGCCGACTCGGCGAGGGCCGGGGAGGCCACAGTGGCCAGATCTATCTGGTCCAGGTGGTTCAGGAGGTCCTGTCCATCGGTGGTGAGCGTGGAGGAGAGGCCCTCGTTGCCGGCGGCGACGCAGCACAGGATGCCGTTGGCGCTGGCGATCTCCACCTCCTGCTCCAGGAGGTCAAAGCTGCTGTTGTAGAATCCGTTGGCGCGGCCGAGACTCATGTTCACGATGTCCGCGCCGAGCTTTATGGCGTCCTCGATGGCCTTGCCGATATCGTCGGTGAGGCCGCCGGTGCCGTCGTAGTCATATACAGCCATGCCGAGGACCTGGGCATTGGGGGCCACGCCCTTGATGCCGCCCTTCTCCTCGTCGCCGTTGGCGGCGATTATACCGGAGACGTGGAACCCGTGGTTCGCGGCGTCGGAGGGCAGGACATTATCGTCGCCCCGGAAGTAGTTGTGGCCGAAGGGGACCTTCTCGCTATAGTATGTGCCGTAACCGAGGGAGGCGATCTTGTCCTTCCACTCCTGCTCGGTGAACTTGGTGGTAACGCCGTCGTCGAGGCGCATGTCGGGGTGGAGATAGTTGACGCCGGTGTCAACTACCGCGACGACCACGCCCTCGCCGTCATAGCCCAGGTCCTCCCAGACGGAGATGACGTCCGCTATATCCTTGGCGGAGACCATGCTGAGCTCCACCCTGCCGGACTCGTAGACGGCCTTGACACCGGGAAGTTTCTCCAGCTCCGCAAAGGCGCTCCTGGGTACGTCCACGGACATGGTGTTGGTCATGAGGGTCGTGCGGTTCACTATCTTAGAGCCAGCGACCCGCTCCACCGATTTCTCCACCTCGGCGTCCTGGCGGAGCAGCTGCTGCTCGGCGGATTGGACTGAGGCGGTGTACTCCAGCTTGCCTGTGCGCTGGTAGACGGTGTCGGAGTCGAGGACGACTACCGCGCGGACTACCTCGTCCGGGTCAAGCTGAATGTCCTTCTTGGGCACGTCCTTCCAAAGTGCTTCGGAGAGCGCGTCCAAGGTCTCCTGGGGGACAGGGTCGCCGGTGTACGGGGTCACTGTTCCTGGCTGATTTGACGAGGCCGCCGCACCGATGGTGGGGAGACAGCCGGCGATCATCAACACAGCCATGAACAGGGCGAAGAACTGTCTTGCAATTTTTTGCCCTTGGCGTTTCATGATTCTTATACATCCTCTCTTTGATTTTAAAGGGAACCTTGACCCGCCCCGCGCCTCTCCCCTCCCCCGCGCACCGATTTTCCGGCTCATCGGTGCGGGAAAATTGGTTTTTGACGCGAAACGGCCTCAAACTTTCCCTCACGGATAAATATACTATTTCAACTTTTGAGAGTTAATAAAAATGTCACAAAATGTTGCTATTACGATTCATTTCAGCATTTGTGCCAAAATGATGAATAATTTCCGCGGCTCGATTTGTCATTTAGCACAGCAACTTCATAAAGCAGGTCTTCCCTCCCCCACCGCGAAAAAATATCGCCGGGGCGATTTAAGACCGCCCCGGCGCTGGGTAATTAAATTTTAAGTTGAGTTTGGGTCTCAGACCTCGGGGAGGTAGATGTGGGTGGTGAGGCCGTTCACATAGACGGGCGTCAGCTCGCCGTCCACTAATGGACGGGCGTAGTCCAGGAAGGCCGGGAGCATGTCGGTCTTATCCTCGTTCAGCCACTCCAGGGGGACCTTCTTCTCAAGGTTCGCCACATCGGAGATGGGATGGAGCTCGGTGACGCACCTGTAGGGCACGTCGGAGACGCGCTTGAGGGCCACCATCTCGCCGGTGTGGCCATCGAAGGCGGCGTTCGCGGCGGCGGCGCCGACGGCGTAAGCCTCCTCGATGTCCGTGAGACTGGCGATGTGCGCGGCGCAGCGCTGGAGGGTGGAGAGCTCGATGGCGCGGGTCTTCGTGTCAAGTTTCTCGCCGATGACGCCGCAGAGGTAGCTGGCGGTGCCGGTGAGGTTCTTGTGACCGAAAGCGTCCGTGGCGTGAGCAGAGTCGGAGAGCTCGCAGACGTAGCGGCCGTCGGCGAGTTTTACGCCCTCAGAGACGGCGACCACGACGCTGGGCTTGCTCTCCTGGACCTTGGCAACCTTGGCAAGGAACTTGTCCATGTCGAAGGGCACCTCGGGGAGGCAGATGATGTCCACGCCCTCGGAGTCTGCGCCCCGGGCGAGAGCCGCCGCGGCGGTGAGCCATCCGGCGTTGCGGCCCATGATCTCCACCACGGTGACGTACTTCGTGCCGTAGACGGAGGCGTCGCGGATGAGCTCCTTTATGACGACGCTTATATACTTCGCGGCGCTGCCGTAACCCGGGGTGTGGTCCGTGACCATGAGGTCGTTATCTATCGTCTTGGGCACGCCCATGAAACGGATGTCGCTGCCCACATGGGCGCCGTAATCCGCCAGCTTGCCGATGGTGTCCATGCTGTCGTTGCCGCCGATGTACATGAAATAGCCTATATCCAGCTCCTTGCAGAGCTCCATAAGTTTCTCATAAGGCTCGGGGTCGTCCTTCCAGTCGGGGAGCTTATAACGGCAGCTTCCCAGGTAGCTCGAGGGGGTCCTCTTCAGGAGCTCCACGTCCAGCCCGCTCTTGAGTTTTTCCTTGAGATCAACGTACTTCCCGGCGAGGAGCCCCTGTACGCCGTGGAGCATACCGTAGACATGCTCCGCGCCCAGACGGCACGACGCCTCGTACACACCGGCGAGACTTGAGTTGATAACAGACGTCGGTCCGCCGGACTGACCAACTATGACATTTTTGCCCATTTATATGGCGCCTCCTTAAAAAATCGGCTCTTTTGAGCACACACGGCAATTATATCAGTATTTTTCTCAATATGCAATATTCGCCGGTAAAAAATTTTCACTTAAATTTTTATCGTTTTTCAATAAATTTTTATTGACATTCGGAAATGGGTGTGTTAATATCCCGGTGAAAGGAGTTGAAAAATTATGGCGCAAAGGGAATTATCTGTGAGTCTGCGGGTGGTGGTCGTGGTACTGGGGGTATTTTTACTGCTGGTGTGCGTGCTATATGTGCCCCTAATAGGCCGGGAGGTCACGGCGTACTTCGGCAAGCCCGCCGCCGGGGCGGCGGTGATGGCGTTCATATACTTCACAGCCGTGCTCGGTTTCGCGGCGCTGTGCCCCGCCTACATGATAGGCGCGGAGATAGGCCGCAACAACAGTTTCTGCGTGAAAAACGCGGAGCGGCTGAAACTCATAAGCCGTCTCGCGCTTGTTGACACGGTCCTTTACGTGGTCCTCACCGGGGTGCTTTTAGGGATGAACGCCATGCACCCCTCTATACTCTTCGTGCTGCTCTCGATAATAATGTTCGGCGTGGCGGCCACGGTGGCCTGCGCCGGGCTCTCGCACCTCACGAAGAAGGCGGCGGACCTCAAGTCCGACAGCGACCTCACGATTTAGGGGGGCTATGCCGTGGCGATATTAGTGAACCTCGACGTGATGCTTGCCCGGAGGAAGATGAGCCTCACGGAGCTTGCCAGCCGCGTGGACATAACGATAGCCAACCTCTCAATATTAAAGACGGGCAAGGCGAAGGCCGTGCGTTTCTCGACGCTCGACGCCCTCTGCCGCGCCCTTCAATGTCAGCCCGGGGATATCCTGGAGTACACGGAGGATGAAGAAAATGGATGACAACACTAATAACAACAATAAGCCCGAGACCCCGGTCTCGCCCATAGACATAAGCCCCGAGGGTCCCGAGAGACCCATAAAGGAGCCGGTGAGGTTCACCGCCTACGACTGGCTGGCGCTCGTCCTGGGCATAGCCCTGGGGGCGCTGTGGTTCGAGTGTTTCTCCCTTGAGAGGCTCCTCTACGTACCAGGCGCCGGCACCACGGCCTTTGTGCTGGGCTCGCTCCTCTGCGCGGCGGTCTATCTGCGCTTTAAGATCGACACGCGGCCCCAGAGCATATTCCTCCTCGCGAGCACACTGCTGCTGGCCGTCTCCTGCGGGCTATTCGGCGACTACGCTGTGCGGATGATAAACCTGGCGCTCCTGGCGTTCCTCACCCCCGCCTCCGCCCTCGCTATGGCGGGCCGGGACTTCCCCGCGCTGACGCCGAGACTCATCCCCGAGACCTTCCGGCTCTTTATACCGAACCTATTTGCAAATTTCGCAAAACCCTTCCGTGCGCTGGGAGGGCGCGGCAGGTCATATACGCCGGTATTCGTGGTACTGGCGACGCTCCTCCTGGCGCTCCCGCTCTTCGCGGTGGTCATATCTCTGCTGGCCTCCGCAGACGCCGTCTTCAGCGGCATGATGGGGAAGATGATAGATACCATCGAGGACCTGTTCACCCACTCCGACGGCGCCGTGAAGATACTAAAGGCCCTGGTGGCTGGGCTCATGTTCTTCTCCTTCCTCTACTCCCTCCCCCGCCCCGCGAAACCTCAGTCTACACAGGGGATCGAGAGCTCAAGTCTCCCCTGCCTCCCCTTCATATCCGCCCTCACGGTGCTGAATGTCATATACGCCGTGTTCGCGGTGATACAGTTCATCTACCTCTTCGGCGGCGCCGAGACCGCAGCCATGCACGGCGGGTTCGCCCAGTACGCCCGCGCCGGGTTCTCCCAGCTCGTGGCGGTGGCGGGGATAAACCTCGTGGCGTGCCTCGTCTCCCTGAAAGCGGCGGGCAAGGGGGAGAGGGCGCTGAAAGTCCTCATCTACACCCTCATCGCCCTCACGTTCGTGATACTCGCCTCCGCCCTCTACAGGATGCTCCTGTATATAAGCGTCTACAAGCTCAGCGTGCTGCGGGCCATGACACTCTTTGCCATGTCCTATATCGCCGTGTGCCTCGCGGCATTGGGGGTAAAGACGGCAAAGCCGGAGTTTAAGGTGTTCCCCGTATTCGTCTCGGTATTTCTCGTCTTCTGGCTCATATTTAATTATGTAAACTTAGACGCCAGGATCGCGGACTACAACGTGGACGCCTACCTCGAGGGTCAGACCGAGGAGTTCGACGTGGACTACCTGACGCACCTCTCCCTCTCCGCCCGTCCGGCGCTGAGGCGGCTATATGAGTCCGAGTCCGGCCCGGAATTTGAATATCTTGGGGACATCTTGGAGGCCGACCCGCCGCAGGACTACGGAAACGAGGCCCGCTCCAACTCCTGGGCAAACTGGTACTTTTTCGACTAAGCATATAATGTTGTTACGGCGCCGGGACCTTGTGAGTCCCGGCGCCGCGATTATTTTAAGATGACTCACAAAAGGGAAAACATGCAGCCGTAGATCCCCGCGTCGTTGCCCAGCGCCGCCCGCCTTATTGGGGTACCGCGGCAGGCCGGGAAGGCGTATTTCACATAGAACTCCGTCACACGCCGGATAAGGGGCTCGCCGGTGTGGGAGACGCCGCCGCCTAGGAGTATGACCTCCGGGTCCACCGTGTTTGCCACCGCCGCGAGGCCCCGGGCCAGGTAATCGGAGAACCTGTCGGCTATCTCTATCGCCAGCATGTCCCCGGCTATGGCCGCGTCCCAGCAGACCTTGGAGTCAAGTTTCTCCGCCTCCCGGAGGACGGAGGGCTCACGGCTCTCACTCAGCACCTCCCGGGCGATGGCCACGTTGCCCGTGGCGGAGGCGTACTGCTCCAGGCACCCATGGCCGCCGCACCCGCACTGGCGGGTCTCACTGGGGTTCACGGGGATGTGGCCTATCTCGCCGCCGGCGCCGTGGGCGCCGCTCATGCACCGGCCGTCCACAACTATACCGCCGCCGACGCCCGTGCCGAGCGTCACCAGCACGAGGCTCGAGAATCCCTTCCCGCTGCCCATCCAGTACTCGCCCTTGGCGGCCATGTTGGCGTCGTTGTCCGTGACTATTCTGAGGCCGGTCAGGCGCTGGAGCCTCTCGATCATGGGGAAACGATGCCAGCCCAGGTTCACGGCGTCAGCGGTGCCGTCCTCCTGATGGGCCTGGCCGGGGAGGCCAACCCCCGCGCCCATGACGTCCTCACGGGCGATGCCACGATTTGACATGTCCGCGAGTATGGAATTTCCTATGTCCGCGGGTATGTTCTCCCCGCCGCGGGTTATATCCGTCGCCAGCGACCACTTATCTATGAGTTTCCCGGAGCTCTCGAAGAGCCCCATCTTAACAGTTGTGCCGCCGATATCCACGGCGTATCCGTACTTCATACTACTCCTCCTCAATTATGGAACCGATGTCCTCCAGGGCGTACTCCTTAAAATACCGCACCCCGAGGCCCCGGGACCTTATGAAACCGCATATCCTCTCAAAATACGGGTGCGCGGACAGGTCGCCGTTGAAGATGACCTCCCCGCCCACACGGCCCGAGGCGCCGCCGATGAACCCAGTGGGAAAACCGGGGAGGGCCACATGCCCGGGCGTGACCTCAAGGACCTCTATCCCCCTCCCCCGCAGCGCCCTTATGATGCCGGGGTCGGAGGTTATGAGGGCGCCGTCGTCCACCGTGACGCAGCCGCACTTTGTGTACCCCTGGCGGACGTTCACCGCCTCAAGTTTGCGGCTCTTAGCATATTCTAAGATATTCTCATCTGTTATGTCAAGCCGGTGGATGAGAAACTTCCCCAAAATGACGGCGCACATGGCGGCGCTCCCGGGGTATCCCTCCCTCACCTCGCCGCCGAGACGCAGTACCGGGCCGCTGGCCCCGGCCTTGCAGAACCGCAGGTCCGGGTGGGACTCCACCCCCCGGCCAAAACGCGGGTCGTCGCCCACAATATCGAGCTCGTGCCCCTGGGATATTAGATACCGGCAGAGCTCCCGCCCCGCCCGGTGGGAGAGGTGCACCAGGCTCATGACGCCGCCTCCAGGTAATACTCCACCAAGAGGTCCACGCAGGCGCCGTAGGAGTTCATGCCCAGCTCCTGGCCGTTGGCCTTGAGGTAGCCGTCGTACACCTTCTCCGAGACCTCCGTCACCTTGGACTCAAAACTCCGCCAATAGGCGCTGTTGTCGTTCCAGTCGAGGCGCATCTCGTCGCTCATGCCGGACGTCAGCTCCCGCCAGAGCTCCGGGTCGGCCCTATACAGGGCGTTGGAGAGGTGTACCGAGCCCATGAGGAACCCGGAGTATCTAAATACCGCGTCATCACAGGAGAGACACGCCGCTATGCCGACGAAATTCGCCTCCTGCTCCGCGTATATCCCCCGCCTGTGGGCCAGCTCGTGGGCGATGGTGGCGGGGATGAGGCACGCCGGGGCGTCAATATTGATGTTGGACTCCCCGGTGAAGGGGAAATAGACGCCGGTGAATCCCATGGCGCTGGAGAGCTTTGAGAATATGTACATCTTCTTCGGCCTCCTGTGGGCGGCCCTCAGGAATGGGAAGTCCTCGGATATATTATCGTAGATCCCGGCTGAGGCGTCAAAGAAGGAGTCGATGTCCCGAATGAAGTGGCCCTCACTATCCCGGGGCACCTCAGATGAGAGCGCCGAGGCGTTCTCCACAAAATACCGGGTCACCTTATATAGGTCCTCCGTCGCCACGGGCCCGCTCACGATGCCGCTCTTATCCTCAAAGGAGTCGGAGCGGTAGTCTATGCCGAACATCCAGAGGTACGCCGTGAGGACGTATATTATAATGAGCGCGAAAATACCGAGGCGTCTCATGAGCACCAGGAACCGTCGCTCAGAGCGGAGCGTGAGTATCACGGTGCGCAGGAGGTACACTATGACGAATAGCCCCGCACCTATGTACATGAGCTCCATCACCGAGAAGGGCACCAGGCCGAAGACCGCTCCCAAAAAGTCCCTCACGGGCCGGGAGAAGTACCTCACCGCCCCGTTCGCGAAGGCCCTGACACCCGAGAGCGCCGCGAAGAGTATGAGCCCGAGGGCGGGCGCCCCTATGAGAGTTAGCCATTTAATGTCCACGCGCCGTCTCCGGCGTTCCCTGGTCTCCATGGGGCAGCACCTCCTTTTACTACAAGATTATATCATATCCGGGCGTATTTTTGAATCAAAATCCAAATAAATAAAGTGTAAATAATCGGTAACAAAACTGTACTTTTTTTAACTTTCATTATTTGTCACGTTGTGCCATAATATAGGAGTCGGGATAAATCGACACAAAAGATGAGATAGAGAAGGAAGCGTTTTGATGAAACACTACATTATTACTGCCGTCATAATTCTGGCGGCATTCGCAGTTGGGGTGACGGGGGCACTATTTTTCCTTGGCAGGAATGATCGGTCCGGCCCTGATCAGGACAGCATCCCCACGGTGACGCCGCAGGACACCAGCGACGAGCCCAAGGTCGACGAGGACCCCGCCGACGCCCTGATGCTCAGCTCCATGGGCCTCTGGAACAGCCAGTGGATGAGCGGGGACTCACCGGTGATGAACTCCGCCGAGCGCGTCGGCCGCCTCGACGCGCTGACACTCGTGGCGAAGGCCATGGGCTACAACTCCGCGATGCCGGCCCTTGAGACGCCCTTCACGGACGTCACCGGCGCGGAGGCGGGACCCCTGGGGTTCCTTGTCTACAAGGGCGTCCTTGCCGGGGGCGAGCCCCGGGAGCTCGAGAGGGACGGGGCCGTTAGTCTCGTGGAGCTGGCGTCCTACGTCCTGCGGGGCATGGGCGACGGGTCCGCCGATGAGACAAACTCCATGGACAAGCTGAGGGCTCTCGGTTCATATGAAGATGAGTACGGCGACGGCTCCGCCGCCGCCACGCGCCGCCAGCTCTCCGCACTTCTTTTAAAGTTACTTTGCAGTGAGCCCGCCGGTTGGGGTAAGACGTATCTCTCGCTCCTGGCGGAGTCCGGCGCCGTCACGCTGACCGACAGCGCGTATTCAAGTCTCCCCGCCGGGGCCCTGAAGGGGCTCGACACCGAGGCCCAGCCCGGCAGCACCTTTGTGGACAGGCTCTTCACCTCCGCCTTCACCGTGAAATACACCGACGCCGAGGGGAACGCCACCGGCGATGGTTCCGGGTTCTTCGTGAGCGAGGGCGTCGGGGCGGCGGCCCTCTCCTCCGTGAGGGGCGGCGCCAACGCCGAGATCATCGACAGCTCCGGCGAGGCCCGGGAGTTCCGGGGCGTCCTCTCCTACGACCTCGACGAGGACTATGTATTCTTCAGCTGTGACACCGGCGGGAAAAACCTGGGCAATTCCCAGCCCCTCTCCGCCGAGAACGAGACCGTCTACATCCTGGACGGCGCCGCCATCCCCGGCGTGGGCCTGGAGTACACCGGCCTTGTGCCAAAGGGCCTGCCGGTGGTGGGCAGTCACGGGGAGTTCTTGGGATTCACCACAGGCGAGACCGGGGTACTGTCGGACGCCCAGATGCCCGATAGTCCCCGCACCATCTACAACCTTGGCATGGAGCTCTGGCCCGACGACTACCCGCTCAGCGGCTCCAGGGTCATAGACCCGGACAAGCCCATGGTGGCCCTCACCTTCGACGACGGCCCCAGCGGCAAATATACGCCCAGGATCCTGGACGTGCTGGAGGAGTATAACTGCGTTGCCACATTTTTCGAGGTGGGCACGAGCCTCAGCAAGAACCCCGACTACCTCCAGCGCATGGAGGAGATGGGCTGTGAGATTGGCAGCCACTCATACACCCACACCAGTTTCAAGACGATGACAGCCGACGAGATCCGTGATGAGCTGGAGAAGGTGAACGAGATCGTGCGCTCCAAGGTGGGGCACGACGCCGAGGTGGTCCGCGCCCCCTACGGCGCCACCAACGAGGATGTCCGGGCCGCCGTGGACTTCCCGCTCATCGGATGGAATGTGGACACCCTGGACTGGCAGAGCCGGGACACCGACGCCGTCATCGCCATGGTGAAGCAGGAGAAGAGCCTCGACGGGGACATCGTCCTCATGCACTCCATCCACGGCTGCACCGCCGACGCGGTGGAGTACCTGGTCCCCTGGCTCTTGGAGCAGGGCTACCAGCTGGTCACCGTGTCTGAGCTGGCGCACTACAGGGGCGTGGAGCTGGAGAACGGAAAGGTCTACTACAATTTCCCTCCCCAGGATTAAATGTAAGCTAATTAGGGCGGCCTTCGATCGAAGACCGCCCCGTTATTTTACATATCCGCCGCTTTTTCGATGTCCTCCCGGAGGACGATGGTGAGGTCCCGGCGCTCCGGGTGATCCTGTGCCGCCACACGGTCGGCCTGGACGGATATCATGTTCTCAAAGAGGTTCCGTACATCCCTGGCGTTGCCGAAATTCTCTCCCCGGGACTCGTAGATGTGCCGCAAGTAGCGTTTCGCGAAGACCTGGGCCTCCACGGAGAGCCGGTAGCTGTTTTTTTCGCACATGGAGAGGAGTATCTTAAAGAGCTCATCGCCGTCGTAGTCCTCAAAGAGGAAGTAGCGGTTAAAGCGCGACTCGAGTCCCGGGTTGGAGGAGATGAACTTCTCCATGAGCTCCTCATACCCCGCCACTATGACCACCAGGTCGTCCCGGTTGTCCTCCATGGCCTTGAGGAGCGTCTCTATGGCCTCCTTGCCGAAGTCGTTGTCCCCGCCGGTGGAGGTGAGGGAGTACGCCTCGTCCACAAAGAGCACCCCGCCGATGGCGCGTTTCACCGCCTCGTCGGTCTTTATGGCCGTCTGGCCCACGAACCCCGCCACGAGCCCGGAGCGGTCCACCTCCACGAGCTGTCCCTTGGAGAGGACGCCTATGGCGTAGTAGAGCTTTGCTATGAGCCGCGCCACGGTGGTCTTGCCCGTGCCGGGATTCCCCATGAACACAAGGTGCAGAGACATGGCGGGCGTGGGCAGATCGTGCTCCTCCCGCAGTTTCCGTATCTTGGCAAGATTAATGAGGCTCCGCACGTTCTTCTTTATCTCGTCGAGGCCCACAAGGCCGTCGAGCTCCTTTAGGAGTTCACCCAGGTCCGGCCTCTCCGGCGCTTTCTCCGCCTCAGTCTTGGGGGCGTCGGAGCTTATGGCCTGCTCCTTGGCCTCCATCTCCTTTAATAGCTCGTCCGCCGCCTTCTTCGCCTCATCCATGGAGGTCTTGAGCTCCTCCACGTCGTCCCGGGCGCCGCTCTCCTTCTCCGTTCTCGTCTCTTTCGGGGGACTTCCGAGCCCGGAGAGGGCGCTCCCCAGTTCGTCCCGGAGTCTGCGTATGTCGTCAAGGTACGCCCCGGCGGGCCTCAGTCCAAAGCCGTTAAAATCTATATTGAGTCCGTAGCCCTTCTGCTTTTTCGCCATCTCATCGCCCCTATCTGACTTTCAGGCTGATTTTCCCAGGATCAGAAGTCCGCGCTGCCCACCGTACGGGGATGGGGCAGTACGTCCCGGATGTTGGAGACGCCCGTTAGGTACATTATCATCCTCTCAAAGCCAAGGCCGAAACCGGCGTGGCGGCAGCCGCCGTAACGCCGAAGGTCCAGGTACCACCAGTAGTCGCTCTCCTTGAGGCCCAGCTCCGCCATCCGGGCGGTGAGGACGTCAAGCCGCTCCTCGCGCTGGGAGCCGCCTATGATCTCCCCTATGCCGGGGGCCAGGCAGTCCGCCGCGGCAACGGTGCGGCCGTCGTCATTGAGGCGCATGTAAAACGCCTTTATCTCCTTGGGGTAGTCGGTCACGAACACCGGGCGGCGATAGACCTTCTCTGTGAGGTAGCGCTCGTGCTCGGTCTGCAAGTCGGAGCCCCACTCCACCTTGTAGTCAAACTCGTCGTTGTGGCGGCTGAGGATGTCAATGGCCTCGGTGTATGTCACCCGGGCAAAGTCGCTGTTCACCACGTTATGGAGTCTCTCCAGCAGCCCCTTGTCCACGAAGGAGTTAAAGAAGTTCATCTCGTCGGGGCACTTCTCAAGGACGGTGTTTATTATAAATTTCACCATGGCCTCCATGCACTCAAGGTCGCCGTCCAGGTCGCAGAAGGCCATCTCCGGCTCGATCATCCAGAACTCCGCGGCGTGGCGCTGGGTGTTAGAGTTCTCGGCGCGGAAGGTGGGGCCGAAGGTGTAGACGTTCCCGAAGGCCATGGCGAAGTTCTCCGCGTTTAGCTGGCCGGACACCGTGAGGTTCGCGGGCTTGCCGAAGAAGTCCTTTGACTCGTCGACGGTCCCGTCCTCGCGCCGGGGCAGGTAGTTTAAGTCCATGGTGGTGACCCGGAACATCTCCCCCGCGCCCTCGCAGTCGGAGGCCGTTATTATGGGCGTGTGGATGTAGACAAAGCCCCTGTCCTGGAAGAATGTGTGTATGGCGTGGGCCGCCACGGACCTCACACGGAACACCGCCGAGAATAGATTCGTCCTGGGCCGCAGGTGCTGTATCGTCCTCAGGTACTCCACCGTGTGGCGCTTTTTTTGCAGGGGGTACTCCGGCGAGGAGACGCCCTCCACCGCTATGCTCTCGGCCTTCAGCTCCAGGGGCTGTCTCGCGCCGGGGGTCAGGACGACAGTACCCGTGACTATGAGCGCCGCGCCCACGTTCTGAGAGGCGATCTCGCCGTAATTTTCAAGGTTCTCCCGCTCCATCACCACCTGCAAGTTCCTGAAGGCGCTGCCGTCATTGAGCTCGATGAACCCGAAGTTCTTCATGTCCCTGATGGTCCTGGCCCAGCCGGCCACGGTGACGCGGCTGCCGCTAAGGGTCTCGGCGCCGGCGTAGATCTGCGCGATTTTTGTAAACTTCATATTGCTGTCCTCTTTTCAATTTATGGGTCACTTCCGCACAACTACGAGCTGTACGGAGTGCATATAACCTTGTGTGAAGGCGAGATCCGTGTTGGAGGCGTCCGGCGAGAGCCGGCCTATGGAGAAGGAGGTCTTGCCGCTCTCCGTCATATATAGGAGCATACCCGGTTCCACCGCGGCAAATTCAGGCCGCAGGCCGAGATATTCGCAGACCGCGAGGGCCACGTCTATCTCTATCCCCTTGAGCTCCCCCTCCTCGTCATAAAAAGCGTAGGGGTAGAAGTCCGGCTGCACGCCCACCGTCACCACCGGGTCGTCTGAGTCAAACTCGTACTCCCCCTCGTACCCGCCGGACTCCCAGCCGGATACTATACGCGAGAGCTGGCCGCTGACGGCGGAGAGGGCGTCCTTGAGGTTTGAGAGCATCAGCCTATTCTCCACCGACAGCGCCAGGGCGTATTCCTCGTCAACATACGGCGTCCCCAGCGTCCGAAGGCCGGAGGTGAGGCCGGTCATGGACCCCGCCGTGTCCTCGTCCGCCACGGCGCAGTCGATGACACCGGCCCGCAGATCCGCCGCCATGGCGTCGGCGCTCTCGTAGTACCTCACATTGAGACTGCCTATAAATCGCTGGACGTATCCGGCGGAGGCAGTATCGCTCAGAACGCCCACTTCCATCCCCTCCATGTCCGCCGGGTCGTAGACGCGGTTCGCCACCCCGGAGCCGCAGGAGGCGGCGGAGAGGACCAGGAGGAGGGTGAGGAAGACGAGAAAAAATCTTTTCATATTATGTAAACCTGCCGAGTCAGTCAGAGCTTTAGAATCACACGTAGACAATTCTATAATAAAACTCTTTTCTAATCAACAGGTTTTTTAAATTTAGAATTTACTTTTTTGTAAAATTAAGATTTATTTCTCGCCGGTGACGTCTCTGGCCAGGCGCTCAAACTCCCCGCAGAGCTCCCTGGCGGCCTCCATATCCGCCCCCTCGCCCCGGAGCTCCAGGGCGGAGCCGTCGGCGCTGGGGGAGACCTTTATGTGGCCCTTGGCGGTATCGTAGGTGAGGCCGCCGCCGAAGTCCTCCGCCATCTCCTGACGGCTCCCGGCCATGAGGCGCATGGCCTTGGCCCGGGAGCAGGCCACGTCCACCCGGCACGTCACCACGGCGAAGGGCGGGAGGCTGTCGGAGAGCGTCGCGAGCTCCATCCCCCCGCCGGCCGCCGCCGTCATGGCGGACGCCGCCGCCAGTACCCCCTGGGAGAAGGGGGCGGCGGGCCGCTCGGCCCCCTCGGGGGGAGTATCGACGAGCTTGCACCCGTGGCGGACGGCCAGACGGCGCACCGCAGCCGGCGCGTCTCCGGGCACGATGAGCGACGCAGCGCCGAGGCGCATGAGGCCCTCCGCCGCCAGCGCCGCCCCGTGGAGCTCGTCTATGCGTCTCCCACGCTCGTCATAGGCGGTGAAGGTAAACCCGCCCCGGGAGACGCTGAGGGCGGCGACGCCTGGCGCGCGCTCCGTGAGCTCAAACCCCAGGCCCCGCAGGACGAATGCGAGGGCCCTGTTCTCCGCGCCGAATCCCTCAACGCACACGCGGCCCGGTTTCGATCTTCCCAGCATCGGTTTTAGGAAACTCAGAATACCCGTGAGGTACGCCCGGGGCAGTCCGGAGATGCCGGTGATCCCGCCGACACGTCCCCCCTCCTGCCCGGAGGCGGACTTCACCGCCCCGGCGAGCTCCCGGCGGAGCGCCGGGGGTATGGCAAAGCCGGAGCCGGAGAGGAACGTGGCGGACATCTCCCCGCTCTCCTCCCTTATAAACACCGCGCTCCTCATGGAGAAGAGGGGGCACATCCCGGCAAGCTCCGCCTCAAACTCCGCGTCACAGCGCAGGCACTCCGCCCCCGTGCCGGTGACGCCGCAGGAGAGGGCGTCAGAGAGCAGCCGGGCCCCCTCGCCGCCGGTGTGGGCCACGCCCACGGGGCCCTTGGAGCCCAGGCACCCCCCGAGGCCGATCATGAGCTCCGGCGTCAGCTCGTGGCCCAGCCTGCCCTGGAGAGTCCCCCGGTCGCTGATGGCCACGGGCCCCCTGGGGCGCTCCCCCACTATGCTCTGGGTCACCCGGCGGCCCTCCGGGGCCTCCCGCTCCGTCCAGACACGCACCCCCGGGGAGAGGACGCAACCCGCGCCAATAACGGCCCTGTCACCCACCACGCAGTCCGCCTTCACCTGGGCCCCCGGCCCTATGACTGCCCCGCGGCTCACGACGCACCCCTCAAGCCGGGCATTGGCACCCACCTCGGCGCCGTTCACAACGCTATCTTTTATCACCGCGCCCCGGCGCACAACGCTGCCCCGGGAGATGACGGCGTTGGGGCCTATCTTCGCCCCCGGCTCAATGGTGCACCCCTCGCCCACGTACACCGGCGGCGCGATCTGGGCGCCCTTGGTGGGGGATAAGGCGTAGACGCCGCTCTCCACCTCCGGGGCCTCCGGGACTATGCCGGTGAGGCCCGCCAGGGCGTCCATACAGCAGCTCCTGTACGCCTCCGGGGAACCTATATCGCACCAGTAATTGCCGACCTCCTTGGCGTAGAGGCGGCGGTCCTCCCGGAGGAGCCGGGGGAAGAGGTCCTTCCCGAAGTCGTAGCACTCGCCATCAGGGATCATGGCTATGACCTCTGGGGAGAGGATATATATCCCGGTGTTCACGAGATTCGTGGTGACCCTCTCCCAGGACGGTTTCTCCGAGAAGGCGGTGACGCGCCCATCCTCATCGGTTATGACGAGGCCGTACTCCGTGGGCTCCGGGTGCTCAAAGAGGACTATTGTGGCCTCCGCCCCCCGCTCCCGGTGGAACCTCATGCACTCGCTAAGGTCTAAGTCGCACACCGCGTCCCCGGAGATTATGAGCACGTCCTCGTCGCCTATGAAATCAGAACAGACCCTAACGCTCCCGGCGGTGCCGAGGGCCCTCGGCTCCACGTGGTGCTCAATGCTCACGCCGAAGTCCGAGCCGTCCCCAAAGTAGTCCTCTATCCCCTTGGGGAGATACCGGAGAGTCATCAAAATGTCCGTAAACCCGTACTTTTTCAGCTTTTCCACCGTGTGGTGCAGTACGGGCTTATCGAAGATCTCCACCATCGGTTTTGGCCTCACCTCCGTCAGGGGCTGCAGGCGCTTACCGTCGCCGCCGGCCATAACTATTGCCTTCATATCATATATCCTCCAATTTGACCCCATTATGAGGGTTTTTATGTGTGTGATTATTGTTGCCCCGGAGTATGAAAATATTTTGCGTATAATATATTGTTAATCGCACTAAGATTTGGTATAATTACAAGGTCTTTATTGTTTTTCTGGGGGTGGCATGGTGAACAGAAAATTAAAAAGCCTGCTGAGCTCAAACGTATACCTCTACTTCTTCTTCCTCATACTCTTCGCCGTGGCGACGTTCTTCTTCGGCAGCCACAGTTTCGAGCTCTCCCTGGCGGAGGGGACGGTCATAGTCATCCTCCTCATCTACTCAAGACTCAACAGTTCCCGCCGCAACAGGGAGGTCCTTAAATACATCGAGTCCATGACGGAGAACATCGACACCGCCACGAAAAACACCCTCGAGAATTTCCCCCTCCCCATGGTGACCTTCACCTTGGACGAGAACGAGATAATCTACGCAAACGAACCCTTCCTCAGCCTCACCGGCCTCTCCGAGCGCTTTCTCGCCATGAACATAGCCTCCATAATCCCCGGTTTCTCCGCCCGGTGGCTCATGGAGGGCAAGATGGAGTACCCGGGTCTCGTGACCATCGGCTCCGGCAGGTACCGGGTCTTCGGGAACCTCGTCCGGGGCTCCGACACGCCGGGCGTCAAGAGTTTCGTGGCCACCACCTACTGGGTGGACGAGACGGAGAATTCCAGGATATCTCAGGAGTTCATCGACTCCCGCCTCCTATTCTCCATCATAATGCTCGATAACTACGACGAGATAGTGAACGGCATATCGGAGAAGGACAAGTCGATGCTCGTCTCCAACATCGACGACAAGATATCCGCCTGGGTCAAGGACAAGGGCGGGTACATCACCCGGTCCGACAGGGACAGGTACATCTTTCTCTTTGAGGAGAGGTACCTCCAGAGTTTCATAGATGACAAATTCTCCCTCTTGGACGCCGTCCGGGAGCTCATAACCCCCAAGGGCATGCGGCCCACGGTGAGCATTGGCCTGGGCAAGGACGGCAAGGACATCGGGGAGAACTACCAGTTCGCCTCCTTAGCTCTGGAGATGGCCCTCTCCCGTGGCGGCGACCAGGCGGTCATAAAGAACCGCTACAATTTTGAGTTCTTCGGCGGCAAGACCTCCCAGGCGGAGAAACGCACGAAGGTCAAATCCCGCGTCATGGCAAACTCCCTCTCCGAGCTCATGCGGGACGCCTCCCGGATATTCGTCATGGGCCACAGGTTCGCGGATCTCGACTCCGTGGGCAGCGCCATTGGCCTCTGCTGCGCGGCCAGGAGCCTCGGCAAAAAGGCGAAGATCGTCATAAACATGGAGACGCAGGTGTCCCAGCCGCTCATCGACAAGTTCCTGCCCCTCCCGGAGTACCAGGACGCCTTCATAGACCCCCAGGCGGCGCTATTGGCGGCGGATGGCTCCACGCTCCTAATAATAGTTGACACCAACAGGCCGGACCAGGTGGAGTCCCAGCCGCTCTTGCAATCCTGCAACAAGGTGGCCGTCATAGACCACCACCGGAGGGCCGCGGACTACATCCAGAACGTCGCCCTCTCCTTCCACGAGCCCTACGCCTCCTCCGCCTCGGAGCTGGTGACAGAGCTACTTCAGTACATGGTGGAGCAGTCCGACATACTGCGCCTGGAGGCGGAGGCGCTGCTTGCCGGGATAGTGCTGGATACCAAGAACTTCACCCTCCGCACGGGGGGCCGGACATTCGACGCGGCGGCATTCCTGCGGCGCGCCGGCGCGGACACCTCGGACGTCAAGCACCTTTTGCAGTCCGACCTTAAATCCGCCATGGAGAAGTACTCCATGGTCCAGAAAGCCAGGATCTACAAAAGCGGCATAGCCATCGCGGCGCCAGACTCCGCCGACAACCGGGTGGTGGCCGCCCAGGCGGCGGATGAACTATTAAATATCTCCGGCATCCAGGCCTCCTTCGTGGTATTCCCCTTCGAGGAGAAGATAAACATATCCGCCCGGAGTCTGGGGGATATAAACGTCCAGGTCATACTGGAGAAACTTGGCGGGGGCGGCAACAAGTCCACCGCCGGCGCCCAGATAGGCGGCAAGACCCAGCGTGAGGTGGTCTCGGACCTCCTCTCCGCCATTGATAAGTACCTGGAGGACTACTCCATGTCGGAGGAGTGACGCTCCCCTTCCCTATAAAATTGGCAATAACATAGAAAGGAACACACAATGAAAGTCATACTACTGAAAGACGTGCGCGATCAGGGCAAAAAGGGCCAGTTGGTGGAGGTCTCCGACGGCTACGCCAGGAACTATCTCCTCCCCCGCAAGCTGGCGGTGGCCGCCACAGCCGACACCATAAACACCATGAAGAACCAGGAGAAGGCCCGCCTCAACAAGATAGAGGCCGAGAAGGCCGAGGCCCGGGAGACAGCCGCGAAGTTGGAGAGCTGCCTCGTGAAGGTCTCCGCCCGTGCCGGTGAGAGCGGAAAGCTCTTCGGCTCCGTCACGCCCCGGGAGATCTCCGAGGCCCTGGAGGCCCAGTACGGCATAAGCATCGAGAAGAACAGGATCGTCATCTCCGAGCCCATCCGCTCCTTCGGGCCGGTGGACGTGAAGTGCAAGCTGGGCTACGAGATAAGCGCCGTCCTCCACGTCCTCATAACCGAGGGCAAGTGAGGCGAGGGGGGGATAATGCCCGACATCTTTACCGCCAAACAGGTACCCCACAGCGTGGAGGCCGAGCAGGCCGTCCTGGGGGCGATGCTCATCGACTCCCGCTGTGTGGCGGACGTCATTGGCGCGCTCAAGGCGGACGATTTTTACATCGACACAAATAGGAGCATATACGAGACCATATACTCCATGTTCAACTACTCCATGACCATAGACCCCGTCACCGTAATCGAGCAGATGAAGGTGAACGGGTCCTATACCGAGGGCGCGAATGACTACATCCTCAAGCTCATGGAGATGACCCCCACCGCCGCGAACGTGGCCCAGTACGTGGCGATAGTCCAGGACAAGGCCCTATTGCGCCGCATAGCCGACGCCGGAAACGAGATAAACGCCCTCGCGATGGCGGGCACCGGCCAGGCGGACGAGATCCTGGACGTCTCAGAGCAGAAGATCTACGCCATACGCCACGGCCGGCTCACCGGCGGCCTCACGCCCATCTCCCAGGTGATGGTGGACGTCTACAACAAGCTCACCGAGGCCGCGAAGTCCGGGAACCGCATACCGGGCCACTCCACCGGGCTCTACGACCTTGACAACGCCATAATGGGGCTAAACGACTCCGACCTCATCCTGATAGCCGCCCGTCCGGGCATGGGAAAGACGAGTATAGCCCTCAATATCGCCCTCAACGTGGCCCGCTCCACCGAGAAGGCCGTGGCCATATTCTCGCTGGAGATGAGCCGCGAACAGCTCTGCACCAGCCTTCTCTCCGCGGAGAGTTTCGTGGAGCGTAAGAAACTCCAGACGGGAGTGCTCTCTGATGAGGATTGGAAGAAGGTGGGGGCGGCGGCTGTATCCGTTGGCGGTATGCGAATAATGATAGACGACAACCCCATGCTCTCCGTGGCGGACATTAACGCCGCCTGCAGGAGGGTAAAGGACCTGGGACTCGTGGTGGTGGACTACTTGCAGCTCATGCAGTCCGCCGGGGGCAACGCCCCGAAGTACAACGAGAACAGGACACAGATAGTCTCGGACATCAGCCGTATGCTGAAGATCATGGCAAAGGAGCTGAACGTCCCCGTGATTTGCGCCTCCCAGCTCTCCCGCGCCAACGAGAGCCGCAGCGACAAGCGGCCCATGCTCTCGGATCTGCGGGAGTCCGGCGCCATCGAGCAGGACGCTGACATCGTCCTGGCGCTCTACAGGGACGACTACTACAACAAGGAGACAGAGCGGCCGAACATCGCCGAGTGCATAATCCTCAAAAATAGGCGCGGCGAGACCGGTACTGTGGAGCTCCGCTGGCTCCCGGAGTACACCTCCTTCGCCTCCATCGACCGCCGTCACGACGAATGATATCCAAAAAGCTGAAAATTATAGCAGATTTCTGTCAAGAATATGATATGCTGCCCCGTGGCGCCTCCGTCATGGCGTGCGTCTCCGGCGGCGCGGACTCCATGTGCCTTCTCCATGTGCTCACCCTTCTGGCGCCGGAGCTGGGGCTCTCGGTATCCGCGGCCCATTTCAACCACAATCTGCGGGGCGCGGAGTCCGACGGGGACGAGCGTTTCGTCCGGGACTACTGCGCGGGGCGCGGCATACCGCTCTACGTGGGCTCCGGGGACGTGAGGACGGCGGCCCGGGACTCCCGCCGCGGGCTCGAGGAGACGGCCAGGCGGCTGCGCTATGAGTTCTTTGAAAATACCGCCCGGGAACAGGGCATCGAGAAAATCGCCACCGCCCACACCGCCGACGACAATTTGGAGACAATCCTCCTCCACCTGACACGGGGCTCAGGGCTCGCGGGCCTCGGGGGCATACCGCCGGTGCGCGGCAATATCGTGCGGCCCATACTTCCCCTCACCCGCCGGGACGTGGAGGAGATAAACGCTATAGAGGGCGTCCCATCCCGAGTGGACTCCTCGAACCTAACCGACGACTACGCCAGAAATAAACTGCGCCACAACGTGATACCCGTCCTCCGGGAGATAAACCCTCAGGCCGCGAGGGCCGCCCTTAACTCCTCCGCCCTCCTTCGGGAGGATGAGGAGTACCTCCTCTCCAAGGCCCGGGAATTCGTCTCCGCGAACGGTGGGGGGCGCGTCCCCGCGTCTGAGCTCGCCTCCCTCCCCCGGCCAATATCCTCAAGGGCCATCCGCCTCCTCTACGGCTCCGGGCTGAGCCGGGCACATGTGGAGGCCGTACTGGAGCTCGCGCATAGCCGGGATCCCTCGGCGCGCCTCTCCCTTCCGGGGCTCACCCTCCGTCGGGAGTACGGGGATATTTTGCGGGATGATGTGGTGCGCGGCGGTGCCTTTGAGCCCTTTAGCGTCCCTATTGACAGGGGTATTATAATGGAGAGGTCTGGCTTTAAATTTTTAAGTGAGAAAATAGTTGCAGGCAACGAGATTTACAATTCCTTAACTACTTTTCTCTTAAAATGCGATAATATCATGGGTGGACTGACGGTACGCCCAAGGCAGACCGGCGATTTCATAAAACTCCCAGGCCGCCCCAGGAGGAGCCTTAAAAAGATCTTCATTGATTTGAAGGTCCCCTCGCGTCTCAGGGACATGTATCCCGTCATAGCGGACGGGGACGGGGTCCTGGCGGTCTACGGCATCGGTTGTGATACCCGCGCACAGGCTGGAGCTGGCGACAGTGCGCTTAAAATAACGATTAAGGAGAAATATAATGATTGAGAATGACATCGAGAGGGTATTCTTCTCAGAGGAGGAACTCAAGGCCCGCGTAAAGGAGCTGGGCGCGAAGATAACCCAGGACTACGACGGAAAGTCCCCCATCTTCATAGGCGTCCTGAAGGGCTCCTTTGTGTTCATGGCGGACCTCATGAGGGCGGTTAGGACTTATTGCGACATCGACTTCATGGCCGTGTCCTCCTACGGCAGCGGCACAGTGACCACTGGGGCCGTCAAGATAAATAAGGACCTCTCCTACAACGTCGAGGGGCGGCACATCATCATCATTGAGGACATCCTCGACTCCGGCGTGACGCTCTCCTACCTCAAGAGATACATCGAGGCCCGCAAGCCGGCGTCCGTGGCGATATGCACCCTCCTTGACAAGCCCGCCCGCCGCAAGGCTGACATAAGCCCCGACTATGTGGGGTTTGAGTGCCCGGATGCCTTCATCGTGGGCTACGGCCTCGACTACGCCGAGCGCTACAGGAATCTCCCCTACATAGGCGTTTTAAAGCCTGAGATATACGCTTGAATGCGGAAATTTCCCATTGGAAAGAAGTGTGATGTCATTTGAACAAGAAACCGATACGCCGCCCCGACATTGGGTTTTATATATTTATAATCCTCATCCTTGTTGCCGCCATATACCTGCTCAGCAGTCCCGGTAACGACAGCGCCAGCGAGATAGAGTACTGGGAGATGGTGGAGCAGTTCAAGAGTGAGAACGTCTCATACTTCACCATCGACGACGGCGTCGTGCGCATGGAACTGCGCACCCCGATAGACGAGTACAGCGGTACCAGCGTCTATCACCAGCTCTACTCCCTCTCCGTGTTCTATGAGGACCTGGGTGACCTCATCAACGAGCAGCGCGACAGGGGCATACTCAAGTATAACTACGAGCCCGTGTACCAGACGCCCTGGTTCGTCACGATAATCCCCTACGTCATCATGATGGTGGTGTTCATCGCCCTGTGGTACGTCATGATGAACCGCGTGGGCGGCGGAGGAGGCGGCGGCAACGGCGCCGGACGTTTCGGCAGGGCGAGAACGCGCCTGGCCTCCGAGGATAAGCGCAAGGTGACATTCGCGGACGTGGCCGGCGCCGACGAGGAGAAGGCGGAGCTGGAGGAGATAGTCGACTTCCTCAAGGCCCCCCAGAAGTACACCGCCCTCGGCGCCCGCATCCCCAAGGGCGTGCTCCTTGTGGGCCCCCCGGGCACCGGTAAGACACTCCTTGCGAAGGCCGTGGCCGGTGAGGCCAACGTCCAGTTCCTCTCCATCTCCGGTTCCGACTTCGTGGAGCTATACGTGGGCGTCGGCGCCTCCCGCGTACGCGACCTCTTTGACCAGGCGAAGAAACTCGCCCCCGCCATCATATTCATCGACGAGATCGACGCCGTGGGCCGTCAGCGCGGCTCCGGCCTCGGCGGCGGCCACGACGAGCGCGAGCAGACCCTGAACCAGTTACTTGTGGAGATGGACGGTTTCAACACCAACGAGGGCGTCATCGTGATGGCCGCCACGAACCGCGCGGACATCCTGGACTCCGCCCTGCTGCGTCCCGGGCGCTTTGACCGTCAGGTCTTCGTGGGCGTCCCGGATATCCGCGGCCGCGAGGCCATATTGAAGATCCACTCCCGGGGCAAGTCCCTGGGCGACGACGTGGACCTCGCCAGCATAGCCCGGGGCACACCCGGTTTCACAGGCGCGGACCTTGAGAACGTGATGAATGAGTCCGCCCTCCTGGCCGCCAGGAACAACCGCCAGTTCATCACCATGGCGGACGTGGACGAGGCAATTTTGAAGGTCCAGATGGGCCCGGAGAAGAAGTCCAAAAAGATGAGCGAAAAGGCCCGCAAGCTCACCGCCTACCACGAGTCCGGCCACGCCGTCACCGGCATGTTCCTGGACCACGCCGACCCCGTACACTATATAACCATCATCCCCCGCGGCCAAGCCGGCGGCTACACCCTCTTCAGGCCCCAGGAGGATCTGGAGAACTACAAGTCCCGTGAGGAGATGTTTGACGACATCGTGATGGGCCTCGGCGGCAGGATATCCGAGAAACTCTTCCTGGACGACATCTCCACCGGCGCCTCCGGGGACATCCAGTCCGCCACAAATATCGCCCGCTCCATGGTCACCCGCTACGGCATGAGCGACCGTCTGGGCCCCATAAGCTACGACAGCTCCGACCACTCCATATTCATAGGCAGGGACTTCGGTACCACGAAGTCCTACTCCGAGGAGACCGCCGCCATCATCGACGAGGAGGTCAAGCACATCTTCGACGAGGCCGCCGTGAAGTGCGAGTCGATACTGACCGAGCACCGCGAGCTCGTTGTGGCGGTGGCCGAGTACCTCCTGGAGAATGAGTCCATGGACGGCGAGACATTCAAATACGTCTGCACCCACAACGGCCAGCTCCCCCCCGAGGGGTGGGACCCGAAGGACCCGGACAAGGAGCCCGACAGCCCCATAATGAAGGAGATAAAGGCCGAGGCCCTTGAGGAGGCCCGCCGCAGGGAACTCGAGGAGCGCCGCCAGAATAACCCCTTCGATGATCAGTGATGATACTGCAAGTTAAGGCCCACGGAACGCCCTCTGTTCCGTGGGCTTTTTGCAACTCAATGAAGGAGAAAATTCACTTCCTTCGTATAAAATAACAAAATATTCGACACGTCCCCCGATAATTCTTGACATATAATGGGGCCTGGTGTATATTCCAATATGAGAAAATTCAAAAGGGGGATAAATATGAACCTCATCTATAACATCAAGGACAAGCCCAGTGCCGGTCAGATCCTGCTGTTTGCGGTCCAGCAGCTTCTGGCCATCATGGCGGCCACGATCGCAGTGCCGGCGGTGGTGAACAGCGGCACCGGCTCCGAGCTCACGGCCTCCGCCGCGATCTTCGGCGCGGGCGTGGGAACATTCGTGTACCTGATCTTCACCCGCAACTCAAGTCCCGTGTTCCTGGGTTCTTCCTTCGCGTTTATCGGCTCCATGATGAGCGCCTTCTCCGGCGCGGCCTCCATGGCCCTGGGCTACTGGGGACTCATCATAGGCGCCGTGATGGCCGGCCTCGTCTACGTCGTCCTGGCGCTGGTGGTACACTTCGCCGGCGTCAAGTGGATAGACAAGCTCATGCCCCCGGTGATCATCGGGCCCACGGTGGCCATCATCGGTCTGAGCCTCGCCGGTAACGCGGTGGGCGACCTCACCAGTTCCAGCGTCGCGGACAGCGGCTCCGTCTATGTGGCGCTTGTCTGCGGACTCGTGACGCTCTTCGTCACCATCATCGCCTCCACCTACGGCAAGAAGATGCTGAAACTCATCCCCTTCATCATCGGCATCCTGGCCGGTTACGCCACGGCCTCCGTCTTCGCGCTCATCGGCAACGCCACCGATAATCCCGCACTCGTCGTGATAAATTATAGCGCCTTCAAGAACGTCGGTTTCTTCGCCGCCCCGGACTTCACCTTCCTCAAGGGCTCGGCTCTGGGCGACATCTCCGGCTCCTACCTCGTGACGCTCTTCTCCGCCTATGTGCCTGTGGCGTTCGTTGTCTTCGCTGAGCACCTGGCGGACCACAAGAACCTCTCCACCATCATCGGCAAGGACCTGCTGGAGGACCCCGGCCTCACAAGGACCCTCCTGGGCGACGGTGTGGGCTCCATGGCCGGCGCGCTCTTCGGAGGCTGCCCCAACACCACCTACGGAGAGTCCATCGCATGCGTCGCCATAACCCGAAACGCCTCCGTGGTCAGTATCTGGGGCGCGGCGTGCCTGTGCATCGTCGTCTCCTTCATCAGCCCCCTCATGGCATTTCTCCAGACTATCCCCTCCTGCGTCATGGGCGGCGTCTGCGTGGCCCTCTACGGGTTCATCGCCATGTCCGGTTTCAAGATGCTCCAGGGCGTGGACCTCAATAAAAATAGGAACCTCTTTGTTGCCTCCATCATCTTCATCACCGGCGTGGGCGGCCTCTCCGTGAGTTTCGGCCCCGTGGAGATCCGTACTGTCGCCTGCTCCCTCATCCTCGGCATCCTCGCTAACGTCCTCCTCAGCCGCGAGAAGGACGAGGAATAAACGAATAAATAGTCCGTAAAAAGGGGCTGTGAAAAAACACGCCGGCTGAGACGTGGATTTTCGCAGCCCCTATCTATATTTCATATATGTAGTTATTCCGCCTCGCACTGTGCTGGGGAGACGCATTTCGTCAAAATAGCAACGAACTGTTTCATCGAAAATTCGCTCGATTTGCTTGCTATTTCTGTGAATATCGATTAAAATATAACACAGAAAGGAGTCGATCCCATGCAAGTTACCGCTACCGAATTCAAGCTGAACCTTGGCAAGTACCTGGAGCTCGTTCTGGCGGAGGACATCTGGATCACCAAAAATGGAAAAACCGTAGCTAAGCTCATTAACCCGAACATCTCCGCCGTTGACGCCATTTCCGGCGTCCTAGCCGGGAAGGTGCCCGCTGACCTCGACCGTCACGCTCTACGTGAAGAAAGGCTGTCAAAGTATGCGCTTGATGATTGACACGAACATCATCCTGGATGTCCTTATCCGCAGGGAGAATTTCTACGGCAACTCCAAAGCCGTCCTGTCCCTCTGCGAAGACCGCACTATCCAGGGGCTCGTGCCCGCCTCCGCCGTCACGGATATCTTCTATATCACCCGAAAAGCTCTCGGAAACACAGAGGACACCTACAGGGTAATTAGTTCGATCCTGAACATCGTCCGTATCCTGACAGTCACCAACGATGACGTCCTGAACGCATTCCAGGTCAAGGCAAAGGATTTTGAAGACTGTCTGATGGCGACCTGTGCCAAATCCAACAAGTGCGACGGCATCGTCACACGGAACAAGAAGGATTTCCTGACCTTTGGCGTCACCCTTTATTCACCTGAGGAACTGCTGCAGCTCTTCGAGGAAACGTAAGCTGTGCCCACTTTTGCGGCAGCCATACTAACACAAACCAATAATACGAGCCGGGAAGTCAAATCCCGGCTCATTCTTTAGTACACGACTGTAGTTTCTATAAAAAACCTTAATCAAATACTTGACAATACTTTTAGCTGTATTATAATAACATTAATTACAATAAATTATAAAATTTTGGAGGTGTCTACCATGTTCCCAGAACATATCCCAGCGTTTGACTGTCTCGATATTCCCAGTGAGAGGCACAAGGGACGCAGATACATAGACTATGCTGTGGCCCTGATACTCGAAGATCCGAATAAACTGCACAATGTCACAAAAGGCCTCTATGCGGAGATTGCAGAGCACTTTGGGACTACACCGGGTCGTGTGGAGCATGGTATGCGCAATGTATGCCATGCGGTGTGGAATAATAGCTCCGAACTGCTGAAAGAATGGGCCGTCTATCCTCTGAATGAGAGACCGTGTGTGACGCGACTCCTATCCATTCTTGTGTTTCATATTAAGCAGGATGACGCGGAATTTCAGGCTCTATTATGCCAGATTCGGAGGTAAATAACCATGGACGCGGGACATAACTCCATATTAGATCAGCTCGGCATTCGCAACGGAGAATATAAGGGCGGTGCATACACTGAGTATGCCGTTTCTTTGGTGCTCGAGGATTATAATAAGATGATAAATGTCACAAGGGTCCTCTACCCGGAGGTTGCGGAGCACTTTGGGACCACGCCGAGTTGCGTTGAGAGGGACATGCGCATGGTCGTTCAGAAAGCGTGGGAGAGAAATCCCGATCTGCTGTGCGAATGGGCGGGCTATCCCTTGAAAAGGAAACCGCCGGTGACAAGGTTTATCGCCATTCTGGCGGAATACTGCGAGCGGAACGGTATCGAGGTCTAATTATGTGTTTCGGAGCAACATATACCGCCAAGATAGTAGGGCCCGGTCTTCTACTGTGAATCAAATATTAGTCACAGAGTTTCTCGTTAAACAGTTCATAGTAGTTATCCTCATTTGCATATCTAAGATAATATCGAGTTGCATGATCTTTATGAATAATAACACCAGGATTCCCAACAACGATCGAATGAGACGGAATATCAAAATTAACATAAGCATTAGGGGCTATAAGAACATCATTTCCGATGTTGATATTCCCAACCACCATTGCATTCATGCCTATCCAAACACAATTTCCTATAGTTGGGCAACCCTTTCTTTTACCACGGTTTTCCTGACCAACGGTACATCCTTTATGTAAACTAACGCAGTTCCCTAAAATTGCCTGCGAGTTCACAGTAATCCCAAAAGCATGTCCTAAATACAAATATTTACCAATATTGGCCGTGTAGAGATCAAAACCATATTTCTTCCCAATCACCCTAGACAGAACATGATATATCTTGGATATGATACCTTTGGAAGAATTCGACTTTCTTTGAAGAAATAAATATCTTAGTGATGGTTCCTTAACAAAAGCCTTTACCCCCCCCCCAATTTATTTTTCTCAATTTTCTGTCCGTATTCAAATCTATACTGATGGTAATCATATTTGAAATAGCTTTTCATAACAGAACCTCCGGTTAATAAATTAGCAAAAAGTTTTCTAAGTCCGACCAAATATTGTTGCGTCTATGTAATGGCGCAGTTTATGTTTTATAATAGGGCCTTGTAGCGATTTAATGCCTCGGCGACTACCTGGTCCATGTCGTAATACTTGTACTCAGCGAGGCGGCCGCCGAAGATCACTTTTGTTTCGGCGGCGGCAAGTTTTTTGTACTCTGCATAAAGCGCTGTGTTCTTCTCATCGTTCACGGGATAGTAGGGCTCGTCGCCGGGTCTCCACTCTGAGCTGTATTCGCGGCTGATTACCGTTTTTGGCAGGTCGTTTCCGTTCTCGTCCTTGCCGAACTCAAACCATTTATGCTCAATGATGCGCGTCCAGGGAGTCTCGCGGTCGGTATAGTTGACCGCCGCGTTGCCCTGGAAGTTGGGCCTATCGAGGACTTCGGTCTCAAATCGCACCGAACGATATTCCAGCGGGCCAAGCTTATAGCCGAAATAAGCGTCGATGGGGCCGGTATAGACCACCGTCTCGGCGAGCTTGTCAAGCTCCGCCTTGTGCTCGAGGTAATCGACACCCAGCCGCACCTCGATGCCCTCAAGCATTCGTTCCACCATCTTCGTGTAGCCGCCAATGGGGATACCCTGGTAGAGGGCGTTGAAGTAGTTGTTATCAAAGGTGAACCGCACTGGAAGGCGCTTTATTATGAACGCTGGAAGGTCGCGACAGGCTCTCCCCCACTGCTTTTCCGTGTAGCCCTTAACGAGCTTTTCGTAGATGTCAGTACCCACGAGGGAGATGGCCTGTTCCTCAAGATTTTGGGGGTTCGTGATGCCGGCGGCTCTCCGCTGTTCCTCGATCTTCGCCGCCGCCTCCTCCGGCGTCACCACGCCCCACATGCGGTTGAAGGTGTACATGTTGAAGGGCAGAGAGTACAGTTCGCCCCTGAAGTTCGCTACGGGACTGTTCGTAAAACGGTTAAATTCGGCGAATTGGTTGAGATAGTCCCAAACTTCTTTGTTGTTCGTGTGGAAGATGTGCGCGCCGTATTTGTGGACGTTTATACCTTCGATACGCTCAGTATAGACATTCCCGGCGATGTGAGGGCGTCTCTCCACGACGAGCACGGACTTTCCGGCGGCGTGGGCGAGGTTTGCGAATGTGGCGCCATAGAGCCCGGCGCCGACGACGAGGTAATTATACATAGCGATTTTCCTTTACATTTACTCACTTATTTTGTTCTGATTCGACCATCTTCTGATCTAACAACTCGGCCACTCTCCCCTCCTGTCCTCGGGAAACCATAATGGCATCTTTACTGAAACGGTCTATCTTCCACTGGTTATAACCAGCTCCAACCGTCTCCTGATCGGATCTTAACGTGACGTCGCCGCCAAACAGGGCCCTCCCCTTCATCTCGCTGTAGTACAGGGTCTTGCCCTCCACGGCATACATCACCGTTAGTAGATCCCAACTGCTTCGCGTAAAACCATTCTGTTTATTGCTGTAGAGCTCGTAAGCGGCTCTTACCGGGTTATTTTCACTTAATTCGCCTATTCTTTTCCCGGTCATAACGGATTCGCCTATTTCGTAACCGCACCACATGATATGGGCGGGGAAATTTTGTGATACGAACTCGGCCGCCTCAGGCGCCAGACTGATATTGTACTCCCCCTGCGGTTTTGATTCCGGAAACTGCCCACCCATTATGACGCACAACTTTACTTTCTTCCTCACAAGGTCTACGCCATTTAGCGAACTATGTGAATCTCCCTCAGAGCGCAATAGATCATACAGATTATTGAGCGGCCCCACCACTACGATCACCACGCTGCCATTGTCCGCGCCCGCGAGGCATTTGCGATAGACATCTACAGCCGATCCCGCATTTTTGTCTGAAAGAATATCATTTTCAAAGTTCTCGGATATGTATTTCTGATACCTCGACGTACCCTTGTCCGGGCAATCGGGAGATATCCCTATTGGAATATCAGGTAAACCATAGTAGGTGTTTATTGCGTCAATACATGGCGCCGTATAGCCTGTATTACAGGAGCCGACAGCCGCCAAAAGTTCAGCTCTGCCCTCCCGAATGTACGAATGGAGGATCGCGAGCGCGCCTACGTCGTCCACATCAGTGTCCATATCTGTATCAAAAATAATTTTCACTGTCTCGTCAGGCGTGTATCTATATGCTCCAAGTTCCTTCCTGGCGCACACTCCCACAAGCAATACAAATATAGACACCGCAAACAATATACCGATAAACCGCTTTTTACTCATACAACTTGCTCCGATGTACGCTCACAGTCTCCCGCGATACTTTGAGATCTTTTGAAGGATCTCAGTTAGTTCCCTCCGATTTGCGACCAGGTATACGCAATACACCGCAAAATATATGATCCCGGCTTTCCAGAGGCTGAAACACATATTTGCCGCGATAAACACCGCGGACAGGACGCACTCCCAGGCCGTGACTCCGTCCATGGAGATCCGGTAGTTTCTCGATATCGCCATATTCGCTAAGATGCTCCTCAGCGCCACGCAAAACACCATTGCCAGCACCAATGCGTTCAAACTTTTAACGACAAACACACTCACAGCGCAGAGCACGGTGCTCGTCACGAGGGAAACTGCGTTTATCGCCAAAAGGCTCCTCTCTTTTCGGAGAACTTTCAGGTATGTGGAGTACAAAAGCTGCATTTTTCCGTCAAAAACGCACACCGGAAGGAGCCAGGACATGTAACCGAGGCTCACCTCGTACTGGGGCAGCCACATGCCCAGGAGTTTCCTCATGGGTATGAACAGCACCATGACGAAACAGAGAAGAAAACTCGAATTCTTCCTGAGTGACACAAAGAGCTGTTTTGCCTTGTCCGGCTCGATCTGTCTCAGGGCCGGGAACATGACCATGCTCACCTGTGATATGAACTGTAAAAAGAAGTTCGTCAGGGAAATGGCAAAGGACAATAGCCCAAACTCCGTTATGGTCTGGGTCATGTCCACAAAGATCCGCCCGATGCCGAGGATGAGACTGCTGGCTATATTGGATACTGTCAGATTTATCCCGACCCGGATATTTATCCAAGCCTCCCGCAGGGACCTACCGGGTGATACGCCGCCCGCGAAGATGAAACTCCGGCTCTTTATGAGGCAATAGAGCGACGCCGCAAGCTGGGACACCACAAAAAGGACGATATAGATCTCGAACCGCCTCTGGCGCGTAAAGAGCAGAAAGGCGATGCAGAGGATGAAGGCCACCTTGGAGATGATAGTCGAGAGCGAGTAGACCCTCGTCCTGTTCGCCGCCTGATAGACGTACCCCCAGAACCAACAGGTGTTGGCAAGGAGCAGATAGACGGCTATGCAGATCCACACGAGCCGGCGCTCCGGCGAGGCAGTGGTGAGCACGACGACCGGCAGCAGGACGGCGCAGATAACCGTCTGCCAGAGCAGCATGAGCCGGTACTGGGAACCTATCAGCGGCTTATCAAGCTCGTCAAGCTCCTTCCCTCCGTAGCGAAGATATATCCCGTCCGACATCCCAAAATGGAAGAACCCCACATAACCGCTGTAGAACATGAATAGCTGCCAATAGGAGAATTGCTCCACGCCCAAAAGTTTCGGTATGAGCAGTGACGTCAGGACGCTGGCCACAAGGCTTATGGTCTGCGCCGCGAAGGCGACGGCAACATTTTTCGCAAATCTCGATGCTTTAGATTCAGACATTTAATTTATCCCTTATTAAACCGGCGTTTCAGTATAAAATAGATGCGCTCATAGGGCAGGGGCAATTTTATAAGGCGTTTCATAAAGCCTATCTTCCACATGCTGGATATAAAATCTCCCTTGAGCCGCCCCGGGTCTCTCAAGTATTCCCGGAGTTTTGCGGGGCGGGCGATAAGCATTATCAAATTGTCAAACACCCTGAAGTCGCCCCACAAATTTGCCTGCCAGAGGGTGGGGCTGAGACACATGTCCGTGAAGTTATACCAAGCGGCGTCCGGCGGGATGGGTGGGAGCCCGCCCGGGAATGACGCGGCCAAGTCCCTCACGAACTCCAGCGCGCCGCTCTGGTACTCCCGCATTATAGATATCTCGTCACAGCACTTTCCATCGCGGCTCTCGTACTCGAAGTCATACATCACCGGCGCGGGTCTCCCGTCCACCTTGACGAAACGCTTGACGGAGCCGTGCTGACCTAAGAAGATCGACTCAAAGATCGGCACGAAACAGCTGAGCTTATTCACGAACTCCTCGTTCTTGCCCCGCTCGTGGAGATAGCCCGAGGCCCGGATGACGCCATTGTTCACCAGCGGCGCGTCGGGTGAGACGCCCACATAGTACCCCCGCACCTCGATGCCGAGACCGGACTCGCGTATGAGCTCCTGGAGGCCGTTCTGCATCGTCCCGTGGCGGCCTATGTCCACCACCGCTATGCGCTCCGCCATATGGAGGGAGGAGATATACTCCAAAAGCGCGTCGTACTCGTCTTTGGAGTTCTCCACCACCAGATCGCGGACGGAGTCATAGAACTTGGACACCCTATCTGAGGTCTTAAATGTCCCGTGCTCAAAAACCTCGTCCAAATCTACCCCGCAGGCGGCGGCGCGGTCCCGGCAGTCCTCCGGCTCCAGGCCCAGCCTCAGTATGAATGTGCGGAGGGTCATCCGGTCCTGGAGGGTTATATTCTTGAATATCTCATGGAGCTCCGGGTGTTTCCAGATGAGGGGCACGGTGTAAGACCGGCGGGAACAGTAGAGGTAGTGGGTGGAGAACCCCTCCCCGTACACCGCGTCAAAAGCCTGTTTCATGGTGTAACCGTCCCGGGACATGAAATATACGTCCCTGATGCCGTCCCCCTCCAGCCGCCGCGCCAGCCACTGGGTGAAACCCGCTAAGAGCGGGCCGAAGGTTTTAGCGCCCAAGCTGGCGTATGTACCCATCCCGGGGGACACGTTCTCTATAGCGGCGGCGAGAGTGCGGTAAATGAGGGCGCTCTGGGGCGCCAGCCCCTTCGGGACGGCGCAGAGCTCCTTCCTGGCGCCGGGTACGCGCCGCGCGTGTATCCCCATGGAGCGCGGGATGAGAAAGTCGCTCTTTCTGTTGTCCCCAAAGTGCGCGAGCTCTCCGGCGGAGATGCCAAGGTCCTTCAATACCGCCCGGTAGAGGGATCCGTCGGCCTTCGTGCGTGACTCCTCGCAGGAGACGTAGAGCCGCTTATAGCCCCGGACGCCGCACTTCTCCAGCATCTTCCCGATGAACGACGAGGGGAGGTACATGTCCGATATTAGCACCACCGTCCGGCCCTCCTCCAGGCAGCGGTCAAAAAGGCCCACATACTCAGGATCAGGCCGGCAGCCCATGAGCTCAAAGCTCAGTTCCCTCTCCATGAGCTCCCCCGCCGGGGCACCAAGCTGAGAGCCAAGTTCGGCGTAAATATCCGCAATCGTGACAGGCGTTCTGGACTTCGCCGCGGCGGCCCTCTCCGCCACGATACGCAGCTCGGCAAACCCCGCCGGGACGTCCCCGCAGCAGTGCTCCATCATGCGGAAGATGTCCGTGGGTCTCGCGACGCTGCGTTTGATGAGGGTGTCGAAGACATCAAAGGAGACGTATGTCTGCTTAATTTTTTGCATAGGCTTGCGGCCTCCTCTTCACTGGTACTATGCGAAATCTGATTTGTTTTTCCACAACAAGTTTGTAAAGTATGTAGGTGATCATGATTTTGAATACAAAACCAAAAGATACGATGTTGGAATAGAAGAAGTTATTATACATATACAGAATGGCACAATAATAAATTTGGCAGAAAATAATAATAGGAAGATTACTCCGTTTCTTTTTTGTGTACTCATAGAAAACCGAGTATATAAGCGAGAATAAAGCGTGAAGAACGAAAACGCCAATCATTCCAAAGTCGTAATGGTAATCACGTAACGCCGTATATATGTTCCCTGTACTTACACCGGCAACAGACCTAAACTCCTTATGGAAAATATAACTTTCTATATCAACGATTCCCACACGTCTAAGTGCGTTGAGTAGGGAATAAAACGTTTCTTTTCCCCAGATATCTGACTTCATAGGCGGGTTATTCAAATAAAGGTCAAGGTTGACAACGCCTGTTCCCATGTAATGCGCCGTATAATCGAGAAGTGTAGCATCGCTCACGCGGCCCACAAATTCCTTTACAAAATAAAAAAACCACGCCGCGACAACCACAATCAGCATTACACGCATAAGAAAGCCAAATTTATAAGTTTTATACTTTCCCAAGCGTTGAATGCGTGTCATGTGGAACAGAAAGATACCGGCAATTATGTTTGACAGTATAGAAAACCGCCCACTGGTAAGCAAACTGGACAGGACTGTAAGGGCCAAAAACACAACCTGTAAAATTATTTCACGGACCTTGAACGAGCGGAAGAACTTGATCAGGTTGAACATATACAAAATACATAATGCCTGCAACAGATTCATCGTCAGCCGCAGCCACAACGGGTACTGCGCGTCCACATCGGTGGAATATCCATGCGCGTTTCGATAGGAGGTCATGATCTGCCCGAACATTCCCGATGTTCCCGCCACGCGAGTGATCTCCCGCAGCTGAGCGATAATCACAACAACCGCCACGAGCAGCGCAAAAAATGTAAAGCCTTTTGGAATTGGGCTTGACTTGTCCTGCACAGGACGGATCCGAATATGCTGAAACGCGCTGCGACAGAACATCCCAATAACCACGCTCAGCGTCATGCACGAACCAATGAGCACGGTCGTCTGTAAGCTAAAAGAATAGTCGAGGTCAAACAGGATATAGATACTCAAACTGCACGCAAAAATAAAACCGAGAATCATCATCGTGGACGGTGCGAAGAAGTCCCGCCCGGTCAGGTAATAGCTGATGTAAAAGAGCGCGATCAGCCATATAAATAAAACTATCTGCAAGACATTCCCACCTTCCGTCTACTCACCCTTATCCCCTGGCAAACGCCCTATAAAACCCATCCCGTTTCGCGTCCAAGCGGTCTTTGCGGAACCTTTGGGCCTCCGCGAAATTCCGACGAGCTACGCGGAGCCGCAGGTCCGGCTCCAGCATCTTCCGCAAAATATCCGCCAACTTCCGGTAGTCCCCTCTCGGGAACAAAAACTCCCGCTCGATTAGCTCGTAATTCCCGCCCACGTCGCAGGCGGCCACGGGACACGCCCGGCTCATGGCCTCCACTATCGAGCGGCAGAGGCCCTCGCTGAGGCTCGGGTGGACGTAGACGTCTATCCCGTCGTACCACTCAAAGGTCCTGTCGTGGGGCAGCAGGCCCAGGAGTTTCACCTGGTCCTCCACGCCCAGACGCCGGGATATATCCTCTATCCGCCCGGGGTCCCCGCCGCCGATGATCTGATACTCTATCCCCGTAATGCCCTCGTCCTTCAGCTCTTTTATCGCCCTAATGACGGTCTCGTGGCCCTTGAACTTTAAATTCACATGGGCCGCCGTCCCGATTATCAACTTGCTCATAAAAACCTTCCTCAAATCGTATATCATGACCTCATATAGAGGTTGTAGAATTCATCCCGCTTGCGGTCAAGGACCGTCTTCTGGTACTTGTGGGCGCGCTCAAAGTTAAGTTTCGCGCTCCGGGCCTGCTCATCTTTCTCCATCATCCGCTTTATGCTCCCGGCGAGCCCATTTATATCGCCGGCCCTAAAGAGGCAGTCGGAGTGGACGAGCTCGTAGTTCCCGCCCACGTCGCTGGCGATCACGGGGCACGCCCGGCTCATGGCCTCCACTATCGAGCGGCAGAGGCCCTCCTGGTAGCTCGGCTGGACGTAGACGTCCACGGTATCCATCCACTGGGCCACCTGCTCGTGGGGCAGCGCCCCGATGATATGTACCTGGTCCTCGACACCCATCCGCCTACTCACACTTCTCAAATATTCGCCGGTCCCGATCCCGATGAGGTGATACTCGATGTTCGTGATCCCCTCCCGTTTCAGCCGGGCGAGGGCCTTTATGACGGTGTCCTGGCCTTTCCAGCGCACATCCAACAGCGCGGCCGTGCCTATGATTAGCTTATACCCCCCCCCGCGATTTTCTTCAGCCGGTTCTCCAGGATCTCGCTGTCCATATCATCCAGTTCCACATCGGAGCAGCCTATTGAGAGCCCACCGCATGGGTAGCGCTTTTGCAGGGCCTCGTCCGTCACGTACACGGCGTAGGGCACGTCCTTTAACACGCGGCGGCACTTCAATTCCCTCGGTCCCGCCACCAGCTTGCCCCGCAGGCTGTGGTACCAGAGGCCCTCCCAGGCGAACCCGGTGACCTCCACCAGGTAGACCTTGCGGTATTTCCGGGCGTACTTCAGGGCCGTACTCGTGTACACGTTGCCGACGGAGCGGATGATCACCCGGTCCGCTTTCCTCACTTCCCGCTCTATCGTGCTGTCGATCTGGCGCCGGTACGCCAAGTTCAGGCAGTTCGCCGCCGGACGGTAGATGTCAGGCAGCGCCACCAGCGCGGAGCGGCGGGCGTCGTAGAAATTGAATCTCTCCGCCGCCTCCTGGGGGTCGTATATCCTCTGTTCACGCCTGAGAATGACCGTCAAATGGTCGCAATAGCTCCTGTAGCGTTCCCAGATATGCTCGTTGAAGTTGCTGTCGGTGTAGGCGTTCCCCTCCGTGTCGAATTTCCACCGGGACCCGCCCTGGATGAATAGCAGATTCATGCGGCAATACCTCCGGTAATGGTACTGCGGCATGAAACCGCCTGGGTGTACGGTAAATATACGAATTCAAGTTCGTATATTACCCCCCCCCGCCCCGAATTTCTTGGCGGTGTACTTCGTCTGGATCACTTTATATATCCTCCCCGCGTTGTAGGCGAAACGCATACCGAGGTATGTACACCTCGCCCCGTAAAGATTCTTCGCCCTGAGTTCCGGGGACTTGTCCCGGGCCACCACGTCGCGGTATTTAAGCAGCGAATCCCAGACCTTCTCCAGGGAGTCCGTGTCCTCCGGCGGGATTTGGATGAACACCTGGTAATTCACCGAGAAGGCCCTGGCGTAGGCGGCATCTTTAAGCGTCTCGTCATAAGCCATGATATCCCCGACGACCCTCTCGCCCACCTTGACGCATATGAGTTTCGCCGGGGTGAACTTCATATGCACTATGCTGTCCGCGCGGACACGGTAGGCGTATGTGCGGCACTCCAGGAGCGCGATTTTTTCCGCGCGCATGAAGGCGCGGTGGGTGGTGGCGGCGTCCTCAAAGAGCCAGCCCGTTGGGAAACGCAGTCCATC
>CANQYW010000002.1 GCA_947628185.1 uncultured Oscillospiraceae bacterium
GTGCCGCGGCCGGTGATGGTGAAGACGTCCTCAACAGGCATGAGGAAGGGCTGGTTGGCGGCGCGCTCGGGGGTCTTGATGAAGGTGTCAACAGCGTCCATGAGCTCCCAGATGCACTCATACTCGGGGGCATGAGGATCGGTGGAGGTGGACTCAAGGGCCTTCAGAGCGGAACCCTTGATGATGGGGGTGTCGTCGCCGGGGAAGTCGTACTTGTCAAGCAGCTCACGGACCTCCATCTCGACGAGCTCGAGGAGCTCCTCGTCGTCCACCTGGTCGACCTTGTTGAGGAAGACGAGCACGTAGGGCACGTTCACCTGACGGGCGAGCAGCAGGTGCTCACGGGTCTGGGCCATGGGGCCGTCGGAGGCGGCGATGACGAGGATAGCGCCATCCATCTGGGCAGCGCCGGTGATCATGTTCTTGATATAGTCGGCATGGCCCGGGCAGTCAACGTGGGCGTAGTGACGGGAGGCGGTCTGATACTCGACGTGCGCGGTGTTGATCGTGATGCCGCGGGCGCGCTCCTCAGGAGCCTTGTCTATCTGGTCATAAGCGGTGTAGGTGGCGGCGCTGGCGTCGGCCATGTGCAGGACCTTGGTGATGGCCGCGGTAAGGGTGGTCTTACCATGGTCGATGTGACCGATGGTGCCGATGTTGACATGGGGCTTCGTTCTCTCAAACTTTTGCTTAGCCATTTCGGATTATCCTCCTTAGAATAAAAATGGTTAAAAATAATTCAAAAATACTGCTTGTATTTTAATACATACGCGGGAGATTTGCAACTGTTTTATTGTTATTTTCCGCCGTGGGAACGTATTATCTCCTCGCGGAGGTTCTTGGGTATCTCCACGAAGTGGCTGGGCTCCATGCTGTAGTTGGCGCGGCCCTGGGTCTTGGAGCGCAGGTCCGTGGAGTAGCCGAACATTGTGGAGAGGGGAACGTCGCAAGTGACCTGGACGGTGCCGTTCCTGAGGTCCGTCCCGGTGACGGCTCCCCGGCGGGAGTTTATATCGCCGATGATGTCGCCCATGTACTCGTCGGGGCCGGTGACGACCACCTTCATAATGGGCTCTAAGATCGTGGGCTGTGCCTTGAGGCAGGCGTCTTTGAAGGCCATGGAACCTGCTATCTTGAAGGCCATCTCGGAGGAGTCCACCTCGTGGAAGGAGCCGTCGTAGAGCGTGACCTTCACGTCCACAACGGGGAATCCCGCCAGGACCCCCGCCTGCATGGCGCCCTGAATACCGGCGTCCACAGCGGGGATGAACTCCTTGGGTATGACGCCCCCGGTTATCTTGTCGATGAACTCGTAGCCCTTGCCGGACTCGTTGGGCTCCACGTGGATCTTCACGTGGCCGTACTGGCCCTTGCCGCCGGACTGGCGGACGTACCGGGTGTCGGAATCGGCGGAGCCGGTGATGGTCTCCTTGTAGGATACCTGGGGACGGCCCACGTTGGCCTCGACTCGGAACTCACGGAGGAGCCGGTCCACGATTATCTCAAGATGGAGCTCGCCCATGCCGGCGATTATGGTCTGACCCGTCTCCTCATCGGTGTAGGTCTTGAAGGTGGGGTCCTCCTCGGCTAACTTCTGGAGGGCCACGGCCATCTTCTCCTGACCGGCCTTGGTGCGGGGCTCTATCGCCACGCGGATGACGGGCTCCGGGAACTCCATGGACTCCAGAATTATCTGGTGGTCGGCGTCACAGAGCGTGTCGCCGGTGGTGGTGTTCTTGAGGCCCACGGCGGCGGCGATGTCGCCGGTGTAGACCGCGTCGATGTCCTCCCGGTGGTTGGCGTGCATCTGGAGTATGCGGCCCATGCGCTCCCGCTGGTGTTTCGTGGAGTTTATGACGGTCTTGCCCGCCTCGGCCATCCCGGAGTAGACCCGGAAGAAGACGAGCCGCCCCACGTAGGGGTCCGTCATGATCTTGAAGGCCAGCGCCGAGAAGGGCGCCTCGTCGTCCGCGGGACGCTCCTCATCCTCGCCGGTTGAGGGGTTCGTGCCCTTTATGGGGGGGATGTCCAGCGGGGACGGAAGGTAGTCAACGATAGCGTCCAGCAGTTTCTGGACTCCCTTGTTGCGGTAAGAGGTGCCGCAGGTCACCGGCACCATCTTGTTGGCGATGGTGGCGCTGCGGATGGCCGCCTTGATGGACTCGGAGCTTATCTCCTCCCCCTCAAGGTACTTCATCATGATCTCGTCGTCGAAGTCGGAGACGGCCTCCAGGAGTTTCATCCTGTACTCCTCCGCCAGCTCCCGCATGTCCTCGGGTATCTCCTCCACCCGCATGTCCTGGCCCAGCTCGTCGTAGTAGACGTCGGCCTTCATCTCCACGAGGTCAACAATGCCCCGGAAATCCGCCTCGCGGCCGATGGGCAGCTGCACAGGCACGGCGTTGGCCTTGAGCCTGTCGTGGACCATCTTGAGGACGTTGAAGAAGTCCGCGCCCATGATGTCCATCTTGTTGACGTATATCATGCGGGGGACGTTGTAGTTGTCGGCCTGACGCCACACCGTCTCGGACTGGGGCTCCACGCCGCCCTTGGCGCACATGACGGTCACGGAGCCGTCCAGCACGCGGAGGGAACGCTCCACCTCCACGGTGAAGTCCACATGGCCCGGGGTGTCGATGATGTTTATCCTCGTTCCCTTCCAGAAACAGGTGGTGGCGGCGGAGGTGATGGTTATGCCCCGCTCCTGCTCCTGCTCCATCCAGTCCATGGTGGCGGCGCCCTCGTGGACCTCGCCCAGCTTGTGGGTGCGGCCGGTGTAGAAGAGGATGCGCTCGGTGGTGGTGGTCTTACCGGCGTCGATGTGGGCCATGATGCCGATGTTTCTTGTCTTTTCTAATGAATACTGTCTGGGCATAAAAGATAGCTCTCCTGCATTTGAGACTCCTGCGGCCTCAAATCAAACTGAAAAAATTACCACCTGAAGTGGGCGAAGGCCTTGTTGGACTCGGCCATTCTGTGGGTCTCCTCGCGTTTCTTCACGGAGGCGCCGGTGTTGTTGGCGGCGTCCATGATCTCCCCGGCGAGTTTCTCCTTCATGGTCTTCTCGCCGCGGGCGCGGGTGTAGTTCGTGAGCCAACGGAGCCCCAGGGTCTGACGTCTCGCGGGACGGACCTCGATAGGCACCTGATAGGTGGCGCCGCCCACGCGGCGGGCCTTGACCTCAAGTGTGGGCATGATGTTCTCCAGCGCCTGCTGGAAGACATCCAGGGGCTCCTTGCCGGTCTTGTCTTTGACGATATCAAAGGCCCCGTAGACCACCTTCTGAGCCACGCCCTTCTTGCCGTCCAGCATAATGCTGTTCACGAGCTTTGTGACAAGCACGGAGTTGTACACGGGATCGGGCAGGATTTCTCTCTTGGGAACATTACCTCTTCTGGGCACTTTACTTCCCTCCTTCATTATAAAATGATTTCACAGGTACTCGAAACGCCTGTGGCGTTCCGCCGCGCCCCGAGGTCATTTAGATATAGAAAATATATATACTTAAATATATATAATATATACAAATAACAACAGGGCTTAGCTGTTGGGGATGCGCTTTACTTCTTCTTGCCTGCCTTGGGCCTCTTGGCGCCGTACTTGGAGCGGGCCTGCATACGTCCGTTCACGCCCTGGGTATCGAGGGTGCCGCGGATGATGTGGTAACGCACACCGGGGAGGTCCCTGACACGGCCGCCGCGGATCATCACCACGGAGTGCTCCTGCAGGTTGTGTCCCACGCCGGGGATATAGGCCGTGACCTCAAATCCGTTGGTGAGACGCACACGGGCGATCTTACGGAGAGCGGAGTTAGGCTTCTTCGGGGTCATGGTCCTGACGGCGGTGCAGACGCCCCTCTTCTGGGGGGAGCTCAGGTCGGTGGTGCGGTTCTTCAGGGTGTTGAGGCCCCTCTGGAGCGCAGGTGAGGTGGACTTGTACGCCGCAGTCTCACGGCCCTTCCTGACGAGCTGGTTGATTGTAGGCATTGTGTTCCTCCTTTCTGAAAATTTTTAAATACCCCTGGATCCTTGGCCAAAATGGGCGCAAAAACTCCAGGCAGAGAGCTATTTTATCATATATAGCCCTTCCAGTCAATAGTTTTTTTGCAGTAAATTACCCTGATTTCAGTAAAAATCAGGGTAATTTCAGTCGTTACGCGGTCACAGCCCTACTGAGACTCTTCCACCTGCCGCTGTGGTAGCGCGCCGCCATTATGCCGGTCCTCGTGCACTGGTCCACCACCAGGGCTATCCAAGCGCCCCAGAGGCCCAGATCCATGTAGTTTATCATGAGTATCGCAAGGCCGCTGCGGAGGCCCAGGACAGTCACCGCCATGACGACTGCCGTAAAGCGGGTGTCCCCCGCGCCCCGGAGCCCGCCGGAGACGATGAACTGGTCCGCCTGGAAGGGCTGACTGAGGGCCAGGAGCGAGAGTATGGCGGCGCCCATCTCCACCACCTCCGGCGTATCATTAAATACGGCTATTATCTGCTCATTTAGGAGCACCATCAGCGCCGCGAGGACGAGGGAGGCCAAGATGCCAAGGTCCCGCGCCTTTCGCATGTAGATGGCGGACATATCGTACCGCCGCCGGCCTATGCTCTGGCCCATTAGGGTGGTGGCGGCGGTGGCGAACGCCTGGCCCATCATGAAGCTCATGCTCTGTATGCTCATGAGCACCTGGTGGGTGGCGTAGACCGTGTCGCCGAGGCCCGTCACCTGGCGGGTGTAGATGATGAGTCCCGCCCGCATGAATAGCTGCTCCACCATGGAGGGGATGCCTATAGTTATGACGCCGCTCATGATGGACCTATCGAAGGAGAACTTCTCCTTGAGGTCCAGGTACACGTAGTGGCGCTTGCGGAAGGAGACGGCCATAGCGATGAAGAACGCCACGGTCTGGCCGATGATGGTGGCCCAGGAGGCCCCCGCCACGCCCATCTTGGGCACGCCGAAGTGGCCGTAGATCATGATGTAGTTAAAGATGAGGTTCACCACGTTCGCCACGGTGTTGTAGATCATTGGCGTCTTCGTGTCGCCTATCCCCCGGAGGGCCGCCGTCACCGTTATACTCAGGCACAAGGGTATGAACCCGTACATCTGGATATTGAGGTACTCCACCCCCAGGGCCACGGCCTCCTCGCTGACGCCCGTGCCGGCCATGAACCGGATGAGGGGCTCGGAGAACACCAGCCCCACCACCATAAAGAGCACCGCCATTATGAGGTTCAGTATCATGGCGTGCTTGAAGACCAGGTTCGACTTCTCCCTATTCTGCTGTCCCCGGAACCTGGCTATTATGGCCGTGGCGCCCACGTTCATGGCCTGGACCATCGTCATGAGCAGGAACTTGGGCTGTGTGGCGAGGCCCACCGCCGAGAGCGCCACTATGCCCTCGTTCTGCAGGATGCCCCCCGCCATCATGGTGCCCTTGAGCTGGCCCACCATGGCCGTGTCCGCTATGCTGGTGAGCTGCGTCAGCACCAGCTCCACGAGGCTCGGCAGCGCTATGAGCGTCACGTCCCTGTAGAGCCTCTTATTCGACACTCCCTCCGGCAGTCCGTAGCGTTTCACACGGCCTATGGCGTCCGGGGAGTTCGCGTCCCCGTAGTCAAGGCCGTCCAGCGCCGTGACGACCGTCTTCTCATGCCCACTTTTTCTCGCCATTATGTTCCACGTTCCCCCTTGAATCGCGTATTACATATAAATGTTAGCACTTTCGGTACAAAATACAAGGGGCAAAGTGGACGGATTATATATTGCAAAACCGAGTTCCGATGTCAATCTTGCTCCATGGCCCAGAGTTTCGCGCAGACCTCCCCTATCTTCCCCGGGATGACGAGCTGGGCCTCGGAGTCCACCGCCGTGGGGGACTTATTTATTAGCACCAGATTCCGGCCCCTGAAGTAATTTATGAGCCCCGCCGCCGGGTACACCGCGAGGGACGTGCCGCCGATTATCATGAGGTCGGCTCTCGCTATATGGTCCACGGACTCTCGGAGCACCCGGCCGCTCAGGCCCTCCTCATACAGGACGATGTCCGGCCTTATAACGCCCCCGCACTGGCACCTGGGGACGCCCTCGCACTCCATCACCACGTTTGGCCCGTAGCGGCGCTTGCAGCGGACGCAGTAATTCTCAAGGAGCGTGCCGTGGAGCTCCAGGACCTTCTTGCTCCCCGCGGCCTCATGAAGCCCGTCGATATTCTGCGTTATCACCGCCGCCAGCTTGCCCCGCTCCTCCAGGTGCGCCAAATACTTGTGGGCGGCGTTGGGCTTCGCCCCGGTGACAACAAGCTTGTCCCGGTAGAACCTGAAGAACTCCTCCGGCATGGCCTCAAAGAAACTGCGGCTCAATATGGTCTCCGGCGGATACTTGTACTTCTGGTTATATAGCCCGTCCACGCTGCGGAAATCCGGTATGCCGCTCTCGGTGGAGACCCCGGCGCCGCCGAAGAACACGATCCTCTCGCTCTCCTCGATGAGCCGGTGGAGCTCCGATATCCTCTCATCCATATTGTACCTCCTCAAAAATATATTTTGGCCCGCCGGGGTCGCCCCGGCAGGCCGATAGAGTTTATTTCTTTGTGCTTGTCACAGACTCCCTGAGCACCACGTCGTGAGCGCCGCCCTCCACGATGGAGGTGGCGGAGACGAGGGTCAGTTTCGCCTTCTTCTGGAGCTCCGGTATCGTCACCGCGCCGCAGTTGCACATGGTGTGTTTCACCTTGCTGAGCGTTATGGCCACGTTGTCGTGGAGGGACCCGGCGTAGGGGACGTAGGAGTCCACGCCCTCCTCAAAGGCCATACCCTCCTTACCGCCCAGGTCGTAGCGCTGCCAGTTCCGCGCCCGGGAACTGCCCTCGCCCCAGTACTCCTTCATGTAGTTGCCGCCGATGGAGACGCGCCTGGAGGGGCTCTCGTCGAACCTGGCGAAGTACCGGCCCAGCATCAGGAAGTCCGCCCCCATGGCGAGGGCCAGGGTGAAGTGGTAGTCGTGGACTATGCCGCCGTCAGAGCAGACGGGCACATAGACGCCCGTCTCCTCAAAATACTTGTCCCGCTCCCGGCAGACGTCAATTAGCGCCGTGGCCTGGCCCCGGCCTATGCCCTTCTGCTCACGGGTTATGCAGATGGACCCGCCGCCGATGCCCACTTTCACGAAGTCCGCGCCGCTCTCCGCTAAGAACCTGAAACCCTCGGCGTCCACCACGTTCCCGGCGCCCACTTTAACGGTGTCGCCGTAGTGTTCGCGTATCCACTTGAGCGTCAGGCGCTGCCACTCCGAGAACCCCTCGGAGGAGTCGATGCAGAGGACATCCGCCCCCGCCTCCACCAGCGCCGGCACGCGGACGGCGTAGTCCCGGGTGTTTATGCCCGCGCCCACCACGTACTTCTTGCTGGCGTCTAAGAGCTCCAGCGGGTTCTCCTTGTGGGAGGAGTAGTCCTTGCGGAAGACGAAGTAGAGGAGATTGCCCTCGTCGTCAACTATGGGAAGGGTGTTCACCTTGTGCTCCCAGATGAGGTCGTTGGCCTCCTTGAGGGTGGTGGAGGCGGGGGCCAGGGTGAGCTTATCGAGGGTCGTCATGAAACTCTCCACCAGCTCCTCGCCGGTCATGCGGCTGAGACGGTAGTCCCGGCGGGTGACTATCCCCAGGAGCTTGCCGTTGGGGCCGCCGTCCTCCGTCACCGCCACGGTGGAGTGGCCGGTGCGCTCGGTGAGCTCCAAGAGCTCCCGGAGCGTGGCGGAGGGCCTGATGTTTGAGTCACTGACCACAAAGCCCGCCTTGTATGCCTTAGCCCGGGCCACCATCGCCGCCTGGTCCTCCACGGTCTGGGAGCCGTAAATGAAGGAGACGCCCCCCTCCCTCGCCAGGGCCACGGCCATGTTGTCGTCGGACACCGCCTGCATTATGGCGGAGGTCATGGGTATGTTCATGGATATGGCGGGCTCCTCGCCCCTTCTGAATTTCACCAGGGGCGTCTTGAGGCTGACATTTTCTGGGATGCAGTTGGTCCCGGAGTAGCCCGGCACCAAGAGGTACTCGCTGAATGTCCTTGACGGTTCCTCATAGATGAATGCCATAAATTATCCTCCCGCAAAATTCTTAAATTTTCGATATGTTACCACCGGTACGCCGCCGTGTCAAGTACCGCGTCAGCCGTTGGAACGCTGATAATAGAACATGTATTGCTGGGCAAGTCCGGCGTTTTCACCAAACACCTCCGGAGAGAAACCCTCCGGGTAGTGCTGGGCCAGGGCCTTTTTCATCCAGACGTCTATTGGGAAGGCGGAGCCTATGCGAAGTGAGAAGAGTATGACGCAGTTTGCCACCTTCTCCCCTATGCCCGGCATGGCCATGAGGGCCTTTTTCGCCCTCGTGAGGTCCGCGCCGGAGAGCTCCTCAAGGTCGAGCTCCCCGGAGTCCACGGCCCGGGCCGCTGAGAGTATGTATGGGGCCCTGTAGCCGCAGCGCAGGACGGCGAGATCCTCCTCGCTCAAGGGCGCGATCCTCTCCGGCCCCGGGAAGGTGTAGTACCGCTCCCCCATGAGCTCCACGGGGTCGCCGAACTCCCGGCAGAGGGTCTCCACTATCTTCTTTATTCTCGGTATATTGTTGCACTGGGAGATAATGAAGGAGCAGAGCGTCTCCCACCTGTCCTGGTTTAAGATCCTTATCCCCGCGCCGAAGTCCGAGGCCGCCCGCATGTAGTCGTCAACGCACACGGCCCGCCTGAGGCTCCTGTAGTCCCGGTCGAGGTCAAAGTACCCGTGCCAGACCTTCTCCACATCCTCCGGCGTGCCGGTTATGTATATCCGCCCACCCTCGCGCCGGATCCTCGCGGCCCTCCCCAGCGCCACGCCGGTGTAGGAGCCGTCGGGGCCCTCGTTCCATCTGAAACACTGGCCGCACTCAAAAATTTTTTTGAGATCAAAATCGTCTAAGGTCTCTATCTCCGTCTCCTGGCAGTATCCCATGCCCCAAAGCCTCTCTCTGAATACAAGTAAGTATGTTCATTATAACATCCCAAATAAAATATGTAAACGGCCAGATGGACCAAAAAAGGCCGGGATTTATGCAAGTTTTGCATATGGGAAAAACAGAGTATTATTTGCGCCCGGCGGTAAAACCTATATGTGAAAAAATTATTTTACGGTGATGACATATGGCTCAAAAAAGAATAGGAAAACAGACCCTTGCCCTGCAAGATCCCCCCTCCTTTGCCGGCCACGCCTGCATAGTGGGGAAGAAGGAGGGCGAGGGTCCCCTCCGGGACAGCTTTGACTTTATAAACGCGGACTCGTTCCTGGGCGAGAGCACCTGGGAGAAGGCGGAGAGCGCCCTTGTGCGCAACGCGGTCTCCATGGCGCTGGCGAAGTCCGCCCTCTCCCCCACGGACGTGAATCTGGTGTTCTGCGGCGATCTTCTCAACCAGTGTACCGCCACAAGTTTCGGTATGCGGGACTCCAACATCCCCATGTTCGGCCTCTACGGCGCCTGCTCCACCATGTCGGAGAGCCTGGCCCTGGCGGCGCTGGCGGTGGACGGTGGTTTCGCGGACAACGCCCTCGCGGTGACGAGCTCCCACTTCTGCTCGGCGGAGCGTCAGTTCCGGCTGCCCCTGGAGTACGGCGGGCAGCGTCCCCCCTCCTCCCAGTGGACCGTCACGGGCTCCGGCGCCGCGGTGCTCTCCGCCAACGGCCCCGGCCCCTACGTCACCCACGTGACCCCGGGCAGGATAGTCGATAACGGCGTCACCGACGCCAACAACATGGGCGCGGCCATGGCCCCCGCCGCCTACGACACCTTGAAGGCCCACTTTGAGGACATGTCCCAGGGGCCCGACGCCTACGATCTCGTGGTGACGGGGGATCTGGGGGCCGTGGGTTCCGACATCCTCCGGGAGTTCTTCGCCGCCGACGGGGTGGATCTGGCCTCCAAGCACCAGGACTGCGGCCTTCTCATCTTCGACCGCAAGACCCAGGACGTGCACTCCGGCGGCTCCGGCTGCGGCTGCGCCGCCTCGGTGCTCTGCGGGTACCTCCTCAACGGCATGAGGGAGGGCCGCTGGAACCGCATACTCTTCGCGGCCACCGGCGCGCTCCTCTCCCCCACCACCACCATGCAGGGGGAGAGTATCCCCTCCATCTGCTGCGCGGTGACCATCTGCAATACGAAATGAGGTGACATCATGGATTGGATGCAGTATATACGCGCTTTCGCCGTGGGCGGGCTCCTGTGCCTCATAGGCCAGGTGCTAATAGATAAGACCCGCCTCACCCCGGCGCGGATCCTGACGGCCTACGTCATAGCCGGCGTCATACTCGGGGCCCTCGGTATATATGAGCCCATCGCCCGGTGGGCGGGGGCCGGCGCAAACGTGCCCCTCACGGGCTTTGGGAACCTCTTGGCGAAGGGCGTCAAGAGGGCCGTCCGGGAGCGGGGCCTCATCGGGGCCTTCACCGGCGGATTCACAGCGGCCGCCGGGGGCATCGGCGCCGCCGTCTTCTTCGGGTATATAATGTCCGTCATCTTCAAGCCCGGCGACAAGAGCTAATAGATAATGAATTTCAAACGGCCCCGGGAGCCTCAAAACTCCCGGGGCCTTCCCGTGCCTGTGTAATAATCATTTCTTAAAAAAATCTCCTCTTTATTCTTAAGGCAAAAGGCTTTATAATGTCACCATACCAAGACGGAGGAAAAAGCGATGTACAACATTTTGATCTGCGACGACGACCTCGACATAGTCTCGGCGCTCAGGATATACCTCTCCTCCGAGGGGTACGGCATATTTGAGGCCCACACGGGCCGCGAGGCCATAGAGGCCGTGAGGCAAAACGACATCCACCTCATCCTCATGGACATCATGATGCCCGAGATGGACGGCATATCCGCCACAAGCAAACTGCGGGAGGAGTTCAACATCCCCATTATACTCCTGACCGCCAAGGGCGAGGACACCGACAAGGTCCTGGGGCTCAACATAGGCGCCGACGACTACGTGACAAAACCCTTTAACCCGGTGGAGGTCATCGCCCGGGTGAAGAGCCAGCTCCGGCGCTACACGCTCCTTGGCGGCATGGAGGTGCGGCCTGACCACTACGTAATAGGCGGGGTGGACCTTGACGACGCCGGCAAGTCCGTCACTGTTGACGGGGAGCCCGTGAGCCTCACGCCCACGGAGTTTGCTATACTGCGGCTCCTCATGCAGAACCCCGGGAAGGTCTTCTCCTCCGGCGCTATATACGCCCACGTCTCCGGCGGGGCGGCGCTCTCGGCGGAGAGCTCCGTGGCGGTACACATAAGGCACCTCCGGGAGAAGATCGAGATAACCCCCTCCGAGCCCCGATACATAAAAGTCGTGTGGGGCCAGGGGTACAAGTTTGAGGAGGCCGGCAAATGAGAAGATGGGCGTACAGCCTCCCCGCGAAACTCACCGCCACCATACTCTTCGCCGTGCTGGCCGTCACCACGGGCATACTGGCCGTCACAGCCGCCGGCGTGCTGATACTGCGCCTGGAGGAGATACCTGTGGGTTTCGCCTACGAGGACGGCCTCTCCTACCTTATGAAACTGGGGCTCATAGAGCGGTGGACATACGAGAGCCTCACCGGCCCCGAGCTGTGGCTGGGCAACTACCTATTCGGTTTGCGCCACTCCTCATTTCTCTGCATACCCGCCTTTATCGCCCTTGTGGTGGTATTTGTGTACCTCATGGCGGTGGCGGGGCGGCGCCCCTGGTGCGAGGAGGTGCGCCTCAGCGTCTTCGACCGCGTGCCCCTGGACATCGTGGCGGCGCTTGTATCCATCGGGGTCATATTCCTCCTCGTCATTTGCGACGATCTCACCGGCTATGGGAGCGAGAGCTCCGTCATGGAGGCCGTTATCATAGCGGGGCTGGCGCTGACGGCACTGATGCTGGTGCTGGCTCTCCTCTACACCTTCTCCGCCAGGGTCAAGGCCGGGAAGTGGTGGCGGAACACCGTCATATACGTCTGCCTCGCCCTCATGCTCCGTTTCATGGGGCGGATGATGAGGGCCCTCATCTCATTCCTTCGGGCGGTGCGGTTTGAGTGGCGGGCCACCGCGCTCTCGCTCCTCTTCCTCGCCTGGGACTACCTGGCCATAATGCACTGGGTAAACGGCGACGAGGGCATGGGCTTTTTCACGCTGGCGGGTTTCAGCATCACGTTCCTGGCGCTGACGGTGATGTGCGTCTACGAGGCCCACATACTCTTGGCCGCCGGCAGGGCCCTGGCCTCCGGGGACGTGAACTACAAGGTGGACACCTCAAAGCTGTTTTACGACTTCCGCCGCCACGGCGAGAACCTCAACTCCATCGGCGAGGGCATCAGCGCCGCTGTGGAGGAGCGGATGCGCTCCGAGCGGCTGAAGACCGAGCTCATAACGAATGTCTCCCACGACATAAAGACGCCCCTAACCTCCATCGTGAACTATGTGGACCTCCTGCAGAAACCCCACACCCCCGAGGAGCAGGCGGAGTACCTGGCGGTACTGGCGAGGCAGTCGGAGAGACTGCGCCGCCTGACGGTGGACCTGGTGGAGGCGTCCAAGGCCTCCACCGGGAACCTCCCGGTGGAGCTCATGCCCACGAACACCACGGAGCTCGTGAACCAGGCCGTGGCGGAGTACGCGGAGCGTTTCGAGGCGGGGCGCCTTGAGACGGTGGTCACCGGCCCCGAGGTGCCGGTGTCCGTCATGGCCGACGGGCGGCACCTCTGGCGGGTGCTGGATAACCTATTTAACAACGCCATAAAGTACGCCCAGCCGGGGACCCGCGTTTACATCGACGTGCGCCGTCTCGACGGCGGCGCGGTGATATCCGTGAAGAACATCTCCCGGGACAGGCTCAACGTCTCCGAGGATGAGCTCATGGAGCGGTTCGTCCGGGGGGACTCCTCCCGCCACACAGAGGGCAGCGGCCTGGGCCTCTCCATCGCCAGGAGCCTCACGGAGCTCATGGGCGGCAAGTTCAACATAACCATAGACGGCGACCTCTTCAAAGCGGAGATACGCCTGAGACTTTCAAAGGAGCAGCACAGAGAATGAAGACAAAGAATAGAAAAACACTCAAAATAATCCTGTTCGCGGTGCTATTCATCGCCGCCGTGGCCGCCGTGGTGCTGGCAGTGGTGGGCCCCCGGACCCTCCTCAGGGTCCTGCGCTACGGCCGCTCGCCGGAGGACCTGCCCCCGGTGCCGGAGGCCGTCATACAGGCCGCCTTTGAGGACATACTTGAGAAGAACCCGGAGGCCACGGACTACGTTGAGAATTACTCCGGCGTCACGGACTACGACCTCACCATTGACTTAACCGGCGAGCTCACCCCGGGCGAGATCCCCTACCTCACCCAGTGGGACAGCCGCTGGGGCTACTGCCGCTACAGCGGGGGACTCGTGGGCTACACCGGCTGCGGCCCCACGTGCCTCTCCATGGTGCTCATGGGCCTCACCGGCGACGGCACCAAGACCCCGGCGTACGTGGCGGACTTCGCCACCCGCTACGGCTACAGCGTGGAGGGCAACGGCACCTCCTGGACGCTCTTCTCCGACGGGGCAAAACAGCTCGGCCTCACGGTGAAGGAGATACCCCTCTGGGAGGACGACATGCGCTACGAGCTAAACTCCGGCCGCCCCATCATCTGCATAATGGGCAAGGGCCACTTCACCGAGACCGGGCACTTCATCGTCCTCTACGGCTGCGACGACCAGGGGTTTGAGGTCTACGACCCCTACCGCCCCTCAAACTGCAAGGTCTGGAGCTACGACGAGATAGAGGGCGAAATTAGAAACATCTGGTCATATACGGTGTGACCGCGCCTCACGATATAATCGCCGCCGGCAAGGATCTTTCGTCCCGCCGGCGGCCAATCTATTCTCTCATTCTTGTTCCACGGACTCCTGGGTCTCGGGGGGCTTAGTCTCTGTCCAGAGTTTCTTCACCCGCCTATACGCCTCCTCGGCGCGGCGGGGGGCGTCCTCCGGCGTAATAGCGCCGTAGCGGGTGTCAATGTATATCCGGCGCAGCTCCCGAGCCTCCTCCGGTGCGGAGAGCTGGGCGCTCATCCTCTCCACGCTGAGGCTCGTGTCGCTGGGGCGGAGTTTCACGCCCCTCTGGCGGCAGAGCCGGAGGAACCGCCTGTACTCCCGGCGGACCCTCTCCTCCGGCGTCCTGGCGCCGCCCCTGGGGCGGGACGTCTCGGCGGTCTCGATGGTGACGCGCTCTATCTCCCCCTCGCCGTTGTCCGCAAGCTCCGGGCCCCGGAGGAAGAGCATCCTCAGGAGTCTATAGGCGAGGTACGCCAGCACCGCCGCCGCGGCGCCGATGATGAGCACCTTGAGGAGCGTATTCCCGTCGCCGGGCTTTTCCATTATGCCGGGGACGAATGTCTCCCCCTCGGTCCCCTGGCTCTCCTCCATAGTTGGCAGCTCGACGTCGGAGCCACCCTTCACCACATGGGCCAGCACGTCGCCGGTGAACTTTATGACCTGGCTCACGAGCCACAGCGCCGCTTTCACCACCGGCCAGACGAGGTAGGAGAGCACCACCCGGAGGCAGTAATAGGCGCCTCTCAGCACCGGCGGCGAACTCAGTAGCGCCGCGAACAGAAACACCGCCGCCAGTATCGCCAGGTCCACCATCTGTCTTCTCCGCTCGGTGTAGACGTCCCTGTCGTGGCGGAGGGCGCGGGTCAGCAGTACGAGGGCCGTCATCGTCACCAGCGCCGCCGGCAGGGCCGTGCCGTTTAGTATATCCCCGCCCCGCTTGAACATCCACCCGAAGGAGGACCAGAGGAAGAGGAACCCCAGGACCACCTTCCAGAATTTTGAGAAGACGTCCGCCTCGTGGTCCCAGGTGGGCTCGTACTCCTCGGAGCGCAGTATCCCCAGGACATAAATTAGAAAGGGCGCCATGGCGAGCCGCTCCGTGAAACTCCCGGGCATGAATAGTATGTATAGCACCGGGAGCGCCAGCGGCGCGAACCGCGCGTTTTTGCCCCGCAAAGCGTACCCCGCCGCGAGGGCGAAACACTCTATCAAAAGCCCTAGCGCTATGACCCAGCCCTGGGCCCCAAGGAGTCCCGCAATTATCCCGGCGAGGAAGAAGTAGAAACCGGCGTCGGAGACGCCCCGGAGGAACACAAGGTACGTCATACCGCCGCACCCTCCGGCGTGAGAGTGGTGAGGCCCACGCCCCGCCGGGAGGCGCAGCGCCCCGCGGCGGCCATTATGTCCCTGTCAAGGGCGGGCGTTATGAGGAGTATCCCGCAGAGGCCGTGGGTCATGGCGGCGGCCTGCTCCAAGACGCGCTCGAACATGTCCCGGCCGTAGAGAGTGCTCCTCCCCAGGAGCTCCAGCACCCTCAGAAAGTGCCGGCCCCCCAGCCCCTCCCCCACGTACCTCATGGGCTCCGAGGGGCCGTCCGCCGAGGCGTCAGTGAAGAGGCTATACTTTATGCCCCGGTCCTCCAGGGCGCGGCAGACTGTGCGCGTCAGGGCGTAACACTCCGCCACCAGCCGCAGCATCTCCCGGGCCGAGGTGTGGACGTTCACCACCACCATCACGCTAACGTCCATGGTGTGGTCGTACTCCCGGACCATGAGTTTCCCTGCCCGGGCGCTGGCGTTCCAGGAGATGGACCTCATGGGCTCCCGGCCCGTGTAGTCCCGGAACCCCACGGTGAGGACCGGGTCCTCAAAGAGGAACCGTTTCACAGATATGTCCCCGGGGAAACTGCCGGGTATCTGCCGGAGGGCCCGCCGGGGCGCGGCCTTCGGGACTATTACGAGCTCCGCGAACACGTTGAAGGCGCTGAGCCTCTCCCCCAGCCCCAGGAAGTCCCCCTCGGATATGGAGAGGCCCTCAAAGACGTATCTGCCCCGTCTCTCCGCCATCACGGGTATGCGGAGCCTCAGCTCCTGCATGGGGGCGGCCCAGGTGCTCATGACGATCTCGTCCTGGTCCGTGAGCCTCATGCGGCGGCGTTTCTCGATTTGTGTGGTGGAGACGCCCTTGGGCATACTGACGCTGAGTTTCAAAAACGGAAGGAGCGCCCGCGTCCTATTTGATATAGTCACCACGAGCTCCAGCTCCTCCCCCGGCTCCGCCAGGTTCTTCGTGAGGGAGATGGTGGCCTCCAGCCCGCCGCCGCGCCGCCGGGAGCGGAACTGCATATATAGGACCAGCGCAGTTATTATGATGAAGAAGACGAGCATCACAGCGCCTCCATGGGCACGGGGGTCTTCTCAAGTATCCTCTCAAGGAGCTCCTTCGAGGAGGCCGAGCCCCCCTCCCCCTGACTGAGGCGGTGCCCCAGCACGAAGGGCGCCAGGTACTGCACGTCCTCCGGCAGTACGTACTCCCGCCCGCTTATGGCGGCGTAAGCCTGACATGCCCTGTAGAGCGCCTGGGCCCCTCGGGTGGAGACCCCGGCGAAGAGACTGCTCTCCCGCCGGGTGGCGGTTATTATTGTCATGATGTACCGAAGTACCTCCGGCGACACCCGCACCTCCTGCCAGGCGGAGCGGACGTAGGCCGTCTCGGCGTCCGTCACCACCCGGGAGAGGGTATCCGGCTGGCCCGCGGCCACGGGCCGGGAGAGCACCTGCATCTCCTGCTCCTCCGTCATGTACCCCAGGCTCAGGCGCATGAAGAACCTGTCGATCTGGGCCTCCGGCAGCGGGAACGTGCCGTAGGACTCCAGGGGGTTCTGGGTAGCCATCACGAGGAAGGGCTCTTTAAGTTTCGTGGTGACGCCGTCCACCGTTATCTGCCGCTCCTCCATGGCCTCTAAGAGGCTCGACTGCGTCCTGGGGGTGGCCCGGTTTATCTCGTCCGCCAGGATTATGTTGGCGAAGAGCGGCCCGGGACGGAACTGGAACTCGCCCTCCTTCTGGTTATAGAAGTTTATACCCGTGAGGTCAGAGGGCAGCAGATCCGGCGTAAACTGTATGCGCTTGAAGTTCCCACCCACGCTCCTGGCGAAGGAGCGCAGCAGCATTGTCTTGCCCGTCCCCGGCACGTCCTCCAGCAGCACGTGGCCCGAGCAGAGGAAACACACCAGCACAAGGGAGATGGCGTCGTCCTTGCCCAGGATCATCTTCCCGCAGTTGCCCACCACCCGGTCTCTATATTCCGCAAATCGCTTGAGTTCCAGCATAGTAAAACCTCCCTTTGGTCTATACCGTGATTTTAACAGCTTTTCCGCCAAATGTATAGAAGATTTTTCATGATTCCATCGAATAATGCTTTACTGAGGCCGGGATATTTGCTATAATCCCAGAAGTAACGCAAAATAGAGCCGGGGGGTCATTATGGAACCTATTGCCGAGAACAAGGTGACTATCACAAAAAAGCTCCTGCTGGAGGGGCGCGGGAGGATATTTAGGGACGTGAACCGCCGTCTATATAAGCGGGTGTTCCTGGTGCTGGCGGGGGTGTGGCTCCTCACGCTCATCGTGACGCTGGCGGCGCGCCTGACGAAGTTCTATGTCATCTGGGAGCTTGTGGTCATCCTCGCTGTGGCGCTGTGGCTCTGCGTGTACATCCCCCGGGACAAGACAAAGCGGGCCTTCAGGAACCTGGAGGGCCGGGGCGACCTCTCCCGCGTCACCCGTTTCTACGGGGACCACATGGAGGTCACCTCCGGCGGCGGGTCCGTGACGGACATCCCCTACGGCCAGGTGAAGGAGATACTCCAGAGCCGCCGCCTCCTCATCCTCACCTGTGAGAATAATACGGCCGTGATGCTCGCCCTCGACGGTTTCACCTCCGGCGACGCGGAGCTCGTCATGAACACAGTCCGCAAGGCGCTGCCCAGCGGGGAGGGGCAGTAGAGCGCAATTTTATTTTGAGATAAAAATCCAAATACCGCCAACTGAATATAGCCGGGCAATTTGCGGATACTAATTCCTGCCGATACAAATAGAGACAGGAGGAGTTCAAAATGAAGGCAACAGGAATTGTTCGGCGCATCGACGACCTGGGCAGGGTCGTCATACCCAAGGAGATTCGCCGTACCATGCGGATACGCGACGGCGACCCGCTGGAGATATATACGGAGAAGGACGGAGAGGTCATCTTCAAGAAATATTCGCCCATGGGCGAGCTCTCGTCCTTCGCGGGGCAGATGTGTGAGACGCTAAGTAAGTCCACGGGCCTCCCGGTGGTCATAACCGACAGAGACACCGTAATCGCGGTGTGGGGCGTCTCCAAACGGGAGCTCTTTGGCAAGGTCATCACCCCGGAGCTGGAGGGCATAATGGAGGGCCGCCAGATCTACCGCCGCGCCGCCGGCGAGAGGGCCGTGGAGCCCGCCGAGGGCGCTGAGAAGTACGCCGTCACCGTGGCGGCCCCGATCCTCGCAGAGGGGGACGTCATGGGCTGCGTCCTATTTCTTGCGGAGGGCGACGGCACCGCCGGCGAGGTGGAGTACAAACTTGCCCAGACAGTGGCTGGTTTCCTCGGCAAACAGATGGAAAACTGACAGTGGTTTTTGACTCCGGCGGGCAGTATTTTGCCCGCCGGTTCGCCGTCTCTATCCCTCGCGCCATATATTTTTGCGTCATGTCTATAATTTTTCATAAAACATATGGAAAATACCGGCCGCGTTTGGTATAATATCCACAGAATTCTAAAACCACACATTAAGGAGGAGCCACTATGGAAAAGCTAAACTATGCTACCCTGGAAAAATCCGGCTATAAAGGCTATATCCTGAGGAGCGCGCCTGAGAAGGTGCTGCAATTCGGGGAGGGGAACTTCCTGCGGGCCTTTGTGAATTACTGGTTCGACGTCTCAAACGAGCGGGCCGGTTGGAACGGCAAGTGCGTGCTGGTCCAGCCTATCGCTCCGGGCCTGGCGGACCTCATAAACGAGCAGGAGGGGCTTTACACCCTCTACCTCAGAGGCAGTGAGAACGGTGAGCGCGTGGACTCCCGGAGGGTCATATCCTCCGTCTCCCGGTGCCTCAACCCCTACGTGAAGGCGGACTTTGAGGAGATGCTCAAGGTCGCGGTGTCTGAGGACCTCGAATACGTCGTCTCCAACACCACCGAGGCCGGGATAGTCTACGACCCCGCCTGCAAGCTGACGGACGAGCCCGCCAGTTCCTTCCCCGGCAAGCTCACCCAGGTGCTCTACGCCCGTTTCAAGGCAGGCAAGTCCGGGCTCGTGATACTCTCCTGCGAGCTCATCGACAACAACGGCAAGGAGCTATTAAAATGCGTCAACCAGTACATAGACCAGTGGGAGCTGGGCGAGGAGTTCCGCGCCTACGTAAATAACGACTGCACCTTCTGCTCCACCCTGGTGGACAGGATAGTCCCCGGCCGCATCCGCGACGCGGCGGAGGTCCGGCGCCTCGACGAGGAGAACGGCTACACCGACCCCCTGGCGGACGTGGGCGAGGTCTTCGGCGTCTGGAACATCGAGGGTCCCCAGTGGCTGGAGGAGAAACTTCCCTTCAAGCGGGCGGGCGTCAACTGCCCGGTGGTGCCGGACGTCACCCCCTACAAGAAGCGCAAAGTGCGCATCCTCAACGGCGCCCACACCGGGTTCGTCCTGGGGGCGTATCTGGCGGGGTTCGACATCGTTCGTGACTGCATGAATAACGACACCGTCCGCGACTTCATGAACAAGATGCTCTATGACGAGGTGATCCCCACTCTGCCCCTCGACAGGGCGGACCTTGAGAGTTTCGCCGCGGCGGTGCAGGATCGCTTCAACAACCCCTTCGTCAACCACGAGCTCATGAGCATATCCCTCAACTCCACCTCCAAGTGGCGCGCCAGGAACATGCCCAGTTTCCTCGACTACATAGCCCTCAAGAGCACTCTCCCCAAGTGCCTCACCGCAAGTTTCGCCGCCTACGTGGCCTTCTACTCCAATGACATCCAGGAGCTCACGGACGCCGGCCTCGTCTGCCGCCGCCCCAAGGGCAACACCTACACCGTCAGCGACGACCGCTGGGTGCTGGAGTTCTACTACGACCACCGGGCCGACTCCCCGGAGGAGCTTGTCCACGCCGTCATGACGGACACGCGCATGTGGGGTCAGGACCTCACCGAAGTCCCGGGCTTTGAGGCGGCTGTCCTTGAGACCCTCAAGCTCATCCGCGCCCAGGGCGCCCTTGCCGCCTACGAGGCGGCCGTGAGGTGAGCCATGCCTGATTTTATACACATTAACCCCTTAGACAACGTGGCCGTGGCGCTCCACCCCATTGCCAAGGGCACGGTCTTCACCGGGGACGGCCTCACCGTGGCCGCCGCCATGGACATTCCCCAGGGCCACAAGATGGCCCTGCGCCCCATCGAGGAGGGCGGACAGGTAATAAAATACGGTTTCTCCATCGGCCACACCACCGCCCCCGTGGCCGCCGGTGAGTGGATACACACCCACAACATGGCAACGAACCTCTCCGGGGAGATAGAATATAGCTACGACCCCCACGTGGTTTTCCCGGAGCCCCTGGCCCCCAGGACGTTCCAGGGCTACCGCCGGGAGGACGGCCGCGCCGCCACCAGGAACGAGATCTGGGTCATACCCACCGTGGGGTGCGTCAACGACGTGGCGAAGAAACTTGTGCGGGACAACCAGGACCTGGTCACCGGCGCCATCGACGGGCTCTACACCTTCACCCACCCCTTCGGCTGCTCCCAGACCGGTCACGACCACGCCCAGACCAGGAAACTCCTGGCGGCCCTCACCCGCCACCCCAACGCCGGGGCGGTGCTGGTGCTCTCACTGGGGTGCGAGAACCTGACCCACGAGCAGTTCCTGGCGGAGCTGGGGGACTACGACCCCCGGCGGGTGAAGTTCCTCACCTGTCAGGAGGTCCCGGACGAGTTTGAGGCCGGACGCCGCCTCCTTGAGGAGTGCGCCCAGTACGCCGGAAGTTTCAGCCGTCAGGAGCTCTCCGCCGCCGAGCTCGTTGTGGGCATGAAGTGCGGCGGCTCGGACGGGCTCTCCGGCATCACGGCGAACCCCGTCGTGGGGCGTTTCTCCGATATGCTCTGCGCCATGGGCGGCTCAACTGTTCTGACTGAGGTGCCGGAGATGTTCGGCGCCGAGGGTTTCCTCATGGCCCGGTGCGTGGACGAGACGGTATTTAAAAAGGCCGTCAGCATGATAAACGGCTTTAAGGACTACTTCATCCGCCACAACGAGGTGGTCTACGATAACCCCAGCCCCGGCAACAAGCAGGGGGGCATCACCACGCTGGAGGACAAGTCCTGCGGGTGCGTCCAGAAGGGCGGCTCCGCCCCCATTATGGACGTCATCGGCTACGGCGAGCCCGTCACCACCCGGGGCCTCAACATGCTCTACGGCCCCGGCAACGATCTCGTCTCCGCCACGGCCCTGACCGCCGCCGGAGCGCACCTCATCCTCTTCACCACCGGCCGGGGCACGCCCTTCGGCGCCCCAGCACCGACCATGAAACTTGCCACAAATACGCCCCTTGCCACGAAGAAGTCCGCATGGATTGACTTTAACGCCGGCGTCGTGGCGGACGGCCAGCGCACCATAGACGAGGCCGCCGGGGACCTCATGGATCTCGTCCTGGAGGTGGCCTCCGGCAAGCACACCCGCGCCGAGGAGCGGGGCTTTAGGGAGATCTCCATATTCAAGGACGGCGTGGTCCTCTGACCTATAGAGCGAGGCTTTAGCTTAAAATGGCACTCCACATATCAAAAAATGACGAGGCGTTCAGGGAGTATGCCCTGGGCGCCTCGCCCATGCCTATGATATTCAAGGTCTGTATGCCGCTGGCCATATACCAGGCGCTGCAGGCCGTTTTTCGGATAGCCGACGCGCTGCTGGCGGCCCACATAAGCTCCAGCGCCGTCTCGGCCATCTCGGCCCTGGCGCAGATAACGCTGATGATCAACGCCATCGGCACGGGCCTCGCCGCCGGAGGCAGCATAAAGATATCCGAGGCCTACGGCAAAGGCGACTACGAGCTTGTGCGGCGGCGGGTGGCGACGCTCTACGTCCTGGCGGTGGTGATGAGCCTCCTCGTGGCGGTGACTCTGGTGCCCTTCGCCGTGCCCTTCCTGCGGCTCCTCCGGACGCCGGAGGATCTGATTGCCGCCGGGGCCGGGTACTTCAGGATCGAGATAATGAGCTTAGTGGTGAGCTTTCTCGGAAACGTCTACATCGCCATTGAGCGCAGCCGCGGCCACAGCCGCCGGATAATGGCCCTCAACATGGCGGTGCTGGTGGTGAAACTCACCCTCTCCGTCCTCTTTGTCTACGCCCTCCATGGGGACGTGGTGACCATAGCCCTCGCCACGCTCATCTCCCAGTGCGTCATTCTGGCCTACGCTCTCTGGCGTATGCCGAAGGACGAGGGGGCATTCCGGTTCTCATTAAAGTCCGTGAGTTTCCGGGGCGGGACGGTGCTGCCCATCCTCAACGTCTCCTACCCCATAACCTTCGAGAAGGGCCTCTTCAACGCCGGGAAGGTCGTTGTGAACTCCATGGCCAAGGACTACGGCTCCCTGACCGTGGGGGCGCTGGGCATCTCCAACAACATCGGCGGCCTCACCACCAACTGGCAAGGGGGCCTCACCGACGGCGCCACCGCCCTCATAAGTCAGAACCGGGGCGCGGGGAAGTACCGGCGCACCAGGGACATATACTTAAACCTCCTGCTCCTTGAGACGGCCATCGGCCTTGCGGGCCTCGCCATCGTCTTCTTCGCCCTGCCGTGGCTGGCGGACGTCTTCGCCCGGTCGGAGAGCAGCTATGACGCCTCCTTCCGGGACATGATAATCTCCATCCACCGCTGGGAGATGTTCGGCTACATAGCCCTGGGCGTGAACTCCGCCACCGACGCCCTCCTCTTGGGGTACGGCTACTCAAAGCGCACGATGGTGCTCAACGTCCTCCGGGTCTTCGCCTACAGGATACCAGTCCTCTGGTTCTTCCAGCGTTTCACCTCCCTTGGTGTGGAGGCCGTGGGCGTCACCATGTCCGTTAGCAACTTCCTCGTGGCGATAACCTCCCTCCTCTTCGCCCTCCCGGTCCTGCGTGAGATACGAAGGCTCCAGGATAGCGAGGAGAAACCATAAAAATATATCCCGCGATGATCACTTAAACCAGAATAATCCCTCGTTGGACGCCTGTATTTTTGCGCCGTTCGGGACCTGTCTCATGATTTGAATTACATCCATGTAATCAGGCGAGGGAGAAATAAGGCCCATGAATGACAGAACAATGCAGATCGTCAGCAGCCATTTCAATTTTAGAGGACACATCAGAAAAACGCAAAGCGGGATGATCCCCAGCAGGACAGGAGCCAGGGACATAATAATATACCGGCGTTTGCTGATCGGAAAAGCGGAGAACGCATAAGCCGCGACTTTCTTTATTGAGATTCCCACGTAAACAGTCGCCTCTTTCGGGTAGCAAACCGCGTGAAGAAATTCATGGACGGGCATCAGTAAAAAACCGATAAGAAACCCTATCGGCATAAAGCGCAGGTCGAAGATAAACTCCGTACTTGCGCTTTTTTTGATGAAAACAGCGATAAAACACAGGAGCATTGGGACGATCCCATATGGCACAGACGCGCTCAAGAGATCATCCGGCCTCTCTATCTTCACCGCGCCCTCGGTAAGCGGAATTTCGGGAAATTCTTTTCCCCAAGGCTGGTTCCCCTCCCATATTATTCTTGGCATATTGGTCTCTTCCCTCGATATTCAGTCTTCAACCTCGCCCGACAGGTAAAGTGCAGGACGGGTTTTTCTGTTTTGCAACTACACCGGGGATGGCCCTTTAGTTCTTGAAGGGTCTTTTCCATGCAATCAACCCGCATATTATTATCGCAATAACCGCTCCTGTAGTCCAGTAATTATTGAAAAAGATAAGTGAAGGAGCCTCATTGATAATGATACCTCCAATACCCATATTGTAAAGAACGCCAGCGACTGAAACCATAGCGTTATGGGTAACGTGTAATGCAATCGGTATCAGTAGATTTTTTGACTTGAGAAACGTCACGCCGTACAAAAGGCCGTTAATTGTAGCTGCAAGCGCGTTATATGGACTATGTATATGAAACAATCCAAAAAGCAGTGAAATACTTATAAGTGATAATACCTTTCCTTTGATGCTCTCGTAAGGCGTCAAACCAAAGTAGCGAAAAATAAGTTCTTCAAGAACTGGGGCAATAAAGACACTTGACAACGAAAGGACAAGTAATTCTGGGATTGTTTCCACATCTATCGCAGCAACAATTTCATTGTCGTTCATTATATATAACTCGCAAAGAAATCTCTGCTCAAGAATGAAAAAAGCAGCAAAAAATATAGTTGAATAAACCAGAGTGCTTGCCGAAAGTTTCTTGATTTTATATTCGTCAAACGCCGAAAAGCATTTAGAATAAATCTTTTTCCCGATAAAAAAAGTAATAACGATGACTGCAATATATAAAATTATCTCAATAAGATAGTGATACCATCGCACATCCTGCTCAGGGACTGCCATTCCAATCAAAATGGTGAATAGGATGGAGTACAAGGCCACAAGAACAGGTAAAAAAACTTTCATCACATTTCTTCGTTTCTTCACAGTGATACCACGCCCCATTTCAGCTAATCTTTACTCTTAACACATGTAGTATTATACCATCCAAATGTGAAGAAATCTACTGCTCGTAATCAGTTTTGACGTGTAGTGCAGCAAACGCAGAAATATGTCAAACCGAAAACACAAATGCTTTTATCAACTTTCTGCTGTTTTCATCGGTCTCATAGGAAAACTCAGGATGCCATTGGACTCCCATAATAAACTTATGGGAAGGCAAATATATACCTTCAATCAAGCCATCTTCAGAAGTGGCCATCACTTTAAAATCGGGTGACAACTTTTTGATTGCCTGGTGGTGATAGCTGTTTACTCCCATTTGTTCTTTACCCAAAATATCATGGAGGGGCGTGTCCTTTTGTATCGTGACTTGATGAGCTGCCCTGTTATACGGCGGTCTCATGTGATGGTCGATGATGCTGCTATGCTCGATCGCCAAATCTTGATACAAAGTCCCTCCATAGCAGGCGTTCATAAACTGAATTCCACGGCAGATACCCAAAACAGATTTATCTAACTCCACGGCATTATTTAAGATATACCGCTCCATTTCATCCCGTAATTCGCAACTTGGGCCGCACCACGGTTTCCTCTCGGCATTATAAACAGCCGGGGACACATCATGTCCGCCGGTCAGCAGGAATCCCCCGCATATCTCAAGGAAATACTCTAATTCCTCTGTCTTAGATGTCAGAGGGAGCATCAAGGGTATCGCATTTTCCGCCTCTAAAATTTTCATGTATCCCGGCAACATCCAGTAGCTCTCTTTTTCATCGTCATAAAGCGGTATGACGCCAATTATTTTTCTCATTATCCTCCCACCTCGCAAGTCCGAGTTTACGTTCCACGCCGCTGTTCGCTCTCACATTATACCACCCAAATGTGAGGAAATCTACCGCCCGTTAAGAGCGTTTTGATATCGTCATGTTACATCTGCTCCACAGCTCGTCTTTATATGAAAATACGTCTTTTTCGACACATCTCTCGGTAAAGCCTATCCTCTCGTAGCAGCGTTTTGCTGCCGCGTTTTCATTGAAAACATTCAGCTGCACCGATTCGGCTCCTGTTATTTCAAACGCATACAGTAGAGCAAGCTGTATCATTTCCCTGCCGTAGCCTTTCCCGCGCAGTTTATTGTCCACGATCACAGATGCCAAAAAGCCCTCGCTGCTCTCCGTATTCAAAGAATATCTAAAAAATCCGATCGTGTTACCGGGGTCGTCTGTCGCCGCAAAGGCGCAGGCCATCCACCGTTCCATAGTAATTTCCAAAAAGTTATGAAATGCTTGCTCCTTGACTGGATATGGGAAATTATTCGCGCACCACAGTGCATGATCTCTCTCGTTGTCTATCCACCCGGCTAAATATTTAAAATCCTTGCTCGGTATGTAAGGTCTCAGTCTCATATAGCTATTTCTCCAAATCCCGATTAATTTTTGTCACGCTCCGAAACACTTTGGCTATAATAAGCACCAAGTATCTTTTGTTTAGTTGTTTTTTCCGGCGGCATGTACGCCGAAAAATACACCGCTTGCGTGACAGCAGGGAGGCCCGGTGTGAATTTCGCAAAATTCACGCCGGACCTCCCGCACGTACCCCATTGGCTGGAAAGGACCATGCCTTTTCAGCCAAATCAATAATATCTCTCGTACTTCTTCCCATAGTACTTGCCGTAATACTTCCCGTACCGGCCGTAATAGCCGCCGTAGTACTTGCCGCCACGGCGGGGATCCACCTTGTTGAGGATGACGCCAAGTATCGGGCACTTGGTGTTCTCAAGTTTGTGGAGGACGTCCTGGGCCGCCCGGTAGCTTATCTCGTTGGCGGATATGACGACGCACACGCCGTCACAGTACTGGGCGACGACGGCGGCGTCAACCACGAGCCCCAGAGGCGGGCAGTCGATAATGACGTAGTCAAAACTCTCCCGAGCCGCCTTTATGAGCTCCACCATGCGGCGGTTGCTCAGGAGCTCCGAGGGGTTGGGGGGAACGACAAGGGAGAATATCACCGCCATGCCCTTAATGTTCGTCTGGCAGGTGGCGTCCTCCGCCTTGCACTGTCCGGATAGATAGTGGGAGAGCCCATACTGTATCTTGCCGGAGGTTATCTTCTTCCTAAGGACGGACTTCCGGAGGTCCGCGTCTATGAGGAGGACCCGTTTCTTCTGGTCCGCAAAGGAGCGGCACAGATTGAGGACCGTGGTACTCTTGCCCTCGCTGGCGATGGCGCTGGTGATGCAGATCACCCGCTTGTCAGCCCCGCAGAACTGTATATTCGTCCTAAGGAGTTTCATCTCCTCATTAATCTCGTAGGGCAGCTCCGGCTGCTCCAGCTCCACGTACTCCAAGTGTCAGCTCTCCTTTGTAAATAATTATTTTGCCTTGTCTATTGAGAGTATTTCCAATGGGTTTGCCCACATTACCTCCGCGGCGTAGGACTCGCCCATCTTGCGTTCGATTTTTTTGCGGCAGGTGAGAAGTTCCTGGGGACGGAACTCCATGCCGTGGGCGTCAGAACCCACAACGTCAACATACCCAAGCCGCATGAGTTTATATGTGAATTTCTTCTGGGGCGCGCCCTCGCGTCCCAAAACGCTCCCGGCGTTTATCTGTATCCGGGCGCCGAGATCTTTGAGCTCCCCCACGTATCCGGGGTCCGCCGCCACAGAGGGGTACCTCTCCACATGCGCCACCAGGGGCTCGTAGCCCGCCGATATGACGGCCTTTAAGAGGTCCTTTATCTTCTCCAGGGAGTACCTTGAGGAGAACTCCGTGAGGATAGTGTTGCCCGCGCCCATCTTGAGGAGGTTTCCCGACTCCATCAGGCGCAGAAAATGCTGATCCACGAAATACTCGCGGCTCAGATATAAACTGATCGGCAGGTCGTTTGCCTCGATATACTCCTTCGTGCGCTCGTACTGCCGCGTGACTGCCTCGTCCGAGGACTCAAACATCCCGTGCCTGAGATGCGGCGTAGCGCAGACGACCCTTATCCCCTGCTCCACATCGGCCGCCAGCAGTCTCTCGGTGTCGTCGAAGTGCTCGGCCCCGTCATCTACGTACGGTAGGATGTGGCAGTGGATGTCCGCAAGCTCCGTCATCGTTCTCTCCAATCATGGGATATTGTGTTGAATTTAGTAATGGAGAACTCCGCCAAAGGAACCCGCTGACGCGGGTCCCTTTGACGTAGGGAGACGCGCATTACGCCTTCTTTTTGTACACTGTGAGAGCGACAGCACCAGCCATCATCATCACAGCGGCGGCGACGAGAACCATGTTCCCTTCGCCGGTCTTGGGGGACTCGTCACTGGTAGCAGGTACTACTACTATGGCGACAGGAGAGAGGCTGGTGAACTTACCGACGACGGTGTTACCAGTGCCCTCGCCAACGACCTCCCACTTGCTTCCATCATAGTGGAACACGTAGAGCTTATCCTTGGGGCCCGCCTCCTTGACGGTGAAGGTGACCTCGAGGGTGCCGCCCTCAGGGATCTCAGCCGTGAGCTCCCACTGGCCAACGATGACCTCGTTGCCCTTCGTCACGCCCAGGTCCTTAGCAGCCTCCTCATCGGTAAGCTTGACGCTGGGGGCGGAGACGGTGACCGTCACCTGCTCGCCGCCGACAGTACCGGCGGAGGGAGCATCGACGGTGTACGTCTTGCTGCCAGCCGCGAAAGCGCTGACGCTCAGGCAGAGTACCAGACCAATGACTACTGCGACTCTTAAGAGTTTCTTCATTTACGTTGCACCTCCTTTCCTTTATAACTTATTTAACAGCGATCGCGCACTGCTAAATACTGTGTCATTCCTCAGGAGCATAGAAAAGCTCAATGATAAGCTCCTGAAGGGCGGCCTCGTCCACGTAGAACTCGTCGTGATTGCCGCCGTCTTCGCTGGAACCCGGGAGAGTCACCGTCTCCTCCAGCATGTCGTAACTTGCCAGCTTGTCGATGGTGTCGGCGTCCACGTCGGTCTCGAGGTAGGGCTCCGCAACATCTATTAGCCGCTCGAGGGTCTCCCCCATATGGCCGCTGGCCCGCATGGCGCTGAATATGGCGTGCATGAACCAGCTCTGCCGGTCCACCCGCTCCTCGTTACTGCCGTGCTCGGTGAGGTCCCTGTAGCGGATGAAGTGCTCCGCCTGGGCGCCGTCCATGGTGACCGTGGCGCCGCTGGTGTAGGCGGGGTCGATGTATGTGTAATCCTCCGGCATCGTCAGGGTTATGCCGCCCATGGTGTCGACGATCGTCTCTATGCCGTCCATCGTCAGGGCGAAGTGGTAGTCCACCCTCGCCCCATAGAGGAGCTCAGAGACCGTGCGTTTCATGAGAAAGCAGCTCCGCAGGGCGCTGTTGCCGTAGGCATACTGCATGTTTATTTGCGACTGCCCCGAGAAGGCGAAGTTCCCGGCGCCGTCGTAGATATCCACCTCGGTCATGGTGTCCCGGGATATCATGAGGACCGTGTCAGTCTTGTTGGTGCTGTCGAGAATGAAGAGCATTATGGCGTCGGCCCGGCCGTTGTTGCCCAGCTCCCCCTGGCCTCCGGCGGAGGTGGCGGTGTTGTCCACGCCCATGAAGAGGACGGTCTTCAGGTCGTTGCGGCGCTTATATTTGACGCCGTTATATGAGATCTGGCTGTTCCAGTCCTCGCTGCCGTCGTCAACGGAGTTGTCGTCGGTCTGGGTGTTGCTCGTATCCTCATCGCCGTCCGGCTCCTTGGTGGTACCGTCGGACCCGCAGGCCGCGCTAAGTAAAATTATAAGCGTCAGAAGTACGGGAAGAAGTCTCTCAGCTCTCAGTGCTCGCGGTGTTCGCATCGTCAGTCACGTCCTCCTCGGGGTCCACCATGACCCCGACGACTAAGTAGCGGTTCTTCGGCTGGTTGCCTATGCAGGTGCTCATGACAATGAGCTTGCTGTCGGGTGTGACCTCCACGTCGTCCACCACATGGCTGCTGAGATTCTTCGTGTTGGAGAGGGAGTCGATGAAAGCCTGCTTGTCGGACTCCACGGTGGTGTCGTAGTACTTGAGGAGGTGTACGCTGCTGTAGACCACCGCCGCGAAGACCTTGTAGTGGTACTCCGCCTCAGGTGTGTAGACCACTATGTCCCTGTGCTGGTCAAAGTACTCCTCGTCCCTATATTTATCGAGGCCGCCGAACATGGAGTTATTCTTCATGTTGTGGCCGTAGAGGACGGTGAGGAAGTCGGAGAAGTCCTGGGAGTTGTAGGTCTCGGAGAAGATGGCCCCGGGGAGGCCGGCGTTGCCCTCTATGGTGTAGTTGAGGTAGTAGGCGTTGTCCTCCGGGTGCTGGGCCACTGGGTAGTGGACGTCAGTGTCCGGCACGTCTATCCAGGCGTAGATCTCCTCGTTCACGTCCCAGAGCTGCTGCCAGTCGATGGGCGACTCGTAGGGCTCATCGGGGACGGGGGGCTCCACGGGGGTGTCGTCCTCGTCTGGGGGCGTCACCGGGTTCGTGTTCACAGGGGGTTTCTCCTCCGGCTGGGGTTTCACCACGCTATTTTGTAGTTCCTCGTAGATGTCGGAGTTACTGTCCTCCTTGAGGAAATACCAGCCGATGAACGCCACCGCCAGGACCATAACGGAGATGCAGGCGATAAAGACAGCTTTCCTTTTCTTGCTCATTCGGATTTTTTACCACCATTCTTCTTGTGCTTGCCCGAGGATTCGGTGGACCCCTTGCCGCCCTTAACTGCGTGCTCCATGGGTATTGCGGCGAGGGTATTGATGTGCAGATACTTCTCCACGTCCTGGGCGTCCTTTATGGTGTCGTCCATGAAGTGGCTTATGAGTATAGCGCCGGCGGCTACGACGAAACACACCACCCCGCCAATGGCGCAGTTGACCATGAGCCTCGGGCTGCTGGCCTTCTCAGGGACCACTGCGCGGGTGACGTTCGTGGGGTTCTCAATAGTCATGACCTCCGGGATCTGCTCCTTGAGCTGGTCCGCGATGGCGTTGCTGAGCTGCGCCGCCAGGACCGGGTCCTCGTTGGTGACTGTTATCTGGAGGATGTGGGAGTCCGTGGGGTTGGTGACGCTGATGGTCTCCACGAAGTCCTCATAGCGGGCGTCGATGCGGAAGTCCGTCATGACCTTCTCCACCACCTCGCGGGTGGTGGCGATTATCTGATAGTCCGCCGCCAGGGAACTGCCTATCTGCAGGTCCGCCAGCGAGGTTATGCTGGTGGACTTGGAGAGGATGTATATCATGGAACTGGCCTCGTACATGGGCGTCACGAAGAACACCGTGTAGAATCCGGTGAGGGCCACTCCAACTATAACGCTTATCACTATTATCCAGGCTTTACGTAGGAGGACGTTAAAGACCTCCAATAAGTCGATCTCCTGCTCCTCGGTCTGCTGTACTTCGTACTTCTCCATCTCCGCACCCCTCTGGCGAAACTTAGCACCGCTCGTAAAATATGTCACGCGGCGACCAAAGGCATACTTGCCCCTGGGTTTCCTTTATAATATATCCTCAAAGCTCTTTTTTGTCAACCCAAAAAAGCTGCCAGGACAGCCATTGGACATTAAAAAACGTTGTCATACGACGATTTTTCACATATTGTACAAAATTCTACCCCCCCCCGCTGGAAATTTCGTAATCAGCCGAAAGGGTACATATCCATGGCCACGGGGGTGTAGAATAGCCGGCGGACCTCGGCGGGGTCGCGGCTGAGGCCCAGGGCCCACATGAGTTTCGCTAAAACCGCCTCGGTTGTCATGTCGTAAGCCTCCAAGACGCCCAGGTCCTTCTTGAGCCTGTAGCCCACCCGGTAGACGGCCAGATCGCTCCCCTCGTTCTCCACCTGGGTGGTGAGGACCGCCAGTTTCCCACGGGACTTCCACTCCTCTATGGAGTCATAGAACCCGCCGGCCTCGGGGACGCCCCCCACGCCGAAACTCTCCACCACCACCGCGTCGTTGCGCTCAAAGAGGAAGTCGAGGGCCGCCCGGTCCATGCCGGGGACGAGCTTGAGTAGCGAGACGCGGGTGTCAAGCTCCTCATAAAACTCAGGACTCTCCGCCGTATCCCCTGTTATGAACCGAACGATGGTCCCGTCCCGCACAACGCCCAGCTCCGGGAAGTTTATGCTGGAGAAAGCGCTGAAACTCTTTGACCGCGTCTTCTTCGCCCGGGTGCCAAGTATCATCTTGTGGTCGAAGACTATGTACACCCCGGGTCCCCCGCGGGCGGCGCAGTCGATGGCGTCCGTGAGGTTCACTTTTGAGTCCGTGGAGTCGAAATTGATGGGTTTCTGTGCCCCCGTGAGCACCACGGGCTTGGGGCTTAACTGTATCATGTAACTGAGGGCCGCCGCGGTGTAGGCGAGGGTGTCCGTGCCGTGGGTTATGACGAACCCATCGTAATCCCCGTAATTCTCCCGGATGGTCCGCACTATCCCCTGCCAGTGAACGGGGGTTATGTTGGTGCTGTCGAGGGAGAAGAGCTGCAGGGCCGTTATGTCGCACCTTGCGGCGGCAACCGGCACGAGCCCTAAGAGCTCCCGGGTGGTGAGGGCCGGCGCGAGGCCGCTATCCGTGGCCTCGGAGGCTATCGTCCCGCCGGTGCCGATGAGGAGTATCTTTTTCAACGTCCCGCGCCCCCCGCCTTCCTGCCTCCGCTGAAGTTCCGGGCCAGGAATATGACCGCCGTGAGGAGAAGGAGCGTCACGGGCGTGGCGGCCATGGCCGCGGCGCTATTGGAGAAGTAACCTATTACGCCCGCTATGAGGTACCCCACGGCGCAGACGCCGGCGCAGGTGAAGGCGTAGGGCATCTGGGTGGTGACGTGGTTCACGTGGTTGGAGTGGGCCCCGGCGGAGGCCATTATGGTGGTATCGGATATGGGCGAGCAGTGGTCCCCGCAGACAGCCCCGGAGAGGCAGGCCGCGATGGAGACTACAAGCATCTCCTCCTCGGGGCCGAAGACCCCGCAGACTATGGGGATGAGGATGGAGAATGTCCCCCAGCTGGTGCCGGTGGAGAACGCCAGGAACACCGCTACAAGGAATATGAGCGCCGGGAGGACCATCCTCACGGCCCCGGCGGAGGCGGCCACCACGTCATGTATGTATCCGGCGGCGCCCAAGAGCCCCGTCATGCCCGAGAGGTTCCAGGCCATTATGAGTATTATCATCGGCGCGCACATGGAGCGGAAACCTGTGGGGAAGGCGTCCATGAACTCCCGGAATGAGATCACTCCCCGCCACATGTAGAGGAAGAAGGTGAAGATGACGGTGACGAGGCTCCCCATCACCAGCCCCACGGCGGAGTTTGAATTTGCGAACGCCTCAATGAACCCGGCGCCGCTGAAAAATCCCCCTGTGTAGACTATCCCGGTGATGCAGGAGATTATGAGCACCGCCACCGGGAGCACGAGGTCAATTACCCCGCCACGCTCGGAGGGCGTCTCGTCGTCGGCGTCGCTGTAGGGCCGGTCCGGGGTGGTGAAGAGGTCGCCCCGGGCGGCGTTCTCCTCGTGGATACGCATGGGGCCGAAGTCGAGCCCTAATGTAATTATTAGTAGCATCATGAGGAGCGTCCCCAGGGCATATAGGTTATAGGGTATGGTCCTCATGAACATGGAGAAACCGTTTATCCCCGAGTCCGCCGGGACGGAGTATGTCACCGCCGCCGCCCAGCTGGATATGGGGGCTATTATGCACACGGGGGCCGCCGTGGCGTCAATAATGTAGGCAAGTTTCGCCCGGGAGACCCCGTGCCGGTCCGTCAGGGGCCGCACAACGGACCCCACGGTCATGCAGTTAAAGCCGTCGTCCACGAAGATGAGCACCCCCAGGGCCACAGCCGCCAGCTGCGCCCCCACCTTGCCCTTTATGTGCTTGGAGGCCCACCGGCCAAAGGCGGCGGAGCCGCCGGCCCGGTTCATCATCGCCACCAGGGACCCCAGCAGCACGACGAAGACAAGTATGCTGGCGTTCTGGAGCGTGGCTATATTCTGGACGAGGCCCCCGTTCTCATTATATAATATGGTATTGAGTGCGACCTCAAGGTCCCCGCCGGCATAGAGGAGCCCGCCGGTGAGTATGCCCATGAAGAGGGAGAAGTAGACCTCCTTCGTTATGAGCGCCAGGGTTATCGCCACCACAGGCGGCAGCAGGGACCATATGGAGCCAAAGGCCCAGCTGGTGTCGGCCCCATCCGGCAGGAGGGCCGTCAGGAGAATAAGCGCCGCAAAGGCCGCCAAACCCGCAAGGCACAGCGCGCGTGCCACGAATCTTTTGCTCTTTTTCACGCCCTCACCCCCAGAATATAGAAGTTCCCGTGCCGTTCGCGCTAATTATACACCATTTCTGCGGATTTTTCAATTCATGTCCGTTTAATTCACGAAATAGACACAATTTACCGCCTCCCCGGCGGGAAAAACGGTATAAATATTGCACAAATATGTTGACTAATCCCAATAGATTATTGTATAATTTTCCCGTGAGGTGATGAGAATGGAGCGGTTTAGAAAAAACATCCTCCTGGCGCTGAAGATAGGCATAGGCAGCAGTATAGCGATATACATAGCCCAGAGTTTAGATTTGGAGTACGCCGTCTCGGCGGGGACGGTGACGCTCCTGACGCTCATGACCTCCAAGCTTGAGACGTTCCGTCTGTCCCTGAGCCGGTTCGCCACCTTCGCGGTGACGCTCATTTTAGCATTCGTCATAGTCTCCCACATCTCCAACATCTGGCTGGCCTACGGGCTCCTGCTCCTCATGGTGGTGTTTATCGCCGAGTCCCTGGGGCTCCGGGCCACCATATCGGTGAACTCCGTCGTGGCGGCGCATTTGGTGACGAGTCAGGATCTGAGCCGGGGCTCCATCATAAACGAGTTCCTCCTGGTGCTCATCGGCGTGACCCTCGCGGTGATACTAAACCTCTTCCACGCCAACTACTCCCACCGCCGCCAGATAATCGCAAATATGCGAAAGACTGAGGGCGAGCTCCAGAAGATTTTGGGGAACGTGGCCTCCTACCTCCGGGGCGGGGAGCTCCGCGAGGACGTCTGGGGGGAGATAAGCGGCCTTGAGGGGGAACTCCAGAAGTACATAGCGAGCGCCTACGAGTACCAGGACAACACCTTCCAGTCCCACCCGGAGTACTACATATCATACTTTGAGATGCGCCTTGAGCAGTTCAAGATACTCCACCGCCTCCAGCGGGAGATAATCCGGGTCCGCTCCATCCCCCAACAGGCGGCGGTGATAGCGGAGTACCTGGAGTACCTTTCGGGGTACGTGGTGGAGGTGAACTCCCCCGTGGAGCAGATAGAGCGGCTAAACGCGCTCCTTGAGAGTATGCGCCGGGAGGAGCTGCCCCGGTCCCGGGAGGAGTTTGAGAACCGGGCCATACTCTACCACGTCCTCATGGACATCCAGGACTTTCTCTACTGCAAGGCGGAGTTCGTGGCGGGGCTCGACGGCCGCCAGCGGAAACTCTACTGGGAGAGCAAGGAGAAAACTTGAGCGCCATTCCATAGCGGAATATTATTAATGTGTATATTTAAGTGTATATATTCTAAATGTATGCCCACGGTGAGACACACCTTAAAGAGGGATGTATCTCGCCGTGGGCAAGTTTTTGTTATTTAATTGTGACTATCATCTATTGGCAGGCGCCGAGCACTAACTCAAAGAGTTCACCCGGCATTTTTACGAAGACCCATCCAAGGTTTCGGCACCCCACATAACCGCCCTCGAACAATCTCAGCTCCACAATGGTCCCGTCTCTCATTTCAAGATACAGGTGGCCCTGGGGCTCCACGTCGTAAAAGCCTGTATCGGTCTTGTGATCTATCCGAACAAAGGGGCTCTTGCAGAGCTCGGCGAGGAACTCATCAAATTGTTCTGCTGTGACTCCAGTCAGATCCAGGTTGCGAGGTATGTCCTCATTCCAGTCGGAGTGTGTTCGGTAGGTCACGCCCACCACATTCCCCGGGATATGGAGGCGGTCCTCAAAAAGATCAGAGCCGGTATTCAGTCCTATCCCGTCGTAATTATCCAAGAATTCCAACCAGTGTTCATCGCCGTTTACATAGATGCAAAGATAAACCGCCAAATGCCAACGCCCAGCGCCGCGGCGAGGCACAGGCAGCACAGGGGAGTCACCGTGCGGACGATCATCTCTCTCCTTCTCCTCTGCCCGGCGGCATACCGGTCCCGGCGTTCCATCAGGCTATTGAACATCTCATCACTACTCTTCATAGATAAACCCCTCCTTCTCAAGTGTCGATCTCAAAGACTGCTTTGCCCGGTAGAGAAGATTTCTCACCTGGCGCTCGTTTTTCTTTATAAGGCCGTCCTTGTAGTTCTCAACGATCTCGGCGATCCCTCTGTCGTCGCCGTCAAGAAAACGGCGGTAGCTGCTCGCGCCGTTATCCATAGTCCTCCCCCCCTTCCACTTATTAGTCGTATGGGACTCAAAAATGTCTCACACATATTAGAATTTTTCTATACCGACCGGCCGGGGATTTGAAATGTCCCCAGCCGGTCATTTTTATTATTTTATATCGTCAGCGTGCCGTTCTCGGACTCCAGCAGGAGGAGTATCCGCTCCTCGAGGCCCGTCTCGGCGTTCACATAGACGAGGCAGTGGCGGCCATCGGCGTCCTCGCATATAAACTCGTGGCAGTAGACCTCGTACTTCCCGGAGGTGGGCACCACGGCCATGTTGTGGTCCTTCACGGTGAGGGCGGGGGATATCTTTTCAGCGGCGGTCTCCTCAGAAACGGCGGCCTCCGGCAGTTCACGTTTCGTGTGGCACATGGTGTAGCCGTGGGCGTCAAATGCGGAGACGGCGCCGGTGTCCGAGGCCACAGTCACCTTAATGAGATCCGGGTAGCAAATGGCCTCCCCTTCAGTTGCGGCAAAGTTTACAACGATCTCCCCGGCCTCCGCCGCCCAGTAGGTGGGGCGCATGTTCCCGTATCCCCGGGACTCCAAAAACCGGGCCGCCACGCGCACGGCGTCCTCACCGCCCATGGACCCCACGTCCGGCTCCCGGCTGGTGCCGTAGTATACGACCTTGCCGCCGGCGCGGGTGACCTCTATAGTCTCCACGTTCCCCGGCGTCTCCCGGGTGAGGACGTACACCGGCAGGGAGTCCTCCCGCTGGTACTGAAGGTCAAGTTCGTCCTCCCCCACGCCCAGAAATTCGGCGGCGGCGGACACGGCCTCCTCCCCGCTCACCTCCGGGAGGTCCCGGAGCGTCAGGGGCTCGGACTTCTCAAGGTGCTCGGAGAAGGGCCCGTCGTAGATTAGGGAGGGGAGTTCCTGGAACTCGGACTCCATCTCCTTGAACCCGGAGGCGAAACCGGAGCCGGTTATGTTCTCCTCCGCCCCGGCGATGGTATCCTCGGCCCGCTCCAGCTCCTCCACGCTGACGCTCCCGGCGATTAGCTGCGCCGAGAGGTCGGATAGCGCCTCCGCCACGGCTGTGGCGTTTTTGGAGAGGGACGCCAGGTTCTCCCTGGCCTCCCCGTCAAGCTCCTCCCCCCTCGCGCCGGAGCGGGAGAGGAAGTACACGTAGTCCCCGGTCTTTGAGAGGAACGCCGCCGTGTGCTCCAGCTCTATGTTCCCATAGGGCAGGGAGGCTATGGCCTGGGAGGCCGCCGCGCACTGGGCGTAACTCTCCGCGCAGACGGCGCTGACCATGGAGGGCGAGGCGGCGCACAGCGCCTTCTTGAGTGAGGTATCAAGCCCGCCGACGGCGGCTGTCAGCTCCTCGAATGCGTGGTCGTAGCCTATAGCCACGCTGCGGCGCAGCTCATCCCGCTCCCGCGCGCCGGTGTAGAGGAATCCCCCCAGCACCAGCATGATGGCAAGGGCGTACACGAAGAAACGTATTGCAGCCCTCTTAGATATTTTTATCATAAAAACACCCCTTTGCCGTTAAAATTTGCGGCAGAGGGGCATTTTAAACTATGAAATTTTTGTTATCGCGATGTCTATCCTCCGCAGGCTCTCGGCTCTCCCGAGGATGCAGGCTATCTCCACGGCGCCGCCGGGCGTCACGGCCTTGCCCGCTAGGGCTATCCTGAGGGGCCACATGACCTTCGCGTTCTTGACGCCCTCCGCCGCTGCGTGGCCCTCAAGGGCCGCGAGGATGTGTTCATTGTCCCAGACCTCAAGTCCCTCAAGGATGGGCCGGAGTTTCTGGAGCGTCGCCAGGGACCCAGGGATGTCGGTCTTTGACTTCTTGTGGATGAAGAGCTCCGGCGGATACTCCGGCAGCGCGCCGAAGAAGTCCACCTTCTCCGGGATGTCGGAGAGTTTCTCCGTCCTGGGCTGCAACAGCGCCGCCACGGCGGCAATATCTATTTTAGCCTCCCCCGCGCCCTTGCGGATGTAGGGCTCCGAGAGTTTTGCGAACTTCTCCGGCGGCAGGGCCCGGATGTACTCGGCGTTGAAGTAGGTGAGCTTATTGATGTCAAAGACAGCCGGTGACTTGGAGACGCCGGAGATGTCAAATATCTCCGCGAGCTCCCGGAGGGAGTAGATCTCCCGCTCCCCGCCGGGGGACCAGCCTAAGAGCGCCACATAGTTCACGATGGCCGGCGTGAGGTAACCCTCCGCCACCAGGTCCTCGTAGGAGGGGTCCCCGTGGCGCTTTGACATCTTCCTCGCGTTGCCGGTGGCGCTGTCCGTCACCATGACGCTGGAGCAGTGGACGTAGGTGGGCACCTCCCAGCCGAAGGCCCGGTAGAGGAGGTTGTACTTCGGCGCGGAGGACAGGTACTCCGCCCCCCGGACCACGTGGGTTATGCCCATGAGGTGGTCGTCTATGACGTTGGCGAAGTTATAGGTGGGCAGACCGTCGCTCTTAATTAGTATCTGGTCCTCCAGCTCGCTGTTTTTCACCGTTATATCCCCGTAAACCGCGTCGTGGAAGGTGGTGGAACCCTCCTCCGGCATACGCTGGCGTATGACATAGGGCTCACCGGCGGCGGCGCGGCGGTCGGCCTCCTCCCTTGTGAGACTGCGGCAGGGGTCGGGGCCCCTCCCGAAGTCCCCGGAGTCCTCCTGGGACTCCGTCTTCTCGCAGAAACACCTGTAGGCGGCGCCCCGGTCGATAAGGAGCTCAGCGTACTCCTTGTAAAATCCCCGGCGCTCCGTCTGGACGTACGGCGCCACGGGGCCTCCCACGTCGGGCCCCTCGTCGTGGTCGAGGCCGCACTGCTCCAGGGTCTTGTAGATGACGTCCACCGCCCCCTCCACGAGCCGCCCCTGGTCCGTGTCCTCGATGCGCAGTATGAACTTGCCGCCCATGCTCCTGGCTATGAGCCAGGTGTATAGGGCCGTGCGCAGATTGCCCACGTGCATGTAGCCCGTGGGGCTGGGGGCGAAACGTGTCCGGACCTCGCCGTGGGGTATGCGGGACTCCATCTCCCTCATCCATTCGATATCGTATGGCATAATATTAAGCCTCCTTTAATTCTACGTGTTACTATATACTAAGTTTTGCAAAATTGCAACTAATCTGTTATAATCAGAGCTATAAATTCCGACTACGAAAGGTGGTACGCCTATGGCGAGACTCGGTGAACTCATAGGCTCCATAGAGCTGGACGCCGGGGCCCTCCCAGCGGCCCTCCCCTACATCACTCTCGTCTCCCGCTATCTGCTCCCGGCGCTGGCGCTCATCATAGTTGTCCGCTGCGCCGTGTCCATGCTCTCGGGCCGCCCCCAGAGCGAGATATGGGGGTACATAACGAACCCCAACGGCGGCAGGACGAACCTGACGAACTGGGAGAACGTGGTGGGCCGCGCCGCCTCCTCCGACGTGGTGCTGGACTACAAGACCGTCTCCCGCACCCACGCGGCCCTCACCCGGGACGCGGAGGGCCGCTGGAGCGTCATGGATCTTGGCTCCAAGGGCGGGACCACCCTCCGGGGCCGCCCGGTCCACGGCCCCACGCCCATCCACTCCGGGGACATCCTCACCTTCGGGGGCGTGGCGGCGGTGTTCGTGGCCTCCACCGCCAGTGAGGAGCAGGAGCGGGCCGAGACCCGGGAGATGCCCGGTTTCCGCGTCCGGGCGGGGGTGACGCTTCTCTTTCTCACGCTCTTCTGCCTCCTCCTGACGCTCCAACTCTGCGCCGCCGCCGGGGATGAACTCTCCATCGCCGTCCCCGCCACGTTCCTGGCGCTCATCGTCATAATCTGGTGCTGTTACGTCATAACCCGGGCGCTCAATCGCCGGGGGTTCGAGGTGGAGACTCTGGCCTTCCTCCTCATCTCCGTGGGATTCGGCGTCACGGCCCACTCGGACCCCGGCGTCCTGCCAAAGGAGCTAATATGCCTTTTAGCGGGGCTCGTCATATTCTTTGTAGTGGGCTCATTCCTCCGGGACCTGGGCCGGGCCAAGAAGATGCGCTGGCCCATCGCCGCCATGGGGCTCCTACTATTGGCTGTGAACCTCGTCACCGCCTCCAGCATATTCGGGGCCAGGAACTGGCTCTCCATCGGCAGTATATCATTCCAGCCCTCGGAGTTTGTGAAGATCGCCTTCGTCTTCGCCGGGGCGGCGACTCTCGACCGGCTCTACGCCCGGCGGAACCTCGTACTGTTCGTGGGTTTCGCGGCGCTCTGCGTGCTGTGCCTTGCGGCGATGAGCGACTTTGGCACGGCGGCGGTGTTCTTCGCGGCGTATATCGTAATAGCCTTCATGCGCTCCGGGAGTTTCGCCACGGTGCTCCTCTCCCTCGCCGGGACCGTCTTCGCGGCCTTCATCGTGGTGACGGCCCGGCCCTACGTCATGCAGCGCTTTGCCACCTGGGGCCACGCCTGGGACGCCCCCAATGACGGCGGCTACCAGCAGGTGCGGGCTATGGCCTCCGCGGCCTCCGGCGGGCTATTCGGCCTCGGGGCCGGGCGGGGCTGGCTCCACAACATCTTCGCCGCCGACACCGACATGGTCTTCGCCGTGGTGACGGAGGAGTTCGGCCTCATAATGGCCCTCCTCACCGTGGCGGCGCTCATAGTTCTCGCCGTCTTCGCGGTGCGCTCCTCCGGGTACGCCCGCAGCACCTTCTACGCCATAGCCGCCTGCGCGGCGGTGACGATACTCCTCTTCCAGGTGACGCTCAACGTCTTCGGCTCCCTGGACATACTGCCCTTCACGGGCGTCACGTTCCCACTGGTCTCCAAGGGGGGCTCCAGCATAATGGCCACCTGGGGGCTCCTGGCCTTCGTGAAGGCCGCCGACGCCCGCCAGAACGCAAGTTTCGCCATCCCCCTGGGGCGCAAACGTCTGCCCCGGCGGGAGAGGAAGGAGGCGGAGGAGGAATGAAGAAAGTTAGACGCCGCGCCCTGGCCGTAATACTCCTCGCGGCGATGATAGTTGGCCTCACGGGTGTATTCATACTGCGGCTCGTCCGGGACGGGGACGACTGGGCAAGTTTTCCCTCCAACGGCAACGCCTACTCCGGCGGCAAATTGAAGACCGGCAAAGTCGTTGATAGAAACGGCACGGTGCTCCTCTCCATAACCGACGGCGAGGTCACATACGCCGAGGACCGGGACATCCGCCGGGCCACCCTCCACGCCGTGGGCGACAAGTACGGCAACATCGGCACCGGGGCCTACCGGGTCTTCGCCGACGAGCTGCTGGGCTACTCCACCCTCAAGGGTCTATACGACTTCTCCGGCGAGGGCGGGACCATGGAGCTCTCCATCGACGCCCCCGCCTGCGCCGTCGCCCTCGATGCCCTGGACGGCCGCTCCGGCAGCGTGGCGGTGATGAACTACGTCACCGGGGAGATAGTCTGCATGGTCTCCTCCCCCACCTTCGACCCCGCGGACCCGCCGGAGATAAGCGAGGACGACACCTCCGGCGTGTACCTCAACCGGGTCCTCTCCTCCACCTTCACCCCCGGCTCCACCTTCAAGCTCGTGACGCTGGCGGCGGCCATCGAGAACATCCCGGACCTATTTTCCCGGGACTTCCACTGCGACGGCGGTTTCTACGTGGGCGAGGACTGGGTGAGCTGTGCCGGGGAGCACGGGGACCTGAAAATCGAGGACGCCCTGGGCCTCTCCTGCAACAGCGTGTTCGGCTCTCTGGCCCTCGAGCTGGGTGCGGAGACCTTGGAGAAGTACGCTGAGAGTTTCGGCCTCACCTCCCGCCAGACGGTGGACGGCATAGGCTGCGCCGCCGGGTCCTTCGATAGGGCCGAGCCAGACTCCACGGACCTCGCCTGGTCCGGCATAGGACAGTACCACGACCTTGTGAACCCCGCCGCCATGCTGCGCCTCATGGCGGCCATAGCAAACGGCGGCAGGGCGCCGGAGATGACCCTACACCGAAGTTCCAGCAAGGCCGGGACGGAGCGGATAATGTCCTCCACCACCGCCCAGCGCCTCTCGGAGATGATGGACTACGCCGTCACCATAAATTACGGGGAGGAGAACTTCCCCGGCCTTGAGATACGCGCCAAGTCCGGCACCGCCGAGGTGGGCGGCGGCGACACCAACGCCTGGTTCGTGGGCTTTTTGGAGGACCCCGCCAACCCCTACGCCTTCGCCGTGTGCATTGAGCGGGGCGGCTGGGGCTCCAGCTCCGCCGGACCCGTGGCAAACGAGGTTTTGCAGGCGCTTGTGGATTGACAATCAACTGGTTTTGGGGTATTCTATTAAAAAATCCTCGGGGGTGAGGGAAATGGACACTCTGCGCCTTCTGGCATCTCTGGCTCTTGGGTACCTGGTGGGCTCCATAAGCTCGGCGGTCATCGTCTCGAAAGTCGTCAGCAACAAGGACGTGCGGAACTACGGCAGCGGCAACGCCGGCGCCACGAACATGGCGCGGCTCTTCGGCATGGGACTGGGCGTGGCGACACTCTTTTTGGACTTCCTCAAGACCTGCGCCGCTATGGCCCTGGGCCGGCTCGTTGGCGGCTACCACGGCCTCTTAGTGGCGGGTTTTGCCTGTATGCTGGGCCACTGTTTCCCCCTCTTCTTCGGTTTCAAGGGCGGAAAGGGCGTCTCCGTGGGCGCGGCCATGGGCCTCATGCTGGACTGGCGGCTCTTTCTCCTGATCGTCGCGGTCTTCTTCGTGACATTCGCCCTCACGCAGCGGGTCTCCGCCGGGTCAATAATGTGCGCCCTCACCTTCGCGCCCTTTGAGTACATGCTGGGCATGAGGGACTGGCCCTCCATGCTCTTTGGAATATTGAGCGGCCTGTGCGTTTTCTTCATGCACCGGGAGAACTTAAAGAGGCTCCTCCGGGGGGAGGAGAAGAAATTCACCCCAAAGAAGACAAAATAGCACCAAAAATGCAATATCCCGTCCTTGGCGCGCAAAAACGCCTGGGGCGGGATTTTTTGCGCCTCCGGGGCGGAAAATTTCTTAATATTACATTAACGCCCTTGACATATCCGCCGGAGGGGTGTACTATAACTGTACTATCACAGTTAATACAGCTAATACAGTTTAGGAGGGGAGATGATGCAATGCTCCAACTGAACTACCGCGACAGCCGGCCCATCTACGAGCAGGTCCGGGATGGGCTCAGAAAGCTCATCATAACCGGGGTGATACCCGCCGGGGACAAACTGCCGTCGGTGAGGTCCCTCTCCAGCACGCTGGCGATAAACCCAAACACCATCCAGCGGGCCTACGAGTCCCTGGAGCAGGAGGGCTACGCCTACACCGTTGCCGGGAAGGGCAGTTTTGCAGCGCTGCCGTCGGACGTGAACGCCGGGCGGCGTCAGGAGCTTTTGGAGAAATTCGACGTCATAGTCCAGGAACTCAAATATCTGGGCGTCACGGCGTCGGAGCTGGCCTCCCGGGTCACCGGGGGAGAGGAGGAAGAGAAATGATAGAAGTGAAGAACGTGGTGAAGAGCTTTGACGGGTTCCACGCCCTGGACGGCCTCACCATGACTGTGCCCAAGGGGGCCATTTACGGCCTCGTGGGGCCAAACGGCGCCGGGAAGTCCACGATACTCCGGCATCTCTCAGGCGTCTACAGGCAGGACTCCGGCGAGATAACCCTGGAGGGGGCGCCCATATTTGAGAACCCCGCCGTCAAGCGCCGGATGGCGGTGATACCGGACGAGATCTACTACTTCGGCTCCGCCACCACCAGGGACATGATGAAGTTCTACCGGGGACTCTACCCGAATTTCGACATGGACCGCTACAATAAGCTCCGGGAGGCATTCCCGGAGGTGGACGAGCGGCGTCCCATACGCCGCCTCTCCAAGGGGATGCAGAAACAGTCCGCCTTCTGGCTGGCGCTGAGCTGCAAGCCGGACTACCTGCTCCTCGACGAGCCTGTGGACGGCCTCGACCCCGTCATGCGCCGTCAGGTCTGGAGCCTCCTCATGGGGGACGTGACGGAGCGGGGTACCACGGTGCTCGTCTCCTCCCACAACCTCCGGGAGCTGGAGGACGTCTGCGATCACGTGGGCCTCATGAGCCACGGCAAGGTGGCGCTGGAGCGCTCGCTGACGGAGCTTCAGGGCGGGACTGTGAAATTGCAGATCGCCTTCAACTCCGAGACGCCCCCTGAGCTCCCCGGGGACCTCAAAGTACTGCACGTCTCCAACATCGGCAGGGTGTACACCTATATAATCCGGGGCGAGGCCCAGGAGATAGAGCGCCGCTTTGCCGCCTTTTCGCCCCTCTTTCAGGAGGCACTGCCCCTGACGCTGGAGGAGATTTTCATCTACGAGATGGGAGGTGAGGACTATGCCGTCCGGGACATCGCTCTTTGATTTCACCCTCTTTAAGAAAAATCTGACCCGCTACTGGCCCATCTGGGCGTCGTACCTCGTTATCTGGCTCCTTATTCTGCCGATTAACATCCTCTACGAGTCCCCCCACTCCATGGGTTACGCCACCACATACCTCGTGCGTGTGCTTGACGCCGCGGACACCCACATGTACTTCGCGCTCATATACGCCGTGTTCACCGCCATGGCGGTGCTGAGCCACCTCTACTCCCCCAAGTCCGCCAACTTCTTCGGGATGCTGCCGGTGCGGCGGGAGGGGATATTCCTCACCCAGTACCTCTCCGGGTTCGCCTTTTTGCTGCTGCCGGACCTGATGATCGCGGCCCTCACGGCCCTCGCGGGCATCGGCGTTAGTTTCGGCCTCAAGGCCGTGTTCACCTGGCTGGGCATCTCGCTGGCCCAGTGGTTCTTCTTCTACACCCTGGCCATTTTCTGCGGGATGTTCACCGGCCACATACTGGCGCTGCCCTTCTTCTACACCGTGGTGAACTCCCTCGTCGTGGCACTGAGCACAGCGGTGGAGGCGATCTTCCGCCACTACTACGTGGGTTTCGTGTCCTTTAGCGAATGGTTCTACTCCGTCGTCATGCTCTTCACGCCCGTGGAGCCGCTGAGCAACATCGACTGGGACTGGGTCACGCCGTCAAACCCCGGCGACTTTGTGATCTCCGGCTGGCTGGCTCTGGGCGTCTACTGTCTCGCTGCGCTGGCGCTGCTGGCGGCGTCGCTCCTCCTCTACCGGAAACGCCGCATGGAGAGCGCCGGGGACGTGGTGGCCGTGGCGGTGATGAGACCCATCTTCAAGTACGGCGTGGCTGTCTGCGCCGGCCTCGCCATGGGGTTCGTGACATACACCCTCATGGGCCAGAGCGGGCTGATGGTCCACATCATCTTCTGGTCGATCGTGGGGTACTTCATCGCCCAGATGATACTCGACAAGACCTTCCGGGTCTTCAGCCGCTGGAAGGGCGCCGCGGTGATGACCTCGATCCTCACACTGATAGCGCTGGGGATAGTCTTCGACATCACCGGTTTCCAGACCCGTGTGCCGGACCTGGAGGACATTGAGAGCATAACCATCTCGACCTTCTCCTCCACTTACGAGACCTCCGACTCCGCCTCCAGCTGGGACATCGACATCACCGACCGGGAGGACATCAGCCTCTTCCGGGCCCTCCACATGGAGGCCGTAAAGCAGATCCGCCCCGATCACGCGGAGCACCCCTCTCTGGTCGACTCCTCCTCCGTGGTTGAGGATGCCGACTATTTCGAGGATGACGACTATTACGAGGATTACAACTATTACAATGAGACGGACATTCTCCGCCTGCGCATGACCTACCACCTCAAGTCCGGCACCCTCTCCAGGTCCTACTACATCGACATCCACCCCTCGGAGGTGAACACCCCCGGCACCGCCGCCAACATCCTGGAGAGCATCTACTCCGACCGGGACATCTACCGTAAGCTCTACCACTTCGACGAGATCCGGGAGGCCCTCGCCGGCGGGCTGCGGCTCACCATGGCCGAGTACTCCTTCGTGGACCCCATAGGCCAGGGCTCCGCGCCGGAGCAGGAGTACGAGTTCTTCGCCCCGGACCCCTCGGGCAACTACTCCCGGGCCGAGCTGCCCTTCACCAGGCTCTCCGACATCATGGCGCTCTTGGACGCCGTGGAGGCGGACTTTGAGAGCGGCAACCTGGGCGTCCGCCACGTGGGCCAGTACCCCAACGACGGGGAGAGCGTTGTGAGGAGACTCTGTTTCCGCGCTGACAATTTCAAGGGGTGGGAGACTCTCGGCTACTCGACCCCCTCCTCCACGGTGCTGGAGGTAAAGATCTCCCCCAACGCCAAGAACACCCTCCGGGTCCTCATGGAGCTCATCCCCGGAGCCCTGGAGGACTACACCGGCAACGCGGTGGACGACGCGGGGTATTATAGATAAAAAGGTTAAAAACAAGGACAGTGCGGTGGAAAATCCGCGCTGTCCTTGCTTTTTGTTCCAAGTTTATAACTTACTTGATTCTTTTCGCAGCCGGGCAAAATCTGCCGCCGCGGTCAGATTATCGTATCGTCAAGGAGGAGATCCATCACGCCGATATTGAGGACGCCGTTGTCGTCATACCACCGCTTTCTGATGTCGTGGCGCACGATAATCTTCGGGAACGAGTCGCCGGTCAGGGCGAGGGGCCTGCTTTCAGCGGCGGTCTTCTCCTCCGTCCCCAAGGCGTAGGCGGACTGGATGTAGGTCTTTTTGCCGCCTCTGGCGGCGATAAAATCGATCTCTACAGGCGGAGAAAGGTCAATGGGCAAATGAGAACTTCAGCATATTTTTTCCCGAGTTCTCAATAGATAATATTAGGACGGCAGTGAAAACAGTTGCGTTGCCCTGTTTTGATTATGTGCATTTCCTAACAATGGGTACATCTTGCGATAATTCCGTCCACATCAGCAATATTGTAGGAAACATCACTGCACCACACGCCATAGTCACCGCATTCATTTACCGCTGCGATCCATTCTTTTAGCGCCTTACGTTTTTCGATATCCCGTCTGGTCTCCTGTCCTTTAGTCTCTAAAACTAGCGTCTTTCCATTGTCCAAGCGAATTAAAAAATCAGGAATATATTTTCTGAAAACACCGTCAAACACGTAGAGGATCTCAAATCCCAGATGGTCATTTTTCGCCCATGCTTTCACATGAGGATTCTTTTCCAGAATGTAGCTTTCTGTTGATTCCCATGCACTATCAAAGACACAGTGGCTAATATGCGAATGTTGAGTTATATAACAGGGCTTACTTGTGAACCATGTTGGCATATCTCTGGTAGAACGCACTTTCTTGTTTGCATCGAATATCGGGACTATGCGCTCGGTCTGCTCCAGCTTGATGAAACTCCAAAGGTGCTGCACGATCCGACTCATATTCATCATGTACACAATACGTTGGCGCAGAGGGTCTGTGTTAAACAGTGGAGGATTGATCACAATAGCACCGGATTTCAAGTATCTTTCCACCAGCCGGATAACCTGTCCAAGCAATGTAAATTTTGTTCCTTTTTCTTGCCAAGAGGTTTTCATTAGATTATAGACCTGCCCTGAGGCCTCAAAGATAATACTCTGCATTCGGAATTTTGCGTCCAGTTTCTCCAAGTCGATTTCTGTGCATTTGGTCAAATCAGTTTTGCCATCAATGGTAGGAGCAAGATCTGCGCGGAGACGAGTATCGGCAGCGTCAAGCTCCAGAGTGTCGATTTTATCCAAATCAATAGTCAGCTTAGGTTTAAAAGTTCTATCCAGTCTTATAATATTGGGCCAGGAGATTTCAAATTTCGCCCGGTCCTTTACAACTTCTACCTGAGTTTTAGGCGGAGTAACAGGAGAAGTCCCCTGCTCGTCCGACTCATGTGGAAGGAAGGAAAATGGAATGCCAAAAATATTCACATATTCTGGTGTGAACATATCACTTCCATCTGCCAAATCATAGGAGGTTCGGCGCAATCCTCGTCCAATTACTTGCTCACATAAAAGTTGACTGGAAAAAGCCCGCAGCCCAAGAATGTGAGTCACTGTTTTTGCATCCCAACCTTCGGACAGCATTCCGACAGAAATCACGTTGCGGATCTGCTCACCGCGCCTCCCCCTTTGACCAACAGTGTCTACTGTTTCCCGAAGAATGGCAGCAGCATCTTTCTTGCTTACGTTTTTATCGTCACCGTCATCAGATATCTCCGATGTCTGGGCCACGACATTCTCTGCTGCATCCATCGTTTTTGAATCGATATGGATCGTGAATTCCGGCTTACAAAGCTCAGGAACAGAAATGTGCCCATGATCAAACGCATATTTAATTCGGGCCGCAGTCTCTGTGCGGTTCGCAACTGTGATCATAACCGGAGGCACAACAGATCCTGCCTCCGTCCACACTTTGTAGAGTTCCAGCCAGTCTTTCCCTAACAAATAGTACGCCTGAGTTAAAAGAGGGGGCAGCGGCTCTTCTTCACCTGCAGAACGGTTAATATCAGTTCGCACAGTCGGATCGTTGTAAATGTGATACAGCTTGGAACGGAAACTGACAGCGTCCGGTGTTCCATCATCACGGACTACTACACGCGGGGTCTTTACAAGGCCGGATTCGATCCCGTCGTTTAGCCCAAAATCGCTGACGATCCACCCAAACAACGCCTCTTCGTCATTTCTTTTCCCGGAAGGCGCAAACGGAGTAGCCGAAAAATCATAACAGGTCAAAATATTCCGCGTCTTATGGATACGATCCAATCCGCTGATCCAGATCGTCGCTTGCTGTTCGGCCGCTTTCTGTTCTTTGGTCTTTGCCTTGTTTTCCGGATTTTTACGCCAAGCATGGTGGGCCTCGTCGTTGATAACAAGGATATTCCGAGCATTGGACATCTCGCCCAACACTTCACGGGTATAAGCCTCGTCACTTTTGGCGCCGCGCTTATCCACACTGCGACGCTTTGCGACGGTCTCTTCGCTGTCCCATGCTAAGGCCTGCCAGTTGATGATCATCACCTTGCCCTGGCGCAGCTTATCCATAAGGCCAATGGGAACCACATTGAACTGAACATAGTAGTTGTCATCTCCACCGGTCTGGAGGACCTGCAAACGGCTTTTTACGGTCAGTCCAGGGGCCACGATGAATACATATTTGGAGAAACGCCTGTCTTGTGGATATGTAACCTTGTTGCAGATCATCCAGGCAATCAGCATAGCCATCACAGTGGTCTTGCCACCGCCGGTACACAACTTCGTGCAGATCCTCCGGAATAGACCGCCATCGCCCGGAATATCAATGCCGACTTTTTCTGAATCCGGGGCCTCTGTCAGCCAAATCAGTGTCTCGATAGCATCCATCTGACAATAAAAGAACTGATACTGCCGCGCCGTGGCGTCGTTCCAATGCTCCAACAGCTTATGGGTCACGCCGGTCACGCCGGGATAACCGGCCTCCCGCCATGCCTTGACGCGGGGCCGGATTCTGTTGACCAACGGCAGTTCAATAAATTTACCGATATCGTTATACTGGTTGGAGCCCTGTCCGGCGACGAAGTAACCGGCTGGGCGTCGCCCTTCCTCACGAATAAAGGACTGGCTGTTTAGGTCATATTTCCAGTGATGAGTCGGCTCCCGAAAGGCTGAGTTGATAATCAGTTGATCGATTCCTGCCATCACTCGTCACCTATCCTTATCACTTTCAGGCTTTCAATTCCCCGGTCATCAATAATTTTGACAGCGATTTGAGTGTTGATCTGAGCGCTGAACCATAACGATTCGTTCCCGGCATATTTCTCGATCAATTCCATATCGATCTCCGCCCTGAGGGTCTTGGCAAGCTTTGTCCAGCCGTCTTTCTTGCCGCCCATAGGGAAAAAGACCTGCTTGGGTTTAATACACAACCCGTCGTAATCGGTATCCAGCATCCACATAGCGATCTTGTCGGTGCCGCCCGATTTCACAGCGCCCCTGGTAACGTCATAATAGTCAAAGCCGTTCACGCGAACCTTGAATTTTGTTTTGCTGCGCTTGTCCTGGATCAGCTCCACATCCGGCTGGCCCACCAGCCAGAAGGACTGGTCGGAGGAGCGCTTTTTCTTCAGATCCTCCGTCATCAAATCGGTGTTCATCTGAGCTTTCAGCAGTGTCACACCGGGCCAGTTTGTCTCGTCGATATCCTTGGCCGCCTCCGGGTCGAACTGAAACGCGGCAAAAATGATGAGTTTAGGAGAGGGCCGCAAGGTTTCCGCCTCGTCCATGGCCAGAGCGACCATCCTGGAATCCAGAGGCTTAGTCTCCCCGGCAAAGCAGATCACAGCCCGGCGTGGCGTGTCCTCTTTTGTCTCCGCCTCCGCCTGTAGGAACTTCGTCCCGGACAGCGGCTCCACGCGGCTGAATTCCAGTCGGCTGCCTCCGCGACCCATGATACCTGTAGCGAAAAGCTGATCCCGCCAATCGGACTGTTTGGCGCTGAAGTCTTCCTCCTCCTCGCCTATCTCGTCCAACGGTTTCACCACGGGCGCTGGAAGCGCCTCCACGGTAAAGGGGCCGGAAATGCGAATCTTGGTCTTGTCGATCTCCGGCTGGTCATAGAGCGTCTCAGTGGCTGGCGGCTCGTTATTGGCGATGGATTTCAGCGTGATATGCGGCACCGTCTTATAGACGAAACCGCTGCCTACACCTTGTTCCTCATGGGCCAGTTTGTAATAGTCGAATGTGGCCGTCATAAGCCGCTGCTTGGCCAGCGTGATGGCAACCCGCGAGGTGTCGCAGGTGATCCACCGACGGCCCCACTGCTCGGCCACGTATGCGGTTGTTCCGCTGCCGCAGGTGATGTCCAAAACAAGATCACCGGGGTCTGTGGTCATAAGTATACAGCGCTGTAATATTTTCTCATTTGTCTGTACAGCATAAATCATATCAGGGATTTTCCCAGCAGTGTCTTCCCATAAATTCGTAATCTCTATTGCCGGAAAATCGGAAACATAAAATTTGTATCCGTAACCTTCTTTTGTTTTAATTAGGCGATTATTTTTAATTAACCGTTCTATCTGCTCCCGTTTCCCTCGCCAAACATAACCTTTTTTTGGGCAAAAATCACTGCCGTCAAGAGCAACTGTGAATTTTCTTTCTGGGTCATCTCCCCTTTCAATCACTTTATCAACACGGAACACTTTTGCATGTTGACTTGTAAATAAAATGTTCCGTTTCTCTTCCGTTGTCAAAGGGCGAACTTCTCCGCTAACGAATTCACCCCACAAGGCAAGTTTTTTGGGATCTTCGGTTGAACCTTCAAGTCCTGTCCTCTCTAAAAACAATTTGTGCGTTTTTTCCCCAACACAATCAATCTTTTTCCCATACCATAACAGATAATTAAATGAATTACGTATGATTTTGGAGGTAGGCGTTCCTTTTTTCCAGATAATCGTTGCACATTCATTTTCTTTTCTAAAAATCTCATCCAATACACAACGTACTAAGTGTACATTCTCATCACTTATCTGTACAAACACACTCCCACTGTCCGCCAGCAGTTCCCGCGCCAACAGCAGACGGTCACGAAGATAGGTGAGATAGGAATGAATTCCCAGTTCCCAGGTATCCCTGAAGGCCTTGATCATCTCCGGCTCCTGGGTCAAATCCTCGTCCTTTCTGTCCTTCACATCCCGCTTATCCACAAAGGGCTGGAAATTGGAGCCGTACTTGATACCGTATGGCGGATCGATGTACACCATCTGCACCTTTCCGGCCATGCCTTCCTTCTCCATGAGAGAGTTCATGATGACCAGACTGTCGCCCGCGATCAGCCTGTTGGTCCAATCGACGCCGTGCTGGTAAAATTCGATGCTCTCCTTCCGGCGGCGCATCCGTTCGGCGGGAGTCTCCGCAGGGAATAAAGACTGCTGTCCCTCCAGCTGTCCCTCCAGTGCATTCGAGTATTCCTTCATGACTCTTGAAATGATGCTGTGCGGTATTATTGACTCGTGGATATGGATGGAGGAAGTGGGCACATCAAAGCTCGTCCCTTCCGCTTTACCGGCCCATTGAAGGGTTGGGTCGAGATGGGGGTCAAACTGGTAGGTCTTTACTTTTTCCTCAGCCTTATCGTGCTGGGCCATACCGACCGGGGGATTGTTGGTACGTTTCTTGTCGTCGTGGGTATAGGCTTCGATGTCTCGCATTTTCCCGGCATCGACGACAACATCCTGCTTTTTCCTTGGACGCGCCATTTAGTTGGCCTCCTTCGCTTGTAATGTCCCTGTCTTAATGTGGTAGGCAATTTCGTGGTGAGTGCAGAAATCTATAACCCGAGTCACACATTGATTGTAATACGATTGATAGCCATCATATTCAGTAACCATCCTATTATAGTGGAGACGCCCGAAAATGATTTTGTCGACAAATGAGACAGCATCCAGGATATCTGCCAGGTTCTGTTCCACAATGTTGGGTGTTGGATATGGCTCTATGCTGACCCAGGTTTTGCACCCGCTGTCATGCAAAAATCTCAGTGCTTGGATTCGCGCTTGGATTGGTGCTGCTCCCGGCTCGTATTCATGGATAAAATGATCGTTCAAGGAAACGACTGTGATTCCATATTCATTTTCTCTGGAGAGAGTAACCAAACATTCTGGGAGAAGGCCCTTTGTCAAAACAGAACAACGGATTCCTTGTGCGTTTGCCTCTTGCAATACCTTTATACTCATCCGCGCAATCTCATCATGTTCATACATAAATGGATCCGTTGTAAAGCAAAGATGGAGCTGTTGAATCTTATCCTTGAACCTGGGGAGCTCCTGTCGAAGAAGTTCCAAAGTATTTTCTACAATCTGCGGCTGGATCCATTCCTCATAGCTTTTTACATTTCCAAATCGCTTTGCCATCATGTAAGCATAACAAGGGTATCTGCATCCGTGGGAACACCCTAAAGCATGATTCAGTGTATAGTCCCCATACTCCACCCCGGTTTTATATATCAGGGATTTTCGTTTCATAGCATTCATCCTCAACTGGGATTTTGGTCTTTTAATATATAATTTGCAACTTTTAAGGCTAAACTGATTGCCGATGCACGTTTGTTGGATATTGCAAAGCAGAAGAGAAAAAGTGGGTTTTTCTTGCGGTTATATAGAATCCTTGAATTGTTTGATACCTTAGCAAAGGTGAGGCCAAGGCGTTCTTCGATGTATTGTTGGAGTCCAACTCTGCTGACTTCACCTATCATTTCGGTCGTGCCGAAAAGGTTCAGCTGTGGGTCTTCGTGATAGAACCGATCCTTCCAAGTGTTATCGCCAAAAACGGAATTTAACTTTGCCTCCCACGCTGGATCCATCTCCCCCTTTCGTTTCATCATTCGGTTAACTGCACTAAAAGGGAAAAGATACCATACATCTATTGCTTCCGTTGCAGAAACTGCCTGAAGTGTTTCCCATCTGACATCTGCTGCATAAGGGTCAAGAAACAAAACCGCCCTTGCCTTACGCCAATTTACACGTTGACAGATATTAAGTAAGATTTGATTGCAATCTCCCCGTTCAATCCTTACCTTATATTTTATATCGGGAAATTCGCAATTGACCATCTCTGTAAGTTCATCAGCAAAAGACTTCTTCTTTTCAATAAAAATGTATTGTGCGAATTGTCCTTTTGATTGCAAAGCAAGTTTAGCGGAGCCATCTATCTCCTCATACTGATCTCCATCGCCGATTTTGATTTTTCCTGTTCCGGCAAAGGCATCAATGTATATAAGCTGGAAATTTTGGCTCTTTAGTGCCGTTGTGTAAAAGTTCAGGTAATTGGATAAAATGCTAAGTTTCTCAACTGTCCACGGTCCACCAAATTTTTGTTTCGTACTCATTGTGTTCTCCCGTTTCATAACGAAATATATCCATTTTCACATATCTCGACATTTGTATTATACTAAATTATGCAAAAAATAGCAAGTCCCATAACACATATGTTGCTCTTATCAATTGGGTAGGAGGGGGTGACTAATCCACGTCCTACCGCTTAGTTGTTGCCCACGCCGGGCGCACGTATGCTAAAGCCGCCGCAGCGAAGTTAAGCTGCGGCGGCTTTGATCATACTTTTATGAGATTTATTTTGCCTGCTTTATCGCGGCCTGGGCGGCGGCGAGGCGGGCTATGGGTACACGGAAGGGGGAGCAGCTGACGTAGTCGAGGCCCAGGCTGTTGCAGAACTCGACGGACGCGGGGTCGCCGCCGTGCTCGCCGCAGATGCCCACATGGAGCTTGGGATTCACGGGCCGGCCGAGATTTATGGCCATCGCCATCAGCTTGCCGACACCGGTCTGGTCGAGCTTGGCGAAGGGGTCGAACTCCAGGATCTTGGCGTCGTAGTAGGAGTTGAGGAACTTGCCGGCGTCGTCACGGCTGTAACCGAAGGTCATCTGGGTGAGGTCGTTGGTGCCAAAGCAGAAGAAGTCGGCCTCGCGGGCTATGTCGTCGGCGGTGAGGGCGGCGCGGGGGATCTCGATCATGGTGCCGACCTGGTACTCAATATCAACACCGGCGGCGGCTATCTCCTCGTCGGCGGTCTCCACCACGAACTTCTTGACGTACTTGAGCTCCTTCACGTCTCCCACCAGGGGGATCATGATCTCCGGCACCAGGTGCCAGTCGGGGTGGGCCTTCTGGACGTTTATGGCGGCGCGGATGACGGCGCGGGTCTGCATCTTGGCTATCTCGGGATATGTCACGGCGAGACGGCAGCCGCGGTGGCCCATCATGGGGTTGAACTCGTGGAGGGCGGTGATTATGGCCTTTATGGTCTCAACGCTCTTGCCCTGGGCCTCGGCCAGAAGGGCGATGTCCGCCTCCTCGGTGGGGACGAACTCGTGGAGCGGGGGATCCAGGAACCTGATGCAGACGGGCGTGCCCTCCAGGGCCTCGTAGAGGGCCTCGAAGTCGGACTGCTGCATGGGGAGGATCTTGGCGAGGGCCACTTCCCTCTCCTCCACCGTCTCGGAGCAGATCATCTCACGGAAGGCGTCTATACGTCCCTCGCCGAAGAACATGTGCTCGGTACGGCAGAGGCCGATGCCCTCGGCGCCCAGCTCGCGGGCCTTCTTGGCGTCCCTGGGGGTATCAGCGTTTGTGCGGACCTTCATGGTGCGGTACTTGTCCGCCCAGTCCATGAGGCGCCCGAAGTAGCCGGAGATGGTGGCGTCCACCGTGGGGATGAGCCCGTCATAGATGTTGCCGGTGGAGCCGTCGATAGATATGGGGTCGCCCTCATGGAAGGTCTTTCCGGCGAGGGTGAACTTCTTGTTGGCCTCGTCCATGTTTATGTCGCCGCAGCCGGAGACGCAGCAGGTGCCCATGCCGCGGGCCACGACGGCGGCGTGGCTGGTCATACCGCCGCGGACGGTGAGTATGCCCTGGGCGGCCTTCATGCCCTCAATGTCCTCCGGGGAGGTCTCGAGACGGACAAGGACCACCTTCTCGCCCCTGGCGGCCCAGGCTTTGGCGTCCTCGGCGGAGAAGACAATCTTGCCGCAGGCGGCGCCGGGGGAGGCGCCAAGGCCCTTGCCTATGGGCTCCGCCTTCTTGATGGCGTCCAGGTCGAACTGGGGATGGAGGAGGGTGTCAAGGTTGCGGGGGTCTATCATGGAGACGGCCTTCTTCTCGTCTATCATGCCCTCGTCCACCAGGTCGCAGGCGATCTTCAATGCCGCCTGGGCGGTGCGCTTGCCGTTACGGCACTGGAGCATGTAGAGCTTGCCGTTCTCAACGGTGAACTCCATGTCCTGCATGTCGCGGTAGTGGTCCTCCAGGATGCGGCAGACCTCCACGAACTGGGCATAGGCCTCGGGGAACTGCTCGGCCATCTGAGCTATGGGCATGGGGGTGCGGACACCGGCCACAACGTCCTCGCCCTGGGCGTTCACAAGGAACTCGCCCATGAGCTTCTTCTCGCCGGTGGCGGGGTCGCGGGTGAAGGCCACGCCGGTGCCGGAGTTGTTGTTGAGGTTGCCGAACACCATGGGCATGACGTTGACGGCCGTGCCCCAGGAGTAGGGGATGTCGTTATCCCGGCGGTAGACGTTGGCGCGGGGGTTGTCCCAGGAGCGGAACACCGCCCGGATGGCCTCGTAGAGCTGTACCTTGGGGTCGGAGGGGAAGTCCTCGCCGATCTGGGCCTTGTACTGGGCCTTGAACTCCTCCGCCAGCTCCTTGAGGTCGGCGGCGGTGAGCTCCACGTCGTAGTGGACGCCCTTGCGCTCCTTCATGGCGTCGATGAGCTGTTCAAAGTACTTCTTGCCCACCTCCATGACGACGTCAGAGAACATCTGGATGAAACGGCGGTAGGAGTCGTACACAAAGCGCTCGAACTTGGGGTCGGGGTTGCCGGCGATCATGGCCGCCACCACGTCGTCATTGAGGCCGAGGTTCAGGATCGTGTCCATCATGCCGGGCATGGAGGCCCTGGCGCCGGAGCGGACGGAGACCAGCAGGGGATTCTGCAGATCCCCAAACTTCTTGCCGTTCATCTCCTCCATCTTGGCCACGTACTCCATGATCTCCGCCATTATCTCGTCGTTGATGGTGCGGCCGTCCTCGTAGTACTGGGTGCAGGCCTCGGTGGTGATGGTGAATCCCTGGGGCACCGGCAGGCCGATGTTGGTCATCTCGGCCAGGTTCGCGCCCTTGCCGCCCAGGAGCTCCCGCATGTTGGCGTTGCCCTCAGAAAAGAGGTAGACGTACTTTTTTGACATTTTCTCATTCTCCCTTGTATACAAAATATTGTTTTCCCTCGCTAAAATTCTCACATCGGTGACAACTCATTATAACAATATCCGCCGGGTATTTCAACCCATATGAAGGAAAAATTCACTTTCCCACGCAAAATCTTTGGAAAATTCTATCAGTCACGTCGGCGGCGGCGCTCCTCCCGGTGAGCCGCGCCAGCGCCGCCATCGCGTCCTCTATCCCGGTGAGGACGGCGTCGGGCGTGACGCCCTCCCGGAGGGCCGTCTCCGCCTCCTCTATGGCCTCTGCGGCGCGGCGCACCTCCCCGGCCTGGCGGGCGTTCGTCAATATCTCCCCCTCCGGCAGGGGCTCCCCGCGAAAGAGCTCACCTATGGCCTCCGCGAGGCGCTCTATCCCCTCCCCGGTGGCGGCGGAGACGGATATGTGGGGCGTCTCCAGCTCCAGGCGCTGCGGCAGGTCAGATTTATTAAAGACGGCTATGGCCCGCCCGGCGCGCTTGAGGGTTTCCATGACCTCAATATCCTCCGGGGCCGCCCTCTCGGAGCCGTCAAAGACGCCTATGATGAGCTCCGCCTCATCCGCGGCCTCCCGGGCCCGCTCGACTCCTATGCGCTCCACCGCGTCCGGGGTCTCCCGGAGTCCGGCGGTGTCCGTGAGGCGCACGGCGACGCCCCCGAGGACCGCCCGCTCCTCCACCGTGTCCCTGGTGGTGCCGGGGGTGGGGGTCACGATGGCCCGCTCGAACCCCACGAGGGCGTTGAGGAGGGAGGATTTTCCCACGTTTGGCCGCCCGATGAGCGCCGCCCGTACGCCCTCTTTCAATATCCGGCCCCGGCCGAAGGAGTCAAGGAGCCGCCGGAGCGTCCCGGCGGCGGAGCGGAGGACGGCGGCGTAACGGGCGGCGTCAAAGTCCTCTATGTCCTCGTCCGGCCAATCCACCACCGCGTGGAAGTGGGCGGCCATGTCGAGGAGCGCGGAGTACACCTCCTCCGCCCGGCGGGTGACGGCCCCGGAGAGCTGGGCGGATGCGTTCTTCACCGCCGCCTCGGTCTCCGCCTCTATGAGGTCTATGACGGCCTCCGCCCCCGTGAGGTCCATGCGGCCGTTGAGGAAGGCCCTCTTTGTGAACTCACCGGGCTGGGCGAGCCGTGCGCCGATTTTAAATAGTTCCTCCAATATTAGTGACATGGCCACCGGCGAGCCGTGGCACTGGAGCTCCGCCGTGTCCTCGCCGGTGTAACTTCCGGGGCCCCGGGAGACGGTGCAGAGGCACATATCAAGGAGCGCGCCGGCGGCGTCGTACACCCCGCCGTAGACGAGCTTTCTATCCGGGGCGGAGGCCATGGGCCTCCCGGACCTCGCTTTAAAGACCCTGTCCACGGCCTCAATGGCCCCCTCGCCGGAGAGTCTTATGACCCCGATGGCGCTGACGCCCCGGCCAGTGGCCGGGGCGGCTATGAGTTCAGACATCCCGCACCCCCAGCCTCTCGAGCCAGGTGACGGCGGAGGCGTCGCTGGGCATGCGCCAGTCGCCCCTGGGGGAGAGCGCAACAGAGCCCACCTTCGGGCCGTCCGGCAGACAGGAGCGCTTGAATTGCTGGGCGAAGAAACGCTTTATGAATGTTTTGAGCCAGCGCAGTATCTCCTCCCGGCTGTAGACACCCTCAAAGGCGATGGAGGCCAGCCGCAGTACCTTCTCCGGCTCCGCGCCCCAGCGCAGGAAGTGGTATAGGAAGAAATCGTGGAGCTCGTAGGGGCCCACTATGTCCTCCGTCCGCTGGCTTATCTCCCCGTCCTTCGCTGGCAGGAGTTCCGGCGACACGGGGGTCGCCAAAATGTCATTTAATAGCGCGGAGACCTCATCGTCCCCGCAGGTGTCCGCGTACCACCCCACCACGTACCGGACAAGCGTCTTGGGGACGCCGCCGTTCACGCCGTACATGCTCATGTGGTCGCCGTTATATGTGGCCCAGCCCAGGGCCAGCTCGCTGAGGTCCCCGGTCCCCACAAGGATGCCGTTCTCGGCGTTGGCTATGTCCATCAGCACCTGTGTGCGCTCCCGGGCCTGGGCGTTCTCAAAGACCACGCTCTGGACCTTGGGGTCGTGGCCGATGCTCTTAAAGTGCAGCAGCACGCTCTCGGTGATGTCCACCGTTCTGAGCTCCGCCCCCAGGCGCTCCGAGAGGGCCGTGGCGTTGGACTTCGTCCGCTCCGTGGTGCCAAAGCAGGGCATGGTGACGGCCAGCACAGCGCTGGCTGGGAGGCCGAGACTCAGGGCCGTCCTGTGGGCCACAAGGAGCGCCAGGGTGGAGTCCAGCCCGCCGGATACGCCGATCACGAGCCTCCTCGCCCCCGTGTGCTCCGCGCGCTTTTTAAGTCCCTGGGACTGGATGGTGAATATCTCCTGGCAGCGCCTGTCCCGGGCCTCCTGCCCCTCCGGCACGAAAGGGTTCCGGGCGAGGCTCCGGGTGAGGGTGGTCTCCTCCACCTTGAGATCGAAGGGGATGGTAAAAGCCCGCTCCTCCGGCGGGAAGGTGGTCATCCGGCGGCGCTCGAAGGTGAGGCGCTTAACATCCACCTCGCTCACCGTGAGGCCAGTGACGAACCGGCGCTCATTGAGGACGGTACCGTTCTCGCAAATAAGATCGTGGCCCGCGAAGACGAGGTCCGTGGTGCTCTCGCCCTCCCCGGCGTCGGCGTAGACGTAGGCTGTGAGGAGCCTCGCTGACTGGTTCTTCACCAGCTCCCGCCGGTACTCCGACTTCCCCACCAGCTCGTTGGAGGCGGAGAGGTTCAGTATAATGGTGGCCCCGCAGGCGGCGAGACGCCCGGAGTTTGGCTCCGGCGCCCACAGATCCTCGCAGATCTCCACGCCTACGCCCAGCTCCGGTACGCTCCGGCAGCGCAGCACCGCGTCAGTGCCGAAGTAGGTCTCCTGCCCCGCGAACGCGACCCTCCGGCCCTCGCCGGGGGCGGGCTCGAACCAGCGCCGCTCGTAAAATTCGCCGTAGTTTGGTATGTGGGTCTTGGGCACGAGGGCCAGGAGTTCGCCGTGACAGAATAGCGCCGCGGTGTTGTATAGTTTCCCCTCCAGCGCCGCCGGGAGGCCCAGGGCGATGAGCATGTCAAACCCGGACGTCTCCCCCATTATCCTCTCCAGCGTCGCCTCCGCCGAGGCCAAAAGGGTCCTCTGCAAAAATAGATCCCCGCAGGTGTAGCCCGTCACGCATAGCTCCGGGAACACAAGGACCTTGACGCCCAAACCCGCGGCCTCACGGATAAGGTCCGTTATCTTCCGGCCGTTGAAAGCGCAGTCCGCCACCCGGATACTCGGTGTGGCGGCGGCGGTCTTAATAAATCCGTCTCTCATCTCAGCCTCCGTAAAGCTCAGAGTAGTTGAAGTTGTGCCTTAAATAGTACTGGGCTATCCTGTAGTCCTCCAGGAGCCCCAGGGCCTCCCCCGTGGGGGTCTTTGTGAGCTCGCCCGCGACTCTGAAGGAGTCGGTCTCCGTGTTCATTATGTCCACATGGGCGTAAAGCTCGTGGGTCAATGCCATAAATCCGCTCCGGCCCCAGCCGCACTCCTCAAATAGCCTGTCCATGAGGAACGTGGGTGAGAAGTCCCCGCCCTCCCCGGTGAAACTCCCGCCGGTGGCGGCCTTAGCGGCGTCGTTGGCCCAGATGATGTAGGGGGTGGAGTAGTAGTTGTAGAACCCCTCCGGGGTGGAGAGATCCATGTTGACCCCCGCCCCGCCGTAAGCGCCAGCGAGGTACGGCTTGTGGTCCCCGAAGAACACCACAACGAAGGGCTCCGGGTCATCACGGAGGGAGTCCACGAAGTCCAGCATACGGCGGCTCGTGTCGGCTATGCCGATGAGGTAGTTATTTAGAATATTGAAGTTCTCCTCCGAGAGGTCCCCACGCTCGAGGTACTGCTCCTCGCCGGTGGAGGAGCCGTCATAACCGCCGTGGTTCTGGTATGTGACGGAGAAGTTAAAGTAGGGCGTCCCCGCGTCTCTCGCCTCCACCCGCTCGGTGAGAAATCTGAAGAAACACTCATCCGACCTGTCCCCGCCCAGGTCCTCCAGGAAGTAGTAGTTCTGGAACCCAAGATTTCTCTGGACATTCGCCCGGTTGTAGAACCAGCCGTCCCCGGGGTGGACGCCCTCGGCGTAGTAGCCGTTCTGCCGGAGGAAATAGACGTAGGAGTTCGTGGGGGAGCGGTAACCCTCCATGGGTGTGAACCCGGTGAGGAAGTTCCGCTCCGTGTCCACGGTGCCGCCGCCGAATTTATTGACGACGAGGTGCCCGGATATGCTCTGGGCCTCAAGCTCGTGGAAGGGCTCGTAGACCTCATCATAGACGCCGAACTCCGGGTACTCCGAGAGGTCGGAGTATGCCTCGAACATCACCGCTATGACGTTGACGCGCCTCTCCGGCGCGATGGTCCCCTCCTCGTAGCGGGAGAGTATCTCCCGGGCGCGGCCCTCGCTGTAGCCCTCCGGCGGGGCGTCCACCACGTCCCCCACGGAGTGGAGGAAGGAGTAGACGAACCCCCGGTAGGCGTAGACCTGCTGCTCCACCCAGTTGCCAAGGCCGGAGGAGTCGTTGACCATCTTCGTCTCCACGCCGGGGTCGAGGTAGATGAAGACCATGGCGAGGACGATGAGCGCGAGGCTCACCGCCGTCCCCCCAACACGCACCCAGATATTTTTAAGCCTCCCCCGGAGGAAAATAGCCGCGAAGGCGAGACTCAAAATAAAGGCGGCGATAGTCACCGCCGTACGGAGGGTGAACTTCAGGGTGTAATTTGATATTACCCCCATGGCCTCCCCCACGAGCCCCAGGTCCGAGGCCACCAGCGTCTCCTGGCGGATGTCCATCTTGTAAAACCCGGCTATCGCCAGCCCCAGCACCGGGAGGACGCACCCCAGGACGCCGCCCCAGGCCCGGCCCGTCAGGAAGTAAAAGAACGTGCAGAGGAGGACCCCGGGTATGAGGTTCACGATAAGGATGTAGGGCTCCTGGAAGTATGTCCTAAAGAGGGGCCGCCCATACTCGTATCCCGGGTACGTGGCCCCCACGTAGAGGGCCGTGAGGCCCGCCAGAAGGGATATCATAAGGAGCATGAGGCCCACGTAGACGTACCTGGCGGCGGTGAATCGCCGCCAGTAGTTGTTGCCGTCCTCCGGGCCCCTGCCGCCGTTATAATAGATTAGGTCCCCCAGCCATTTGAAAGCTCTCATGAACTCAGAACTTCACGCGCTGGGCGATGTAGTCCTCCAGCTCGTCTATCTTTATGCGCACCTGCTCCATGGTGTCCCGGTCGCGGACGGTGACGCAGCCGTCGTTCTCGGAGTCGAAGTCGTAGGTGACGCACATGGGCGTGCCGATCTCGTCCTGGCGCCTGTAGCGCTTGCCGATGGAGGCGGCGTCGTCAAAGTCCACCATGAAGGACTTAGCCAGCATATCCCGGACCTCCATGGCCTTCTCGGAGAGTTTTCTTGAGAGGGGCAGCACGGCGCACTTGAAGGGCGCGAGGAACGGATGGAGCCTCAGCACCACGCGCACGTCCTCCTTGCCCTTGGCGTCCACCAGGTGCTCCTCGTCGTAGGCCTCACAGAGGAACGCCAGCGCCACCCGGTCGCAGCCCAGACTCGGCTCTATGACGTAGGGGATGTAGTGCTCGTTGGCCTCCTGGTCGTAGTAGGTGAGGTCCCGGCCGGAGGCCTCCTGGTGACGGCGGAGGTCGTAGTCGGTCCTGTCGGCTATGCCCCAGAGCTCGCCCCAGTCGGTGAAGGGGAAGGCGTACTCAATGTCCGTGGTGGCCTTGGAGTAAAAAGCCAGCTCCGCCGGCTCGTGGTCCCGGTAGCGCATGTTCTCCTCCTTGAGGCCCAGGGACTTCAGCCAGTTTATGCAGAAGTCCTTCCAGTAGGCGAACCACTCAAGGTCCGTGCCGGGCTTGCAGAAGAACTCGCACTCCATCTGCTCGAACTCCCGGGTCCTGAAGGTGAAGTTACCGGGGGTTATCTCGTTCCTGAAGGCCTTGCCCACCTGGCAGACGCCGAAGGGCAGTTTCCGGCGGGTGGTGCGCTGGATGTTGGGGAAGTTCACGAATATGCCCTGGGCGGTCTCGGGCCGCAGGTAGCAGGTGGAGGAGGAGTCCTCCGTGACGCCGATGGCCGTCTTGAACATGAGGTTGAATTTGCGGATGGGGGTGAAGTCGTGCTTGCCGCAGACGGGGCAGACCACGTCCTCGTGGGAGGCTATGAACTTGTCCATGTCGTCAAAGCTCATGGCGTCGGTGTTCTCCTCCGGGTGGCTGTCGGCGATGAGCTTGTCCGCCCTGTGGCGGGCCTTGCAGGACTTGCAATCAAGGAGCGGGTCGGAGAAACTGGCCACGTGGCCCGTTGTCACCCAGGTCTGGGGGTTCATGATGATGGCGGCGTCCAGGCCCACGTTGAGGCGGCTCTCCTGGACGAACTTCTTGAGCCACGCCCTCTTTACGTTGTTCTTAAATTCCACGCCCAGGGGGCCGTAGTCCCAGGAGTTGGCGAGCCCGCCGTAGATCTCGCTGCCGGCGTAGATAAATCCGCGGCTCTTGCAGAGGTTGACTATCATATCAAGGGTCTTCTCGGAATTTTTCATGCGATCTCCTCCGTTGCTGTACGCAAACTATAATTATGCAGATGCAGTTATTATATAATATATCTTGGCGTTTTTCCACAACTAATATTATAAAAGAGGCGGAATCACAGGCCGCCGGCCGGGTTATACTATACAAAAACATTTTTTGGAGGTCCAAATGGACGATATAGCCTTCTTTGACGCCCGCTCCTACGATAAGCCCTGGTTCGACAAGCTCTCCGGCCCCGCCGGGTTCTCCATCCGCTACTATGAGAGCCGCCTCACCCCGGAGACGGCCATCCTCGCCCACAACGCCCGGGCCGCCTGCGCATTCGTGAACGACACCTTGAACCGTGACGTACTCAAGATCTTCTCCTCCCTGGGCCTCACCGCCGTGGCCCTCAGGTGCGCGGGGTTCAATAACGTGGACCTCAAAGCTGCGGAGGAGTTCGGGGTACACATCTTCCGCGTACCGGCCTACTCCCCCTCCACCGTGGCGGAACACGCCCTGGCTCTGCTGCTGACGCTCACCCGCCGCACCCACAAGGCATTCACGAGGACCAGGGAGCGGAACTTCAGCTTGGAGGGGCTCACGGGGATGGACCTCGCCGGGAAGACGGTGGGGATCGTGGGCACAGGCCGGGTGGGACTCAAGTTCGCCAACATGTGCCGGGGGCTCGACATGCGGGTCATAGCCTACGACGTGGACCCCGTCTGGGGCGCGGGGATAGAGTACGTGCGGTTCGATGAGCTCTGCCGCCGCTCGGATGTCCTCTCCCTACACTGCCCCCTGACGCCGGAGACGTACCACCTCATAAACCGTGGCACCTTCCATATGCTCCGGGACGGGGTGGTCATCATAAACACCTCCCGGGGCGCGCTCCTCGACAGTGACGCGCTATTGGACGCCATAAAGTCCGGCAAGGTGGGGGCCGCGGGGCTCGACGTCTACGAGGAGGAGGCGGACGTCTTCTACGAGGACGTGTCCTCAAAGGTCATGCGGGACGACACCTTAAACCTCCTGCTCTCCCAGCCCAACGTGCTGGTCACCAGCCATCAGGCGTTTCTCACCGACGGAGCACTCAGGACCATAGCGGAGACGACCATCAGAAACCTCCGTGACTTCCTCGACGGAAACGGCGCGGAGAACGAGCTCCGCGCCGAAGTGGCCGTAAAATGACTAATTTGTGGTGAGATTATATCCTCATATCAGCCCGCAGACGTCCTCGGTGTAGGCCGCCAGATCCTCCACCGGTATGCCGGCCAGGAGTTTCGCCTGGGTGCACAGGACCCTCGCTATCTTCACGCAGCGCTCCCGGTCCTCATCGTAGGCCCGCTCCAGTGCGGCGAACACCGGGTGGTTGGGGTTGAGCTCTAAGACGTGGCGGGCCTTTATCTTATCCCCCGCCTCGCCGGGGATGGAGCGGAAGTACCTCTCCATCTCGAGGGTTATATCGCCCTCGTAGGACATGCAGACGGCGCTGGAGACGAGGGCGGCGGAGAGTTTAACGTCCACCACGTCCCCGGAGAGGGTATCTTTAAGGAAGTCGAGGAGGGGTTTCTTCTGCTCCAGAGTCTCCTTCTGCTCCTGACGCTCCTCGTCGCTGTCGAGTCCCAGGTCGCCGCCGGTGACGCTCCTGAGCTCCTTCCCCTCGTACTCCCGGAGGATCTGGGCCACGAACTCGTCCACGTCCTCCACGAAGTAGAGTATCTCATACCCCTTGGAGCGCACCTGCTCGTTCTGGGGGAGTCCCGCGGCGGTCCTGAGGCTCTCCGCCGCCGCGTAGTAGATGTACTTCTGGGACTCGGGCATACGGGCGGCGTAGTCCTTGAGGGTAGTGAGTTTCTCGTCGGCGGAGGAGTGGAACTTCAGGAGGTCCCGCAGCATCTCCGCCTTCATGCCGTAGTCCCCCACGACGCCGTACTTTATCTGGCGGCCAAAGCTCTCCCAGAATTTATCGTACTTCTCCGGGTCGCTGGTCTGGAGGGAGAGGAGTTCGGACTTTATCTTGTTCTCCAGGTTCCCGGCGATGGTCTTGAGCTGGCGGTCGTGCTGCAATATCTCCCTTGAGATGTTGAGGGAGAGGTCCGGGCTGTCAACGACGCCCCGCACGAACCTAAAGCACTCTGGGAGCAGGTCGGCGCAGTTCTCCATAATGAGCACGCCGGAGCTATATAGCGCGAGGCCCGGCTTGAAGTCACGGCTGTAGAAGTCGTAGGGGGCCTTTGAGGGGATGAAGAGCATCGCCTTGTAGGAGGTCAGCCCCTCGGCGTTCACCCTTATCACCGCCACCGGGTCCTCGTAGTCGTGGAACCTATCCTTATAGAACTGTATGCACTCCGCGTCGGAGACCTGGCTCTTCATACGCTGCCAGATGGGGACCATGCTGTTTATGGTCTCCTCCTCCACGTGGGTGACGGGCTCGGTCTTGGGGTGGCCGTGCTCGTCCTTCTCGCCGGTCTCCTTGTACTCCGTGTGCTCCACGTCCATGCGGATGGGGAAACGCACATAGTCGGAGTAGCGCTTGATGAGCTCCCGGATCTTCCAGCTCTCCAGGAACTCGGAGTAGTTCTCGTCCTCAGTGTCCGGCTTTACGTGCATTATGACGTCCGTGCCGGGCTCGGGGCGCTGGGCGTCCGTTATGGTGTAGCCGTCGGCGCCGGAGCTCTCCCACTGGGAGGCGGTCTCCTCGCCGTAAGCCCGGGAGACGACCTTCACGTTGTCGCTGACCATGAAAGCGCTGTAAAATCCGACGCCGAACTGGCCGATGATGTCAACGCCCTCCTCGTCCTTCTCCATCTCGGACTTGAACTTGAGGCTGCCGCTGTGGGCGATGACGCCCAGGTTCTCCTCCATGTCCGCCCTCGTCATGCCAACGCCGTTGTCAGAGACGGTGATGGTGCGGGCCTCCTTGTCCAGCGTCACGCGGATGCGGAAGTCATCCCGGCTCTTGCCCACCTTCTCGTCAGTGAGGGCGATGTAGCAGAGCTTGTCTATTGCGTCGCTGGCGTTGGAGATTATCTCCCGGAGAAATATCTCCTTGTGGGTGTATATGGAGTTGATCATGAGGTCCAGGAGCCTCTTGGACTCCGCTTTGAACTGTTTCTTTGCCATACTTAACTTAATCTCCTTAAAAATATTTACTCAGTATCCCCTGCGGCCGAGATCATGGCCCCCAGGAGGCTGTGGTAGTCCTCAAAAGATGGTATGTCCGGGTTCTCTGAGCGTATCTCACATGTGGTTCGGAACAGGAACCCGGCGCGGCTGGCCCTTATCATGGCAAGGTCGTTGTAGCTGTCGCCCACGGATATGGTCTCAAACCCGATGGACTGGAGCGCCCGGACCGTGGCGAGCTTGGAGTTTACGCACCGCATGGCGTAGCCCTCTATCTCCCCTCCCGGGCCCAGCGTCAGGCTATTGCAAAATAGGGTCGGGTACCCCAGTTTCTCCATGAGCGGCATGGCGAACTCCTGGAAGGTGTCGCTGATTATCACCACCTGACCCCGCCGCCGGAGCTCATCTAAAAACTCCCGGGCGCCGGGCAGGGGCTCCATGGCGCCGATGACCTCCCGTATCTCCCGGAGGCCCAGGCCGTGACGGCGGAGCACCGAGAGGCGAAACTCCATAAGGCGCGAGTAGTCGGGCTCGTCCCTGGTGGTGCGCCGGAGCTCCGGTATCCCCGTGCTCTCGGCGAAGGCTATCCATATCTCCGGCGTCAAAACGCCCTCCAGGTCAAGGCAGTTTATGAACATAGATGCTCCCTTACTCCCCCGCGATATAAAATACCCCCAATGTGCCGGGGCCGCAGTGGATGGTGACGACGCTCCCGGCCCTCGTGACGTAGACGTGCTTAAAGTGCCCGAGGGCCCGGACCTTCCCCGCGATCTCCTCTATTATGGCCTCGTCCAGCCGCCCGGTGTGGGAGACGAACACCGCGTCCGGGTCGGCCCGGCGGAGGTCCGGCTCCAGCTCCGCGTAGTAGCGGCGGATGACGTCATTTTGTTTTCCCCGGTACTTCTTGGCCACGGTGAGTTTGCCGTCGGCCACAAATATCTTGGGCTTTATCCTGAGGGCCCCCGCAAAGAGCGCCGTGGCGGCGCTGCACCGGCCGCCCCGGTGGATGTAGAGGAGCGTCTCAATGACGGACGTGGTCATGACCCTCGGCACGAAGGCGCGGACGTACTCCGCCGCCCGGTGGAGGTCCGTCTCCCCGGACTCGATGAGCTCCGCCGCCTTTAATATGAGGAGGCCGATGCCGGTGCAGAGGTTGCGGGAGTCGATGACCTCCACGTGCTCCGAGTAGTCAAGGTTCTCCGCCGCCAGGCGGAAGATGTTGCAGGAGGCGGAGAGCTCCGAGGATATCCCGAAGAAGAGCACATCCTCCCCCCTCTCCACCGCCTCCCGAAGGGCCTCCTCCGCGTCGCCGATGGAGAATGCCGCCGTCACGGGGGTGGTGTCGTTGGCGTCCGACCAGTCGTAAATCTCGTCCGGGGTTATATCCACCCAGTCGGTGTACGTCTTGCCGCCCATATTCACATATAGGTTCACGATCTTGATGTTGTACCGGGCTATGAGCTCCGGGCCCAGGTCGTTTGTGCTGTCAGCGTAGATCCGGATCATCCTCATCCTCGCTCTCCCCGTCCCCCTGGGGGGCGGTGTCCTCTGTGTCAATAGTCTCCGCCGGGGCGGTGCCGTTTATGAACTGCATCTCCTGCCACTGCTGGCGGGTTATCAGTATCTGCCGGGGCTTTGAGCCCTCAAAGGGCCCCAGTATGCCGCACTCCTCCAGCTGGTCCACGATCCTCGCCGCCCGGGCGTAGCCCAGCTTGAGCCGCCGCTGGAGGAGCGAGACGCTGGCCGTCCCGGTCTCGAATATTATGTCCGCCGCCTGGGGAAGGAGCTCGTCGTAATCGTGTCCCAGCTCCTCCTGCGCCGGCGCGGCCTTGCCGCCGTCCTTCTCGGCGGCGGCCCGCTCGATCTCGTGTATGACGTCCTGGGAGTAGACCGCCTCGCCGCTCTGTTTTACGTACTCTATGACCTTCTCACGCTCCTCGTCCGAGACCCAGGTGCCCTGGATCCTGGTGGGTTTGGAGGCCCCGATGGGGGCGTAGAGCATGTCCCCGTTGCCGATGAGCTTGTCCGCCGCGCCTCCGGCGTCCAGGATTATCCGGGACTCCAGGGAGGAGGCAACTTTCAGCGCTATGCGGGAGGGGATGTTCGCCTTCATGAGGCCGGTTATGACGTCCGCCCTCGGGCTCTGGGTGGCTATCACCAGGTGCACACCGGCGGCGCGGCCCATCTGGGCCACGCGGCAGATGGACTCCTCCACCTCCTTGGCGGCTATCATCATGAGGTCCGCCAGCTCGTCTATTATGACGACTATCTGGGGCATCTTGGGGGTCTCGGACCCGGCGATGTACTCATTGTAACTGGCTATGTCCCGGGCCCCGGCGTCGGAGAAGAGGCGGTAGCGCTTCATCATCTCCGTCACCGCCCACTGCAGCGCCCCGGCGGCCTTCTTGGCCTCCGTCACCACGGGGATGAGCAGGTGCGGTATGCCGTTGTAGATCCTGAACTCCACCATCTTCGGGTCCACCATGATGAACTTCACCTCCTCCGGGGAGGCCTTGTACATGAGGCTCAGTATGAGGGAGTTGAGGCACACGGACTTGCCGGAGCCGGTGGTACCGGCCACTAAGAGGTGCGGGAGTTTTGATATGTTCCCCACCATCACGTCGCCGCTTATGTTCTTGCCGATGGCGAAGGTGAGTTTCGACTTGGCGTTCCGAAATTCCGGGGAGGCTATGATGTCCCGGAGATAGACGGTGCTCACGTTCTTATTGGGCACCTCTATGCCCACGGTGGATATCTTATTCGGTATGGCGGCTATGCGCACACCCGCCACGCCGAGGGCGAGGGCTATGTCGTCCGAGAGGCTCGTGAGCTTATTTAATTTCACGCCGATCTCCAGCTCCATCTCGTAGCGTGTTATGGAGGGGCCGTTCACTATGTTCGATATGACCGCGTTCACCCCAAAGCTCCTGAGACAGAGCTCCAGGCGCTCCTTCGTGGCCCGAAGTTCCTCCGCGCTGTCCCTCTGCCCCGACCGGACGGGCTCGGAGAGGAGCGACACCGGCGGGTACCTGTACTCCTGGGCCCCCTGGGCGATGTCCTGCCGGGCGCTCTCCTCAATGAGGCTGCCGATGTCCTCCGCCTCCCGGGCGGTGTCCCTCTGGATGGCGGCGCGGGACGTCCTCTCGGGCTCGGATTTTTGCTCACTTTTGGGCTCATTCTTGGGCTCAGCGCGGCCCTCATCCCCGGTCTCACCACCGGCGGGGGCGCGTTTCACCACGTCCACCGTCATGGGCACCGGCGCGGGGGCGCGGAAACGTCCCCGGGGCGCCTCCTCCGTCTCCCGGGGCTCCGGGGCGGGCTCGGGGACAGATTTACGGCCAGACTTGGGCTCCTCCGCGGAAGGCTCGCTCTTTTCATCATCCGCGGGCTCGTCCCCGGCGTCATTTGAGTCATTTTTTGGTGCTGGTGCGGACTTTTTGTAGACGGTGTCCGGCGTCGGCACTCTCGGCTCCCGGTTAAAGAGGGACTTCCGGGGCTTGGGGGCCGGGGGCTCTTTGTCCGTCCCCGGGTCGTCGAGGGGGATATCTATGGACCCCTTGGCCCGGCGCGGGTCCCGCTCCCGGGGGCCTTGGGCGGGCTCGGGCTCCGGCTCGTCCATGTAGCGCTCCATCTCCCGCTCGTCCCGGGCGGCCCGGCGCTCCCGCACCATGTCCACCATGGCGGGGATGGTGAGGCCGCAGACGTTCATGACGGCGAAGACCAGCAGCACCCCCAATATGATCCCCGCCCCCAGGGCGGAAAACAGGTACTCAAAGAGCACCGCGATGGCGCCCCCCAGCGCTCCCCCGCCCCGGAGGGCGCGGCCGTCGTTCCAGAGGGTCACGAACATCCTAAAGCTGGGCTCAACTCCGGCGGAGGAGAATATCTCGCAAAAGGCCGCCACCAGCACGGGAACAGACAGTGCCGCCGCCACGCGGCTCACCGCGTCCTCGCTCCGGCTTATGCCGAGAATGACGGCCCCCACCATGAGCATGGGCGGCAGAAGGTAGAACCCGCCCCCCAGTATGCCGGTGAGGAGGCCACGCAGGAACTTAATGACGAGGCCGTCGTTATTGCTGAAATAGCCCAGGAGCGTGAAGACCCCCAGGGCGAAAAGCGCCAGCGCCACGAGGCTCCTCCGGCGCTGACGGCGTCTCTCCTCCAGGCGTTTGGCGGCGTCGGCCTTGCGCTGGGCCTGTCCGCGGCCGCCGGAGGAAGTCTTTTTCGATGCGCTCCCGCCGCCGCTGGAGTTTTTGGCGGCGGGCTTTTTCTTTTGGTCAGACATGAATATCTCCTTAGTGGATGAATATTGAGAGTATGAGCGTCACCACGCCGGCGCCCCAGCAGTAGTAGGCGAATTTGCTGAAGGTGTTGGCGTCCACAAGTTTCTTGAGGAGCCTCAGGGCGAAGTACCCCACCACCCCCGCCACCAGCATACCCAGGAGGTAGGCCGGGACGTTGGCCCAGACTATGCCGGAGCCGATGGCCTTAATTAGCGTGAGGAGCGCGGAGCCCAGAATGGCCGGGATGGACATGAGGAACGAGAACTTCACCGCGTAGTCCCGCTTAAAGCCCCGGGCGAGACCCACGGTGATGGTGGAGCCGGAGCGGGAGACGCCGGGGATCGTGGCCACGGCCTGGGCGAGACCCACGACGATGGCGTCCATGACGGTGGAGGTCTTCTCGTTCTTGCGGCCCTCCCTGAGCCTCCCGGAGGCGTAGAGCAGCGCGCCGGTTATTATGAGGGCGAAGGCTATGAAGGGCGTGTTGCCGCAGAGGGTGTCTATGTAGTCGCTGAAGGGCAGGATGATGAAGAGCGGCAGTATGGAGACTATTATCATAAAGACGAGCCTCACCGAGGGCTTAAAGCGCCCCTCCTCCCCGGAGCTGCCGCTGCTGCCCTTTAGGAAGTTTATGGAGTCCACGGCCATGGACTTCAGATCCCGCCAGTAGAATATGCACACCGCCACCAGCGTGCCCACGTGCAGCAGCACGTCAAAGAGCAGGTGCTCGTTCTCCGCGTACTCCAGCTTGAAAAGGTTCTGGAAGATGGAGAGATGCCCCGAGCTCGAAATGGGCAGGAACTCCGAGAGCCCCTGTACCAGCCCCAAAAAAATCGCCATCCAAATCGACATTCTGTCTACCTCCCCGGAAACTTAGACTGATGCGTAAAGTATATGCCTATACACATTAATAATAACACAACCATTCGCGAATTTCCAGCCCTAAACGCAAATTCCGTATTATTAAGCTGTCGTCGGGGGGCACAAAAATTTTTATAATTTTATCCGGTATTTTGGTGGAAAATGGGACTGATATGTGGTATATTATAGGAGTGGTATTTTTAGGGAACGACCCCCGCCACGAATCTGATACGAGGAGATAATATTTATGGCAGACCGCATTGTACTAAACACCATTTCCTACCACGGCAAGGGCGCCGTTGACAACATAGTCCCCGAGCTCACCGCCCGGGGCTACAAGAAGGCCCTGGTGGTCACGGACCCGGACCTTGTGAAGTTCGGCGTCACCGGCATCGTCACCGTCCTTCTCGACAGCGCCGGTTTCCCCTACGACGTCTACTCGGACGTGAAGGCCAACCCCACCATTGAGAACGTCCAGAGGGGCGTTGAGACCTTCAAAAATAGCGGCGCGGACTGCATCATCGCCGTGGGCGGCGGCTCCGCCATGGACACCGCCAAGGCCATCGGCATAATCGTGGAGAACCCGGAGTTCGCGGACGTCAGGAGTCTTGAGGGCGTGGCCCCCACAAAGAAGCACGCCACCTTCACCATCGCCGTGCCCACCACCGCCGGCACCGCCGCCGAGGTCACGATAAACTACGTCATAACCGACGTGGAGAAACGGCGCAAGTTCGTCTGCGTGGACGTGAACGACATCCCCGAGATCGCCGTGGTGGACCCGGAGATGATGAGCTCCATGCCCGCCTCCCTCACCGCCGCCACCGGCATGGACGCCCTCACCCACGCCATAGAGGGTTACATCACGAAGGGCCACTGCGCCATCTCGGACATGTTCCACCTTGAGGCCATAAGGCTCATCTCGGAGAACCTTCGCGGGGCCGTAAAGAACACGCCGGAGGGCCGCGAGGGCATGGCCCTGGGGCAGTATATAGCCGGTATGGGTTTCTCAAACGTGGGGCTCGGCATAGTCCACTCCATGGCCCACGGCCTCTCCGCCCTCTATGACACCCCCCACGGCGTGGCCTGCGCCATAATCCTCCCCACCGGCCTTGAGTACAACGCCCCCGCCGCCGGCGAGCGCTACCGCGCCGTGGGCCGCGCCATGGGCGTGCCCGGTATCGACGCCATGGGCGATGAGGAGGCCGCGAAAGCCACGATAGCCGCCGTCAAGAAACTCTCCGCCGACGTGGGTATCCCCACGGACCTCAAGGGCATACTGAAGGAGGAGGACATCGACTTCCTCTCCGAGTCCGCCTACGCCGACGCCTGCCGCCCCGGCAACCCCAGGGACACCAGCGTTGAGGAGATCAAGGAGCTCTATAGGAGCCTCCTGTAAAGTAGCTGTCGGCAAAGTTAAGACGCATTTTTCTCCATCATATCCCGCCCCGGAGCGTCTGGGGCGGGATATTTTTGTATTCTCGTTCACAAATAGTTAAAAATTATTTCAGGCTCTTTTCAGTTTCGCCCTGTAGAATGATGCCATTGAAGGGAGTGACGGCCCATGAACAGACGGCACGAGGTGAAGTACACCATAACTAAATCGGACTACATCGTACTGCGCCGGCGGCTGGGGGCGGTGATGTACCCGGACCCACACGCCCGGGGCGGCAGTTACACCGTCCGCAGTCTATACTTTGACGATCCCCGGGACCGGGCGCTGCGGGAGAAACTTGACGGCGTCTCCCGGCGGGAGAAGTTCCGCCTCCGCTACTACGGCGGGGACACCTCCCTCATCCACCTGGAGCGGAAGGTGAAGGAGGCGAACTTGGGATATAAGGAAGTCACGGAGGTGACGGCGGAGGAGGTGCGGCGCGTCCTCGCGGGGGACGTCGGCTGGATGGCCGGGGACGGGCGGGAGCTCCTGCGGCAGTTCTACCTCCGGCTGCGGCGCGACCTATTAAGGCCGAAGGTCATCGTTGACTACACCCGGGAGCCCTTCGTCTTCCCCGCCGGGAACGTCCGGGTGACGCTGGACTGGGATCTCAGGTCGGGGCGGGACCCCTCGGAGTTCCTTGACCCTAAGTCCCTCACCCTTCCCGCCGGGGACGGCCTCACGGTGCTGGAGGTCAAATGGGACGAATTTCTCCCGGATATGATCCGGGACATGGTGTGCATACCTGGGGTGACGGTCTCGGCCTTCTCAAAATACGCCCAGTGCAGGATATAAAATTGAAAAGGAGCAAAACTATGACATTCAAGGACATCTTCAAATCAAACTTCTTAGAGAACGTGACGAGCGTCAGCCTCCTCGACATGGCCCTGGCCCTCGTCCTCGCCTTCGCCCTGGGGCTCTTCATCTTCCTCGTCTACAAGAAGACATACCAGGGCGTCACCTACTCCTCAGGTTTCGGGGTGACGCTCATAGCCCTCACCATGATAACGACGCTCGTCATCCTCGCCGTCACCAGCAACGTGGTGCTGTCTCTGGGTATGGTGGGCGCGCTCTCCATCGTGCGGTTCCGCACGGCCATAAAGGAGCCCCTTGATATAGCCTTCCTCTTCTGGGCCATCGCGGCGGGGATAGTCCTGGCGGCGGGTATGATACCCCTCGCGGTGGTGGGCAGCGCCGTCATTGGGCTCGTGCTCATACTCTTCGTGAACCGCGTCCCCCACAGGGAGCCCTACATCCTGGTGCTGCGCTGTGACGGTCCCGAGAGTGAAGAAAAGGCCATGGAGTACCTCGGCCGCTCCACCCGGCGCTGCGCCGTGCGGAGCAAGAGCGTACAGCCCGGTGAGGTGGAGCTTGACCTCGACCTGCGCCTCAAGGACGGCGGCACCGGCTTTGTGAACGAGCTTGCGGGGATGGAGGGCATCAGCAGCGCCGTCCTCGTGAGCTACAACGGCCAGTACATGGGGTGAAGTATGTCCGCCAGCAGATATATTGACGCCCTCGCCGCCGCCGCGATAGTCCTGGCACTCCTCCTCACGTTCTTCCTCATCTCCGCCGCCCCCCTCACGGCGGAGGCCGGGGAGTTCGATGATGAGGACCTCTCAGGGGACTGGGAGGACTCCGGGGCCTGCCTTGTGACGCTCACCGGCGGCACCGCCGTCTCCTCCGGCGGGGTCCTCATTGACGGCGGCGACATAACAATCGCGGCCCCGGGGAAATACGTCCTCACCGGCGAGCTCCGGGAGGGGAGCGTCACGGTGGACTCCCCCGGCGAGGTGCGGCTCAAGCTCTCGGACGCCTCCATATCCTCCTCCGGCGGCGCGGCGATACTCGTCCGGGAGGCGGGGAAGGTGATCCTGACCCTGACGGGCGAGAACACCGTCTCCGCCGACGGCCTCACCGGCGACGTGGACGGGGCCATATACTCCCGGGACGACCTCACCATCAACGGCTCCGGGTCCCTCACTATTGAAAGCGACTGCCACGGCGTCGTGGGGAACGACGACCTTCTAATAACCGGCGGTGACATAACAGTGGAGGCCGCCCAGGACGCCATCCACGTCCACGACAGCTTTCGCCTCCGGGAGGCGTCCCTCACCCTCACCGCCGGGGACGACGCCGTCACCGTCTCGGACGGGTACTTCTACATGGAGTCCGGCGCTGTCACATCGAGCTCCTGTTACGAGGGTATCGAGGCCCCCCGGGTGACGATAACCGGCGGTGTGGTGGACCTGCGCCCCACCGACGACGGCATAAACGCCCCCGGCGGCGGGGAGTCCCTAATTGACATCTCCGGCGGGGACGTAACCATAATTAATTCCAATGGCAGGGACGCGGACGGCCTCGACTCCAACGGCAGTATCCTCATCTCCGGCGGCAATTTGTTCATAAGCGTCTCATCCCAGGGCGGCAGCTGCGCCATCGACGTGGGGGCGGAGACCGGCGGCTCCGCCGTCATATCCGGCGGGACGGTCATCGCCGCCGGGGGCAGCGCCATGGCGGAGGGCTTTGACGCCTCCTCCCCCCAGACCTCCGTAATGCGCGCCGTCTCCGGGGACGCCGGGGCCCAGGTGGTGCTGACGGGTCCCGAGGGCGGTACGCTCCTTGAGGCTGCCATCCCCTGCCCCTTCACCAGCTTGATCCTCAGCTGTCCCGAGATGACAAGCGGCCAGGACTGCGCCCTCACAGTAGACGGCGCGGACGTGCCCCTCACCGGGGAGAGCGCCCCCGCAGAATTCGGGAAGGGCGGTTTCGGCGGTATGGGCGGCGGCCGGGACTTCCGGGGCGATAACCCCGGCAACATGCCGGACTTCCAGAGCGGTGAGCCCGGCTCTATGCCCGGTTTCCGGGGCGACGGTTCCGGGGATATGCCGGACTTCCGGGGCGATAACTCCGGGACACCGCCGGAGATGCCCCAGGAGGGCGTCGAGCGCCCCTCCGGGGACATGGGCGGCGGGCGCTTTATGGGTGAGTTCAACACTGACCCCATGGACATGGGCGGCGATACGGACTCCCCCGGCGCGGACCCCGAGGCGCTTATCCTCGTCGCCCTCTCCGCCGGGGTGCTACTCCTGGCTCTCGCGGTGGGCGTAAAAATAAAACATTAAATCTCCAAAAATGCTCCCCGGCGGGATATTTCATCCTCCGGGGAGCATTAATATTATATTTTCCGACTTATAGCGAGGCTATGAGGCCCGGGAGACATGTCTCGAACTTCACCCCGTACCAGTGGGTGTCCTTCTCCGGCATCGTGGCCTTGATGCACTCCACGGTGTAGTCCACGGCTATCTTCAGCGACTCCTCCAGGCTCTTGCCCAGCGTCACCGCCCCCGCCAGCGCGGAGGTGAATATGTCGCCGGTGCCGTGGAATGATACGTCTATATTCTCATTGAAATACTGCACGAACTCGTCCCGCTCCCGATCGTAGGCCACAACGCCCTGGCTTGCGGGGTCGTATATGACGCCCGTCACCACCGAGATCCTGCTGCCCAGCGCCGCGAGACGCTTTAGCACCCCGTGGATGTAGGCCTCGTCGTACCCGCCGGGGACGTACTCCTCCTTTAGCATAAAGGACGCCTCCGTGAGGTTCGGCACGATGATGTCCGCCTTGGAGCACAGGCCCGTCATGCGCTGGGCGTACTCCTCCGTAAAACCGGTGTAGAGCTTGCCGTTATCCGCGAACACCGGGTCCACCACCTTGAGCATCCCGGGGAACGCCTCAAAGAACTCCTCCGTCTCACGAATGAGCTCCACGGAGCCCAAATAGCCCGTGCTGACGGCGTCAAACTTGAGCCCCAGGCTCTTCCAGTGGGCCGTTATGGCGGGTATGTCCTCCGTGAGGTCCCGGTAGGTCCAGCCGGTGAACCCGCCCGTGTGGGTGGAGAGTATGGCCGTGGGTATCGGGCACACCTCCAGCCCCATGGCGGACATTATGGGGTGCGCCACGGTGAGAGAGCATTTCCCCAGACACGATAGGTCCTGTATTGTGGCTATTCTCTTTTGCATAGCGGAGATCTCCTTGTACTTTTAGTCCGGTCCACCCGGCTCTGGTATTATAACATATTCCAAAATTAAATGCAACAATAATACCAGAATTATGTCCTCAATTTACGGCCAGCAGGGGCTGGAGCTGACGGCCCTCCATAGCGGCCGCGACGGTGTCCTCAATGAGGTCGAACCGTGCCACGAGGGAGCAGGGCTTACCCGCCGGGTCGTCCTGGCGGAAGGGCACGAAATATATGTTCTTGCGGGCCAGGAGCTTACCTATGTTCTGGGCGTTGGCGGAGAGGGCGTCGTTCGTGGAGACGGCCAGCACCACGGGGCGCTCGTTTCTCAGATGGGCCTTGGCGGCCATGGTGACGGAGGAGTCGGTGATACCGTTTGCCATCTTGGCGATGGTGTTGCCGGTGCAGGGGACGATTATGAGCACGTCCAGGAGTTTTTTGGGGCCGATTGGCTCCGCCTTCTTTATGGAGTCAACGATTTCCCGGCCGGAGAGCTCCTCAAATCTCCGGCGGAAGTCCGCGGCCTCGCCAAACCGGGTGTCGGTGACGGAGGAGGCCTCGGACATTATGGGCGTCACGTCGTAGACGCGGCAAAGCCGCTCTATGGCCGCCATGGCGCTCTTAAAGGTGCAGTAGGAGCCGCACATGCAGACTCCCGCTCTAAGCTTGCTCAATTAGCACACTCCAATTCAGATATGATATTGTATATCGTTTCCTTTATCGCGGCGCCCGAGGTGACGGGCGCGGTCCTCCCGGGGAGCGAGAGGGCCCAGAGCGCCCGGACGCCCAGCCTCGCGGCGGCGGGGAAATCAACTCCCCCGGGCTTGGAGGCGAGGTCGAGGCAGAGGCACCCGGGCGCCAGCTCCCGGAGCCGCGCCTCCCCCAGGACCGCCGCGGGGACAGTGTTCACCACGGCGGCGTACCGCCCCAGCGTCCCCTCGAGGCGCCGGGTGTCGGCGGCGGCGAGTCCCAGGGACTCTATCCAGGCAAAATCCGCGAAGGACCTCGCCGAGACCGTGACGTCCGCCCCCAATGCCCTGAGTTTCAGCGCCAGGAGTTTGCCTATCCTGCCAAAGCCGATGACGAGCACCGGCGCGGCGGTGAGTGTCACCGGCAGTTCCTCTAAGAGTATCCCCAGGGCCCCCTCCGCCGTGGCGGCGGCGTTCCGGACCGTCAGCTCCTCCCGCTCAAAGTAGTCATAGCACTCTATCCCCCGCTCCCTGAGGGTCCTCATGAACCCGGCGGGGAGTTTGCCCCCCAGCACCCTCTGCCCGGGGGCTATGAGGCCCGCCAGCTCCGCCAGGGATATTGTTTCCCCGGAGAGGGGCGTGCGGAGCATATCGTCCTGGGCAGCGGGGAGGGGCAGAACTATGTACTCCGCGCCCATTATGGCGTCAACGGGGCTTATACTATCAAAAACGCGGCTCTCAGCCCTCTCTAAGAGGGCCGCGCTGAGGGTGTGGCCGTCGGAGATGAGCATCTCCGCCAGTTTGACCCCGCGCATGTCGCCGCCGATCACCGCAAATTTCATCTTGTTACCTCCGGCGCGATTCGTTCGATACATAATATTCGCGCCCGGCACAGCGTGTGAAATTATGATGTTGACAAACAGTGAAAAAAACTATAAAATACGAAGGAGGTGAGACGATGGACGAGAAGAGGATAGCGCGGATAAGCGAGCTCACCCGCATCTCCCGCACCCGCCCCTTGACGGATGATGAGCAGCGGGAACGGGCGGAGCTGAGGGCAGAGTACCTGGAGGCCATTCGTCTGAGCCTTGAGGGGCAGTTGGAGCACACCTACCTTGTGGACGAGCAGGGCAACAAGCGCCCGCTGCCGAAAAAGCACTAACGTAAATACGCCGGTGTGGCGGAACTGGCAGACGCCCGGGACTTAAAATCCCGTGATGGCAACATCGTACCGGTTCGATCCCGGTCACCGGCACCAGAAAAGCGGCCCAGTTGGGCCGCTTTTCTGGTGCCGATTCAATTCGAGGCGGGACCCTGACGGTCCCCCTCGAGCTCCCCTCCCTCCGATAACTTCGGGCCGGTTGTCGCTCCTCCTCTTCCCACGCAATTATAAAACCGCGCGGGGGCCCCATTTTTCCGCGTCTATGGCAGTATTCCGATTTGGGGAGGAACCCTGACGGTTCCCCTCGAGCTCCCCTCCCTCCGATAACTTCGGGCCGGTTGTCGCTCCTCCTCTACAAAGTGCGACCCCTGCAAAGCCGGGCTCGCGTTTTGTTTTCCGTATTGCAACCAGTTTCTTTGGTCGGAACCTTTGTGTAGTCGATAGTCCTTTTAATAATGATATAATCTGACATATCAAAATTCCGTCTCCGGCACTACTCTTACTTACTCAACAAGGCCCTGGGATTTCAGGTGCTCCGTCAGCACACCCAGGACCTTCTCTACCGTGGCTATACAGCGGCGGTCCTCGGTCTTATATATGGGCTTGAGCTCGGCGCAGACCGTGCTCCCCAGCTCCCGCTCCAGGAGCTCCACCAGCTCCTGGCACTTGGGGCCGAAGTCCGGCGTGCTGTGGGCCCGGGGGGACACCATCAGTTTGCCCATTATGCCCAGCGCCACCAGCACCGCCCCGCAGGTCCTGCCACAGCCCATCCCCGCCCCGTAGGCGCTGATGAGCTTGTAGTCCTCCTCGCCGAGGCCGAGACCCAATGTCTCGTTTGCGGCCAGCAGCACCGACTCCGCGCAGTTATAATCGAGCTGGAGATAGTACTTCTCCACGACTTTATTCGACATGCTCCCTCCTTTAAACCTAAAAAGTCCGGGAGGCCCCGGGACGCTCAAGGGTGTCCCGGGGCCTCTCCGCGTGCTCACTTCTGCTCGTACGCCCTCTCCTTGTGCTCGGAGGCGTCATGGGCGTCCTCGGGCTTTGTCCTCGTAATCCGGAGGTGGCAGACGGGGTCGCCGTAGGCGGGGCTCTCAAGGCGCTGTATGTACCAGCCCTGTCCGTCTATGACGGTCCCCTTGTCCCCCTGGAAACCCTGGTCGCAGCCGTCCTGGATCTCCTCGATTGAGGCGCCCATCTTGCGCATACGCACCATGCGGGCGCAGTAGTTCATGTAGATGTCGATCTGGTCGTCGGTGACGTCCACGGTGGCGTCCAGGCACTTGCGGTTCATCTCGGGCATGAAGACCTCGGCGAACTCGTGCATGTCGTCGATCTTCGGGTCCTGGGGATACTTCTCCGCGAAGTTTATCTGGCCGTAGCGGCGGAGGGCGTCGTGGACGAACTGGCTGTCGAGGCCGCGCTTCTTGGCCTCATCTATGAAGAGATAAGACCACAGATGCCTGGCGTCCCAGGCGGAGCGGAACTGCCTCGTCTCCTTGTCGGGCTCGGTAGTCTCTACCTTTTTTACTTCTTCACTCATGTGTCATTTCCTCCAAGTAGATAATTATTTATAAACCGCCGCGGCGGTTCATATCAGACTGTGAACAGATAACTTATCCGCCCAGGTACGCCTTCTTCACGGCGGGGTCACGCTTGAGGTCGGAGCACTTGCCCTCCAGCACTATCCTGCCGGTCTCCAGCACGTACCCCCGGTCTGCGGCGTCCAGGGCCAGGTTGGCGTTCTGCTCTATGAGCAGTATGGTCATGCCGTCCCGGTGTATGCGCTCCAGCACCTCGAAGATGTTCATGATGAGGTTGGGGGCGAGGCCGAGAGACGGCTCGTCGAGCAGTAAAACCTTCGGCGTGCGCATCATGGCGCGGCCTATGGCGAGCATCTGCTGTTCGCCGCCGGAGAGGGTGCCGGCGTTCTGACGCCTCCGCTCCCGGAGCCGGGGAAAGAGGTCGTAGACGCTCTCGTACCCCCGCTCTATCTCCCGGGGCTTATCTATGAGGTATGCCCCCAGACGGAGGTTCTCCTCCACCGTGAGCGAGGGGAACACCTGGCGCCCCTCGGGCACCATGTTTATACCGCCCCGCATTATCTGGTGGGCGGGCTTATTCGTTATGTCCCGGCCCTCGAATATGACGCTCCCGGAGGCGGCATGGACGAGGCCCGTGAGGGTATTGAGGAGCGTGGTCTTCCCGGCGCCGTTATTCCCGATGAGCGTCACCATCTCGCCCTCGTTCACGCTCAGGTTCACGCCCTTCAGGGCGTGGATGGGGCCGTACCTCGTGTTGAGGTCCTTAATCTCCAGCAGCATCTTTTCCCTCCTTGGTGACGCCCAGGTACGCGGTTATGACCTGGGGGTCGCTGACTATCTCCTCCGGCAGGCCCTCGGCGATCTTCTTGCCGTAGTTGAGGACGTATATCCTATCGGATATATTCATGACCACGTTCATGTCGTGCTCGATGAGAAGGATGGTGAACCCCTTGTCCTTGAGCGTCCTTATGAAGTGCATGAGGCTCTCGGACTCGCCGGTGTTCATTCCGGCGGCGGGCTCGTCGAGGATGAGGAGTTTCGCGCTCGTGGCGATGGCCCTCGCGATCTCCAGCTTGCGCTGTTCGCCGTAGGGGAGGTTCTTGGCGTAATCGTGGGTGTGCTGGGAGAGGCCCACCATCTCCAGTATCTGCTGGGCCCGCTTGGCGGACTCGTACTCGCAGGTCCTGAACTTCTTCGTCCGGAGGAGCATGTCGAAAAAGCCGTACTTCTGGTTTATGTGCATCCCCACGATGACGTTCTCAATGACCCGCATGTCCTTGTAGAGGCGGATATTTTGGAAGGTCCTGGCTATGCCCAGTTTCACGATCTCCTGGGGGGCGAGGCCGTTGCACTCCACGCCGTCGAATTTTATGCTGCCGGCGTCCGGCTTGTAGACGCCCGTCAGCATGTTGAAGACCGTGGTCTTACCGGCGCCGTTGGGGCCGATGATGCTGACTATCTCCCCCTCCTCCACGTGGAAGGAGAACCCCGAGACGGCCGCCAGCCCGCCGAAACTGATGGATATGTTGTTTACGTCAAGTAAAGGCATTCTCTCTGCCTCCTAAAATTAGATGAGCTTGTTTGCTAAGAAAAAGTTACCGCTTTCCCGCGTCTCTCGGGGGACTCGGCAGCTTATAGGGCAGCGGGGACTTCCAGCCCAAAATCCCCTGGGGGCGGAAACGCATCATGAGCACGAGGGCGAGGCCGTAGATGACGAACCTCAGGCCCTCCGCCCCGCGCAGGAGCTCCGGCAGGAGGACGAGAATTATAGCGCCGAGATACGGCCCCCGCAGAGTGCCCATGCCCCCCACCACCACGACGCTCAGCGTCAATATGGAGTTATCCTGGGTGAAGGAGTTGGGCTCGATGTACTGTATCATGGAGGCGTAGAATGCGCCCACTATGCCGGATAGGGCGGAGCAGATGACGAAGGCCATGACCTTGTAGCTCCCGGTGCGTATCCCCATGAGGCCCGCCGCGATCTCGTCGTTCTTGATGGCCCGGAGGGCCCGGCCGTACTTTGAGTTCGTGAGGAGGTAGATAAAGAGCGTTATGAGGAGCACGAGAACTAAGAGCGCGTAGTAGAACCCCTTATTAAATAGGTTTAGCTCCAGGCCGAAGAGGTTGGGCCTCGGGATGCTCCTTATACCCAGGGGGCCGTTTGTGAGGCTCATGAAGTTCATGGCGATGAGCCTTATGACCTCCGCGAACCCCAGGGCCGTTATGGAGAGGAAGGGCCCGGAGAGCCGGAGCGTGGGGAGGCCCACCATCACGCCCCCGAGGGAGGCGGTCAGGGCCACGATGGGGAGTGTGGCGAAGAAGTTCCACCCGCAGTTGGCGGTGAGTATGGCGGAGGTGTACGCGCCGATGCAGAAGAAGGCCACGTTCCCCAGGGACACGAGCCCCGTGTACCCCACGAGGAGGTTCAGGGCCATACCCACCGAGGTGTAGATGAGTATGTTGCACATGAGCCTTATGATGTAGGTGGAGAAACCCAGCTGCGGCAGAATTGCGGCCACGGCTATGAGGAGGGGTATTATAACCGCCTTCCACCTATCGCAGAAGGCCAGGAACGATTTGAAGGCATTTGAGAGATTCATCGTTTTTTCTTTCATCGGTCACACCTTCGTAATGTTCTTTTTTCCGAAAAGCCCGGCGGGCTTTATGATGAGCGTTATTATGAGGAGGACGAAGGCTATGCCGTCCCGGTAGGAGGCCCCGAGGTACCCGATTATAAGGCACTCCAGCACACCCACGATGAGGCCGCCTATGGCCGCGCCGTGGAGGACTCCCAGTCCACCCAGGACAGCGGAGGCAAATGCCTTGTTACCCACCATCACGCCCATGCTGGGGTAGGCGAGCTGATAATAGCCCCCGATGAGCGCCCCGCCCACGGCGGCGGAGGCGCCGCCCATGAAGAAGGCTATGGCTATTATCCACTCCACGTTTATCCCCATGAGGTTCGCGGCCAGGGGGTTCTGCTCTATGCCCCTCATGGCGAGACCCACCTTCGTCTTGCGGATGATGAGGGTGAGGAACACAAGCAGGAGCCCCGCTATGACGAACATGCTTATCTGGGCGGAGGTGATGGTGTAAAAGCCGATGTCGATGCTGACGCCGAAGTCATAGAAGAATGGGAAGGTCTTTCGCTCGCTCCCCAGGTACATGACCATGAGGTTCTGGATGATGTAACTGGCGCCCACGGTGGTGATGAGGTTCGCCACCTTGTCCGAGTTCTTCTTCCGGAGGGGCTTGAGGGCGAATTGGTTGACGCAGACGGCCAAAAGCCCCGTGGCGACTATGCTCACCGCCACGGCTCCCCAGATGCCGAAGTGCCAGCCCATGAAGACGAGTATCATGTTGGCGCTGAAGGCGTAGACCGCCGCGTGGGAGAAATTGAGGAGCCGGAGTATGCCGAAGACTATGGAGTACCCCAGCGCCACTATGGCGTAGGCCATGCCAATGGCGATCCCGTTGGCTATATACTGTAAAAGCATTGGTAACTACCTCCTAATGGAGTTTCGCCGCACTCCCCCGCCCCCCTGCGATTCGGGGGGCGGGGCGCGCAAGAGTGAGGCACAATGTTTTGGGGGTATCTTTACTCGTACTGGGACCTGTCCACCTGGACGAACTTGCCGTTCTCCACCTTTGCCCAGGCGAAGGTCTTGGAGGCGTCCCGGGTCTCGTTGAAGGTGAGCACGCACTGGACGCCGTCGTACTCTATGGACTCGATGTAATCGCGGATGGCTGCCCTGTCCTTGCCCACGTGGTCTATGGCGTCCAGCATCATGCCCACGCAGTCGTAGGCCTGTACCGCGAGGCTCGTGGGCTCCTCGCCGTAGTAGTCGTAGTACTCCTTGGTGAAATCGTACTGGCGCTGGTCGAGCTCGCTCCAGTTGAACCAGGTGGCGGGGACGAGCATCCCCTCGCAGTTCTTGCCGGTGAGGGTTATGAGCTGTTCGTCGTAGGAGTTGATGAACCCGGAGAACTGGACCTCGGAGTCGAGGGCCCTGTACTGGTTTATGAAGGGGGAGGAGATGTCCGGCGTGGCGGCCACGAATATGACCTCGCAGCCGGCGGCCCGGAAGTTCGCGATGGTGGTGCCGAAGTCGTCGGTGTTGTCCGCCACGGGCTCCGCCGCGCCGATGGTCATGCCGGTCTTGGGTATGACCTCGGTCATGTAGTTATAGACGTTCACGCCCCAGTCGTTCATGCTGTAGAAGATGCCCACGGTCTTGGGGCCGATGATCTTCTGGACCATCTCGATGGAGGCCTCCGCCTCCTGGGCGTTTATGCAGTTGTTGCGGAAGATGTAGTTGCCGGTCTTGGTGTAGTCGGTGTGGGAGGAGGTGTTGGAGAGGCACACAAGGCCGTACTCCTGGAACACCGGCGTGGCCGACATGGTGGTGCTGGAGGACTGGGAGCCCATGGCGCCCATGACGTCCTCGTCTGAGACGAGGATCTCGGCGATGGAGGCCGCCTCCTCCGGGCTATTCTTGTCGTCATAGATGGCCAGCTCCACCTCGTAGCCGCCGCAGAGGCCGTGGGTGTCCTTCCAATCCTGGACGGCCAGCTCCGCCGCCGCCTTGGTGCGCTCGCCCTGATAGGCCCGGTCGCCGGTGAGGGGCACGAAGACGCCGATCTTCACAACGCCCTTGGAGGAGCCGTCGTCAGGGGGCGTGTTCGTGTCGTCCTTGTTGTCCTCAGGCGGATTGTTGTCCGCCGGTGGGTTGTTGTCCGCCGGAGTATTGCCCTTGTTGTCGTCCGCCGGCGGTTTCTCCCCCGCGCAGGCCGCCGCAAAGGTCAGGCACAGGGCGAGGCAGATGATGATGCTGATGATTTTTTTCATTCTTTTTCCTCCTTAGTTTTTATATTATCCCCGCTTAAATTTCCAGGTGCCCGCGGGGATGATCACACAACACTTCCAACTTAAAATTTTAAATTCGTTACACTTTTGCGCCGGTACGCCTTGCTGTCAGCTATTTTCCGGCCTTTACAGCTTTGAGAGATGGTCCATGAGCACGCCTATCTGGTAGCTCATGGTGACGGCCCCGGCGTCGAGATGCCCCACGCCCCGGTCCGCCTGGTAACAGGCCCTGCCCCGAACGGCCTCCATGCCACGGGTGGCCTCCGCGCCGTCGCTGGCGGCGCGCTTCACGTTTTCGATTATCTCTTCCTCCGGGAGTCCCGCCAATAGCCCCTCCCTGAAGGCCCGGGCCGCCGGCTCTATGCTGTCCACCATGGTCTTGTCCCCGGGCTTGGAGTTCCCCCGTTTCATTATGGCCTCGCTCATGGCCGTGAGGACCTGGGAGACGAGCTCTGTATCCAGCTCCTCCCGCCCCGCAGTGACCCTGGAGGCCGCTATGTATGCGGAGCCGTATAGTACCCCCGAGGAGCCGCCGATGACGCTCATCATTATCATGCCGATGCGCCGGAACATATCCGGGAGGGCGAGACTTCTCAGTTCCGCCTCGGCATTTTTGATGGCGGTGAACCCCATGTTTATGTTTATCCAGTGGTCCCCGTCGCCGGTGGCGGCGTCGAGGCCCGTCACATAATCCTTGGAGGACTCTATGAGTTTCGCCACGTCCAGCAGATGGTCCACGTACTGGTCAACGGTCATTTTTTTCATGGCGTCCACCTCAGATCTTCAGCGCCGGGGTGCGGCAGGGGGCGTCAACGAGCTCTTTGAGCTCATCGTCGAGCTTTAGGAGCGTCACGGAGCAGCCGGCCATGTCGAGGGAGGTTACGTAATTGCCCACGAAACTCCTGTGGACCTTTATATTCTTCTCGCCCAGCTCCCGCTCCACCTCGTTATAGAGTATGTATAGCTCGCTGAGGGGCGTGGCCCCCAGGCCGTTCACCAGCACCGCCACCTCGGAGCCATTAAAGTCGTAGTCCTCCAAGATGTACCCCAACAAAGTTTTCGCGAGATCCTTCGCCGGCATCATCTTCGCGTGCCGGACGCCGGGCTCCCCGTGGATACCCATGCCGATCTCTATCTCGTCCTCACCCAGGGCGAAACCGGCTATGCCGCTCCCAGGCAGGGTGCAGGCGCTCATGCTCATGCCCATGGTGCGGAGGTTCTCCACCGCCTTCTGGGCCGCGGCCCGGACTTCCTCCAGGCTCGCCCCCTGCTCCGCCTTGGCGCCGGCCACCTTGTGGACCAGCATCGTCCCGGCTATCCCCCGCCTCCCGGTGGAGAAGGTGCTGTCCGGGACGGCCACGTCGTCCTTCACTATGACCCTCTCGATCTTCGTGCCGGTCATCTCCGCCAGCTCCCGGGCCATGTCAAAGTTCATTATGTCCCCGGAGTAGTTCTTGATTATCATGAGGACGCCCTCGCCGCTGTCCGCCTCCTCTATGCCCTTCAAGATCCTGTCCGGGCTCGGCGAGGCGAACACATTCCCGGCCACCGCCGCGTCCAGCATACCGAACCCCACGTAGCCCGCGTGGGCGGGCTCGTGGCCGCTGCCTCCCCCGGAGACGAGCCCCACCTTCCGCCGTTTCTCCCGCCGGGCTATGACCTCGTACCCCGGGAAATACTCAAGACTCGGCTCCGCCTTCTCAAGGCCCCGCAGGGTCTCGCTCACATAGTCCTCCGGCGCGTTCATTATCTTCTTCACTTCTCATCCCTCCGTTCTTCCAGTAAATTAAAATTCGATTTAGCGTAATTTGGCTTGCGGATTTTACCTTCTTGTTCGCTTTTGCGAATTCATATTACCACAGTACTGGCGATTTTGTCAAGCTGCAACTTTTGCATTGGAATATTTTTGTCTTATTTGACAAGAATTTCTGTTTTTCCATCGTGTATTGCAATTTGCTGCGGTAAAAAATATCGCTGGGTTTTCAAAATCCAGCGAACTTCCGTTTTTTACAGCGAATTTAGTTCTCAGGTACCTCCACTGTCAATTTGCCATATTCCCAAGAGTGTACAAAAAAACCGGGGACGTCGGCGCGTCCCCGGAGTTACGGCGATAAAAAGTTATTATCGCGGTATTAAATTTTGTTTAGTAATGAGTGATCATCAAAAGTTCCACGGTCTCGTCGGTCCTGTTGATGTATGTGTGCTCCAGGTTCGCCGAGAACCAGATACTCTCGTCCTCATTGAGGATGTACTCGCGGCCGTTTATGCGCATGGTGAGCTGGCCCTTGAGGATGAGGCAGTACTCCCAGTAGTTGTCGCCGATCTTCAGGTTATTCCGCTCCACGTGGGGGTATATCTCCCAGCGCTGGACGGTGAAACGCTTGTACTTGTCGTCGTTAAAGTAGACCTTCTGCCTGTAGCCGGAGCGGTTTATGATCAGCGGGTCGCTGTCCGCCACCGTCACCTGGTCCTCCTGCTCGGCGCTGGTCTCGGAGAATATGGAGGAGCGCGGTATGTCCAGCCCCGCCACTATCCTGTCTATGAGCGCCACGGTGGGGCTCTTCTTCATCCGCTCGATGTCGCTGAGCATACTCTTGCTGACGCCCGTCCTCTTTGATACCTCGTCCAGCGTCAGGCCCATCTGTTTTCGCACGCGGCGCAGATTCATCCCCAGGTTCTTATTGTCGCCCGCCTCCGGCGTACCTCGGCCGTCCGCCGCTGTAGTTCCTCTTCCCCGCTCTATGCTCGCCATTTTTTCGTTGCACATCCCACTTCTATTTTATTAAATTCTGAATTTCCGGGCGCCCCGCCCGCCCCTTACCGCGGCGGAATTACGCCCAAAATTCGCAGGTGCACCACGCGGCACTATCCTCTCTCATAAAGTCCCGCGCCGCCGGAAAAAACACACTTCCCGAGACTTATTTATACCACATCTAAAATTAAAAATCAATATTTATTGAAACCACTTGCAATTCTCAGGAAAATTCGCTATAATGAACACGCTGTCAGCTATCACCCCTGGCTTTACTGTATTAGAAGATTCCATTTCAAATACACGAAGGAGTTGATAGTGTGCTAAATAAGGAGCTCATCGAGAGGGAGTACGGCTTTCTTGGGGACAACGTGTACCTCAACGTGTCCGCCCGCTGTATGCCCCCAGTGCGGGTCCAGAGGGCCTACTCAAGCTACATGACGGACTACGTGGCGAATCTCGGCCGGGACGTCTCCCCCAGGTCCTGGAAGTTCGTCAACGAGGGCCGGGAGACCATAGCGAGACTCATAAACGCCGCCTCCCCCCACGAGATAGCCTTCACCAAGAACACCAGCGAGTCCACATCCATAATTGCCAACGGGTTCCCCTTCGGGCCGGAGGACAACATAGTCATCGCGGACGAGGAGCACCCCTCCAACATGTTCCCCTGGATAAACATGCACCTCAGAAAGGGCCTCAAGCTCAACGTGGTGCCCAGCTCCGAGGACAACATCGACGCCGACGCCCTCATCGCGGCCATGGACGAGCACACCCGGCTGCTCACCGTCTCCGCCGTGCAGTACGGCTCCGGTTTCGCGGCGGACCTGGAGAAGTTGGGGGCGGCCTGCCACGAGCGGGGCGTCATATTCATGGTGGACGGCATCCAGGCCGTGGGGCGGCTCAATATCGACGTGCAGAAGATGCACATAGACGTCCTCACCGCCGGGGGCCACAAGGGGTTCCTGGCAACATTCGGCGCCGGGGTGCTCTACTGCTCGGATAGGATAGTCCGGGACATACTGCCCACCTACGCCTCCCTGCAGAGCGTCACCAATTTCTCAAAGCTCCCGGCGAAGACCACGGACTTTGAGCACCTTGACTGGTTCCCCCACGCCCGGCGTTTCGAGGCGGGGAACCCCAATTTCAACGGCATCCTCGCCATCGTCACCGGCGTCAGCCTCATCCTCGAGCTGGGGATCGAGAACATCGACGCCCACATCCGCTCCCTGGAGGTGTACCTCCGGGAGATGCTCCGGGACGTGCCCCTGCACGTCATGGAGTCCAAGGACCCCAAGAACTGGGGCGGCGTCATATGCGTCTACTACCCGGAGGGAAAACTTGAAGAAGTAAACAAGATTTTGGCGAAATACAAGATAATCTGCACCATCCGCAACGGCTACATCAGGTTCAGCCTCGACTTCTACAACACCATCGAGCAGATGGACATAGTTCTCGCGGCGCTCCGGGAGATAAGCGCCCTGAAGTGACGCAAAATTAATTTTTATTTGAAAGGACGACGGAAAATGAAAGAGATCATCACAGCGCCCCACGCCCCCGCGGCCCTGGGGCCCTACAGCCACGCCGTAGCGGCGGGAGGGCTCCTCTTCACCTCCGGCCAGATCGGCCTCGACCCGGACACGAATAAGCTCCCCGGCACGGTGGAGGAACAGGCCCTCCAGGCGCTGGAGAACTTAAAGCACATCCTCGCCACCGCCGGCTGCGGCCTGGAGGACGTGGTGAAGACCACGGTCTTTGTGAAGAACATGGGGGACTTCGCGAAGGTGAACGCCGTCTACGGCCAGGTCTTCGGCGGCGCGTTCCCCGCCCGCTCCTGCGTGGAGGTGGCGGCCCTCCCCTCCGGGGCACTGGTGGAGGTGGAGGCAATAGCCCTCCGGCCTTGAACGATTAAACCCAATATATTAACCGGCGGGGCAAAAACCCCGCCGGTGCGCTATTATAAGTCTTATTCTGTTCTGAGGGCCTCCACCGGGTTCTTCTTGGCGGCAAGGCCGGAGGGCACGAGCCCCGCTATGAGCGTGAGGAACATACTGATTATCACCAGCACCACGCCGCCAACAGCGGGCAGCTGGGCGCTCAGCTCGTCGATGCCCGTGAGGCTGTGGAGCACCAGGTTGATGGGGATGAGGAGCAGAAGCGAGACCCCGATGCCGATAGCTCCGGCCCCAAAGCCCACGATGAGCGTCTCCGCGTTGAAGACCCGGGAGACGTCCTTCTTGGAGGCGCCGATGGCCCGGAGGATACCTATCTCCTTTGTGCGCTCAAGGACGGAGATGTATGTTATGATGCCGATCATTATGGAGGACACCACAAGGGAGATGGCCACGAATGCTATTAGCACGTAGGAGACGGCGTTTATAATGGTGGTGACGGAGCTCATGAGGAGGGCCACGTAGTCCGTATAGTTTATCTCGTCCTCCTCGGAGACGCCCTCATTATACTCCGATATCAAATCCGCTATCCTGTCCTTGTCCTCAAAGCTCACGGCGTAGAGGTCGATGGAGTCGGGCTCCTCCACATCGGCGTAGGCCAAGGTCTCCAGATTGTGCTCGTAGGTGGAGTCGGAGAGCGTGGGGGGCATGAACTCGTCGTAGAATACGCCGTACTGGTCCGGGGTGAACTCCGCGCCCTCCAGCATCATGAGGAGCCCTTCCGTGGGGGTGCCGGAGAGCTGCTGGCGTACCTGCTGGTCGTACATCTGGGCCACGGCGGCGCGTATGCCCTCCTCCGCCATGTCGAATAGCTCATCGTCCGTCATCTCGGCGAAGTAGTTGAGGATGGAGCTGGTGTCCGTGACGCCCATCTCCGTGGCGTAGCTATTCACCATCATGTCGATGAGGGACTGCCTGTCGAGGTCCGCAAGCTGCGCCTCCACGGCGGAGGACAGATACTCCTCCGTGGGGATGGCGGACATGTTGACGAACATCTCCGCGCGCTCCGCCTCCGGCAGACTCTCCAGGTACTCCCGGAAGGCCTCGGTCTTCTCATCTATGCTGGGCTCCACATAGTCGGGCGTGCGGAAGGGGAGGCCGTTCATCACGTCCACCGTCTCGTCAGCGAGCTGTTTTTTGACTATATCCATACCCTGGGTGGTGTCAATGGCGTAGAGGGTGAGGGCGGAGGTGTAGCCGATGGCGCCGGAGACGGGGCCGGAGGCCGCGTCCTCATTGGGCCGGGCGATGCCCACAACCTTTAATGGGACGCCTATATCGTCGCTTGTATATAGGAACTTCATGCCGGTCTCGGTCTCGGAGAGGTCGATGTACCGCCCCTGGGCCTCGTCCCACTGGTAGCGCTCGGAGGGGAGGATGAACTTGAATTCCGTGGCCGCCAGCTCCTCATAGCTCCAGCTCAGGACCTCGCTCTCCACCTCCTCGCCGGCCATCATGGCCCGCATGGTCTCGTTCATGTCGTCGGAGGATATGAGTCCCAGGGCGTAGAGCATGAGGTCGGAAATCTCGTTGTGGCTGTCAACGAAGAGCATCACCTCGTCGTACTTCTCCGGCCAGCGGCCGTAGAGGACGTCGTACTGGTCCTTCTCCTGCTGGGCGACGCCCGTGCCGTCGGCCTCCGGCAGCAGCTCGTTCCAGACGTCCATGCGCTCGTACATGGCGCCCATGTTGTCAAAGTAGGCGGAGTAGTCGCCGCCGAACATGGCGGTCATGGCCTCCTGCATCATGGTCATGACGTCGCTCTTCACCACGTTCCCGTCGGTGTCCGTGGTGTAGATGTCAAAGGCGAAGTCGTAGGAGTAGTGGACCCGGGCTATGTCCATTATGCCGTTGCCGCCCGCGTCTAAGAAGGTCTTGAAGGCCCGGAGGTTATTTTTCTGGGTCTCGGCGTTCATCATGGAGTTTAGCATGTCGAACATGACGGTGGCGGAGTAGACCCGGTCCTCCTCACGCTCCACTGACGCAGCCTCCTGCCGCGCGCCCATGAAGGAGAGGAGCATGGAGGACATATCCACCGTCTCCCCCTCGATGGTTATGGGGTAATTTGAGAGCGTCTCCTCCTGCACCGCGTCGATGTACGCCTGGAAACCGGCGGAGACTGAGAGAATGAGCGCTATGCCGATTATGCCGATGCTCCCGGCGAAACTTGTGAGGAATGTGCGGCCCTTCTTCGTCATGAGGTTATTTAGTGAGAGCGCCAGGGCCGTGAAGAAGGACATGGACTTTTTCTTCTTCTCCTCCCTGTTCTCCCGGCGCTGTCTCCTCTGCTCCCGGCGGTCGAGGACCGGGGCGGCATCGTTCTCGTCCTCGTAGGGGTCGGAGTCCGAGATTATCTTGCCGTCCAGGAGCCGCACGATCCTGGTTGAGTATGTCTCCGCGAGCTCCGGGTTGTGGGTCACCATTATGACGAGCCGGTCCTTCGCTATCTCCTTTAGGAGCTCCATCACCTGTATGCTGGTCTCGGAGTCGAGGGCCCCCGTGGGCTCGTCGGCAAGAAGGATGTCCGGGTTATTTATGAGGGCCCGGGCTATGGAGACACGCTGCATCTGGCCGCCGGACATCTGGTTCGGGCGCTTGTGGATGTGCTCCTCCAGCCCCACGGCCTTCAGCGCCTCTATGGCCCTGCGGCGGCGCTCCGACTTCGAGACGCCGGAGAGCGTCAGCGCCAGCTCCACGTTGGAGAGCACCGACTGGTGGGGTATCAGGTTGTAGCTCTGGAACACGAAACCGATGGAGTGGTTCCTGTAGGTGTCCCAGTCGGCGTCATTGTACTCCTTGGTGCTCTTGCCGTTTATTATGAGGTCGCCGGTGGTGTACTGGTCGAGGCCCCCTATGATGTTGAGGAGCGTCGTCTTACCGGAACCGCTCTGCCCTAAGACGGACACGAACTCGCTCTTTCTGAAGGATATGCTTATCCCGTCAAGGGCCTGCTGGCGCAAATCGCCGGTTATGTATGTCTTTGTTATGTTATTAAGTCTCAGCATCGTTCATTCCCATTTCAGTTTTAAATTGGCGTACCTATTATACACACCTATACCCCCGAGAGTAAACAGAATGGGCATTAAATTTTAAAAAATTTAAAATTTGCAGTTAAAAAATCGGGGGGAGACGTGCGGTCTCCCCCCGGCGGGCTATTCGGTTACATTACTATTACTCGGCGAACTTCTCGATGCAGCGGGCGAAGACGGTGGCCAGCTGCGCGCGGTTCGCGAGGCCGTGGGGGTCGATGGTGGTGGGCGTTATGCCCAGAACTATGCCGTTCTCCACGGCCCAGGCCATGGGCGTCTGGGCCCAGTCGCTGAGCTCCCCGGCGTCGGTGAAGGCGGTGAGAGCGCCCTCCTTCGCTGTGCCCTCAAGGCCCGCCACCTCCGTGTAGTAGCGGTGGAGGACGGTGACCATGACCTCGCGGTTCACCTTGGCGTAGGGGTCGAAGTGGGTGGCGTCAATGCCCAGTATCACCTCGTTCTCGTAGGCCCAGTTGACGGCGTCGTAGTAGTAGTCGCCGGCCTTCACGTCCACGAAGGGGTTCTTGACCTCGGTCTTGGGGCTCCCGGCGAGACGCCAGGCGACAGTGACGAGCATGGCGCGGTTGGCGAGGCCGTAGGGGTCGAACTGATCGTCCGCGATGCCGTTCATGAGGCCCATGTCGGTGACGGTGTACACCGCGTCGGCGTAGTAGTCACCGGCGGGGACGTCGTAGTAATATGCGTGGCTGGGGTCGGTGAGGCGCGCGCCGGCGTCCTTGGGGGCCTTGTCAGTGAGCTCAAGGAACCCGTGGAGGTTGACGGTGCCGTCCTCGTTCCTGGTGATGGAGCAGTCCGTGACGCTGGTGGCCTTGTCCATATCGAGGTTCACGAACCAGTCGTCGGCCACGGCGACGCCCAGGGAGTTCTTGGAGGCGGAGCCGTCGTTTAAGTAGTTGGTCTCGGTGTGGATGACGCTATCATCCTGGCCCTGGAGCTTAAAGCTGTCAGCGGGGGTGCCGGACTTGGTGTAGGAGATGAGGCCGTCCACCACGTAACCGGTGGTGAGATTGGACTTATTGGTGTAGAGGGCGATGTTGGCGCCGCCGTTACCAAAGGAGGTGCAGTCCTTGATGACGTTGTTGGGGCAGCTATTGGAGGTGATGCCGTTGGCTTTATTCGCGAAAGCCACGGAGTTTATGAGGGTGTGGCCGTCCGGGTGGTTCTCGCCGCCCAGCTTAAAGCCGTTGCCGTTACCGGCGTTGATCTCCTTGCCGTTCTCGTCGAGGTCGTAGCCGTTCTTGAAGGCCACGGAGTTCTTTATGGTGACGGTGCCGATGGAGCCGGTCTCCACCTTGGCGTAGAGATCCCAGCCGTCGTCGGCGTTGTAGGCGGAGACGCAGCCGTCAAAGACGTTGCCGATACCGACGGTGAGTTTCGCGGCGAAACCGTCGGCGTCCTCATAGCCGGGCAGGTCGGCGTTGAGGTAGGAGGAGCAGTTCAGGATGAGGTTGTGGCTGGGCCAGTCGGCGATGCAGTCGTCGGAGCCCTTCTGACGGCTTATCTGGAGGCCGGTGTTGCCGTTGCGGAAGGTGATGACCCGCTCGATGACGTTGTGGTTGCCGGAGACGTGCACGCCGGTGCCGGTGGAACGGGTGACGTCAAACCCAGCCAGGTGCCAGTAGTGGGCCACGATGGTGAGTCCGCCGCCCTTGTTCATGAAGTCGAGGACGGGGCGTGAACCCGCCTCGGGGTCGGCCATGAGGTAGATGGGTTTCTCGGCGGTGCCGTTGATGCCCCGGGTGAGGGTGAGACCGCTCTCGAGCTCATAGGTGCCGGCCATGAGATAGATCTTCGTGCCGGGGGCGGCCCACTTCACTGCGGAGGCCAGGGTGGTGGGGGCAGTCTTGGTGCCCTCTGCATCCTCGGTGCCGGTGGGGCTCACGTAGATGACGGTGCGGGCGTCCTTCTTGTAGGTGACAACGTGCTCGTTTACCCAGGGGTCATAGGAGCGCAGTATCTCGTACTCGGAGGGCTTGAAGTCCGGGTCGGGGGTGACGGTGGCGTTGAACTTGTTCTCGCCCTCCGCGAGTTTCACCTTGATGGGGAGCTTGACGTAGGGAGCCACGCGGCCCTCATAGAGGGTGTTGCCCTCGGCGTCCTTCAGGAGCATGGTCCCGGCGACGCTGCCGCGGTAGACGATCTCGGTGGTGTCGGTGTTGGAGACGCCGTCGTCCACAAAGCTGTAGCTGGGGGTGACCTTGGTGAGGGGACGCTCCTCGGGCTCGGGGTCGTCCTTGGGGTCACGGATCTCGAAATTGATGTCGGTGAAGGTGACGTCAAAGTTGCGGGCCGCGAAGAATCCCACGTAGACGGTGTCGTCCATCACGGAGAGGGCGTCGGGCTCGTAGGTCTTGACCACGTGCTCAACACCTTCGCCGTCGGTGTAGTACATCCAGTAGCCGGTGTTATTCTTGACGAGTTTCAGTTTGAACTCGGTGATGGGGTTCTCGATGGTGCCGTTGACAGCGTTCGTGGCGTTGCCTACCAGGTTATACTGGCCGGCGCCTTTCTCGGCCTGGCTGGTCTCCAGGGTGGTGGTGACGCTCTTAAAGCCGGTGGGCATGCTCTCCAGGTAGTTCTCGGGGGTGACGCCGGTCTTGGCCATAGCGCCCACGCCCTGGTACATCTTTATCCTGGCTCCGCCGGTGTCCACCAGCTCCCCGTTATCCCAGTTGTACTCGAGCCTCGTGATGAGGGACATGTAGCAGTTGTTCCAGAGGGTCTCGGTGCTGCCGTGGACGCCCACCCGGTCAGCCGCCATGAGGCCGAAAGCCTCCTGGCCGTTGGAGTATTTCCAGGTGTTGACGGTGGCGGTGGCGCTGAGGACGAAGTTCTGTGTCTTGGGGTCTATCTCGGTGTAGTAGAAGGCTATGCCGTCATAGGAGTTGGCGACGATCTTGCCCTTGCCGCCAGTGGAGAAAACACGTACTTTGCCGTCGTTGGCGTTGCCCTCGTAGCCGTTGTCCTTGGTGTTGGTGCTGGTGCCGAAGGCGGCGAAGGTCCAGGCGACCTCCTTCTTGTCCTTCACCTGGCAATCGAGAGTAGCGGAGGCGCCCTTCTCCTCACCCCTTATGGGGGTCACGGTGAAGGTGACCTTCTCGCCGATGGTGAGCCCCTCAAATGTGGCCTCGCACTCGGTGACGGTCTTCTTCTGTCCGGCAACTTCGACTTCGTAGCTGTCGGCCTCCTTCACGGGGTTCCAGGTCACGGTGACGGAGCCGCCGCCGTTGTTGGTGGCGCTCTTCATGACAGGCGCGTCAAGGGGCAGGGTGAAGTCGAAGGTCTTGGTCTCAGCGGCCTCCTTCACTACGTCCTCGCCCTCCACGGTGCGGGCCACGAGGGCGGAGAAGGTGTACTTGCCGGATGCGCCGGGGGTGAAGGTGAGGACGTGGGTGTCCTTCTCGGCGAGGGAGTTGCGCTCCTCCAGGGTCTCACCGGCCTCGTTCGTCATGGAGACGGTAACCCTGTCAGCGCCGTCATAGCCAACATTGGCGGTGACGGTGACGTCAACCTTGTGGGGATCCTCTTTATTCACGGCCACGTCGTCAATGGTCGGGGCCGCGACAGTCTCCCACTCGGCGCGGGGAGGTTTCTCGCCGCTGACTGTGGTGACGGTGACTTTGAAGATGTAGTTATTGTTGGTCTCGCCGCCCAGGAAGTATGTACCGGCCTCGGTGAGTTCCAGGGTGGAGAGATAGGGGTCATTCTGCTTGTGTTCGCCGGAGGTATTGACGACTACATTACCCTCGGAGTCAAGTATCGCCATCTGCCGGTTGTCGTTGCCGCCCTCTACCCACCAAACCTTTACGGTGGCGGCGCCGGTGGTCTCGAACTTGACGGCGTTCTTCTCCGTGGAGGCCTTGCCGCCGAAGTTCACACGCTGGGCAGACTTATAATCATCATCCCAGGTCTTTTCGCTCTTGTCAACCTTTGTCTTGGCGCTGTAGATAAGGGTGAAGTACTCGTCAGTACCGGCTTTCTCGGTATCGCCGTCTTTCTTATCGCCAGCCACAAAAGGTGTGAGGGCGCTGGACTCGAAGGTGTACTCCTTGCTGGCAGCTACTTCCTCGGTGACCTCCACCTTGAAGATGTAGTTATTGTTGGCCTCGCCGCCCAGGAAGTACGTTCCCCCCTCGGAGAGCTCCAGGGTGGAGAGATAGGCGGCGTTCTTCTCATAGGTGCCGGAGGTCTTCACGACGACCTCGCCGGAGGTGTTGAGTATCGCCATCTCCCGGTTGTCGTCACCGCCCTGGGCCCACCAGATCTTGACGGTGGCGGGGTTGGAGGTGGTGAACTTGACGGCGTTCTTCTCGGTGGTGGCCTTGCCGCCGAAGTTTATACGCTGGCCAGACTCATAGCCATCGTCCCACTTCTTGTTGCTCCCGTCAACCTTGGACTTGGCACTGTAGATGACGGTGAAGTAGTTGTTTGTACCGGCGGGCTCTGAGTCGCCGTCCTTCTTGTCACCGGCGGCGAAGGCCGTCAATGCGCTTGCCTCCAGCACATAGGCGCCCTCCGCCGGTTCCGCCGGCGACTCCGCGGCGGAGACCGCCACAGGTATGTAGGCCGCCAGCATCGCGAATGCCAGTACGAATGTGAGGAACCTCTTAAAGCCCCTCGTCTTTCCCTTGGTGTCCATATTTGCCTCCTTAATTTAATTTGACGCGCCCCCCGGCGCGCTGGGGTGTGTTTGCGGCGCGGGCCGCGTGTTGTGGAAAATGCCCAGGGGTGTTTCAGTAATTTCACCAGATATTATACATTGTGCCAAGTCAAAAATCAATACTTTAGACAAATTTCTCTACAGAATTTACCTGTACTTCGACTTTGCCCGTGTAAATCGTCGATTTCCCCCGGCGTGAAGTTTGGAAAAACGAACAAAAAAGAGTGAGAGTCCTCCCTTTACTCCGGGAAAACTCTCACTCGATATATTTAGTTTTTCAAGATGATCTTCAGCAGCCCCAGGTCGTCGCGCTTTGAATACACGAAGGAGCTCTCCTGGCGTCCGGCGGCCCGCAGCACCTCGTGCATGCCGCCGTTCCGGCAGAGGAAGTACTCCGCGTCCCGCATGAGCTTGAGCGTCGCGAAACGCATCTCCACGAAGTCCGTCTCCGGGTCTTTGAACTTCTCCGTCAGGGTCTCGCGCATCTGGGCGGCGTCGTAGCGGGTGAAGTAGAGGTTCTGGCGGACGAAGTAGTTGCAGTCCTCCGCGGTGCAGCGGGGCGGGGCGGGCTCCGCCTCGATGGAGCGGCTGTTCTTTATCTGCTCATCTGTTATGGCGAAGTAGGCGTAGGACATGCCCTTGCTGCTCCTGGCGGGGTCGGTGTTGGAGTAGTCGCCCCAGGTGACGTCCACGTGGTAGTACTCGCCCTCAAGTTTCACGATGTTCCAGGCGTGGAGGCCCCCGATGAAACAGTCGCCGCAGACGTAGAGCGTCTCAATGCCGAACATCTGCAATAGGTACTGGAAAGCCTTGGCGTACCCGGCGCAGACGGCCTTGTGCCGCACTATCGCGCCGTAGATGTTGCGGAGATTGTCCATGACGTCTATCTTGTAACTGCCGCTGCGCTGCTGGCGCTCCAGCTCTATTGTGTCGTAATCCAGCATCTTGATGACCCGCTCGTAGATCTTCAGCGCCACCTCGTAGTCCTCCATGCCCTCCGTGACCTCCGCGATGAAGGGGGCGAGGGTATCCTCTATCTCCTTCTGGAGCCGCGCGCGGGTCTCGGCGTCGGTGGTGTAGACGGGTTTCACCGTTTGGACGATGTCGTTGGCCGTCACCCAGGTGTAGGCGCCGTTGGTCCAGAATATCTCCGGGTGGTCCTTTATGACGGATGTGTGGACTATGCCGAAACGCTTTGTGGTCAGATGACCGGCGCTGACGTCCACGGACTCCGCGTGGTCCATGTAGCACTTGAGGACCGCCTCGTAGACCTCCTGCTCCGGCTCCGAGAGCTGGGACCTATAGTAGTATGTGAGGTCCTTCTTCTCCGTCACGCGGGTGGACTTCTTCTTCACATAGTCCTTGTGGGGCGGGATGTCCCGTTTCTTCTCCCGATGGAGGAGATACTGGAAACTGTTGTCGTGGCCCTCCGTCTGGAGGTTCTGGTTGAGGAGGCAGTAACCCCGGCTCACGTCGTCCCGGCCCAGTAGATAGCGCCGGTGGAGGAGCTGGGCGTACTGGTGCTGCTCAAGGTACCTTAAATACTGCAGCGTGACGTATGGGCACTGGCCGTCCACCTCCGGGTCGCCGGTGAGGTCGAGATTCTCAAGCTGCCAGGCCCGGGTCAGCTGACCTATGACCTCCACATGGAGGGCGGTGAGGGGCAGGTGCTCCGCCAGGAGTATCACCCGCTGGTCGAGGTCGAGGCGGGAGAGTGTCCCCGCCCCGAGGGCGGGCGAGAACTCCACGGTGAAGTCCTCAAGCTCCACGCCGAAACGCTCCCGGAGGAAGTCCTGGGCGTACCTAAGTATTCTCGCGGCCTCGTCCTGGGTGGGGACGCGCTCCTCACTGCACCGGCGGCATATGACGCGGCCGTCCCGGAGGATGGACTCATCGAGGGGCCGCCCGCAGAGCTCGCAGCGGTTCACGGCCTCCATCTCGCTGGCTATATCGTGCTCCCGGACGTAGCTCCGGGCGAAGGCCTGCATGATGGGCCGGAGGCTCGCGATGTCGAAAATCCTGGGCTCGGAGTCCCGGCCGTAGTAGAGGTAGGGCACGGGCTCGTTCTCCTTCTGCCACTGGAGGTAGTCGTCCAGCATCCAGAAGATATTGCGAAGGAAGGTGGCGTCCTCCTCGTAGAGGAGGTCCATGGCCCCGACGCCCCCCTCACAGTCCTCGATTATAAGTAGCTCGATGCTGTTCTCCGCCACGGGGCCCCAGTTCGTGAGCTGGGGGTAGAGCTGGGCGATGGCGCGGCTGCGGGCGTCGCCCCCCTCGTAGACGGACTCGGGGTCCGCGAGGATCGGGCACACGGAGAGGCAGAAGTAGACGTCCGGGAAGAGGGTCTTCATCATCTCCTGCAATAGCGCCGCGAGGGTCATGGTGAGGCGGTCGTCCCGGCCCCGGTCCATGTCTATGCGGAGGTACATGCCGGCGCCGACTTTTCTCTGCATCTCCTCCACGCTGCCCTTATTGAGCCATATGATGGGGACGCTGGCGCCGGGGGCGCCGTCGGTGTCTATGACGTAGTACCCCAGCGTCTTGGATACCACCTCGAAGGCGTCCTGGGAGCGGACCATGACGATGCTCCGGACGATGCTGTCCTCGCCGGTGAGCTCCACCTTCGTGCCCTTCACGCCCTGGCACTCTGTCTTTTCACGCTCAGATATTCTCCGGCAGTCCTCTTTAAATTCGTCGCCCCGGGTGAGCTCGTAGCTCCTGATCTGGGTGTAGTCCCTCGCGAGGCCGTGGGTGGAGGTGGCGTCGGTGACGTAGATTATGCCGTTCTCCCGGTCTATGCTGCGGATGCGGTAGTTCTTGTTGGCGTATACGAGGTTCTGCTCCACGAGGTACCTCTGGTCCAGCATCTTCGCGAAGATATTGAGGTACGCCGGGGGCCTCGCCCCGCCAAAACGCACCTGGACGAGGGCGGTATCCCGGAGGATGCCGGAGAGCACGTCGTAGTCCTCCCGGATGCGTATGTAGGGCTCGGGGTAGAAGACGTCCGTGGGGGTGAAGATGGTGAAATGCTCGTTTGTGTCCGAGGGCTTTTGTCCCGTACTGATGGTGAGGCACTCCTCCACCAGCTCCGCGATGTCGTCAAACGACCGCTCCGCGGAGCCCCGCTCCCGGCCCAATATGCGGTCCATCTCCATGAAGAAGACGCTGAGGGGCAGTCCCTCCATGAGGCGGCACATGAGTAGCACCATCTGGGACTTGGCGGCGGCGGCGTGTTTCGTCATGCTCCGCTGCATCAGCGGCTCCTCAAATAGGTACCGGGAGGCGTTGGCGAAGAAGTAGTTCCGAAGGAGATAGGGGCGGGTCAGGACGTGAATTACCGACGTCCTCCTCCCCAGATACCTGGAGTAGGCGTATATGACGCCGGGGAGGTTAAAGCAGTCGTCGGATACGACGGCGAAACCAAGGGGCCGGTCGGTGGCGTCATAGAGCGCCAGCCACCCCACGTTCACCTGGTTTGAGTATATCGCGCCGTCGGAGATTATGGTGGGGGTGGGGATGTTGTGGTGACTTGCTATGTTGCTTATTACCACCTCGGGGAGCATGGTCTGGGCGGCGTTATCGAGGAGCACCGCCGTGTCCCGCTTGGCGCGCCAGACGTATATGTGGGCGTCCACGTAGCTGTAGTCGCCCCGGGCGCTCTCCGGGGTGCTGGGGAGGAGGAAATACTCAGTCAGGAAATTATCCAGGTTCTCCGTGTTGCGGGTGGAGAGGAAGAGGTACTGCATCCCCCTCTTGCAGTACTGGGAGAGGCGCTGGGAGATTATGAGGCAGTAGTAGTTGTTGGCCGCGAGGACGAGATCCGCGTCCGGCAGCATGGCCACCGTCACCCGGCGGAAGAACTGCCGGCCCGTGACGAAGAGCTTGTCGTTGCGGAAGTCCTGGGGCGTCAGCACCACCACGTCCGCGTCGCTGTCCGCGGTGAGGTCCTGCCCCGCGATTATGCGCCAGAGGGGATTTTTCGTCCGGGTGACGTTCCGGAGGCCCTTGGAGAGGGCGTCGATAATATTGGACACCTCGGAGCGGTTGTTGCATATGACCACCACCCGCTGGCCCTGGGCTATGCGCAGATCGAGCTCCGCGAATATATAGGGCCCCACGGCGGTGTATAGGGGGGCGTAGAATAGGACGTTCCGGCCCTCCTGGAAGTACTTGAGGCCCAGAAGATACTCGTTGTCGAGCTCTAAGTCCTGGGAGCGGACGTACTCCGCCACGCTCCTGAGCATGGGGGAGTCGCTGTCCACCTTTGTGCGCTCGTGGGTCACGGGGGCCACGTCGCCGCTATAGAAGGAGGAGACGTCGTAGCTCTTGCCCATGGTCTTCATGAGGTCCGCCTCCAGGGCGTCCAGGTCCACCACGCTCCCGTGCTCTATGCCCTCCGGGTCGGTCTCCGCCTCAGTGGGCTCCACCGGGGCGGCCCGGCCCTCAAGGAGCCAGTAGACCTCCAATAGAATGGAGAGGGCGATGGTGGGATAGAGGTAGTTTGCCCCCACGAAGAACTGCATGACGCTGTAGAAGGGCTCCTCTAAGAACCGTATGCGGAACATGACCGGCAGCAGAAGGAGCGTAAAGCACACGATATACGCCGCCGAGACGAGAATGAGGAAGTTCCGAAGGTGCTTTATTACGTGCAGGATCTGGGGACGCATGTACCAGCCGTCCTGGACGTTCTCCAATAGTACGCCCTTCACCCGCGCCTTGAGTGTCTGCGGTCCGGCGGGGGCGGCTTTTTTATCGTCCTTCTTCTTCCCCTCCCCGGACTTCTTCTTAGTGTCGGCCTTCCCCTCCCCCTGCTCGCCGGGGATCATGAACCTATTCCCCGTGGTCCTCTCCTCAGGCGTGGGCAGGAGCTCCGGGGGCATGGGCCCGGGAGTGGGTTGCGGTGTCTGGCCGTTATCCTTGTCCTTGTCTTTATCCTGGCCGGTTCCGTTATCTTTATTCTTATCTTTATCCTGGTTCGTGTCGCTGTCTTTGTTTTTATCTTTATCGGGGTCCGTGTCGCTGTCTTTATCCTTATCTTTGTCGGGGTCGGAGGGATCAGACTGGCTATCCTTGTCCTTCTTTTTACGTCTCTCCCGCTTTTTGCTCTTGTCCTTCTTTTCTTTCTTATCCTTCTTCCCGGACTTCTTCCTCTCGGCCCGCTTTCTCCGCCACTCCTTTATTTTACCGGCGACGCGGCCGCAGCCCTTCACCCCCAATGACGCCGCCCCGAGGCAGATGAGGACTATTACGCAGTAGAAGACGTTTGAGAAGATGGTAACGGCCATCTGCGTTGAGTACCTTGTGTAGACGGGGATCTTGTCGATGACCCAGGCCACGGGCTTGAGGCTCCCCAGCCACATGGCGAGGTTCCTGATCCAGGGGAAGAAGATTATCACCGCCAGCGCCGCTATGCACACCGCCAGGAGGTTTACAAGGTTCTTTTTCCTCTCCCGCTCCTCGCCCTTATAGTAATAGAGGGCCAGGGGCCAGCGGATGGGCAGAAAGGGCGCCGCCAGCAGGAGGAGTGACGCCAAAATGATCGCCAGTTTAATTATGATCATTTAACTTCTCCCTCCTCAAGGAATAGCATGTAGGCCCTCTGGTTTGCGGGGGCGTAGGGGGGCTGGTCATAGGCGAGGGTCCCGGGGTTAGCCTTGCCCTCCCGGCTCTCCGGCAGTTTGAGGGCGGTGCGCATGTCCATTATCTCGTTGCAGGCGTCCTCCAGGTACTCCATGTGGAGCCGGACGTACCGCTCTATCCGCTCGTTCATCTCGTTTGCGAGCTGGGCCGCGTCCAGGTTCATCTCGACTATCAGGCACTGGGGGAAGGTCCTGCCGTACGTCTCTATGACGCCGATTATGGAGTCCCGGCGGGCGTCGGCGCTGTGGTACATGAGCTCCATGAGGTCCACCGTCAGGGAGTTTATACCCCGGCAGAGCTCCCGCATCCACCGAAGGACCCCCAGGGTGTATAGCGCCAGAAATAGCCCGTAGTATATGGCGCAGAGGGCGATTTTGGGCAGTGTGGCGCCGCTCTCGGCGCTCTCAATGAGTAAAAACGGCAGCACCATGACCAGCACGAATGTCAGGGCCATTATAACTGAGAAACGGAAGAAGGACTTGTCGTTCTCCCGCTGCCGGTCCGGGGACCAGACCCTGGTGAGGGCCCGGAACTTTGTGTGGAGCGCCGCGCCCTCCTCCCGGACGTCCGCGAAGTCGTCCAGTTTCTCAAGGACCCCCTTGGCGCAGTTCTCCCGTATCTTCATGAGGTCCTCCCGGTGGTCGCCGGAGAGTACCGGGCGTTTCTCCGCCCGGGGCTCGTGGGGGGCCCTGGCGGAGGCCCTCAATATGCCGGCCCGCCAGTCCATGAACTCCTGGACGCACACCTCCTGTATGCTCTCCTGGTCCTGGAGCACACGTTTCTTGTCGTACTGCTCCCGGAGGAGCCGGTAGCCCTCCCTAAAGCGGCTCTTTGCCCGGCCCACGCGGATCCAGGAGTCCCGGAGGTCCTTTTCTAACTTCGTCCGGCTTATGTTATTGGCATCAGCCTGGGGCTGGGCGCCGGTGTTCTCAAGTTTCTCTATGCTCTCCCGGACGCCGGGCACGGAGTCCAGCTCCTTCTTGAGCCTCCCCCGTATACGGCTCTCCACCTCCCCGGCGGAGCTGAGCTCGTACTGCTCCCGGAGCTCGTAGTACCGGGGCTTGAGGGATGCGGAGTAGTGCTCCGCGGACTTCAGGGCGTCCGCCAGGATCTTCCCCAGCTCCTCCGGCGTGTGGGGGCGGAGCTCTATGTCCTGGGGGTCGCCGCCGCGTGTTATCTCGTATATGACCCGGGAGAGATTTATCTGTATGTCGGCGTTGGCGAGGCGGGGGTCCTTCGTCTCGAGGCGGAAGTCCAGCGCCCGGGGCTTTACCGGGTTCCCCGGGTCCCTCTGGCTCTTGTAGACCCGGAGTTCCTTTATGCGCTCCAAGAGGAGGCCATTTAAGTTCGCCTCCCGGCTCCGGTCGTCCTCGGGCTCCTTTTTAATATTCAAGAGCCGCAGGAGGTCGTCCTCCTCCTCATCGTCCGGCTCGCCGTACTCCGCCACGATCCCCTCCGGGGTCTCAGCGGCGGGCTCAGCGCCCTTGAGGGCGTCGGCGAAGATGTCCGTGAAATCGAGCTCCCGCTCCCCCTCCCTGGAGGGGCGGTACTTCAGGGCGAGACGCTCCGGCATCTCACTGCCCTCGTGGAGGAGGTCGATACAGCGGATGTTCTTCACCGCGTCGGCCCGGTCGCTAAAGTAGGTGAAGACCGCCGTCACGCGCTTTGGCAGTATGTCCTCCGCGTCGAGCTCCGGCAGGAGGTGGAAGTTTATGTAGGCGGTGAGGAGATCCTTCATCCGCTCCCGCACGTCCCGGTAGGCCGTCAGCTCGAAGTGCTCCAGGTCCACCAGCACCAGGATGTTGTAGTCCTGGCGCGTCACCTGTCCCCTGGCGTGGGTGATGAGCGCCCCGGCGCACTCACCCAGGGCGTCCAGCTCGTAATTTAGCCACTGGAGCTCATCCGGCGCGAAGGCCCTGTAGAATACGTCCTTCCTTGTAAACGCCGGACCCAGTGTGTTTATGATAACTGTCCGCACTATCCCACCTCCAAATCATGGCGCCCCCGCCAAAGCGGGAGCGATTGACGCGGCGCCGGACGCTGCCGGCGCCGCACTAAAATCTTATGGCGCTTGGATGCTCTTATACTTCAAGTTTGCGGAGATCCAGCCGTACTCCTCGGTGGCCTGCACCTCCGCGGGTACGCTGCTCACGGTCTGGACGGTACCGTTCAGCAGCCTCTCCAGGTCGTCCTCCTCGTCCGTCTCCTCAATGACCACGGGGTTCCTTATGATCTCGCGGCTGGCCTGCTCCACCCAGGAGCCCATGAACTTATCCAGGGCCCAGTTATATATCTCCACGTACTCCCTGTGGAAGACGGCGTCGCCGCTGACGTGCGCCAGGCCGTACATACCGCAGGCGTACTCGTCTATGATGTCCTGGACCGCCTGGATAAGGGCCTCGCCGAAGTCCTGGTCCTCATCAAGTCTCTCCTCGCTCATGTGGAGCAAGTAGGCTATCCTGAGTATGCCGCCCATGGAGGCATTGAGGTTCACCACCTCATCCTCATCCTCGGGCGCGACGCTCTCGCCCCGGCTCCTCTGCAGCCTGTGGCGTATATCCAGGGCCCGGGCCCGCTCCTCATCGGTCATCTTGGCCTCGCCCTTGGCCGTCCTATAGAAGGTCAGGGCGTCGGTGCGCATACGGGAGAGCAGAGGATCCCTCGTCATGCCGGCCTTGTAGAGGCCCGCGCTGTCGCCGTAATTTGAGTTCCTCTGGATGAATCCGCGGACCATCTCGTCAAGACTGGCGGCGTCCCGCTCCACCGTGATCTCGTCCTCGGCGATGTACTCCACGAGCCGGGAGATGTTCCTCGTCAGCACCGGCCAGCCCGCGGGCCACTCGATGAACTTCGTCACGCCGTCCCGGCGGCTGAGGAAACACTTCCTGTTGTCCCTGTCCACGGTGAAACGTATCTTCCGGGTCAGGATCTGATAGATGAACGCCCTCATCACCTCTTTGCGCCACTGGAACTCCAGTTTCTTGCTGATGTAGGGCATGGCCCCCTTGCGGTGCCAGCGCTTATCTATGTGGGGGCTCTTGGAGAGGAGGCCCGTCTTTATGGCCTCGTGGACCCGCTCCTTGTAGTGCGCGTAGTAACTCCCGTCCTGGAGCTCGTCAAAGCGGTATATCTGGTTGGGCTGGAGGCAGTGGACGGCGCAGAAACAGAATATCTCGAAGTCGCCGAAACTGCTGTCCGACACCACGTTCATGGTGCCCAGGAACGTCTTGAACTCCTGGAGAGGATCGGCGGTGCCGTTGGAGTGGAAGTAGCGCGCCAACCCCTCGGCGGACTTGGGGCTAATGCCGTAGTACCTGTGGACGCGGGAGACGTCGGTCCTGGAGTCCTGCTCCTCCCCCACGAAGTACTTCATGCTGTTCTCCTGGTTATAACGGATCATGGGGGCGGCCTTCGCCTCCAGGTCCGCCATCTTCTTGCGGAATGCCTCCCGGAATATGGTCCTATTGGAGGCGGTGCTGTTTATCTTGGACTCGTCTATATGGGTCTCGGCGCATATCTCGTGGACGAGGGCGCCCACGGCGTCCGTCTTGAGGTAGGCGGCGTTATTCCTCAGGTGCTCCTGGAACTTCTCGATTATGGCGTCGAAGATACCGCCCATGTCGTCGAAACGGTCCGGGTCCCGGGGTAAGGCGTCCCGGCTCCTCATCCTCCGCCCCTCCAGGGCCTTCAGCGTCCGTCCCTCCAGAGCCCCGTACACACCGGCGCCCTCGGCGGAGAAACAGGCGGCGCTGCCGCTCTCCAGCGCCGCCACGACGCTGGGCTGGTCGTAGAAGTAATAATCTTTCACGGCGGAGGAGGCGCCCACGAATATAACCTGGTTATTGTTGTTGTCGTGCATCACGTGGTCGGTCCTGACGGCCCCCTCCAACTGCTGCTGGTAGTGGCCGAGATTCTCAAAGAACCGCTCGTACTGGCCGATGAGCTCATTGAGGGGGTCCATGAGCTTTCTGTAGGCCACCCGCTTATACTCAGCGGTGGCCACGTCCAGAGCGCCCCGGACACAGCTCAATACGGCCTCCCGGTACTTATCTAAGGCGGCCTTCGCCACGTTCTCCTTCCTGCGGCCCCACAACCGGCTGAGGTACCCTATCTCATCCTCCACGGTGAAGTCGTCGCCGTCGTCCCACTCCTCGTCAAAGGCCAGGCGTATGGCGTTGCCCTGGGCCTGCAGGTCCTCCTCAAAATTGCCCCTGGGCATACCGAGGGCGCCGTTCACGGCGTCGCTGAGCCGGGCGCGGAGGCTGTAGAGGAGGTATCTGGCGGCCAGGGGATGGACGGCGTTCTGCCCCTTGTCCTTGCAGAGGAGGCCCCAGTGGAGGTTTATGGGGAGCCTATTTATCTGGGCGTTCTCCAGCATCGTTTTGGTGGTGGGGAATATGGCGCTGTAGAGCCTGTTGGCCTGGCCGCTTATCGCCCCGCGCAGCGCGGCGCAGAATTCGGTCCAGTAGTTCGCCACGTTTTTGGCCATAGTGTCGAGCCGGCTTATGGGGTCGTCCCCGGCGGCGGCGTTGACGCCGTTGCAGGCGGATATGATGCTCGCCAGACTCTCCTGCACGGCGGTATCCCGGCGGATGCTGTAGGGCGCCACGGTGTCGGACTGGGCGTCGCTGACGTTCCCCACGTCCACGGCCTGGTCTATGGCCCCCAGGAAGTCCTCAACACGGGACTGCCCCTCGCCATTTAGTACCATGTCCCGGAGGAACCTGAAATTCGAGTGCTCGTCGGAGTCCATGTCGGCATCCATCTGCTCCATGAACCGGCGGCCCCGGAGCATCTTGTCGGGCTGCCAGGTGCGCCCCTCCTGTGCCGCCAGATCCAGCTCCATCTCGCACTCAGCGTTCCACTGGTCGTCAAAGAGCCTCCAGCGGGAGTCTATCTCGCTCTGCATCTTGCGCTCGGCGAGATACCTAAGTATCTCCTCATAGGGGTAGCGCACGCGGGCGTAACCGGCGCTGCCATAAATGGCGGTGGGGGCGGAGATGTGGTTATTTAGCTCGTTGCTCTCCCCGGAGTTGATGGCCAGCTCCAGCGGGGAGTAGAGGCGGGAGTAGGTTATGTCCGCCATCACGGCGTAATACTGGCTTATGCCGCTCAGTATGCCGCCCTGGCTGTTGGCCTCGTCCACGAAGTATATGAGGTCGAAGGGTTTCGCGTTGGTGTTGGACTTGAAGGTGGGGTCCACGGAGTCAAAGAGCTTGCCCTCGCTCCTGGTGTTTACATAGATGCGTATCTTCTTGCCGTAGTCGTTGGTGGTGGCCCCGGCGCTGGTGGCCAGGTTCATGGCGTTGAGCTCCCGGATGGCGGCGTAGGCGTTGGCGTACATGGACTGGCGCTGGTCCTCGTCGTCACCCTCCTTGTCGGAGACGAGCTTTGTGTAGAGGTCGGGGCAGCCCAAAACGCCCGTTATCCTGACGGCGTTGTTGCCGTAGTCCCTAAAGAAGGCGCGGATGTATAGCGCCAGCTCAATGAACGTGCCGGCGCCGGTGCCCCCCGCGATGGAGGAGACGATGACCACCCGCACACGCTCGGTGGTGAGCTGGGCCCCCGGGGGCGTGAGGCGCACCAGGACCCGGTGGAGCTCGTTATTGGGGTCCCGGAGGAACCGGGCGAGGCACAGCCTCGACTTATACCTATACTGGGAGGCGCCGTCGTCCACGCTGCTATTGAGGAACACGCCCTCCCGCTCGTTCCAGGGGAGCCAGTCCCGGACGCCGTCCTCCCGGCCCAGCCCAGCGGCTATCTCGCCCACGGTGTTGGCGGTGCTTATGCGGATGGTCTTTATGCCCTCCCGCTGAAGGTCCGTTATGGACTTCTGGTCCGTGTCGATGTAGATGTAGTTGGCGTTCCGGCGCTGATCCTCGGTCATCCGCGCGTACAGAAGACGCAGGGTCTCTCCGCCGGTCCCGCCAAGACCGATAAATAAATCTCTCGCCATGTTCTCTGTCCTTTCATTATATTTTAGGCTCTATCCCAAATAAAATATAGGTTTAACGCTTTTTGCGCCGGGGTCTCTTGGGGGATGAGCGCCTCCGGGCGCTGCTGCCGGCGGCGCTGAAACACCAAAACTGATACCTGGGCCGGCCCCCCGCCCCCGTCCTCGCCGTGTAGATGAGGGACCCGCTCATGAGAGTCTGGGTGGCCTTGGCGCTCTCCTTGTCCCCCAGGGGCGTGAGGGCCGCGCCGGACTGGGCGAGGGTGGTGAAGTTCTGGGAGGTGATGGACTTTATGGCCCCGGTATTTATGTTATTTAATAGCTCCGTGCGTGTGGGGAGAGGCGCTAAGTAGAAGTACTTCTTCACGCCCTCCGCCGGGCCGGAGACTGTGACCTGGGGGTTTGTGTACCTGGGCCACTTGTGCTGGCCGGTGAGGGCCACCGCCGTGAACTTGAGGCCCATGAAACTGTGTCTCTCATTTATTGGGAGGAACATGAACTTAAAGCCCATGCCCACCCTCTTCTCCGTGAGGGAGGATATCTGGTAGCCGGGGACGCCGGGGATGTTGCGTTTCTCCACCTCGAAATACCAGAGGACGCCCCTCTTCATGCGGACCGCCGCCATGTTGGAGTATATGAGCATACCCACGAGCGTCAGTATCACGAGGGTGACGATGAGAATTATGAGGTAAACAATATTATACCCCACGAGCCTCAGCGTACCCGCGGCCTCGGCGCCGTGAACCATGTCCACCTTGATGCTCACGTCAAAACTGCTCCGGGAGAGGCCCCCCAGGCCGCAGGACATTATCATGTAGTGGAAGAACCTTATAAATCCGCTGCGGGTGGAGGAGCCGGGGGTGCAGATCACGGCGTCCTTGCCGTCAACCTTGCCGATGGATACGTCAATGTCCGCGAAGGGGCTCTTGAGGTCAGATGTGACGAATATCTGCTGATCAAGCATCGCCGCGAGCTTGTCGGCGGTGCAGATATTGCCGTCCTCGTAGACTATAAAGGCGACGCTGGCGGTATTCTTCTGCAGGGCGAAACGCCGCACCTCGTCGGGGTCGGAGACCACGACGGCCACGGTGTAGGCGGCGTCGTGCTTAATTACCGTGACGCGGGTGGAGGCGAGTTCCTCATCCCCCCTCAGGAGCGTCACGGTGTACTCACCGGGGGTAGCGCTCGCGTCCCGGAGGGTGAAGGTGAGGCTGCCGTCGGCGAGCATGCCCCGCTCGCCCTTGAGCTCCCGGCCGTCAGAGTCCTCGGCCCGGATGGTGAAGAGCTCCGCCTCCTCGGGGGTCAGGGGGCCGTCGCCCTCGTCCCGGTGGGCCGTGACGGTGAAGGTGACGTAGTCCTCGTTCTCCGCCAGGGCGTTACTGAGGATGCTTATCCCCGGGCCCGCCTCGGCGGTGTAGTAGACTTCGTTTGGGAGGATGGTTATCTCCTCCGAGGCCGCCTCCTCCCCATTGAGGGTGAGGGCGACCTTGTATGTCCCGGCGGTGCAGGTGCCGTCCGCCGGGGTAAAGCGGAATATGTGGGGCTCCGGGCGCTGGGTCTCGCCCTTCAATGGGCCCTGCTCCCCTGTCGCCGTGAGGGTCAGGCCCTCAAGATACTCCGCCTCCGCCGGTTCTCCCCGGTAGAGGACGGTGAACTCAACATACTTCTCCGTGTTCTCCGCCGCCTCACCGCGAGTCATCTCGATGGGCCCGGAGGATGTTATGGTGAAGTCCCCCGCGCCGGGCGCGCCGGCGTGGAGGGTCCTCGAGGTGCTTATCTCGTAGCCGCCGTCCATCATGCTCACCTGCACCTGGAGTACGGAGTCCCCCTCGGGGACGGTGACGGACTCGCCCTCCCCCAGCTCCTGGCCGTTAAAGAGGATCCTGGCCTCCGTCTTGCCGAAGAGGCGGCTCACATCGAGCTCCCTGTCGGTCTCGTCCTCGCAGACGGCGTAGCTCACCCGGATCTCGTCCCCCTCCACGAGGGTACCGGAGTAGGGCAGCGTCTCCCACTCGCCCCCGGCGTTCCGGCGCTCCGCCACCAGGCGCACGTGTATGGCGGGCTCGTACATGAGGAGCAGGTCCTCCTCCCCCACGGGCTCGGAGAAGGTGAGTATCACGTTCCCGCTGGGGAGTTTCTCCCCCGAGGGGCCGGTTATGAGGGCCGTGTACCCACCGAGGGTCCCGCTGGGGACGTTATCATAATTATTATTGACCGGATACTTTATCTGTGCCTCCCGGCTAATAGAGAGGGCCTTGCCCCCCTCCGCCTCGGCGGAGACGAGCCGGGCGGCGGTATTCTGGGCCATGACGGCGATATTGCGGATGGGCGAGCCCTCGCCGGAGAGGTATATCTCCACCCGCTCGCCCTCCACCTCACACTCGTTGCTCACGCTGTAGCGGCCCGAGATGCGGTTGGAGAGCTCCTGCATGGTGGCCACGATCCCCTCCTGGGTCTCGGCGTAGACGGCAGTGAAGTTGGGGTGGGAGTGGAGCCGCTCGAGGAGCGCCCGATCCACGTCGGAACCCTCGCGGAAGTCCACCGCCTTGGAGGTGGAGGTGTCGTTCTGGGCGCCGATGCCGAAATAGACAACGAATAGGTCGGGGTAGCGCTCCAAGATGGCCTCCAGCTCGTCGCAGACCCTCTCGGCGGAGAGGTTCACGCCCTCCTCCCGGAAGACGCCGTCCGTTGTGAGGACGAGCCAGAACTGCTCCCCGGCGGCGTTGGCGCCGAGGCCCTCCCGCAGCCCCTCCCGGGTCAGGCGCTCCAGGGCCTCGCCGATGCTGGCGATGGGGGTGTCCGCGTCGGCGGAGGAGGTCTTATCAAAGACCGCCGTCACGGCGTCCTGGCGGGGACCCGCAAGGTCCAGGTTCTCCAGAGCCTCCTTATCCATAAATGTGAGGCTCAAGGAGTCCGTCTCGTTAAGGAGCCCGGTGAAGACCTGGGCGGCGTAACTTGCGTAACACCACTTGAGGTTCGGCTCCCCGGGGAGTTTCTCCCGCATGCTGCCGCTGTTATCAAAGAGGATGCTAACATGTTTGCGGACATACACAGTGCTCTCCCCGGCGGCGGCATAGACGGCGCAGGAGAGCGCCAATGCCAGTGCCAGCGAGATGGCAAGAAGTGTACAAAGCCGACGTTTCACCCCAAGTCTCCCCTTTTACCCGAATAGCGGGCGCTTAAAATCGTCCAGCGATTTCCCCGCGATTATCTCCAGCGCGTGGTTGGTCTCCGCGCACTCGCGGCACAAAATCTTGTCGCCGGTGCCGCTGAGCGAGGAGAGGGCGTTTGAGACCACGTTCGCGGAGTAGCCGGTCCCCAGGATCAGCTTGTCGCAGTTATCGCAGTGGTGGACGAGCCTCGGCACAAAGACGAAACCCGCCGTCGCGATCACCGCCACCACCAGCACGATGGCGACTATCCTCCCCACACGTCCTGCCCGCATACGGCGGCGCTGAGCTGACATTTTAGCTGACATTTAAAAACCATCCCCTCTACTTATTATCCTTAACCTATTATCCTTAACATTTTATCGTATCCCAGTATGTATTGCAAGCATTTTTTTGCCCAAGAGGACGAAATATGTAAATTATTGTGAGGACAGGTAATTATTTTGTCAAATTCCGCCCGCCGCTCACATATACCTAAACCATACCCACCGTCATTTTTCGCAGGACGGCGGGCTTTAATCTATTTATACAACTTTTGGCACAATACTTGACAGATAATTTGTGTATATTGTATACTTAGCACATGAAAACATCCCCGTGAATTTTGAAAGGAGCGCTATGTCATGATAATCGGACTTCCGAAGGAGATCAAGAACAACGAGTTCCGCGTGGGTCTCACGCCCGGGGCTGTGAGCGCCTACGTCCACGCGGGGCACAGAGTCCTCGTGGAGACCGGGGCGGGCCTGGGGGCCGGGTTCCCGGACAGCGAGTACGCGGAGGCGGGGGCGGAGATACTGCCGGGCCCCGGCGAGGTATGGTCCGGGGCGGAGATGATAGTGAAGGTGAAGGAGCCCTTGGAGCCGGAGTACAAGTACTTCCGGGAGGGGCTTGTGATCTACACATACCTCCATTTGGCGGCGGACGGACCCCTGACAAAGGCGTTACTTGCCTCGAAGGTGAAGACCGTGGCATACGAGACGATAGTTGGCCGGGAGGGGGATCTCCCCTGCCTCGCGCCCATGAGCGAGATAGCGGGGCGCATGGCCGTACAGCAGGGGGCCAAGTACTTAGAGAAGACATTCGGAGGCCGGGGCGTGCTGTTGGCCGGCGTCCCCGGCGTGGAGCGGGGGAACGTGGTCATAATCGGCGGCGGGACCGTGGGCGCCAACGCCTGCAAGATAGCCGTGGGCATGGGGGCGAACGTGACGGTGCTGGACGTGAACATCCGGCGCCTCGCGTACCTTGACGACATCTTCCCCCGTCAGATAACGACCCTCTACGCCACCCGGGACAACATATTAAAGGCCATAGCCCAGGCGGATCTCGTGGTGGGGGCGGTGCTGCTCCCGGGCCGGGCCGCGCCGAGGCTCATCCGCCGGGAGGATCTAAAGCGCATGAGACCGGGGGCCGTCATCGTGGACGTGGCGGTGGACCAGGGCGGGTGCGTGGAGACCACCCATCCCACCACCCACGCGGACCCCATCTACACCGTGGACGGCATCATCCACTACTGCGTGGCCAACATACCCGGGGCCGTGGCCCGCACCTCCACCCAGGCGCTGGTGAACGCCACCCTCCCCTACGGGCTCAAGCTGGCGGAACGCGGCATCGAGGCCGCCTGCCGGGAGGACCCGGGGCTCCGCCTCGGCCTCAACACCTACGCCGGCAAGTGCACCTGCCCCGGCGTTGCCGAGGCGCTGGAGCTTGAGTACACCGACCCCGGAACGCTCATCTAATAAATAGTATATAAACGCAATAATCCGGCCGCCGAGGGGTATGAAAACTCTTCGGCGGCCGGTGGTGTAAGCCTATTAATTTAATGCTAACTCACCCGAGTTCCCCGGACCAGCAGTCTATACGCGCTGCTGCCGTGGGGGTGACAGGTGACGAGGGTGCAGCGATCCGCGCCCTCCTCAATGGCGAGGCTCCCTATCTCATCCGGGAGTACCACTTGTATCTTGTCCACCCGGTAGGTCACCTCCCGGCCCAGGGCCGTGAGGGTGAAGGTGTCGCCGAGCGCGAGCTTATCGAGGTCGTGGAATATATACGCCGTTGACTGGTCCCGGTGCCCGCAGAGGACGGTGTGACAGCTCTCCCCGCCAATTGGCAAGGACGAGCCCGGGATGTGACCCACGGCCTCCGCCATTGTGTCCTCGTTGGCCTCGTGGTATATGGGGAGGCGGACGTCGATCTTGGGTATCTCGATGTAGCCCATCATGCCGGTGCCCTCCGGGTCGAGAAGGGCGTCGTACTCAGCCAAGTCCTCCTCACTCAGGAAGAAGTGGGTGCCGTAGTCGAGATTTGAATTATACTCATCCGCCAGGCTCAGGATGTCCGCTTTTTCCGCCGCCGTGAGTTCCCCGGCGGCCTTGTCGTAGCTGGAGATGGCGGCCTCCATGCGCAGGTCGTGTAGCCAGCGGCTCACGGGCGTGTAGGCCAGGAGGTAGATGCTGGCAAGGAGCGACACCCCGAGGATCGTCCACAGGAGGGGCCGCAAATTTCGCTCCCTCCGCTCCGGGGCGGGTACGGCAGTCTCGCCGCCGTCCCGCCACTTTTTATGCTCTATTGCCTCCATACCGCTCACCGCGCACGGCGCTTTTTGAATACGAGCGCCACGGACCCGACGGCCAGGAGCGCGAGGCCCACAAGGACGAACACGTGCGTCCCCGGCCCGCCGGACTCGGGGAGACGGTAGGCGGCATAACAGGTGTTCGTCACCGTCACCTCTGTCTCGGCGTCATTACTGTGGGCCGCCGAATCGTTGTCTGGGTATCCATAGCTCGGCTCAAACTGCACAAGGCCCAGCGCCTCCGTCTGTGTCCAGGACCTGGAACCGGCCTCAATGGGATTGCCGTCCTCATCGAGCTCAAGGATGTAGTAATCCACCGGATTCGCTGCATTGTAGGGCACATAGAACGTCAGCGTCTTATCTTTATCCTCCGGGAAAGTGAGGGACTGCACCCGGGGTCCGTAGGCGGCATCCGCCTCTTTGTAGGTCTCGCCGTCCTTTGTGAAGAGGCCAAAGGAGTAGGTCCCCTTTACGTTGATATCTTTCCCTTCGGAGTCCACGAATATCTTCTTCACCGTGATCTTGGCTCTCTCGTTTGTGATCTCCACGTTGATGACGCCGGTGTACATGGCGGTTATCTTCGTGCCTGAGGGCAGCCCCGCGGCCTCGGGAGTCGGCGCGGTGAACGTCCCCTTGCCAACCCAGTAGTACACGGGTGTGCCGTTTGTGACATAGCCCTCCGGCGCTTTGGTCTCCACTATCTTGTAGAGTCCGCCCTCCGTGGGGGCGAAGGACTCGCTTATGCCGTTCTCGCCTGTGGTGTATTTCTTTGTCTCCTCCACGCCCTGTACAAACGCGCCGTTCTCATCCGTGGTGCCAATGAGGGTGACCTCAAACTCCGCGCCGGGCAGATAATCCCCGGTCAAGGCGTCCTTCTTTGTGATCTGCATCGTCTTGGAGCCGGAAATACCGCCGGTGATATCGTAGCGGACGGTCTCCTTCCAAGTTTCGCCCCCATCACCCGGCTCGTGGCCCTCAAAGTAGACGATGTTCTCTACAGGCGTCTGCTCCGATGACCCCGCCGGGGCGTTTATCAGGCACTCGTACTGGATGTACACCGCTTTCCCGTTGGGGATGGTGAAGGTGATGGTATTCCCCAAGGACGTGAAACTCACGCCCTCTGTGAGCTCTGTCTTGCAGTCAGGATCGCTGTAGAACTTCACAGAATCCGATACGAGGACAAGTTTCTCGCTCATCTGGTCCTTCAGCACCAGTTCTTTCTCGCCCTCGACTGTCGTGCCCTCCTCGTTGACCTTGAGCAGGAACTTGATGGTCTGCTGCGGGTGGCCGTCCTCTATGTCCTGGATACCTTCCTTTGTCAACACCGGCTTGCAGGGCACGGTCAGCTGGGCGTCCGCGTTGGCGACGGTCTTGCCGTTTTCGTCCTTCACCGTCACGTGGTTATTGAATATCTTCTCCGGGTCGCCCTTTGTGACGCCCAGAAGTACCTCCGGGTCCGTCACGCGGCACACCACCAGGTAGTCCACCTCGTAGGCGCTGATGGGCGCGTTAGTCTGGTTGCTCATGCACATGCCGTTCTCGATGTGCACACCCCAACTAACAGTCCTGCCATTTTCGCTGGGATAGTACTTCCAGTTCTCCGAAGTCCACGGTTTCCAATTATCACGATTATCCCAGTGACTCTTATTATTGCCACCTGTCGTATATGCGTCCTTGTTCGCCTTTGCGTGGCCCACCAGGAGGCCGTTCTCTCCGTCACCCTCGCCGGTCAGTGTGATGGCCCAGGGCGGGGTGTTATTGGTGCTGGGCTGCATGATGTGCATGGTCTTCGCTATGGCCACAAAGGACAGCTCCATGCCCTCCGGTATCTGGTCGGTGATGGTGTAGTCGCCCTCCATGCTGCCCGTCTTGTTCACAGAGACGCTCCAGGCGGCATACCGTCCGGCGGGGATACTGCCGTTTTTCAGAATGTCGTTATCAAGCTTGTAGTCGGCGGTATTGGTATTATTATTATTCAGGAACGTGATCTCTTTGCCGTTCCAGTCAAAGACCTGCATACCCGCCTTCTCCACGCCGCCCACGCCGGGCAGATAGTTGGAGGCCTCGTCCTCAAGGTAGTCAACCTTCGTGCCGGGTATGTTGTCGCCGTTGCTGTAGATGTCGTTCTCGTAGGGCTCCGCCTGACGCTCCGTCACGTAGGTCTTGAAGAAGAGATAGACGTACTCACTTTCATCCGGCGTATAGTCTTTATTGAAGGTGACCGTCAGTCCCTGACCTTCCGTAAACTGGCTTGTATAGCCGTCGAACTTCTCAAATTTAATATCCTTTGCGGACTTCTGGAACCCGTCCCAATCAAGCTCCTGGCCAAACTCGTGCTCCGGGCCGGTGTAGACGCCCAGCAGAGAGTCATTCTTGAGAGTATGCTTTTGGCCCGTCACGTCCCTCAGGGCAAAGCCGTTGGGGATGTAGCTGGCGTCCACCTTGACGACCCAGTAGAAAGCGCCCAAATTGGTGCTTGTGTCCTCGTCGGGCTCGTAGTACCAGGCGTCCTTCGACACCTCCAGATGGTTGGAGGTCTCCGACGTGTTGCTGGTGCTGTCCCTCACGCTCACATTGATGTACTTGCCATCGGGACCGATGACGGTTCCGCTCAAGTTAAAATTGTTCCCCAGAACGATGTGGAAGTTCTCATTATCTTCCTCAAGGGTGGTGTAATATGTCAGCTCGTAGGAGACCCCCGCGCCGTTGTTACCGAACCCGATGTCCTGCCCCGAGAAACTGAAGGATTTGAGGCCGTCCACCTTCACCCAGGCGGTGCCGAGTTCTTCGCCGTCCTTGTCCTTTGCCACAACCTTGACATAGCCGCTGTACTGCAGGCCGTTGGAGAGTTGGTCGCCCATCGTGGCGGAGGACACATCCCAGACGGTGTTCCCGTTCACCGTGACGGTGTACATAAAGCTGTTCTCACCGAGCTTGAATGAATCAGGTTTATTATCTTCGACTTTTGTCACGGTTTTACCGGTGGCGTCGTACACATTGTCCGTATCAGGGATCGTGACCTTCGTATCCGCCGTGACCGCGCCGCCAAAATTCTTCGCGGCCCAGGACTCCTGATCCACCGTGTGGTTCTGCTGGTACCGCTCCAGCCAGCTGGGATAAGTATCGTTAGTCTTATCCTGTCCCTCCAAGAGCGCCAGGACGCCGTTATTGACGTTCACCGTCCCCGCCGCCAGCTCCTCGGCGGATATGTTGATCCGATAAGTAAATGTGATCTGTTCATTGTGCTCGAGCCAGCCGATGTGCGCGGTGAAACTGGTGTACTTGTCGCCATCTTTGCTAAACTCAACGGTCGGAGTATGGTCCGCTTGGGTCTTCTCCGGGTCAAACTTGAAACTATCCTGGTCGTAGGACAACCCCCTGCCCTTGTTTGGATCAGTATTATTGGACGTATTGGCGTTGGGGTCGTTCACGGAGTCGTAGACCTTCACATTGACGGGGTAGTCCTTGTCGTTCTTGACCGTGACCTTGTACTCTATATAGCCCCCGCCCTCTCCGTCAGGCACAAAGTAGACCTTGGGGTCGGAGTTTGGGTGTCCCGGGTTCTCCTGGGCCAACTTTCTCACGTTCACGTGGGTCTTGAGGGACAGGCCGGCGTCCGTGTTGGCCTTGGGATATTCCTCGGAGAATGCCTCCGCGCTGTTGGGCAGATTTGTGCCGTCCTTGGTGAAGTTGGTCTCCTCCATCTTCTCACGGTTGAGCTTGACGCGGTAGTGCAGGGTGCGGCTCTCGCCCTTTTTCATGTCGCCGAGATACCAGTTGAGCTTGGGGGTGCCGTTCTCATCGGTCTGGTACACGGAATTATCAGTCTTGGGGTCGGGCACTGTCTGGCCCACAGTTTGATTCAGAGAATCACTGTCCACCGAATACTTGATATAGGAGTCGATGAGGCCGGTGAGCCTATCCCGCACGTTCGTGTTTTCGCTCGTGAGATCGAATACGTCCTCCACCCGGACACCGGGCATGTCGCAATTCTGCGCGGTGACGGTGAGCTCGTAATCCACGTACCACTCGCCGTCTTCATCCCTCTGGGGCGCGTCGGACGTACATGACTTCTCAAGTTTCAGCGTGCCGTACTTGGAGTGGGCCTCCCTCTCATCTGTGGGGATCTCCAGCTCGAAACCGGGATACTTCTTATCCCCCGTTTCCTTGTCAGTCGCCTTATCCAGGTCCACCCTGCCGGACAGGGTGAAGTGCAGATCCGAGGCGCTGGTGTTGCTTTTAATGAAATCCTCAGTCAACTGGATGGTGACTTTGCCGTCCTTGTCCACGGTCACGGAGCCGGCCTCATCGTCGTTCTGGTCAACCAGCTTGCCGCTCTGGCCCGCGCTGAAATCCGTCAGGTACGGCGGGAGGTCATAGGTGAGGGTCCCTCCGGCTTTTTGAAGTTCCTCCTGCGTAAACTGCTTATTAAATTTGAAAGTGATGCTGATGTCCGTATTGTAGTAGTCAAAGATATTCTTTCCATCCGGGACATCCTGCCAGGTGCCGCTCTCATCCTTGTACTGGAAGGTGAGCTTGACCTCATCATTTGAAAGCTCGTTTAAATCAATGGGCTTAGTTTCGGAAGTACCCATGGGCTCGTCGAAACTCGGCCCCTCAATTCCCCCGCTCTGCATGATACCCGTCCAGCGCCGGCCGCTGCCCACGATCCCGTTGCCCACCGGGACGGAGGTGTCCTCCTGCTGGCCGCCGTTCCCGCCGTCAGGCTGGATAATGAATGCAAAGTCCGAAAAGCCGTCAGTGGTGAAGGAGACAAAGCCGTCGCCGTCCACCGAGGTGTCCGCGATGACCTCCGCGTCGCCCTCCCCGAGGTGGACCACCTTTATGGGCTGGCCCACCGCGAACCCGTCCTTCAAGAGCTGGACGAGCACATTCACCGGCGCCGCCGGCTCTACCTCCTTATCCCCAACGTAAAAGCCCACGTGGTAAATGGCGTTCGCGGGGGCGGTCTCACCGTCCCGGCCCATCGCGGACATGGCCGCCGCCATCTTCTCGCTGTACGCATCGGGGTCCTCCTCGGGCGTCACAAGTGAGGCCCGGAGCTCCGCGTTCCTCGGGATCTTCGCCTCCCTGCCGTAGGAAACCTCCACATACACCGTGTCGTCCCGGTATGTGGCGGTGATGGGGCCGCTCACACCGCGAAAATGCGTCCACAGCCCGAATAGGCACACAGCCACGCCGAGTGCCAGAGACACCCAGCCCACGATGCCCAGCAGGATATTCGTCCTGCCGGCGGCATCTCTCATCTTCATCGTTTTCATCATGCCACCTCCATGATCATTTAACTAACAAACACATAGCAGCCTGCTCAATTGGGAATACTTAGAACGAACACTTGAAAGGCCCGGCACAAATCGTCGCAGTTTTGTATATTCTGCGACACTCACCCGACCTATCTATGGGGCAATTATAACATGTTCCATAGCAAATTTCAATAGAAAACGCACATTTTGAGCGCCAAGTTTTTGCGACCGTCCCTTTTCTTTTGCCGTTTCCTGGCAGAAAAGGGGCTTTTTTTGACTATTGCGCCGTCAAATAAGCCGTCAGACGATCTCCAAGTTATTATATGCCAGAGTTTCAAAAATGTGCCTCCATGACGAATTTTCCACCGTTTTCACCAAAATAAGTTATTTTGAGTTTGCCCGAAAACACGGGAATTAGCAGTCAGTTTTTTCAGTCAGAAAAATAAGTAGTCAAACTTTAGTCTGCCGAATGCGGCAGATTTTTTGCTTTTTCGGGGGCTTTTATCATTTTGCGGGGGAGATTGCGACACCCGTCGCAGAATATACAATTCCGCGACATTTTTTTGTGTCTCTCGAGAGCGGCCGTCATTTTAATGTAAATTAACGGAAAAAATAAGCCGCGGCGGGTGTGAACATAAGACCCGCCGCGGCGCTTTTCACTTTATATAGAACTCGTAGACCGTAGTCGACCGGAGGGTGGCGCCCAGCATGAAGACGGGGCTCTTGTACTCCGGGCAGTTCACGGCGTTGGGGGCAAAGCCCGTCTCCAGGCATATGCCGCAGTAGGGGCCCAGGACCCTGCCGAATTTGCCGCTCTCCTGGGTCTTGCCGGGGTCGGTGTAGACGACTATGCTGGGCATATCGGTGTAGACCCTCATGCCCCGGCCCGTGGAGGGGGCGTAGAGCTCCGCCGCGGGGCCCGTGACGCGCTCCGGGAGGACGTAGAACTCATCATAATAGGGGACGCTCCCCGAGGCAAAATACGTGCCGTCGTCCGAGGCCATGGCCTCCCGCACAGTGCGGGGGGCGGTGAAGTCCGCCGGGGTGCCGTGAACGGAGCGGAGGCCACCGTCCGGCAGTTTCGTGCCGGGCTCGAATATCACCCGGTTCTCGGCGGCCAGCCAGAGCTCGTGGTCCCGGATGTCCCCGGTACCGCCCAGATCAAAGTAGGCGTGGTTCGTGGGGTTTAATATGGTGTCGTTCTCCGCCGTCATCTCGTACTCTATGTTGAGGCGGCCCAGGTCGTCAAAGCTGTAGCGGACCTCCACGTCCACGTCGCAGCCGAAACCTACGGTGTCCTGGTCGTAGAGCTTGAAGACCGCGCTCTCCCCCTCGATGGAGCCGGTGAAGAGCTTGCGGCCGTAGTTGTCGTCGCCGCCGTGGATGAAACCGTCGGTGTCGTTCCGCTTGAGCTGGTACTCCCGGCCATTGATGGCGAAATGGCCGTCCTTCACCCGGTTGGCGCAGCGGCCTATCACCCTGCCGCCCCTGGTGAAACGCTCCAGCTCCTCGGGACAGGCCGCCCCCAGGACCACGTCCCCCAGGCGTCCCTCCCGGTCCAGCACGCACAGCGTGTGGATGGTGGCGCCGTACTCCAGTATCTGGACGTACTCGCCGTTCTTGTTTGCGATCGTGAACCGGCGGACTTCACGCCCGTCCGCCAGTCTCCCGTAAATGTCCGATGTTACTATTGTGACCACCCCTAAGAAAAATTCGATTTTACCCTTTTGCTTTAATTCTCTATATCGAGATTTATTCGTTATATGGAATTATACAACTCTTTTGAAAAAATGTCAGCAATTTTTTGAACTTTTTTAAGCTTTTCGTTCTTGCACCAAAGACGATGGAACTCAAAGTGCCGAATCCGTCAAAATGGTAGAAAAATGTCATGCACAACGGATCGGGCGCGGGCAAATCCCGAATACTCTCAAATACGCTGGCATACACTTCATTAGCGTTTATTTGGGAGTGGTGGTATTGAGGACCAACATCGAGGAGCGGGCCGTGAGGCTGGCGGAGTACATAATAGAGAACCGGGCCACCGTCCGGGGCGCGGCCTCCAGCTTTGGGATATCTAAGAGCACCGTACACAAGGACATCTCCGAGCGCCTCCGGCGCATAAACGAGCCCCTCTACGAGGAGGTGAAGGAGGTGCTGGACTTCAATAAGTCCGAGCGGCACATCCGGGGCGGTATGGCCACGAGGAGAAAATACAAGGGCGATTAGCAAACTCCACTCATATTAATGGTTGAGGGGAAACCATTAATATGAAAGGAATCCTGCACATGTCCAAAAATTACGAGACCCATTTCTTCCTGGGGGCCAACTCCCCCGGGGGCTTTCGCTCCCTATACGATGACTTCATCGACCCCGCCTCGGACCATCTCTTCATCCTGAAAGGCGGCCCCGGCTGCGGGAAGTCCACATTTATGAAGACCCTGGGCCGGGCCGTCCGGGGGTCCGGGGAGAGCGTGGAGTACATACACTGTTCCGGGGACCCGGACTCCCTGGACGGCGTCTACTTCCCCGCCCTCCGCGTGGGGTACGTGGACGGCACCGCGCCACACGTCATTGAGCCCCGGCTATTCGGCGCGGCGGAGAGTTACGTGGACCTCGGCGCGTTTTTTGACCTTGCCATGCTCCGGGAGCGCCGGGAGGCCATCGAGACATTGACCCGGGAGTATAAATCCCACTACGCCGCAGCATTCCGGCGTCTCACGGCGCTGGAGGCCCTGACGCCCTTGGACCCGCCGAGAGACACGGCGGAGGCCGCGTTAAAGCGGGCCGGGGGCATAATCTCCCGGGAGTTCCGCCCCATGGGCGCGGGCCCGGGGCGAGCGGCGCGGCGTTTCCTCTCCGGCTACACCTGGCGGGGACGGATGAGCTATTTTGAGTCGGTGCCGGCGCTCGCGGACCGGGTCTACGTCCTCGACAACGAAACCGGCGCGGGGTACACGCTCCTTGCGTCCCTCGCGGAGGCCGCGAGAGTCCGGGGGCTGGGGGCGATACTGTGTAGATCGCCCCTGAGGCCGGAGGTGACGGAGCATCTAATTTTGCCGGAGCTGGGCCTCGCCTTCGTCACGGAGACCAGAAAGTCGCCCTACCCCGGGGAGTGCTACCGCCATCTGCGGCTGGACGCCGCAAGGCCATTGGGCTATGATGAGCGGGCGGAGGCCAAGCGTATGGCAAAACTCCGGGAGGCGGTGCTGGAGGAGGCGGTCTCGGAGCTCCGGGGGGCCAAGGCCGCCCACGATTTATTGGAGCAGCAGTACATCCCGGCCATGGACTTTGGGGGCGTGGACGCCCTGGCGCGGCAGCATCTCGACACTCTTTTAAAGTAGCCCCTTCACAGGCGGGCAAAACCGTGTTACAATGGGGGAAAGTATAGAAAAAGGAGCATGGAGATGTACGATTTTGACACCCCCGCCCCCCGCGCCGGGACCGGCGCAATAAAGTGGGACATCTTAGGCCCGGCCTTCGGGAACTCCCAGGCCCTGCCCTTCTGGATCGCGGACTCCGACTACCGCTCGCCCCCGGAGCTGGTGGAGGCCCTGCGTGACGCCGCCGCCAGGTGCGTCTTCGGCTACAATGAGCCCGGGCGGAGCTATTTTGAGGCCGTCCGGGGCTGGTTCTCCCGCCGCCACGGCTGGGAAGTGGACCCCGAGTGGATCATCCCCTCCACGGGCGTGGTGTCGGAGATAGCGAACGTGGTGAGGTGTTTCTCCAAAAAAGGCGACAAGGTCATCATCCAGACGCCTGTCTACGACCCCTTCGGGAAGGTCATCGAGGCGGCGGGTCGGGTCGTTGTGAAAAACGAGCTCCTGGGCAGCGCCGCGTCGGGGTACACCATGGACTTTGAGGACCTGGAGGCTAAACTCCGGGAGGGCGCGGCCATGCTGATCCTCTGCAGCCCCCACAACCCGGTGGGCCGGGTCTGGACGCCGGAGGAGGTGCGGCGTGTCGCGGAGCTCTGCCGGGAGTACGGCGCGCTCCTCGTCTCCGACGAGATACATTTTGACATCATGATCGGCGGCTCCCGTCACTTCACGGCGGGCCTCGCCGGGACGCCGGAGAATCTCATTCTCCTCTCCGCCCCCAGCAAGACATTCAGCGTGGCGGGGCTCAAGTGCTCGAATACCATCGTCCCGGACCCAGTTTTGCGGAAAAAGCTCCGGGACTGGCAGGAGGCGCGGCACATCGAGACGCCCAATAACTTAGGGCTCGTGGCCTGCGAGGCGGCCTACACCCACGGCGCGGCCTGGTGCGACGAGCAGAACGAGTATCTCACCGGCAGCGCCGGGATAGTCCGCGACTTCCTCCGGGAGAGGCTGCCGGAGGTCCCGGTGGCGGAGCTCCAGGGGACGTATCTCATGTGGTTCGACATGACCGCCTCCGGCGCCACGTCCCATGAGCTCATGGAGGCGATGGCGAAGACCGGCGCGGCCCTCAACGACGGCCTCCGCTACGGCGCGGAGCACCACATGCGCCTCAACATAGCCTGTCCCCGCGCCCAGCTCCTGCGCGGCCTCGAGGCCATAGCGGAGGGATATGAGCGAGCGAGGAAGAGATAAAGCTATACATACGCTCTAAGCCCCCCGGAGGTCAAACTCCGAGGGGCTTTCGATTGGTGTTCTATTTATTCCCACCATATCTTCAGCGGTTGGGAATGTGAGGGGTCCAGGTAGGCGGAGACGCGGTAGGGGTCGTAGAGGATGTTCTCTACGTCCTGCGGGCGGCCGTTCCACATGGGACTCATGTCAAAACTCGCAAGATACTTAATCCCCTCATCGTCCACCACCGCCACAAGGCCCCGGCCGGGGTCGCTTATGGCGAGGCGCTCGCCGTCCCAGGCGATGGAGGCCGCCTCTAACTCCCGCCTGCCGGTTACCGACCACCAGGCGTCTATCTCGCCCGAGAGGAGGATCTTGGCCGCGCCGCTCTCGCCCGAGAGGAGCGCGAAGGGGCCCTCCGGGTCCAGGAGCAGCGTGAGGTCCCCGTCCGTCACGATCGTGGGGCTGCCGCCGGACCAGGGGATGGTGACGGCGGAGAGCTCCGCCCCGGTGGAGGCGTCGAGGAGGGTAAAGCGCAGGTCCCCGCCGTCTGTGGTGATGAGCTCTATCCTGTCGCCGGTCTCGCTGAGGCGCATACTCACTGGCTCCTCGGTAGTCTCATAGAAGAGTTTTGCCCTCGGTACGAGGACCGCGTGGGGCTCATGGGAGAGCGCCAGAGCGTCGTTCCCCGATGTGAGCCGGGGGAGGAAGTAGATCCCCTGGCCGGAGGGGTAGCCCACGAGGCACCGGCCCTGGGAGTCCTTGGCGTAGGGGTAGATCCAGAGGCCCGCCTCCGACGTGACGCCCACCGAGGGGCTGTAGTCTATGTCCCAGGGCTCGTCCACGGAGGTGGAGGGGGATGTACCCGTCTCGGAGGGGTAGGAGAGCACCGTGGGCTCCTCATACCCCGAGGCGGGGGAGATATCGTACATGGCCACGCCGCCCTCGCTATCACGGGCCACGGTGACACGCAGGTAGTACTCCGGCAGCACAGGCACCGGGAAGAGCTTATCGAAGGCGGCCTTGTCCGCGGCGGGGAGGTTATCGTAGTGGGTGGCGTAGTAGTCCACGCTCTCCTCAAACCGCCAGGCCAGCGTGTCCCGGTAGTCCGAGAGTGGCAGCGACTCCGCCCGGCACTGGCCGGGGGACGTCCGGGAGAGCACGTCCCGCACGGGCCGGAACTCCTCGCTGTCCATCTCCAGCATGAACTCGGAGACCGGGTAGAAGGCGAAGACGGACTCGCCCATGTCCTCCAGCGCGACCCGCACCTGGGGACGGCGCATGTGTGCCGCGATCTCACCCTCTGAGTCCCCGCCCCTGGTAAATTGGGCGGAAGGTTCTAAGGTGTCCGCTCCCAGCTCGATGGCGGCGTCCCAGTTGAGCTCACCCGCCCGGAGGAAGAACTCGGCGCTGAGCCCCGAGGCGGCGTCCCGGCTCCCGGAGAGCACCGTCTCCCGGACCTCTAAATCGTCCCGGCTATCGTGGAGCGTGACGGCGGCGCATGTCATGAGTCCCGCCGCGAATAATAGGGCGAGAGCAAATGATATTAGACGAGTTTTCATTGTCCCTCCTCACCGGTGAGCTTTTCTATGGCCCGGCTCACCCTGTCGGGCTCGTAGCCGTAGGTGCGGGTGACGAACCCCATAAGGTCCTCCCCCCGGTCCTCAAGGGTGGATATGAGCTCGTCGCCCAAAATTTTCCCCTTGCGGATGAGCACCGCCCGGCTCACGAAGTTCTCCACCTCCTCGATGAGGTGTGTGCTCAAAATTACGGTCTCGGTGTCCTCCAATATCCCGGAGAGCACCTTGTAGAAGTCGCCCCGGTTGAAGACGTCGCTCCCCGAGAAGGGCTCGTCCATGAGGATGTAGTCCGCCCCCTGGGAGAGGGCCAGTATGACCTCCAGCTCGTTCTTCTGCCCGGTGGAGAGGAACCCGGCCCGCCTTGTTGGCGGCAGCTCGAAGAAGTCCATCAGCGCCCGGTAACGCCCATCCCGCCAGCGGGGGAAGTGGTCCCGGTAGAACTTTCTGTGCTCCTCCGGCGTGAGGTCCGGGAAGAAGGAGTGCTCCGAGGTGGCGAAACTCAGCCGCTCGATGTTGCGGCGCGTCAATGGCTCATCGTCCAGTGTCACCTCGCCCCCGTGGTGGAGGAGGCCCAGGATGGACTTCATGAGCGTCGTCTTCCCGGCGCCGTTCTCCCCGAAGAGCCCAACCAGTTCCCCGGGGCCGATGGTGAGGTCAACGCCCTCCAGGGCCAGAATATACCCGTACCGGGTGGAAAGATTTTGTATTTCAAGCATCTTTGGCACCTCCTAAATTATTTTTCCGTAGAGCCAGCCGTAGAGCGCAAGCAGTATTGCCGCGAGGAGAGCGGAGATAATTAGCCCCAGCGACGGCAGCGCCCAGCACCTTATGTGGTACTCCCAGCGCCGCGGGAGGCGGCGCATGGTGTAGTCCGCGCGGCTGTCCCGGAGGTGGTAGGTGTAGTTGCGGATGAGCATCACCGCGAGGGCGAGCCAGAGTATCTCGAACCCCGCCGGGGCGCTCCCCAGCACGTCCCGGAAGGAGGGGACTGGCCTCCTGTAGAGCTCATAGTACCTCCTGGCGCGGGAGATACGGGAGATGGCACCGCAGCTCCAGAGCGCCGCCGCGAGGGTCCCGATACCTATCCGCGCCGCCCTCCGGCCCCCGCTTATGCCCACGGGGGAGAGCTTATCCCAGTCTATCCGCCGCATCGCTCAGCCTCCTCTTGGAAAATGAGATAGAGCCTTATGACCTCTATCGCCACGACGACGCACTCAGCCCAGGTGACGAACCGCGTCAGCACGCCCTGCCATGCAATCGGCCCCACCACGGCGAGGGCCAGGAGCAGGAAACTTGACACCAGGTTCCGCCCTCCACGGCGGAACTTGGCGGCGTCCACCGCCACGGCGAGGCCCAGCCCCGCGATCATCACCGCCACGCCCGCTCTGGTGTACCTGTCCTCAATGGGCATGAGCCAGTGGAGTAGCCCCTCGGCGCTCACGGCCAGGAACAGCGACTGCCGGCTCATCACCATGGGGTCCGCCGCCCGGCGGAACATGAGGTACCCTAAGATGACGACAGCCGTCTCCACCCCCCAGAATACCGCGAGACACCCAGCGGAGCTTATGGCGTGCCAGACTGTCACCATGCCGTCCCCCACGGAGAGCCGCCCGAGAGTCGATTGCCTCGCGGAGCAGCCGCAGCGGAGGCACTTGGCGGCGACCATAACTATGCCAATAAAGTATAGTATGTCCGCGTGGGAGCCTAAGTAAAAGAACTCAAACGTCAATATCCTGCCGCCCGTCACCTCCGGGAGGCGGAGGGCCAGGAGCGCGAGCTGCGCCGCCCCCGCCGCCGCCGAGACGAGAAGGGCGAACAAGAACGTGCTGCCCACCCATAGGGAGAGCACCGACATGTGCTTTCTCATTCCTCCGTCACTCCTTCCTCAACTTCACGCGCCTCATCCCAGAGCCGTCCAAAAAGCTCCAGGGCCTCATCCCGGTCCATGCCGCTGCGCCTGAGGGCCAGGACGGTTTTCTCAAGCTCCTCCCGCTGGAGCCGGAGACGGAGAGCGGCCAGGGCCTCCGGCGTCACGCTGACGCAGCTCTTGGCCCCGGAGCGGGACACCACCAGCCCCTCCTCCTCCAGCGTCCTGTAGGCCCGCTGGACGGTGTTCGGGTTCACCCCCAAAAGCGCCGACACCACCCTCCGGGAGGGCAGCTCGTCGCCGTCCCGCACCGCCCCGGAGGCCACACCGGCCCGGACGTACCGCACCAGCCGCAGATAGACCGGCCCCTCCCCCTCCCGGGGGAAGTCGCTGAACGTCAGCATGGCTCACCTCCTAACTGTATTATTCGCGTAATACGGTTTATGACTGTATTATATAGCTAATACAGTTCGCTGTCAAGGGGGTATATGAAAATTTTCGTGTCAGGTTGAAAAATTTCAGAATATGGGGTATCATCTATATAGAATAACGAGAAAGGAGCGAGTTTATGACCATAGTACACGCGACGGCGCGGGACTTCCGGCAGCTCATAGCCCAGGGCCCCGTGATGGCGGACTTCTGGGCCCCCTGGTGCGGCCCCTGCAACATGGTGGGCCGGGCCCTGGAGGAGCTGGAGGGTGAGTTCCCGGAGGTCCGGGTGGTGAAGGTGAACGTGGACGAGGAGCCGGAGCTGGCCTCCGAGTTCAAGATCGCCGCCATACCGGACATCTACTTCTTCCGGGACGGCGAGCAGGTGGACCACGTCTTAGGGGCCCTCTCCGCCGACGCCCTCCGGGAGAAACTTGAAAATCTCTAAAAACGCGAAAATGCCATTCTCCGGGCCGAAACCCAGAGAATGGCACTCTTTTTACTTTACACGCACCGCGACTATAACGAATCTTCCCTCGTCCTGGTGGTAACTGCAAGTGGAGAGGGTCAGGAGCTCGTCGCCAAACTCCGCCTCCACGCCCGTGGGGTAGAGGGCCGCGGCGGTGACGCCCTCCACGTACTCCCGGAAGGACGGCTCCTCCGTGAGGTCCTGGTACTCGTAATACTTAAAGCCCTCGCTCCCCTCCGGGAGGACCTGGGCGTAGAAGGCCGCCATCACCTCGTACTCGCCGGGGCGGGTCAGGGTGTCGAACTTTATCCTGGGGTGCTCACGCCAGAAATCCTCGGACTTGTAGTCCGTAATTGTGGCGAACATTGTGCCGTTCTTCATGTGGTGGCCGTAGAGGATGTAGTTCCCGCAGCCCTCAAAGCACCCGCCATCAAGGAACGGCACGCCGCTCACGGCGTAGCTCCCGTCAAAGGCCCGGTGGAGATACCGCTCCGGGTCCTGGGGTGTGTGCATCACGGGGTAGTTTAACTTCGTCCCCTCTATCTCCACCCAGCCGAAGAGGTCGTGATTCTCCTCCCAGAGGGCGTCATATTTAGTAAACTTTTGCTGCGTTACTCCTGGTGCGTCTAATGAGGGTTCGTCAATTTCGGGGTAGTTTATCTCCCCCTGGGCCTCAACGCGCTCTATTAGCTCCTCAAAGGCCGCCTCCTCCCGGTGCTCACGGAGGAGCTGGGAGGACGCCATGTACGCCCCGGCGCAAAAGAGGATGAGGAACGCCGAGAACGCCAGGGACAGCCAGAGTTTCTTGTGTCCCCTCACGGCCTACTCCGAGAGCATCTTCATGAGCTTGCCGATGTCCACGGGTTTCGCTATGAAGTCGTCCATGCCGGCCTCCAACGCCTTGTCCCGGTCCTGGGTGAAGGAGTTGGCGGTGCAGGCTATTATCCTGACGGACCCGGCGTCGGGGCGCGGCAGGGCCCGGATGGCCCTCGTGGCCTCGAAACCGTCCATCACCGGCATGAGGATGTCCATGAGTATGACGCCGTAGTGTCCCTCCGGGGAGGCGGAGAACAGGCGAAGGGCCTCCTCGCCGTCCTGGGCGAGGTCCGCCTCAAACCCCTCCCCCTCCAGGAGCTCCAGCATTATCTCGGCGTTCAATTCGTTGTCCTCGGCAACTAAGACCCTGGGGCGGCCTGTGCTCTGGGGCGGCTCCGGCTGGATCTCCGGGGCCTCGGTGATGTCCGCCGGGAAGGTGAAGTGGAAGGTGCTGCCCTCCCCCTTCCGGCTCTCGAAGGTGAGGTCCCCGCCCATGAGACGCGCAAGGCTCCGGCTTATTGGGAGGCCCAACCCCGTGCCCTGGTTGCCCTTGGAGACGGTGTCGGAGTCCAGCTCCCTGGCGAAGGAGTCAAAGACGTGTTTCTGGAACTCCTCGCCCATGCCCCGGCCCGTGTCCCGGACGGTGATGGTGTTCACCACCCGGTCCCCCTGTTCCCGCTGACGGGCCGTGAGGGTCACGCGGCCACCCTCCGGGGTGAACTTCCGGGTGTTGTCAAGTAGATTCATCAAAACCTGCTCCACCCGCACCTCGTCACACAAGATGTAGGGGTGGGGGAGGTCGATGTCCGTCGAAAAATCTATTCCCTTCTCGCCCATGGCGCTGCGGAGGATGGAGGCCACGGTGCCCACTGAGTGCCCCAGGTCCATGGGCTCCCGAAGGATCTCCATCCGCTCGTCCTGTATCTTGGACATGTCCAGGATGTCGTTTACGAGCGTCAGGAGGTATTTCGCGGTGCTGGTGGACTTGCTCAAATACTCCGAGAGCTCCCGCTTGTCATCGAGTTTCTGGCCCATGAGGTAGTTGAGGCCGATGAGGCCGTTGAGGGGCGTCCTTATCTCGTGGCTCATGGCGGAGAGGAACTGTCCCTTGGCCTTGGCGTCGGCCCGGGCGGCGATGGACCTGACCCGCTGGCGCCACAATAGCACTAAGAGGGCGGAGATGATGACCACCGCCATTATGAATACCCCCACGGCGTACCTATAACGGTAGGCGAAGTCGCCGAGGGTGTAGTTATACTGGTTCTCCATCACCGCCTGGATGGTGAAGGTGCTGACCTCGTCATCCGTGAGGCGGGCGATGGCCTTATTGAGGATGGAGACCAGGATGTCCCCCTCCTCCTCCGTGGGCGTCCCCTCGCCGGTGAAGTCCACGACGGCGGAGAAACACAGCTCATCGTCCAGCCCCATCACCGGCACCACGCCCACGCGCTCAAATACGGGTTTCGAGATCCAGTACTCCGCCACGTACTGGTTCTGGATGAGAAGGTCCGACTTCCCCTCCGCCACGGCGGAGAAACACTCCGGGATGGAGTCGTAGTCCTCTATGATGAAGTTGGGGAATATGCGGTTCAGGACCTTCTTTACGGTCTGGGACCCTGTGGAGAGGGCCACAGTGAGGTTGGCGTTCACGTCAAAGTCCGTGCCCTCCCGGGCCACTACCACCTTGCGGCTCACAAGGTAGGGGCTCGTCATGTGTATCCCCCTGGCGCCCAGGTTCTCCCGGTTGTACTCGACGCTCGTCACGAGGTCGAACTTCTCCCCCATGAGGTAGTCGTATGTCACCTCGCCCATGCGGAGAGGCACGTACTCAAAGTTGAGTCCGCTCAGCTCCTCTATCCTATCGAATATGTACCTGGATATCCCGGCCAGCTCCCCGTTCCCGTCCATGAAGGACACGGGTATCCTGTCCTGGACGTACCCCACCCGGAGCGTGGGATGGGCGGCCATGTAGGCGCTCTCCTCCGGCGTCAGCTCAATGCCCTCCCCGCCGGCCAGGGCCGCCCCGGGGAGTATGGAAACGAGGATAAGGAACGTCAGCAGCGCTAAACTAAAGCGCCGCCCGCGCTTTTTCATGCGGCATCACCCCGTTTAGGACAATATCTCAGGGTCTATTGTAGACCAAAAGCCTAAAAAAGTAAAGAACAAAATTAAACGGGGGGCGCTGTTTGTCACATGCTAAATCTACCCTCGGAGACCTCTATCACCTCGTCGCAGAGGGACTCTATTGCTTTATCCTAAAGCCAAGGACTTTAGAGAGGAAAACCCCGGAACCTCAATGATCCCGGGGTCTCTGAATCACTTCTTTATCGTCGTTTCGCCAAATCTCGGGCGTTATTTTTGTGCGGTTTGCCATCTTGATATTTCGGAATACTTCGTGTATAATGAGCATAGTAAAGTATCTCGAAGTATTCCCTGGACCTTTTCAATTTAATAGCGAAGTATGTAAGGCTACGTGGGTGAACCGCGGGATCTCACTTTGACCCTTCCGAGGATCTGGAGGCAGGGCGCCTGTTAGGGCAACGACAACTGTGAATTGCCCGAGAGGGCGTCAAAACTCCTTATATCAGCGGTTGAGGGGCGGAGCGAGGGGACGCGGTTTACACAAAGCTCATAAGGGCATGCGGCTCTTTAGTGACTTATCCTAACTTGTGCCGAAAACCATGTGGTTTTTTTCATAACCATAGAAACCTATGGAGTAAGGAATAAGGAAAAGAATAAAGGACTAAGGAAAAAATAAATATAAAAAATAAAAAAATATTTATTTATTTCATGCTCAAGAGAGCTTTAGAGCATATACTTCAGCTTGCGACGAATCTAAGCAAAGCAAAGCGCCGGGGCAAAGATGACTTCACTCCGACGCTGTGACCTGTTCTCAGCTATCGCAACTTTGTCCAGAGCTCAAATTCATTAGCAAATCCGTTAGCAAATAATTACCTGTGTTTACGTATCTAAAAAGCGCTGAAACTACTTGAAATAGAAAGAAAACCCCGGAATCGTTTAGATTCCGGGGCCTCAGACCTGGTGCGAGAGATGAGACTCGAACTCACACGCCGTTCAGCACACGCACCTCAAACGTGCCTGTCTACCACTTCCAGCACTCTCGCAAGGGCAGAACTTATTATAGCATAAAATCCCCGCTTGTCAACTAAAACTTTTAAAGCGCCGGGATTTTTCGTCACTCCCACCCCTCGGAACGCCGTTTTGCCCGGCGGTCCTCGGCGATTTTGTTTATATACGCCCCCATGAGGAGGATGAAAAGCAGGTAGTAGACCCAGAGCATCGCCACGATGAACGTCCCCAGGGCCCCGTAGATGCCGTACTTGTCGGCGTAGAGATTATAGACCGAGAAGACATAGGAGAAGACGAGCCACGCCCCGGTGGCGAATATCGCCCCCGGCCACTGATCGAGGAGCCTGCGTCTCCCCGCCGGCATCCACTTATAGAGGCAGAGGAACACGAGGAGCAGCACCATCATCATGACGGGATACCGGAGGGACCTTGTGATAGACACCACCGCCCGCACGGGCCAGTTGTCCGCGAATTTTGACTCGATGAGCTCCAGTATGTTCCCGCCGTAGACCACGGCGCAGAGCGTCATGAGGACGGTGGCCAGCATTATGACGATGAAGAAACAGGCCCGGAGCCGGAAGATGATGAAGTTCTCCCGGCGCGTCAGTTTCTCCGCCGCGTCCATGCCCCGCATGAGCGCCAGGGACGCCTGTGACGCCGCCCACAGCGACGCCACCGCCGTTATCGAGAGCGTGGCGGCGGAGCCCCGGTAGATGCTGGCGATTATGGAGGAGAATATCTCATAAAGCGACTCCGGCACGAACCGGCCCACGTAACTTAAAAATATCTCCTCCGTGATGGGCGTATATGGGAGGAGGGCGCAGATGAGGCCCAGCATCGGCACCAGCGCCAGAAAGAGATAGAAGGCCGCCGCCGCCGCGAAGGTGAATATCTTCCGCTCCCCGATGCCCCAGACGAAATCCACGGTGGCCGTGAGCCACCGCTTGGCCCGAACGTTAACGCCTCTCAAGGGGCGTCACCCGCAGAAGTGGGCGATAGCCTCGGCGAACATCTCACCCGCCAGGACGAGCTCCTCGAACTTCACCCGCTCGTCGGGCTCGTGCATGTGGGGCTCGCTCCCCGGGAACTCCGCCCCGAAGGCCACGCCCCCCTCCACCTCGTGGACGTATGTGAGGCCCCCCAGGGCTATCGTCTCGCCGGGCGTGCCGGTGTAGTCCTCGTAAATTTTCAAAAGCCCCCGCACGAGCTCCGAGTCCGCCGGGGTGTGATGGGGCTTGAGGCAGGAGGTGACTTCAACGCGCGCCGCTCCCCCCAGACGCTCCTCCAGCGCCCGGGCGATGTCATTACCCTCCGCCCCGATGGGCAGGCGCATATCCACCTTCGCCTCAAGGCCATTTGTCTCATCGTAATTAATTACGCCGAGATTCACCGTTATGGGCCCCGTGATATCGTCCTCGCAGTAGGCGCCGAAGGCGGCGCCGTGGTTGTCCCCATGGGGGAATGCGGCGCAGAGCGCGCGGAAGAGGTCGAAGTTCCGACCGTCTAACTTCGCAAGGATCTGGAGCATGTTTGTGATGGCGTTGCGTCCGTCGTCCGGGAGGCTGGCGTGGGCCGCCTGGCCCTGTACAGTCATGGAGCCGCAATCCGAGAACGACGCCTCGCACTTAACCGGCACGGCGTTGGGCACGCTGCCGCCCGCGAGCTTAACGACCCTCAAGCCCTCCTCCGCCGCAATCGGCGGGGCCGTGAGGGTAATATCCAGCTTGCCCTTCTCGGTGTTCACCACGGGGAATGAGCCGTCGGGGGTGAAGACCTTGGGGGGCATCTTGTAGTGGCGCTGGTACCAGGCGATATCGTCGGAACCACACTCCTCGTCGGAGCCCAGTATGAGCTGGACCTTCCGGCGGATGAGCCCCAAGTCCCGGGCGCAGACGAGGGCGTAGAGCGCCGCCATGGCGGGGCCCTTGTCGTCTATGACGCCCCGTCCGTAGAGGACGCCGCCCTCCTCACGGAGGGTGAAGGGTTCCGTGGTCCTCCACTCGCCGTCGGCGGGCACCACGTCGAGGTGCGCCAGGATGCCAAGCTCCGGCTCCCCCTCGCCAAGCTCGACGAGCAGCACCCGGTCGCCCAGGATCTTGCCCTCAAGGCCGTGGGACTTCGCTATCTCCAGGGCCGCGCTGAGAGCCTCCCTGGGCCCCGCGCCGTAGGGCGCGCCCTCCCGGGCCTCCCCGCGAAAGCTCCTCACCGAGACTATGTACCCGATGTCCCGCAGGAGGCCCTCCCGGTTCCCCTCGAAATATTCCCGTATACGTCCATCCATACTACCGCCCCTTGTTCTTAAAAAAGTTTTTAGCTATTGTATCACATTTATTAAGATTAGTAAACGGTATTTGGATGAAAAATTTGGATATCGGGTATCACTTGAGTGCGAGCTTGAGTAGATAAATGGCCAGCAGGTGCGCGGGATAGAATATGTAGAATCCCCACTGGATGAATTTGCTCTTTCTGCCACGCTGGCCGTTGTAGAGCCGGAGTATCGGTATGGAGACGAAGATGCCCGTCCGCATGAGGGGCGTCACGTAGGCGTTGGTGAACACCGCCTGGAGACAGTGGAGCGACCCCACCACGGCGTGGGAGACGCTCTTCATATTTTTGCTCCTATGGAAAATGCCAAATCCCAGTATCATGAGCACCGCGATGTAGTTCCAGTCCGCGGGGTAGGCCAGTATGCAGCAGCAGCCGATGACGGCGAGCCGCAGCAGCACCGGCATATCCTTCGCGTTATAGGCCGAGAGGGCGATGAGCCCCAGCAGGAGCGAAAAAAGTACGTCCGTCGCCTGCCAGAACTCCAAAACGGAGAACCCCATGCATAGATTGTGCGGCACATGGGATACTACCGCCATCACAAAGAGCCGGGTCATGTATTTTTTGAGATTCGAGGTGTGGTAGTACCCCTCCGCTATGAAGTAGCACATTATCGGCGCCGTGAGCCGCCCCACAAACCGCAGCGGCCCGTATGCCCACGAGCTGTAGGGCACAAACGCTATGGTGCAGTGGTCCACCACCATGGCTATTATCGCCAGTAGCTTTAGCTGATTTGATGTCAGTCCCCTTGCCTTGACTTCCGTCCCCATGTCATTTCTCTCCTTCTTTGTGTGTTTTGATAGCAGACCAATAATAAACCACTTTATCAAATCTGTCAATATCTTTAGATATTATTTTTTTATGATAGCTAAAGTAATTTGATAAGGAGGTATGTATCTTCTATTATTGATTACAAACACACATGTTTGGAGGTCGTTATGTCTGACATTTCCAAATTTTTAGGGCAGCGCATACGGCAGCTACGGAACGAGCGGCACATGAGTCAGGAGGAGCTGGCGTTCAAGGCGGGGATAAGCGCGGCGCACTTAGGGCAGATAGAGCGAGCCCTCAAGACGCCCACGGTGGAGACGGCCGCCAGGATCGCCTCGGCGCTGTCCGTGCCGGTGCCGGAGCTCTTCTCCGACTCCGCCGCCCCTCCCCGCCCGGAGAACACGACTATAGAGAAAATAAACGCCCACCTCTCCACGATGTCGGAGGATGAGCAAAAGGACTTCCTTCGGATAGTGAGGATCTTCAAAAACTACCGGAGGGTGAAGTAGGGGGGTAAACTTTGGGCCGGGCGTTTTTAGAGCGCCCGGCCCGTGTTATCTCTGCTGTTACTTGATTCTTATCTCAGCGTCGCGCCGAGGGTCTCCTCCAGGGACTTTAGTATCCGCGCCACGGTCTCGTCGGCGTCGGAGTCCTTGAGGGTGCCCTCGTCGGAGCGGAGGGTCAGGGAGTAGGCGGTGGAGCGCTTGCCCTCGGGGATGCCGGGGCCCTCGTAGATGTCAAAGAGCCGCACCTCCCGGAGGTATTTGCCCCCGGCCCGCTTTATGCAGCCCTCGATGGCCGCCACGGACACCTCATGCCCCGCGATGAGCGCCAGGTCCCTCGTGACTGAGGGGTACTTGGGCAGGGGCGTGTAGACCGGGTCGGGGCCGTGGACGGCGAGGAGCGCCTCGAAGTCGAGCTCCGCCGCGTAGAGCTCCTGGTCCTGGCCGTAGTTCTTGGCGCACAGGGGGTGTATCTCCCCGAGGATACCCACTCGCGTCTCCCCGCAGTACACCGCCGCGCACCGGCCCGGGTGGTAGGAGGGCTCATCGGCGCAGGGCTCGAAGACCACGTCCCGGGCCCGGATCTCCCGGAGCACCGCCTCCACCGTGCCCTTCAGGGCGTAGAAGTCAATGTCCTCCCCGTAGGCACCGAGGGTCAGTATCTTCTTCTCGATGGCAAGGCCGTCGGGGCCGCCGGGGTAGTAGACACGGCCCAGCTCGTAGAGTTTCACGTCCTTATTGCGGAAGTTGCTGTTCCGGGCCAGGATCTCCAGCATGGAGGGGAGGGTGGTGGTACGCATTATGGAGGTGTCCTCACCCAGGGGGTTTAGTATCTTGAAGGACTCCCGCCTGGGGTCCGACGACGGCCAGCGGATCTTGTCGTAGGCCGTGGGGGATATGAAGGAGTAGGTGATTATCTCGTTGTAGCCGCATGTCCTCACCGTCGCGCCCAGGCGGTTCTCAAGTTTCTGGGCCTCGGAGTAGCCGCCCTTTGTGGTCTCGCCCCGCATGAGTGTGCTGGGGAGGTTGTTGTAGCCGTAGAACCGGGCCACCTCCTCCGCAAGGTCCGCCATGCGCCGCACGTCGCCCCGCCAGGAGGGCACGGAGACACGGCGGCCATCGACAATAAAGTCGAGGCTCCTGAGTATCCTGACCATCTCCTCCTCGGGGACGTCGGCGCCCAGAAGGGCGTTTATCTTCTCGGGCTCCAGTGTGAGCTCCACGGGCTCCGGCATCTTATTTTGAATGTCGATGACGCCGTCCAGCACCTCACCGGCCCCTAAGAGCTCCACGAGCTCGCAGGCGCGGTCCACGGCGGGGAGGGTATTCATGATGTCGAGCCCCTTCTCAAATTTCGCGCTGGCCTCCGTCCGCATGCCGAGAGCCAGTGCCCCCTTGCGGATACATGTGCCGTCGAAATTCGCGGACTCGAAGACAACGTCCGTGGTGTCCGCCACTATTTCCGAGTTGAGGCCGCCCATTATACCGGCGAGGCCCACGGCCCGGGTGTCGTCGGCTATCACCAGGTGGTTGGCGTTTAAGGTGTGGCGGGCGCCGTCGAGAGTCGTGAGCTCCTCGCCATCTTGCGCCCGGCGGACGATTATCTTCCCGCCCTTCACGTAGCGGTAGTCAAAGGCGTGCATGGGCTGGCCGTACTCCAGCATAACGTAGTTCGTTATATCAACTATATTGTTTATAGGACGCACGCCCATGGACCTGAGGCGCTCCCGCATCCACTTGGGGGAGGGGGCGATGTGTACGTTCCGCACCATGCGGGCGGTGTACCTGGGGCAGAGGTCCGTAGCCGGGGTCTCCACCGTGAGGTAATCCGAGAGCTCCCCGGGGCCGCCGCCACGCACCACCGGCTCGTGGAGGGTGAGCTCCGCGCCGAAGGTGGCCGCCGCCTCCCGCGCAAGGCCGATGACAGAGAGGCAGTCGGGACGGTTGGGCGTTATCTCAAACTCCACCACCCGGTCGTCCGCGTTTATGACGGGCTTGATGTCGTCCCCGGGGGCGCAGTCCTCCCGGAGAACGAATATCCCGTCGGGGATGCAGTTGGGGAACTCCCGCTGTTCCGCGTGGATGTCCGCGAGGGTGCAGACGGTATTCTTCTTCGTGTTCACCATGAGGGTGTCGCCCGCGTGGATGTTCTGGCAGGGGGTCTCCACCGTGAGGGCGCTCTCCCCCAGGTCGAGGGCGCACTTCCAGGCGCCGTTCTCACCCGGCTCCACCGCCGTGACGGCGGCCACGCGCACGGGGCCGAATACCTTGTCCCCGGGCTTGGCCTCAGGGGATATGGAGGGCTTTTCCGGGTCGATGGGGCGGTAGTCGTTCACGAGCGCCGCGGCGGTTATAGTGGCGTAGGGGAAGTCCCGCTCGTCGAGCCCCAGTTCCCGGAGGGAGCAGAGCATACCGTTTGACTTGACGCCCCGGAGATTCCCCTTCTCTATCCTCTTCCCGCCGGGGAGGGTGGACCTGTGGAGCGCCACGGGGACGAGGTCGCCCACGTGTATGTTCCACGCGCCGGTGACTATCTGGACCGGCGACTCTTTGCCGATGTCCAGCTGGCACACCCACATGTGGTCGGAGTTGGGGTGGCGGACCATCTCGGCCACGCGCCCCACCACCACGTTCGATATCTCCGCCCCCAGGTCCTGGGTGGACTCCACCTTGGAGCCGGAGAGTGTCATGGCCTCGGCGAACTCCCTGTCGGAGGCCGTTATCTTCACAAACTCATCGAGCCATTTTCTACTTAAATTCATAGTCTCTTCCTTCCTGTATCCTATCAGAACTGGCGGAGGAACCGCACGTCATTCTCAAAGATGAGCCGGAGGTCGTCGATCATGAACCGTCTCATGGCGGTCCGCTCGAGACCGAATCCGAAGGCCCAGCCGGACCAGACCTCCGGGTCGATGCCGGCCATCTCCAGGACGTGGGGGTGGATCATCCCGGCGCCCAGGAGCTCTATCCAGCCCTCGCCCTTGCAGGTGGGGCAGCCGGCGCCGCCGCACTTGTGGCACTGGACGTCCACCTCGCAGCTGGGCTCGGTGAAGGGGAAGTGGTGGGGGCGGAAACGTGTCTTGGTGCCAGCGCCGTATAATTTCTCCACCACGGTGTTGAGGGTACCCTTGAGGTCCGCCATGGTGACACCCTTATCTATGACCATGCCCTCCACCTGGTGGAACATGGGTGAGTGGGTGGCGTCCACCTCGTCCTTGCGGTAGACGCGCCCGGGGGCGATAATGCGTATGGGCAGCTCCATGGAGTCCATGGCCCGCACCTGCATAGGGCTCGTCTGGCTGCGGAGCATGACGCGGCTGTCCCGGTCGAAGTAGAAGGTGTCTGACCAGTCCCGGCTGGGGTGGCCCTCCTCGGCGTTGAGGCGGTCGAAGTTGAGCTCCGCCAGCTCCACCTCGGGGCCGTCCAGGACTGTAAAGCCCATGCCGATGAATATCTCCTTCATCTCATCAAGGGCCACGTACATCGGGTGGCGTTTGCCCACGGTGACCTCCCGGCCCGGGACGGTGACGTCCAGGGCCTCGGACTTGAGCCGTGCCTCCAGGGCGGCGGCCTCCACCTTAGTTTTAGCGGCGGCGATGCCGGACTCTATGGCGGCGCGGACGTCGTTGGCCAGCTGCCCCATAGCGGGTCTCTCCTCCGCCGGGAGGCGGCCCATCTCCCTGAGGATGGCGGTTATCTCGCCCTTCTTCCCCAGGTACTTCACCCGCAGCTCCTCAAGCTCCGCCTGACCGCTGACGGCCCCGAGGCGCGCCAGCGCCTCCTCACGTAATCTCGCAAGCTTTTCTCTCATGATATCACTCCGAATTTAAATAAGAATTTTGGTTTGGGCAACAAAAAACGCCCCTTAAAAAGGGACGAAAAGAACTTTCCGCGGTACCACCCAAATTTGCGCCCAGCGCACGCTCTATGCCCTTAACGCGGGCGGACGCCGGTGATTGGCCGGGGCTCCGGGGCGAACCAAGCGCCGCCGCACAGGGTGATTTCAGCCGGGCCACCCCTCTCTAAAGTGCGGTAAAAGCGCTATTTTCCCCTTCTCAGCTCTTAACAGGCATAGTTTATCACATACCGGCAGATTTAGCAAGGGTTTTTGCGCCGGAAAGTGTGAAATAGGTGTTGACGGAACTCTGTGGGATATTATGGCACAAAAAATCACGAGAACTCCATTATCAGATGTGCGTTATCGCGGATGAGCTCGCGGAGGCGGTCGAGGTCTTCCTCGCTATAGCCGCGGATGTCCTCCCAGCGGTGCTCCGGCAGGATGCAGACCGCGCTGTGAAAGCCGTCCCGCTCGTCCGGCGTCTCAATGTACACCTTCACGGTGCCGTCCGGGCGCTGCTCGGAGTGGGTGATCTCGGTGTCGTCAGATAGTGTAAGATATGGGTACATCATAGGGCGCCTCCAGAATCGTTTTCCCCGAAATGATTCAAGCCGAAGTTTTCGGAGGGAGGGGAGCTCGAGGGGAACCGTCAGGGTTCCGCCTTTCCAACCGGCCGATGTCTTCGGAGGGAGGGGAGCTCGAGGGGGACCGTCAGGGTCCCGCCTCGAATTAAATCTCACCAAAAGAGAGAGCCCGCAAAGCGGACTCTCTCTTTTGGCGGAGAAGGAGGGATTCGAACCCTCGAGGAGCTTTTGACCCCTACACGATTTCCAATCGTGCGCGCTCGACCGGGCTACGCGACTTCTCCGTGTGCTCCCGCCGGGTGTTTCCTTACTAAAGCCTTGTTATTATACTCAAATTCCCCGCCCTTGTCAAGGGCTTTTCCCCGCCGCCTTGAGTTTTTTTGGCGGCGGGGATATTTTTTCGCTTTCTTACGATATCCTGTGGCCCGCCGGGATCGCGTCCGGGACGGTGAGAAGGTGCAACTTCTCCTCGCCGTCCTCCTGCCCCACGGCGGAGAGGAGCATACCGCAAGACTCAAGGCCCATCATCTTCCGGGGCGGGAGATTCAATATCCCCAGCACCGTCTTCCCCACAAGCGCCTCCGGGGCGTAGTATTTGGCGATGCCGGAGAGTATCTGCCGGGGTGTGCCGGAGCCGTCGTCCAGGGTGAACTTTAAGAGCTTTTCGCTCTTGGGCACCCGCTCGCAGGTGAGGACCTTGAGGACCCGGATGTCGCACTTCGCGAAGTCCTCAATGGGCACGTCCGGGAGGACGGGGTCAACTTTCGGCGGGTTCTTCGCGGCGTGGTAGTCCTCGATCTCCTGGGCCTTCTTCGCGGGGTCGATGCGGGCGAAGAGTATCTCCGGCGCGCCGATGGTGTGGCCCTCCGGGATGGCGCCGAAGGTGGCGAGACTGTCCCAATCGGAGACGGGCAAGTTAAGCTGCCGGAAGATCCTCTCCGAGGTCTCCGGGAGGAAGGGCCCCAAGAGCGTGGCCGCGAAACGCACGGCCTCCAGGAGGTTATATAGGACGGTGGCGAGGCGGGGCCTCTTCTCGGGGTCGCGGCCTAAGACCCAGGGCTGGGTCTCGTCCACATACTTATTGGCCCGGCGCAGGAGGGCGAATATCTCGTCTATCGCCTCCGCCACGTGGAGAGTGTCCATCCGCTCCTCGCAGCGTTTTGGCGCGGCGAGGCAGAGCTCAATTAGCTCCGCGTCCACGGGCTCCAGGGTGGAGTTTCCGCCCACGACGCCGCCGAAATACTTATTCGTCATGGAGACGGTGCGGTTCACAAGGTTGCCAAGTATGTTCGCGAGGTCCGAGTTTATCCGCTCGACTATGAGGTCGTGGTTCATGGTGCCGTCGGAGGAGAAGGGTATCTCGTGGAGGAGGTAGTAGCGCACGGCGTCCACGCCGTAGAGCTCCGCGAGGTCGTCCGCGTAGAGGACGTTGCCCTTGGACTTTGACATCTTGCCGTCGCTCATGAGGAGCCAGGGGTGGCCGAAGACCTGTTTCGGCAGGGGCTCGCCCAGGGCCATTAGAAATGCCGGCCAGTAGAGGGTGTGGAAACGCAGTATGTCCTTCCCGATGAGGTGGACGTCCGCCGGCCAGTACTTATGGTACTTCTCCCCGCTCTCGCCGTTCACCTCGTAGCCAAGGAAGGTGGTGTAGTTAAATAGGGCGTCCAGCCACACGTATACAACATGCTTGGGGTCGCTGCGGACGGGTATCCCCCAGGTGAAACTTGTGCGGGAGATGCAGAGATCCTGTAATCCCGGCTTTAGGAAGTTATTCACCATCTCGTTCTTCCGGGCCTCCGGCTGGATGAACTCGGGGTGGGCCTCGATGTAGTCCATGAGGGGATTTGTATACTTGGAGAGGCGGAAGAAGTAGGCCTCCTCCTGGGCCCAGCGGACCTCACGGCCGCAGTCCGGGCACTTGTGGTCCTCCAGCTGGCTCTCCGTCCAGAAGGACTCGCAGGGGGTGCAGTACCAGCCCTCGTACTTCGATTTGTAGATGTCCCCGGTGGCCAGGAACCGCTCGAAGATGTCCTGTATCTTCCGCTCGTGCTCCGGGTCCGTTGTGCGGGCAAAGACGTCGTAACTTGTGTTCATGAGGTCCCAGATGCGGCGGATCTCGCCGGAGGCGCCGTCCACGAACTCCTGGGGCGTGACGCCCGCGGCCTTGGCCTTCTCCTCGATCTTCTGGCCGTGCTCGTCGGTGCCGGTCTGGAAGTAGACGTCGTAGCCCGTCATGCGCTTAAAGCGGCAGATGGCGTCGGCTAAGACTATCTCGTAGGTGTTGCCGATGTGGGGCTTGCCGGAGGCGTAGGCTATAGCCGTTGAAAGGTAGAATCTTCCCTTGCTCATATGTTCGTTCACCGTCCTAATTATTACCAAGGAGCCCCTCGCCCAGGGGACGCCCGCCTAAGATGTGGAAGTGTAGATGGGGCACCGTCTGCCCCGCGTCCGGCCCGGCGTTGGAGATGACCCGGTAGCCGTTCGTGAGGCCCTCCGCTTTCGCGACTTTCGCTATGACGGCGAAGATGTGCCCCACGAGGGCGGCGTCGGACTCCGTAATCTCCGCAACAGACACGATATGCTCCTTCGGCACCACCAAGATGTGGGTTGGCGCCTGGGGCGCTATGTCCCGGAATGCGCAGCAGAGCTCGTCCTCGTAGACCTTCTGGGAGGGTATATCCCCTCCCGCTATCTTGCAAAAGAGACAGTTACTATCCCGCATGACTCTCACCTCTCACTTGTGTTCCGGCACCACGGCGAAGAACCGCAGGGGGCCGGGGCCGATGTTTATTAAACTGTGGGTGTGGCCCAGGGGGCAGTAACTCACGTCGCCGGGCGCGAGATGTTCCTCAGCGCCGTCGAAGATCATCTTGGCCTCCCCCTCCAGGATATATATGGTCTCGCTGGAGGTCTCGTGGGTGTGAAGTCCGATGGAGGCCCCCACGGCCAGCTCCCCCATCATTATCTTTATCCGGGGGTCGGTGTACATGCGGGTGGAGGTGACGCCCTCGCCGCCCTTAAAGCCGGGGATGTCGCTGCGCTCTATATTCTCAAAATCTATCTTCATATTATACACCCAGCTTTCCCGCCACGAAGTTGTCAACTGACGCCATGGCGTCGTCCAGCATCAAAACGTTCTTGCCGCCGCCCATGGCGGAGTCGGGCCGCCCGCCGCCCTTGCCGCCGCATATGGCGGTGACGTGCCGCACGAGATCCCCGGCCCGGACGCCCCTTGAGACGGCCTCCTTGCCGCAGGACACCTCGAATGTCAGTTTGTCGCCCTCCACGGAGGCTATCACCGCGACGATGGAGGCGTCCCGGTCCCGGATGAGGTCGCCAAACCGCCGGAGCTCATCGGCGGAGGCGCCGTTTTTCGTGACGGTGACGACATGCAGGCCACCCACGTCCTTGGCGGAGGCCAGGAAACTCCCTATTTCGCCGGAGCGGAGCCTATCCCGGAGGGCGTCCACGTCCCGGTGGAGGGCGCGGATCTCCTCAAGGTTCGCCCGGACCTTCTCCACCAGCTCGAAGGGGGAGGACTTCAGCACGTCCGCCGCCTCCAATAGCGCCCTGTTCATCCGCTCATTTTGCTCATAGAACTCAAAGCCGGTTATGGCCTCTATGCGCCGGACGCCGGAGGCCACGGACCCCTCGGAGACTATCCGGAAGGGGCCGATCTTGGCGGTGTTGTCAACGTGCGTGCCGCCGCAGAACTCCACGGAGACGCGGCCGCAGGTCTCGGCGGCGCTGCCCATGGAGACCACCCGCACGATGTCCCCGTACTTCTCCCCAAATAGCGCCTGGGCCCCCATCTTTCGGGCCTCGGCTATTGGTTTCTCCTCCACGGTCACATCCTTGCCGGAGAGTATCCAGCGGTTCACCCAGTTTGCCACCTGCAGCAGCTCCTCCCCGGTGAGGGCGGAGAAGTGGGTGAAGTCAAAGCGGAGCCTGTCGGGCTCCACCAGGGACCCGGCCTGGTGGACGTGGTCCCCCAGCACCTTCCTGAGGGCCGCCTGCAGGAGGTGTGTGGCGGAGTGGGCCCGCTTTACGGCGTCCCGGCGGTCAGAGTCCACAAGTGTCTTGACGCTCTGCCCCACCTTCAGGTCGCCGCCGCGGACGACGCCGTAGTGGAGGAACTTGCCGCCCTTATTCTTCTTGACGTCCCGGACCTCAAACTCGGCCTCGCCGCTCATGATGACGCCGTGGTCCGCCACCTGGCCGCCCATCTCCGCGTACATGGTGGTGCGGTCGAGGACTATTGCCGCCTCCGTGCCGTAGCCTATCTCCTCCCGGAGCTCCCCGTCGGCCACGATGGCGAGGATTGTGCCGGCGCACTCCAGCTTGTCGTATCCCTCAAAGGCCGTGGGGGTGTTGTCAAGGCCCAGATCCAGGCCCTGCCAGGCGTTGGACATGTCGCCCCTGGCGGCCCGGGCCCTGCGGCGCTGCTCCTCCATGAGGGCGGAGAACTTATCCTCCTCCACCGCGAGGCCGTTGTCCGTCAATATATCCTTCGTGAGGTCGAGGGGGAAACCGTAGGTGTCGTAGAGGCGGAATGCCTCCTCCCCGGTGAGGGCCTTGTCCCCGGCGGCAAGATGGGCGGAGACCATATCCGTGAGGATACGCATACCGGCGTCGATGGTCTTGGCGAAACTCTCCTCCTCCACCTTTATGACCCGGGTTATATATTCCCGGCGCTCTGAGAGCTCGGGGTAGTGGCTCTCGTTCTCCGCCGCCACGGTCTCAACTATCTTATAGAGGAAGGGTTCATTCACACCCAGGAGCTTGCCGTGACGGGCGGCCCGGCGCAGGAGACGCCGCAGCACGTACCCCCGGCCCTCGTTGGAGGGGAGGACGCCGTCGGCTATCATGAATACGGCGGAGCGGATGTGGTCTGTTATTATCCTGAGGGACACGTCCATCTTGTGGCTCTGGCCGTAGGTGGCGCCGGTCAAGGCGCTCACCCTGTTTGTGATGTTCATGACGGTGTCCACGTCAAATAGGCTGTCCACCCCCTGGCACACGCAGGCCAGGCGCTCCAGGCCCATGCCGGTGTCGATATTCTTCTGTACGAGCTCGGTGTAGTTGCCCTCGCCGTCGTTATTAAATTGGGAGAACACCACGTTCCAGACCTCTATATACCTGTCGCAGTCGCACCCCACGGTGCATGTGGGCTTGCCGCAGCCCTTCTCGGGGCCACGGTCAAAGTATATCTCGGTGCAGGGGCCGCAGGGGCCGGAACCGTGCTCCCAGAAGTTATCCGCCTTGCCGAAACGGAAGATGCGCTCCGGCGCGATGCCTATCTCGTCCCGCCAGATGGCGAATGCCTCATCGTCCTCCTCGTAGACGGAGGGGTAGAGCAGCTGGGGGTCTATGCCCACCCACTCCGGGCTCGTCAGGAACTCCCAGGCCCAGGCTATGGCCTCGTGCTTGAAGTAGTCCCCGAAGGAGAAGTTGCCCAGCATCTCAAAGAAGGTGCCGTGGCGGGCGGTCTTGCCGATGTTCTCGATGTCCCCTGTTCGGATGCACTTCTGACAGGTGGTGACCCGCCGGGAGGGGGGCTCCTCCTCCCCGGTGAACCAGGGTTTCATGGGGGCCATCCCGGCGTTAATTAGCAGCAGGGAGGGGTCGTTCTGGGGTATGAGGGAGAAACTGGGCAGGCGCTTGTGGCCCTTTGTCTCGAAAAACTTGAGATACATCTCCCTCAGTTCGTTTAGTCCGAATTTTTTCATGTGGTCTCTTTCTCCTTATTTTTGGCGTCAGCCGCCGTACTGGTCGCTATTCACGAACTCCTCAAAGCCGCCGTAAGTCTCAAAGAACTTGTGGGTGCCGCTGGTGGAGAGGGCGTAATAGTAGTAATCCGTGTCCGCCGGGGTTATGGCCGCCCGGATGGAGGCCATACCGGGGTTGCATATGGGCCCCTTGGGGAGGCCGGGGTATTTGTAGGTGTTGTAGGGGCTGTCGATCTCCGTCGAGAACTCCTGGCCGGTGTCCGCGATTATATAGTTTATGGTGGCGTCTATCTGGAGTAGCCCGTTGGTGCCCTGGCGGTCCGGGTGGTTGAGGCGGTTCTCTATGACGGAGGCTATGGTGTCCCGCTCGCTGTCGGCCCCCGCCTCCTTCTCTATCATGGCGGCGATATTTAGTATCTCCTCCACCGTGTAGCCAAGCTCCTGGGCTTTGGCCGCGAGGTCGTCGGTCCACTTCTTCTCAAAGTTATCGAGGAACCGCTCGACGACGTCCACCGGGTCGTCGTCAATATAGAACTCGTAGGTGTCCGGGAAGAGGAACCCCTCCAGGTGCTTGGGGTCACCGAGGGCGGTGTTCTCCAGGAAGTCGTAGTCGAACTCGTGGTCCTTGAGGACATCTAAGAGCTCATCCCTCTCGCAGACCTCGTTCTCCACCATCATGTCAACTATCTGGGTGATGCTGTAGCCCTCCGGGATGGTGAGCATTATGGTCTCCCGCACGCCCGTCACCGGGTTCATGCCGTGGATGAGGGCCCGGTAGTCGTAGTTCATGTTTAGGGTGTAAGTCCCCGCCATTATCTTCTCGTCCGCGTGGGCGAAGGAGCAGAAGAGCTTAAATAGCCACTTATAGCGCACAAGGCCGCTATTAACGAGCCGGTCGGCCACGGCGTCAATGTCCGCCACGTCCGTCTCATAGTACTCGGTCTCGCCCTCCTCCGTCTCCCGCTCCCGGCGCTCGGTGTGGAATAGGCTCTTTGGGAGCACCACCTCCACGGGCACGTCATCCCCGTCGAGCCCCAGCACGTCCGTGGCCCACACCCAGCCGAGGGAGGCGAGGACGACGCTGACGCACATTATAAAGAGGAACATCATAAGGCCCGAGAGACAGCCCGTGCGTTTCGTGCGGCCCCGGCGGACCACCTTCTCCTCCACGTCGGCGTACTCCTTGTCAAAGTCGAACTCCACCTCGAAGTCCTCCACCGGGTCGGACTTGCGCTCCCCGCCCCGCCGCCGGGGTGTGGCGCGCTTTGGGTCCATGTCCCGGAGGGAGGCGGACTTTCTGGGTTCCGGTTCCGGCTCCGGCTCCGGCTCGCTCCAGCGGCGCGTGGGCTCCTCGGGTGAGTCAAACTCCACCGTGTAGTCCCGCTCCTCCGGGTCGTCATCGAATATTGGGAGAAGGTCGGGGCCAATATCCGCCTCGCTGGGGTCCTCATGGGGTTTTTGCCCCGGCTCCGGCTCCGGCGCGGGTTTTGGCTCCGGTTTTGGCTCCGGGGGCCGCGCCGGCTCCTCCGGCGGGGGGCCGCCGTTGGGGGCCAGGGTGAAGTCCTCCCCCATGAGCTCCCTCAGGTACTCTTCTCTTCTGTCGTCGCTCATCTCAAACCTCCTGGAATACGCTGTGACAACATCACCGCCCGCCGCATAGGATAACGCGGACGGTGAGAGCGGATCTCACACCCACCTCCGCCGATACGCGCGCGGCGGAAGGGACATAACTTCAATATGCCGGCGCGTCGGCGGAATGGAGTATCATATGAATTGCTTTGGCGGTAACTCTTGTCTGTGGATCATCCTCATACTCATCGTTGTGCTCTGCGCCTGCGGCGGCAACGGCTGCGGCAACGGCTGCGGCTGCGGCAACGACAACGGCGGCAACGGCTGCGGCTGCGGCTGCTAAACCCCAATCGCCGGGGCCCTCTCGGGGGCCCCGGTCCAGACGGCCCTTAACTCCGTCACCACGAGATCCATCTTCACGTCGAGCTCGCACATGGGGAGCTCCCGCAGTATGAGCCTCTCCCGGGCCAGCCCCACCCGCAGCGCCCCCGGCGCGTGGGCGAGGAACCTATCGTAGTATCCGCCGCCCCGGCCCAGGCGGCCCCCGCGGAAGTCAAAGGCCACGCCCGGCACCACCACCAGTTCCAGCGCCCCCGGCGGCGCCGCCTTTAAGTCTTTAGACGGCTCCGGGATGGAAAATGTTCCGGGGACAAGCTCCTCTATGCTCCTTATCTCCACCGCCTCCATCTCCCCCGGTCCCGTGACCCTGGGGAGATAGACGTGCTTACCGGCCTCCAACGCCCGGAGGATAAGCGGCTCCGTCCTGACCTCCTTGCCCACGCCCCAGAAGAGCATCACGTGATGGGCGTCCCGGTACTCGGGCAGCCCCTGGAGCTGGGACAGTATCTGGGCGTCGGAGAGGTCGAAAAAGTCCTGGTCCAGGGACTCCTCCATCTCCCTCATGAGTCTCCGCCCCTCCTCCTTAGAAGAAGTCATAGTGGACGGCCTCCGACACGGCCTCCGCCGCCGGACGGCCCCGGAGTATCTCCACCACCGTGAGGGCGAAGTCCCAGGCGGTACCGGCGCTGCGGCTGGTGACGACGTTCCCGTCCACCACAACGCGCTCGCCGGGCTCCGCCTTCGCCCCCCCGAGTTCCCCCTCCATGCCGGGGTAGCAGACGGCCCTGCGGCCCTCCAATATTCCCAATTTCGCGAGCACCGTGGGGGCGGCGCATATGGCCGCCACCAGATTCCCCGAATCATACGCCGCCCTTATGACGCTCAGCGCGGCCCTGGAGGCGGCGATGTTCCGCACGCCCCTGAGTCCCCCGGGGACTATCACGGCCTCGGCCCTCGCGCCGTCGACCTCCGCCACGCCGATGTCCGTCTCCACCCGGAGCCCGTGGCTCCCCGCCACGGTGACGCCGGTGACGCCCACGAGACACACATCGACTTTCGCCCTTTTAAGCGCGTCATAGGGCGCTATGGCCTCAACTTCCTCAAAACCCTCCGCCAAGAGGATGTACACCATGAAGATCACTTTCCTTTCAGCTTTTCGCCTATTTTCTCCCCAACCACGCAGACCAAAAATACCGGCAGTTGGGTCATTCTTCCAAATCTTGAGGGCTCCTGTATGAGCCTATATAGCCACTCCACGTTGTGCCTCTGCCAGCTCTCCGGCGCTCTCTGCACCGCCCCGGCGTAGACATCGAGGGAACCCCCGAGGCCCGCCATGAGGCCGACTTTGAGCTTATCCCTATTTTTGCTCATCCACCGCTCCTGCTTTGGGGCCCCGAGGCACACAAGGAGGAGATCGGGCTGGAGGGCGTTTATCCTCTCAATTATGGGCCCGTCGTCCTTAAAATATCCGTCCGCCGTGCCGGAGACCACAAGTCCCGGGTGCGCGGACATGAGATTCCGCCCCGCCTCCTCCGCGACGCCCGGTTTCGCGCCGAGGAGAAATACGCTCCGGCCCTCTCTCGCCATCACATCAAATAGCCCCTGGGCGAAGTCCGCCCCGGCCACCTTGCACTTCAGGGGCCGGCCCAGTATCTTGGCGCCGTAGACGACGCCGATGCCGTCCGGCAATACGAGAGCCGCCCCCTCGATTATCCCCCGGAGCTCCGGGTCCTTGCGGCAGGCCATGGCTATCTCGGGGTTGGGGGTAACGACGTACCCGCCGTCCCGGCGGCGCATGAGCTCCAGACCCCGCTCCACCGCCTCGTCCATGGTCAAATTGTCGAATCCCAGGCCCAGTACCTCTACCCGCATGTCATCCTCCGTTTCCTTCGGCCCCGAAGTTCCGCAGTCATTCACGGTAATTTTATCATATGGTCCCGAATTGTCAAGGCGGTAGGTTTAATATTTAATATTGGTTTAAAAAGCGGTCAAAAGAGCCCGCCGTAGCGGGGCTGGGGGTAGTCGAGCTCGTAGCTGCGGCAGAGGTCCAGGAAGTCCCGGGCGGCGGAGGTCAGGCGTTTCTGCCGGTGGTAGACGATGTTGAACTTGCGCCGGAAGGTGAGGCCCTCCACCGTCACCATCTCCACCAGCCCCTGCTCCAGGGGGCCGTGGAGCATCCTGTGGGGCAGCACCGCCACGCCAAGACCCTCTATCACGGCGTTCACAAGGGCGGTGGTGCTGGTGGCCTCCCAGATGGGCTCCACCGCGAACCCCGCCGCCTCCACCGCCTGGTCGAAGACCTCCCTGGTGCCGCTGCCCCGCTCCCGCAGCAGGAACTTCTGCGTCCTAAACTCCCGGAGGTCCATGGCGGCGGGTCCCGGCCCCTCCCCCGCCGGGGCCCTTATGACGACCAGCTCGTCCTCCATGTACTCCTCCGAGATGAGGGCCGGGTCGTGGGCCGGTCCCTCGATGAGCGCCAGATCCAGGGCGCTGTCCGTTATCCGCCGCTCCAGCTCCTCCGAGGGCGCCACCAGCGCCCGGACCTCCGTGCCCGGATGGCGGTTCTGAAAGCTCCTCACATACCCCGGCAGGAACTGGGACCCTATGGTCACGCTGGCCCCCACCCGGATGAGGCCAAGGGCGTCCCAGTTGCGCATGGCCCGCTCCATGTCCTCAAATATCCCATCGACGCCCCTGGCGTACTCCAAGAACCGCTCCCCCGCCGCCGTTATCCGCAGACGGCGGCCTATCCTGTCAAAGAGCACCACGCCGTAGTACTCCTCCAGCTCCCGCACCGCGAGACTCACAGCCGGCTGCGTCATGTTGAGCGCCTCCGCCGCCCGCGTGGTGCTGTACCCCGACTCCGCTATCGCCAGGAATATCCTCATGTGCCGTATCGTCATTGTTCTCTCCTTATATTTTATTGGTTATCAAATATATAAAAATATACTATTTTACTTATCAGGCGTCAAGGGATATACTGTCGCTGACAGGAGGGAAAGAGATGCAAAAATCGAAAACGACACTAATTAAGCTCTTCACGTCGACGCTCAAGCTCAGCGCCTGCACCTTTGGCGGGGGGTTTGTGATAATACCCCTGATGCGCCGGAAATTCGTGGAGGAACTGGGCTGGCTGGAGGAGCAGGAGATGCTGGATCTCGCGGCGATCGCCCAGTCCGCGCCGGGGGCCATAGCCGTCAACGCCTCGATACTCGTGGGCTACCGTGTGGCGGGTGTGCTGGGGGCGCTATTGACGGTGCTGGGCACCATATTGCCGCCGCTCATTATAATATCCGTCATCTCCGTGTTCTACGCGGCCTTCCGGGACAGCGCCATTGTGAGTCTCGTGATGCGGGGCATGACGGCGGGCGTGGCGGCCGTCATCTGCGACGTGGTCATCAACATGGCCGGCGGGGTGCTGAAGTCAAAGCGGGTGCTGCCGGTGCTGGTGATGCTGGGGGCCTTCGCGGCGGTGAGGTTCTTAAACGTCAATAACGTGCCGGTGATACTCCTGTGCGGGGCCATCGGCGCGGCGGATGTCTTCTGGCAGAGCCGCAGCGGCGAGCGTCACCACGGCGCGCATCACGGCAGAGGGGCGGTGAGGCCCCAATGACGTACTTTCAGCTCATATGGAGCTTTTTCAAGATAGGGCTCTTCAGCATCGGCGGGGGCTACGCCGCCATGCCCCTCATAGAGCAGGAGGTGGTGGACCTGCACGGCTGGCTCACCATGCGGGAGTTCGCGGACATCATGACCATAGCGGAGATGACCCCGGGGCCCATCGCCATAAACTCCGCCACCTTCGTGGGGATACGTGTGGCGGGCGTCGCGGGGGCGGTGGTGGCGACCGTCGGGTGCGTGCTGCCCTCCTGCGCCATCGTCATGGCCCTGGCATACGTCTACTACAGGTACCGGGGTCTCGGCGTGGTGAAGGGCGTGCTCTCGGGGCTGCGGCCCGCCGTCATAGCGATGATAGCCTCGGCGGGGCTCTCGCTCCTGACGCTCTCCGTCTTCGGTGAGCGGGAGATAACGCCGGGGGCCCACTTAGACCTCATCGCGGCGGCACTATTCTTAGGGGCGCTCATTGTACTGCGCTGGAAGAAACCAAATCCAATATACGTCATGGCCGGCGCCGGCATTCTGGGCGCGGCGCTGTACACAATAATTTAGGGGGGAGAGATATGAAATATACACTTTTAGGCGGGGTCCTATATAAACGTGGCGGCAAGGACCCGCTGGCACGGATAAAGGCAGCCGCGCCGGGGTACGTCCGGCAGATAGACTCCTGTGACGGCGCGAAACACCTGGAGACCAGGATACAGTACATCGACAGCCATATGAATGCCTTTGACGCCCGCAACCGGGAGTACGTGGCGGTGTGCGACGGGAGCGTCTGCGCCCTGGCCCACCCGGACTACGCCCCCGGGGAGGACCCCAAAGAGCAGGGCTGGCCGGTGTGCCGCTGCCCCAGGGTGGACAGGGCGAACGTGGAGCTGGGGGGCTGCCCCATGGAGCTCACAATGCGCTCCTCCCAGGTCTACATACTGATGAGCCACGGGGATCTCGCCATGCGGATACGCCACCGGGGCATCGCCGGGGGCTGGGACATCGACGCCCGCGAGGACCTGACGCCGGAGGTCATATGCTGTATATTCGTCTTCTCCCGCTACATGGAGAGGGAGAACGAGTTCATAACGGTCTAATCCTCCCCTGATAGTAATAGGGCGTCGTATATGGCGTTTTTGGAGACGCCCGTGCGCTGACTGGCCCGCTTGGAGGCGTCCCGGAGGCTCATACCGCTCTCCATTAGCTCCCGGGCGAGCTTGACGGCCTCCGGCAGAGTGGCGGCGGGCGCCTCCTCCTCCCCGGCGCCCCCCACCACCAGGACGTACTCCCCCCGGGGGGCCGTCTCACGGTAATGCTCCAGGGCTTTCTGGATGGTTGTGAGCTCCGTCTCCTCGTGGAGCTTTGTTATCTCTCGGCACAGCGCTATTGGCCGGTCCCCTAAAACTTCGAGCATGTCCTCCAACGTCCGCAGGAGCTTGTGGGGGGCCTCATAGAAGACCATGGTGCGGCGCTCACTGCGAAGGGAGTCGAGGTGCTCAAACCGGCTCTTTCGGTTGACGGAGAGAAACCCCTCGAATGTGAACCGCCCCGTGGGCAATCCCGAGAGGGCCAGGGCCGTCGTCACCGCCGTGGGGCCCGGGACGGCGAGGACCTCTATCCCCCGGCTCCGGGCCTCCCGCACCAGGTCCTCACCGGGGTCCGAGATGGCCGGCATACCAGCGTCCGTCACAAGGGCGCAGGTCTCCCCCGCCTCTATGCGGCTCAAGATCCTGGGGCCGCTCTCGGCCCTGTTGTGCTCGTAGTAGCTCACGAGCTCTTTTTTTATGCCCAGATGGCTTAGAAGTTTCATGGTGACGCGGGTGTCCTCCGCCGCGATGAAATCCGCCCCGCTCAAGACTTCCGCCGCCCGGGGGGACAGGTCCCCTAAATTGCCGATGGGCGTCCCCACGAGATAGAGCTTTCCTGACATGCGTACCTCCATTTTTTATAGTGCGCTTATTATTAATTATAAATGGTATATCTCTCTGGCCTCCGGGGTGTCCTCGCCCCCGGGGGTCTTTAATATTAGCTCCGGCTCCACACGAAGGCCCGGCTTGCCGCCCCGGCGGCACTCTATTAGCGCCGCGAAGGGCGGGGCCTCCACCCCCGCCGCCGCGAGGCGCAGACGCTTGGGCTCGAGGCCGTGACCTGATAGCGTCACCATGGCCTCCGCCAGCCGCTCCGGGGGGTAGACGAGGGCGAGACGCCCCCCGTCCCCCAAAAGTTTCGCCGCCGCCTCCGCGATCTCCGCAAGAGTGCAGGCCCGCTCCTCCCGGGCCACCCGCCGCCCCTCCGCCGGGGCCCCGCCGTGTCCGGGGACGAAGTAGGGGGGATTTGTCACGATGAGCTGGAACTTCCCCACCTCCGCCTCCCGGAGCTCCCGGAGGTCCCGCTGTAGGACATGGAGGCGGTCATTAAGGTTATTTAGCTCCACGTTACGCCGCGCCAGCGCCGCCGCCGCGGGGTCTATCTCCACCATACATATCCCGGCGGTCCGGGAACGGGCGGAGAGTATCAAAGATATGACCCCCGAGCCGCAGCCAAAGTCCGCCGCCCGGCGCACACCGGCGAGGGACGGAAAGGCCCCCAAAATTACGCTGTCCGTGCAGACGGGCTCCGCCGCAGAGCTCACCTCCATCCTGGGCCCCCCGGGCCAGAGGTCAAAATATTCCGGCATAGTTTATCACTCCAAACACGCTAAAGGCGGTGGGTCGTCTTTTCCCACCGCCTTTTCGCAGTCTCTCTTGGTGTCAGGCGAGCTCTAAGCTCACTCCTCGCTGATGGCTCCCACAGGGCAAGCGCCCTCGCAAGCGCCGCAGTCGATGCAGGTGTCGGGATCCACTTCGTACTTGCCGTCGCCCTCAGAAATAGCGCTGACGGGGCAGTTGGACGCGCAGGTGCCGCAAGCGATGCAGTCGTCAGAAATCTTTCTTGCCATGTTATGTACCTCCAAATATTCTTTATTTAGACAGGCAGCCAAACCTATCGTCAATAGCATTGTAACACGTTTTTGTGAAAAATCAATAAAAATTTCTGCCCCCTCTCACATTTTTTGGCTCTATTTCCCCTCTGCCCTTTAAACCCCCGAAAGGTCAAATATCTGAAAAACGGAGAAAATTTGAGATATTCTTTGAAATTTAAAGATAACCCCGGATTTCAGAATAGTCAGTGAACGTCAAAGGTCAAATTAGGTCAGAGACGATGTTGAGAAAAACGGCCTCACAGTGTATCATATCAGTCGAAAGGTCAAAGATAGTCAAAGGCAAAGAGCAATAGTCAAAAGAAGGAGTTGGGACCCGTGGGTATAAGCGATGTGATAGCGGACTTTATAAATGAGCTCCTCAGCGAGGACAGCACGGCGGAGGTACAGCGCTCGGAGCTGGCGAACCGTTTCGGGTGCGTGCCAAGCCAGATTAACTACGTCATCTCCACCCGGTTCTCCCCGGAGCGGGGGTACGTGGTGGAGAGCCGCCGGGGCGGCGGCGGGTACATCCGCATAAGGCGGGTGCAGGCGGACCCCAAGCTCCTGCTGATGCACACGGTGAACGCCATTGGCTCGGACATCGACCTGCGGTCGGCGGCGGCGCTCCTCTCAAACTGCGTGTCGGCGGGGGTCCTCGACGAGGCGGCGGCCAGGCTCATGCTCTCCGCCGTCAGCGATGCGTCACTCAAGCCCCTCCCACCGGAGGCGCGGGGGAGGCTCCGGGCGTCGATACTAAAGCAGATGCTCCTGGCCTCCATGTGAAAAAATTTTCTTTGTATATTTGAAAGGAGTCTATTAGTTATGAAGTGCACGAATTGCGGCAAGAATAATGCAAGCTACCACTACAGGATGAACGTAAACGGCCAGGTGACGGAGGCACACCTCTGCCCCGAGTGCGCAGCGAAACTTGACCCCATGCGGGAGATGGCCTCGGAGTCGAGGAGCCTCTTTGGGGACGCCTTTGGCGGGGACCTCTTTGAGGACTTCTTCTCCCAGAGCCCCTTCGAGGGATTTTTCGGGGAGGGCGTCCTCGGCGGCTATCCCTTCGGGCGGCGGAGTTTATTCGCCCCCCTGGGCGGGCTCTTCGGCGGGTACGCCCCGGCGAGGATCGAGATAACCTTCCCGGAGGGCGCCTCGAACACTGATACCGCGCCCCGGGAGGATAACACATCCGCTGACCCGGAGCTCTCCAAGCGGCGGGAGATAAACGCCCTCCGGGCACAGATGGAGGAGGCCGCGAAGGCGGAGGACTACGAGCGGGCCGCCAAGCTCCGGGACGAGCTGCGGCGTCTCGAGGGCGACAAGAAATAAGTAACCCATCTGCAAGAGAGAAAACGACAGTCGGACAAGGAGGATAAGAGCATGAAGTTTGAGGATAGATTCACCGAGCGGGCCAAGAGCGCCCTCAGTCTCGCCCACGAGTCCGCGGCGGAGCTGGGCCACGGGTACGTGGGGAGCGAACACATACTTCTGGGCATAGCCATGGAGGGCGGCGGCAGCGCCGCCAAGGTCCTCCGGGACTCCGGCATGGACCGGGAGCTCATCCGTGCCGCCATTGAGAAGATAATTGGCCGTGGGGAGCGGGCGGAGACCACGGTCCAGGGGCTGACGCCGAGAGCAAAGCACGTCATTGAGCTCGCGGTAGCGGAGTCCCAGAGGCTGGGCCACAGCTACGTGGGCACGGAGCACCTTCTCATGGGCATACTGCGGGACCAGGACAGCGTGGCCTCCAAGGTGCTCCTCACCGCCGGGGCGGACCCCAATAAGATATACACAGATCTAATTAATATGTTCAACCCCACGGAGCGGAAGAAGGCCCCGGCGGCGGAGCGCCGTCACCCGGACACAAAGGTCCTGGACCAATTCTCCCGGGACCTCACCTCCATGGCCTCCCGTGGGCTCCTGGACCCGGTCATAGGCCGGGACAAGGAGGTGCAGAGGGTCATCCAGATCCTCTCCCGCCGCACGAAGAATAACCCGGTGCTCATCGGGGAGCCGGGCGTGGGGAAGACGGCCATAGCCGAGGGATTAGCCCAGAAGATAGTCTCCGGGGACGTGCCCGAGTGCCTGGAGGGCAAGAGAGTTGTGTCCCTCGACCTCACCGGCATGGTGGCGGGGACAAAGTACCGCGGGGACTTCGAGGAGCGGATAAAGAGCGCCCTCGAGGAGGTAAAGAAGGCCCGGGACGTCATACTCTTCATCGACGAGCTCCACACCATCATCGGCGCGGGGTCGGCGGAGGGGTCCATCGACGCCTCCAACATCCTGAAACCCGCCCTCAGCCGGGGCGAGATACAGTGCATCGGCGCCACCACCCTCAACGAGTACCGCAAGCACATCGAGAAGGACGCGGCCCTGGAGAGGCGTTTCCAACCCGTCCAAGTGGACGAGCCCACGGAGGAGGAGTCCATCGCCATCCTGAAGGGCCTCCGGGATAAGTACGAGGCCCACCACAAATTAGAGATCACCGACGAGGCCATAGAGGCGGCTGTCAAGATGTCCGAGCGGTATATAAACGACCGTTTCCTGCCGGACAAGGCCATAGACCTCATAGACGAGGCCGCCTCCCGGGTGCGGATGGAGGAGATGAAACTCCCCCCCGACCTGCAGACGCTGGAGAGCGAACTCGCCTCCCTCGCCGCCGAGAAGGAGGCCGCCGTGCAGAACCAGGACTTCGAGCGGGCCGCCCAGGTCCGTGACGCGGAGCGGGCCAAGAGGGCGGAGCTGGAGGAGACCCGCCGCCGCTGGTCCGAGGGCCGCATGGGCACGGGCAAGCGCGTGCTGGAGGAGGACATAGCAGCCGTGGTCTCCGGGTGGACGGGCATACCCGTCACCACCCTCACGGAGGACGAGAGCGCGAGGCTCATGCGTATGGAGGAGATACTTCACTCCCGCGTGGTGGGCCAGGACGAGGCCGTCCGGGCGGTGGCGAGGGCCATCCGCCGGGGCCGCGTGGGCCTCAAGGACCCCAAGCGCCCCGTGGGCTCGTTCCTGTTCCTGGGCCCCACGGGCGTGGGCAAGACGGAACTCTGCCGGGCCCTCGCCCAGGCGCTGTTCGGCGACGAGAACGCCATGATAAGAGTCGATATGTCCGAGTACATGGAGAAACACACCGTCTCCAAGCTCATCGGCTCGCCCCCGGGGTACGTGGGCTATGACGAGGGCGGCCAGCTCACCGAGAAGGTCCGCCGTCGCCCCTACTCCGTGGTGCTCTTCGACGAGATAGAGAAGGCCCACGAGGACGTATTCAATATAATGCTACAGATAATGGACGACGGCCGCCTCACCGACTCCCAGGGCCGCCGGGTGGACTTCAGGAACACCATCATCGTCATGACCTCCAACGTGGGTGCCAAGAACATAACTGAGCGGGCGAAACCCCTGGGTTTCTCCGCCGAGAGCGGCGGCGAGACCACCCTCTCCGACGAGCGTATCCGGGAGGCCGTCATGGGGGACCTGCGCCGGACCTTCCGGCCCGAGTTCCTAAATAGGATTGACGAGACCATCGTCTTCCACCAGCTCACAAAGCCGGAGATCCGGGAGATATGCCGCAATATGCTAAATGTGGTGAGCGGGCGCGTGGCCAATATGGGCCTCAAGCTCAGCGTCCAGGAGGAGGCCGTAGATATCTTGGCGGAGGCGGGATTTGACCCCATATACGGCGCCCGTCCCCTGCGGCGGAAGATACAGAGCATGGTGGAGGACGCCATCGCCGAGAAACTCCTTGACGGCGCGGCCGCCCCCGGCGACACCATCGACCTCACCGCCGAGAACGGCGAACTCAAAATAGAGGCCGTAAAAGCGCAGTAAAGCCTCAATAGACGATAAAGCCCGCCGGGAGAGCAGTTCCCCGGCGGGCAGTTTATATTTCGCTAAAAAAATATATATTGACATACTCCGCCTTTTGTGGTATTACTGAGATAGCCAAGAGAGGCGGCGGGTTGTTCCTCCGGAAGGGGGTGACAACATGAGCGTGATTGAAGTAATACAATTACTTAATCTCGTTGCGGTTGTTGTCTTTGGGGTTATTAGCGTAACCACTAATAACAACAAGAAATAACCGCTCTCACTTCCACAGCAAGAGCGGCGTTTCCTACAGATACTTAGGATATTGAGGAACGACTGCTATTGCGACTAGCGGCCGTCTTTCTTGGCTTATTATATGCCAGAGCAGCTCAAATGTCAAGAGTTGCGCAAGAAAATTTTCTGGGTGCCCAGTCCGGGCGCTCTTTTTTGTTGCCATCGGCGCTCACCTACCCGGACACCATACATTTAAACTGTGGTTTGTCCCCGCCTCATCGCATATTATCTTGTCGAAAAATACGAAATATGTATTGACATAACCTCCAACTTGTGGTATTACTGAGGTAGCCAAGAGAGGCGGCGGGTTGTTCCTCCGGAAGGGGGTGACAACATGAGCGTGATTGAAGTAATACAATTACTTAATCTCGTTGCGGTTGTTGTCTTTGGGGTTATTAGCGTAACCACTAATAACAACAAGAAATAACCGCTCTCACTTCCACAGCAAGAGCGGCGTTTCCTACAGATACTTAGGATATTGAGGAACGACTGCTATTGCGACTAGCGGCCGTCTTTCTTGGCTTATTATATGCCAGAGCAGCTCAAATGTCAAGAGTTGCGCAAGAAAATTTTCTGGGTGCCCAGTCCGGGCGCTCTTTTTTGTTGCCATCGGCGCTCACCTACCCGGACACCATACATTTAAACTGTGGTTTGTCCCCGCCTCATCGCATATTATCTTGTCGAAAAATACGAAATATGTATTGACATAACCTCCAACTTGTGGTATTACTGAGGTAGCCAAGAGAGGCGGCAGGTTGTTCCTCCGAGAGGGGGTTGACAACATGAGCACAATTGAAGTATTAGAGCTACTCAACTTACTCGCGGTTGTTGTCATTGGGGTTGTTAGTATAACCACTAACATCAACAAGAAATAACCGCCCCTGCCTGTGGCAAGAGCGGCGTTTCCTACAGATACTCTGGATATTGAGGAACGACCGCTATCGCCCAATAGCAGGCCGTCTTTCTTGGCCTATTATATGTCAGAGCGGCTCAAATGTCAAGAGTTGCGCGAGAAAATTTTCTGGGTGCCCAGTCCGGGCGCTCTTTTTTTGTCGCCAGCGGCTCTCACCTACCCGGACTCCACACATTGTCTATATCGCAATACTTTAAAATACTTTGGCATCTTCCACAAATCCGGCGCCGAAACTTTGTGAGGTTCGACGGCGAATTTGGCCTTGATATTTCGGAATACTTCGTATATAATAAGCATAGTAAAAGTATTACGAAGTACTTCGGGAACCTTTACAATTAAATACTGAAAGGAAAGTTACATATGCCGGAAAATAGAGAGTATGTAAAGCTATGGACAAGCTACTCCGCCTATTTCGAGCCCCTCGGTGACGCTGAAGTAGGGCGACTGGCACGGGCGATGATCGCGTATAAGTCGTCTGGGGCAGAGCCAAAATTCAGCGGGAACGAGCGGTTTGCGTGGCCCGCGATAAAGCGGGACATGGACGAGGCGGAGAGAGTGGTTTTTGAGTTTAGTCAAAAGCAGTCGGAAAGAGGCGCAAAAGGCGGACGTCCGAAAAAAGCCAGCGGTTTTTTTGAAAACCCGGAAAACCCGGTGGTTTTTTCAGAAACCCAAAAAAGCCAAGGACTAAGGACTATGGACTATGGACTAAGGACTATGGACCAAGGACTAAGGACTAAGGACCAAGGAGAAAATAAAAAAATAAAAAATAAAATATTAATTTCCGACGAATACGACCTGTTGGGAGCGTTAGGGGGACGTCATGAAACTGGACATTGACCCCCTGATCGAGAGAGCGAGAGCGGCCATGCCGCCCTGTGAGGGTGACTTTCGAGACCCGGAGACGGGGTTTCTCATGTGCGGCAAGTGCGGCACGCCCAAGGAGATGCGCATTAAGCTCTGCGAGGAGGAGCGCGTGGTCCCGGTACTGTGCCGCTGTGCCAAGGAGAGCCGTGACGCCGAGGAGCGTGAACGCCGGGAGAGGGAGCGCCGGAAAGTTATCGCCCGGCGCCGGGAGGAGTGTTTCGGCGGTTCCGGCGGCAAGCGGGCGGGGTTCACATTCGCGGCCGACGACGGCGCGGACCCGGAGACCATGACCTGCGCCCGTGGTTACGCGGAGGAGTTCGCCTCGCTCCGGGAGCGCGGTAAGGGGATACTCTTTCTCGGCGGCACCGGCACGGGCAAGACATTCGCCGCCTGCGCCATCGCCAACGCCCTTTTGGAGCAGGGCTACACCGTGCGGGTCATAACCTTCGCGGAGATCGCGGCAAAGCTCCAGTCGAGCTGGGAGTCCCAGGGGATATACCGGGACCTCCAGCGTTACGACCTCCTGGTCCTTGACGACCTGGGGGCCGAGAGGAACACCAGCTACATGGACGAGATAGTCTACAACGTCATCGACTCCCGCTGTTCCGCGGGGAAACCGCTCATCGTCACCACGAACCTGCGGGTCGACGACTTCACGGACGGTCAGTCGCCGCGGGCGCGCATCTACTCCCGGCTCTACGAGTCCTGCATACCGGTGGTAGTGCGCGGCCGTGACCGCAGAAGGGCAGCCATGACCCGGGATGGACAGTCCGACCTCGACCTCATCCGCCGCGCGGGGATGAGAAGGGATGGAGTTTGAGCCGGACATGATCAGGAGGCGATCAGTCCAGCTTATTTGTGTCAGCAGCGCTGACACAAATTCATCGTCCATGTAGAAAATGGCGGCCCACATCCGGGCCGCCATGGTGCTATAAGTTTCCTTATCTTCTCCTCTTGGGTCCACGGCGCTCGGAGTGGCGCATGAACTCGGAGAGGCGGCTGTCGGAGTCCTTCATAAAGCGCTTGAGTTTATCCTCAAACTCCGGGTCAACGGGACGCTCCTCACCCGTCACGGGGTCCGTGGCTGTGGCGGCGTCCTGGCGGCGGGGCGTCCGGGGACGGGTGTCCTGCCGAGGCTCCTTGGGACGCTCCGGCAGCGCCTGCTTTATGGAGAGGTTCAGGCGGCCCGCCTCGTCAATGCTTATCACCTTCACCCGGACCTGCTGGCCCACGGCGAGGAAGTCCGAGACATCCCTCACGAAGGTGGTGGCGATCTCGGAGATGTACACAAGCCCGGACTTGCCCGGCTCCAGCTCCACAAAGGCGCCGAACTTGGCTATGCCCGTGACCTTCCCCTCATATATCTCTCCCTTTTGTATATCCATCTCTCTACCTCTCCAATTTTGTGCTCAGCCCGCGTTGAAAACTTCCTCGCCGGGGTCCACCATGCCCAGCTCATCCCTGGCCTTCTGGCGGATGACCTCAGGGTCGTCGCTGTGATTCAGGGAGTAGAGCATGTCGTCGTTCTCGGCGGCGATCTCCGCCTCCTGCCGGCGCAGCTCCGCCAGGTCCGCCTCCGCCTTCGTCTTCTGGTCCGCCAGATGCACCAGCGACACCACGGCGTATATGAGCAGCACCAGGATTATTATCTTCGTAAGAGTACCTGTACGTTTTAGACGCATCTTCTCTGACCTCCGGTGAGGGCCCTTTCCTCGGGCGCCTCTTCTCGGATTTTATTTTATACCATCTTTTTAAATATGAAAAGATACTTTTTAAAAAAATATGTAATTTTTCAAAAATTCTCCGAATCCACCGAAAGGGTATTAACAAAATACTTAGGATTTTGCCGATGATGGCGGTGACAAAGGCCCCCGCCCGCAGGACGAGAGGGCTCAGCGTGGCGAAATACGCCGCCGCCCCCAGCGCCGCCAGGATGACGATGTACAACCGCTGTCTACCTCGCCCGGCCCAGAGGCCGAGGTAAATTAGCGCCGCCGCCGTGACGCACCAGAAAAGCCCGTCCAGGAGCCACTCGGCGGCCCGGAGTTTAAGTCCCCGGCGCGTCACCCGGAGGATGTCATAGACCGCCCCCAGCGCCGCCCCCGCCGCCAGGGACACCGCCGCCTCCCCCGCCTGATAGGCTATGCTCAGCTCCATAGGTCACCTGAAGAGCCGCGCCAGGAACCCCTCGCCCCGGGGCTCCGTGTCCTCGTACTCCATCGCGTCCACGCTGCCCGTCACCGTCACGTCCCCGCTGTCGACGCTGAGTTTCTCCATGTGCAGTCCCTCGCCGTGGATGTGCAGCGTGCCGCCGGTGGTGCCTATCACCACCTCCAGCTCGTTGAAACTCTCCACGTCCAGCACCCCCGTGACTAAGAGCCGCCTGCGGCCCTCCAGACTTAAATTGTGGGGCGCCTGCAGCTCCCGCTCCTCGTATGCCATACGCTCCATCCCTCCTTTAAGCACAATATATGGGCCCTCACCTTTAAAAAGCACCACTATTTTTTAAAGATTTTGTCGAAGGTGTTGACACCAAATTGTAATTGGAGTATATTTACTTTGCAATCACTTGTAACTCTTTTGTAACTAATCGGAGGTAACTATGGCCAAGGACACCGGCAGGCGGCGGGGCGCGTCCCGCCGCAGCACCCGCAAGACGCTGACGCTCCTCATGGTGACGGCGGTGACGGCCCTCTTCTCCTGGTGGAACATCGCCCGGGACTCCCTCATCTGCTACGCCGTCTCCTACGAGGGGGAGAGCGTGGGCCAGGTGGCAACCCGCTGGGAGCTCATGGAGGCCGTGGAGGAGGCGGACGCCCTGGCGGGCGAGCTCCTGGGGGAGGATCACCCGGTGGCCAGGGGCGTCGCGGTGACGACGAGCATCAGCCGCCGTGACGACGGCCCGGAGGCCCTCACGGCGAACCTTCTATATAACGTGGAGGGCATAGAGAAACGCTGGGCCATCTTAGTTGACGGCGAGCCCGTGGGGACCCTGGGGAGCGAGGAGGAACTTCGGTCCCTCATCTACTCCCTCATCTCGGAGCGCATCGGCCCCGGGGCCGTCAGCGCGGAGTTCGAGGAGGACGTGCGGGTGGAGTACACCTTCGTGCCGGCGGACCTCACAAGCGACCCGGAGGAGATCGCCCGGCTCCTCTCCCCTGGGAGCACAGAATCCCCGGTGAGCCTCACACTCGTCACCCGCGAGCGTGAGGAGGGGGAGGAGACCATCCCCCACGTCACCACATATGAGTATGACGATGAGCTCTTCGAGGACGAGGAGCGGGTGGAGCGTGAGGGCTCGGACGGCGAGCGAAAGTGCCTCTACACCGTCCTTCGCCGCAACGGGGAGGAGATAAGCCGGGAGCTCACCTCCTGGGAGGTGACGGAGGAGCCGGTCTCGGAGGTCATCGTGAAGGGCACCCGGGAGGGCTCCCGCACGGACTCCCAGGGCTACTTCATCTGGCCCACCAACGGCATCATATCCTCCTACTTCGGCTACAGGAGCACCTCCGTTGGCAACAGCAACCACAAGGGGCTCGACATTGCGAACTCCGTGGGCACCAACGTCTACGCCGCCGACGGCGGTGTCGTCACCTTCGCCGGTTGGTCCGGGGCCTACGGGAACATAGTGAAACTCACCCACGACGACGGCACCGTCACCTACTACGGCCACCTCTCATCCATCCTCACATCGGAGGGCGAGCGTGTGGCCCAGGGCCAGCTCATAGCCCTCATGGGCCGCACCGGGAACGTCAGCGGCCCACATCTCCACTTCGAGGTCCGCCCCTCCGGCGGCAGCCCCGTTGACCCGCTGGGATATCTGGAGCTGTCGGAGCTGAGGGGGAAGTAAAACGGCGATTTCGATTGACATTGTAAACTGAAACGCATATAATATTGGTGTATTCGAGAGAGAGGAGAAAATTACATGGCCACAACTCCAACTCAAGTCCGTGTGGACGCGGACATAAAGCGCGAGGCCACGGCGCTCTTTGCGAGTCTCGGTCTCGACATGTCCAGCGCTGTGAATCTCTTCCTGCACCAATGTGTCCTCCGCGGCGGGCTGCCCTTCCCGGTGGAGCTGCCGCAGTATAGCGACAAGACCCTCAGCGCCATGGCGGAGGCCAGGAGGATATCCCGGGACCCTGACGTCCAGGGTTACGGCACCATGGAGGAGCTGAAGGCGGCGCTGGAAGAATGATGTCGCCAAAGGCGGCTTGTCTATCATCAACATGGCCCGGTCCTTTTTGGGGACCGGGCCGTTACTATTAGCTTTATTCAGGTTGGCGCGGCAGTCCGGCTAAACCCGCCGCTAACTCCTCGTCCGTGGGGATGTGGTCAGTCATGGTGCCGTTATTGAACTGCTCGTAGGCCGTGAGGTCAAAGTAGCCCGTGCCGGTGAGGCCGAAGACTATGGTCTTCTCCTCCCCCGTCTCACGGCAGCGGAGGGCCTCGTCTATGGCGACCCGGATGGCGTGGCTCGACTCCGGCGCGGGGAGTATACCCTCCACCCGGGTGAAGTACTCCGCCGCCTCGAATACAGCCGTCTGCTCCACCGCCACGGCCTCCATGTAGCCGTCGTGATATAGCTGGCTCAAAGTGGGGCTCATGCCGTGGAAACGGAGGCCCCCCGCATGGTTGGGGGAGGGTATGAACCCGGAGCCCAGGGTGTACATCTTGGCGAGGGGGCAGATCATGCCGGTGTCGCAGAAGTCGAAGGCGAAACGGCCCTTTGTAAAACTGGGGCAGGAGGCCGGTTCCACGGCGATTATCCTGTAGTCCCGCTCGCCCCGGAGTTTCTCCCCCATGAAGGGCGCTATGAGCCCGCCCAGGTTCGAGCCGCCGCCGGCGCAGCCGATTATGATGTCCGGCACGACGCCGTACTTATCGAGGGCCGTCTTCGTCTCAAGGCCGATGACGGACTGGTGCAGCAGCACCTGATTTAGTACCGAGCCCAGCACATACCTGTACCCAGGCGTCGCGGTGGCGGCCTCCACCGCCTCCGAGATGGCGCACCCCAGGGACCCCGTGGTGTCCGGGTGCTCCGCGAGTATTTTACGGCCCACGGAGGTGGTGTCCGAGGGGGAGGGCGTCACTGTGGCGCCGTACGTGCGCATGACCTCCCGGCGGAAGGGTTTTTGCTCATAGCTCACCTTCACCATGAAGACCTTGAGTTCCAGCCCCAGATAGGCGCAGGCCATACTGAGGGCCGTGCCCCACTGCCCCGCCCCGGTCTCCGTGGTTATGCCCCTGAGGCCCTGTTTCTTCGCGTAATACGCCTGGGCGATGGCGGAGTTTAACTTGTGGCTCCCGGAGGTGTTGTTCCCCTCGAACTTATAGTATATCTTCGCCGGGGTACCCAGTTTCTCTTCTAAGCAGTAGGCCCGCACCAGCGGCGAGGGCCGGTACATCCTGTAGAACTTGCGTATCTCATCGGGGATGGGCACCCGGGGCGTCTCGTCGTCCAGCTCCTGCCGGATGAGCTCGTCGCAGAACACCGGCCGCAGGTCCTCAAAACCCATGGGCTGGAGCGTCCCGGGGTTTAATAGCGGCGCGGGTTTCACCTTCATGTCAGCCCGGAGGTTGTACCACTCCCTTGGCATCTCCGATTCAGATAGATAAATCTTGTAGGGTATTTCCGACATTACCTCTGTCTCCTTTCTCATTCGTATGTGGGATTTATTTCCCATGCGGGCATTATAGCACACTTCCAGCAAATGGGGAATATTTTTTTGGAAAATATTTATCTATTTTCTCATTGTCACGCCCCAAGCACGTCCGCGAGGCACTGGCCGAAGTATCTGGCGGCGTTTATGGCCTCCTGGAGCGTATTCCCGCTGGTGCCCACCTCCACGATTAGGGAGCCGGAGGTGGTGTGCTGGTTGTAGCGGTACTGGGTTATGTTGAGGGGCCGGGGGAGCGTGGGATACGACCCCGCCATCGCCGCCTGGAGTTTCAGGGCGAAACTCAGATTGTCCTGCCAGCCGGGGTGATTGAGCCCTGAGTAGTCCGTGCCGCAAACTATCATCACCTGGGCGCAGGGGGAATCCCCCAGGTCCGCCACCGTCTTGTAGACGGCGCCGTCGCTGCCCTCCAATGCGTCCCGGTGGAGGTCGATGACCACCGCTATGTCCCCGTCCTCCCGGAGATAGCCCTCCACCGCCTCAAGGGACCGGTTATACGCCCCGGTGTAGCTGGGGTAGTCGTAGAGGGCCCTGTCGTGGATGACCTCTATGCCCCGGCTCTCCAAAACTGCCGTGAGCTCGTCCCCCACCCTAATTATGCTCTTTGACTTATCCTCCGTCCGCCAGGGGTCCGAGGCCTCGTAGGTGTCCTCCCCTGCCGGGGTGTACGCCTCGCTTGAGTGGGTGTGGATTATGAGCACCTTCGCCCCCTCCCCGGCGGAGAACCCCAAGGGCCGCTCCAAGAGGCCCTGGATGTCCAGGTCGTAGCCCGTCTTGTTTTTATAGTATATCCCCCCGGCCCCCAATGTATAGCCGCCCCCCTCGCCGGTGATGGTGGTGCTCACCGTCCCGTCGTCCTCCGGCGGGGCGCTGTTGTCCGTGCCGGGATCTGTGTCAGGTTCCGGCTCCGTGGTGGTGTCCGTGTCCGGGTCGGGCTCTTGGGACGCGCCGGGATCTTCCTCCGGCTTTGGCGCGGGAGTCGTGTCGGGCTCTGCCGGCTCGTCCTCGTCCGGCTCCGGCGCGGGGGGCGTGTCAGATTTGTCCTTCGGCGCGCTAAGAGTCGAAAAATGCCCCGGCAGGGCGAGGCCCAGCGCCGCGCCCCCGGCGGAGCCCTCCCAGATGTCCGTGCCCGGGAGCGTCAGGGCGAGGGCCGCCCTCCCCAGAAACCCCGGCAGCTCCGGGATGGGCCCCGAGAGCGCCGCCCTTAAAATGACGCAGGATAAGAGCACCGCCGTGAGTTTCACCGCCAAACCCCTGAACGCCGCCCTGTTCTCACCGTCTCTTTGCATACTCTGCCTCCTACTCATTGGTATATGGAAAAATATGTGCAAGTTTATTTTGTTATGCTATTGAAATTAGTCATAAAATGGTATATTATTGGACTAAGCCCCGGCACCCACATCCGGCGCCGGCACAATAAGCAAAGAGAAGGGACGTTTAACAATGGAAAAGGTATTCATTCCACGGGGCGTCTGCTCCAGGCGTTACGACATCACCCTGGAGGACGGCGTCATACGGGACATAACCGTCACCGGCGGCTGCAACGGGAACCTCAAGGCCATATGCGCCCTGCTTAGGGGCCAGCGGGCGGAGGACGTCATACCCAAGCTCCGGGGTACCCACTGCGGGCCCAGGGACACGTCATGCCCCGACCAGATCGCCATAGCCCTCCAGGAGGCGCTGGACGAGGAGGCGATGAACAAGTGAGGCCGATATACTGCAACACGTTCAACGTGACGTTCAACAAGTCCCGTTCACAGGCCGTCATCTGTTTTGCCCAGATCTACACCGCCCACAACTACTCCATGAAGAGCGGGGTCTTGACGGACGTCTCCGGCAAGGTGGCGGAGGAGGTGGCCTGCATCCTGCTGGACCACGACGGGATACTCGCCATAGCCCAGATGATGAACAAGGCGATCTCCGACTGGGGGATTGACCTCGACGATTACGAGGACCGCAGCCTGGGCCTCGCCTTGTGAGATTTTTGAGGAGGTATACGCAAAATGAGACCTGAGTATTGCAACACATTCAACGTGACCCGTGAGAAACGCAGATCCCCGGTGACGCTCTCCTTCGCCCACATCTACACGGACCACAGTTTCTCCGTGAAGGGCGGGACCCTGACGGACGTCTCCGGCAAGGTGGCGGACGAGGTGGCCGGCGTCCTGCTGGAGCTGGAGGACTTCATCGCCCTCACCCAGATGGTGAACAGGATGGTCTCCGACTGGGACATCGAACCCGAGGATCCGGACCCCGACGACAGATAATATATGGCCCGGCGCAAACTGAGAGAACGCCTCCGGCGGAGTTTCGGGAGCGTCCCCGAGAGGGACTACCTCAGCGGGGACATGGACAGCATCCGCACCTACTACGAGTACCGCCGGAGGCACAAGCTCGACAGCTTTTACGTTGACGAGATAACCTGGTCGGACCTCGACATGACCCGGGTCTTCAAGCGTATAAACCCCCGGCGGTGCACCTCCGGCGAGCAGTACCTCTACTACATGCTCCGCTCACCCGCCATGGATGAGGGGGAGTACCGCCGCCGCCGGGACCTGCTGCGGCTTGCGGAGTCGGACGAAAAGCGCCGGCTCGACATGGAGGTCATATTGGCCCGGCTGGGCTGCACCCGCCGCGCCGACATGAGCCGGATATTCGACCCCAGCCAGCACCGGCCAGGGGCGCTAATAAAGTATCTCGCGCTCCTACTGCTGCTCATCATCTCCGCCGGAGCGGCGGCATTGGGCCTCATGCCGGCGGTCTTCGCCGCCGTAGTCATGGTGACGGTCAACGCCCTCGTCCACGAGACGGGCCGGAGGAAGTGCCAGCGGGATTTTGACACGGTGAACTACACCGTGGGTATGGCCTTCGCCCTGCGGCGGCTAAAGCGCCTGGGAGATAGGGAGCTTGACGCCCAGCTCGCCCCGGCCTACGAGAGCCTCCAGCGCTTAAAGTCCGTCTTTCGCGTGGGGGGACTCGCCACGCCCGGGGACAACGTGGGGCTATATGAGTTTATCGCCAGCATAACGCTCATCGACCTCATATCATATGAATACTTGAAGGTGAAACTCGACAGGAACCGGGAGGACGTCTTCGCCATTCACGAGCACCTGGGGCGGCTGGACGCCGCAATATCCATAGCGTCCTACCGGCGCAGCGCCGAATTTTACTGCGAGCCGGAACTCGATTTCGCCGCCGCCGCGCCGGGGGAGCTCAAAGTCCGGGGGCTCGTCCACCCCCTACTTCGGGGGGCCGTGGGGAACGACCTCCCCCTCACCTCCCCCATGCTCATAACCGGCTCCAACGCCTCCGGCAAGTCGACGTATTTAAAGGCCGCCGCGATTGCCGCCATAATGGCCCAGGGGGTGTGCACCGTCACCGCCCGGTCCTACACCGGCGGCGTCTTCCGGGTCTACACCTCCATGGCGGTGAGCGACGACCTCCTGGCCGGGGAGAGCTACTTCATGGTGGAGATAAAGTCCCTAAAGCGCATACTGGACGCGGCGGCCAGGGACGCCCGGCCGCTCCTCTGCGCCGTTGACGAGATACTCCGGGGCACCAACACCCTGGAGCGGATAGCCGCCTCCAGCGAGGTGCTGGCGGAGCTTGCCAAAATGGGGGTCCGGTGCGTGGCCGCCACCCACGACGGCGAGCTCTGCGACATTCTCTCCGGCGCCTACGCCCTCTACCACTTCGAGGAGCGTCTGGGCGAGGAGGACATGACCTTCGACTATAAGCTCCGCCTCGGCGGGGCCACATCCCGCAACGCCATAGACCTCCTGGGCCTCATGGGCTTTGATGAGGAGATAGTCAGCCGCGCCCACGCCCGTGCCGACGGCTATGCCAAGTCCGGGCGATGGACTTGATATTTTCACCCACAGGTTTAATGACAACGCGCGGTTCAATATTTTTTTCAAGGACATGTGAAAAAAATTCCTTTATCACCGCCCCCTCAGATAATTTCCCAGCCGCTCCCGGAGGGCCAGCGAGAGCGCCCCGGCAAAGCCGGCGTACTCGATGGGTTTCGGCAGATACCGCAGCGCCAGGCCGTAGCCCCGGACGGCGTAGTCCAGGGTCTTGGTGGTGAATATGATTACCGGCCCGTCCCGCTCCGCCCGGAGACGCACGGCGGCCTCGAAACCGTTGGGGGCCTCCATCTCTATGTCCATGAAGACTCGGAAAACTTAATATTCTTGGAACTATCGTGCCGCTCGTTTTCCGACGGCGCGATTTTTCTTTGGGCTTTACGATTTTACATCCATTTTACCTCACCCGGGTAACGGATTTGATACGCCGGGTGTACCATATGCCTGTAACCCAAGGGATACGAAAAATAGTAAAGGAGAATCGTAAAATGAAAAAAGCATTATCTATCGCCGCGGCCGCCGCCCTGGCGCTCACCGCCCTCGCCGGGTGTTCCGGCGGCCAGAGGGGCGGCACGGTGAACACCGACGGCTCCACCTCCATGGCGGATGTTATGGGGGCGCTGACGGAGGCGTTCAAGGCGGAGGAGCCGGACATCACCGTCAACTACTCCGGCACAGGCTCCGGCTCCGGCATAAGCGGCGTGCTGGACGGCACATGCGACATCGGCCTCTCCAGCCGGGAGCTCAAGGCGGAGGAGGTAAGTGAGGGCGCGGTGGCGCACGTGGTGGCGCTGGACGGCGTGGCCGTGGTGGTGAACCCCAAGAACCCCGTATCAGACCTGACCACCGAGCAGATAGCGGACATCTTCACCGGGAAGATAACGAACTGGTCCGAGCTGGGCGGCGCGGACTCCGCCATCGCGGTCTACGGCCGGGAGGACGGCTCCGGCACCCGCACCGCCTTTGAGGAGATAGTGGGCGTGGAGGGGGAGTGTGCGTACCTCAATGAGTACGGCTCCACCGGGGACGTAATAGGGAATGTGGCCTCCAACGAGAACGCCATCGGCTACGCCTCCCTCTCCGCCGTGGACGGCAGCGTCACCGCCGCGAAGGTGAACGGCGTCGCCCCCAGCGAGGCCACGGTGAAGGACGGCAGTTACACCATCCAGCGACCCTTCGTGATGGTGACGAAGGAGGGCGTGACGCTCTCAGAGTCCGCCCAGGCGTTTCTCGACTTCGCCATGAGCCCGGAGGCGGCGGAGTACATATCCGCGGCGGGCGCCGTGTATCCTAACTAAAATGAAACGGGCAAAGTTAAAGGCGATGGAGCGGGCCATGCGGCTCCTCTTCACCCTGTGCGGACTCTTGGCCGTGGGGTTCGTGCTGCTCATCACCGTCTACCTCGTCATCTCCGGCATCCCGGCGATACGGGAGATCGGCCTCGGGAAGTTCCTCCTTGGGAGGACCTGGGCGGCGGGTCAGGATGAGTACGGCATTTTGCCCCTCATCCTCACCTCCGTGTACGGCACCGCCGGGGCGGTTGTCATCGGCGTGCCAGTGGGATTTTTCACGGCGGTGTTCCTCGCCAAGGCCGCGCCAAAGAAACTCGCCAGTCTGCTCCGGCCGGCGGTGAGTTTACTCGCGGGTATCCCCTCGGTTGTCTACGGCCTCGTGGGGATGCGCGTCCTGGTGCCGGCCCTCAGAAACTCCCTCCACCTGCCCGCCGGGGACAGCCTGCTCGCGGCGATACTCGTGCTGGCGGTGATGATACTGCCCTCCATCATCTCCCTCTCGGAGACGGCCCTGGAGGCCGTGCCCAGGGAGTACGAGGAGGCGTCCCTGGCCCTGGGGGCCACGGAACTTGAGACATACCTGCGCGTCTCCGCCCCGGCGGCCAAGAGCGGCATCGCGGCGGCGGTGGTACTGGGGATAGGCCGGGCCATCGGGGAGGCTATGGCAATCATGATGGTGGCGGGGAACGTGGCCAACATGCCCGCCCTCACCCGGTCCGTGCGGTTCCTCACCACCGGCATCTCCATCGAGCTCAACTACTCCCAGGACGGGAGCTTGCAGCGTCAGGCGCTCTTCTCCGTGGGGCTGGTGCTGTTCCTCTTTATAACGCTCATAAACGCCTTTTTGAACCTCGTTCTAAAGCGGGATAAGGAGAGCTGAAAATGCGGCGAAAACTCTATGGATTCACAGTCCGCGCCCTACTATACGGCTGCGCGGCGGCCACCGGGGGCCTCCTCATAACCCTTGTGGGGTACATAATTTTCCGGGGCGTTGGGGGCATTGACTGGCGGTTTTTATCCACCGCCGAGAGCGTCATTAGCGGCACGGTGGGCATTCTTCCGGCCATAAAGAACACGGTGTTCGTGATAGCCGTGTCCCTCCTGGTATCCCTCCCCCTGGGTGTGGGCGCGGCGGTGTACCTCACCGAGTACGCCCGGAACCGGCGGTTCGTGGCGGCCATCGAGTTCGCCTCCGAGACGCTCGCGGGGATACCCTCAATAATCTACGCCCTCGTGGGGGTCATCATCTTCTGCACGGCGCTGAGACTCCAGAAGACTCTTCTGGCCGGTTCCCTGACCCTCGCCATCATGATCCTGCCCACCATCATACGCTCCACCCAGGAGAGTCTGAAGGCGGTGCCGGCCTCCTACCGGGAGGGCGCTCTGGGCCTCGGCAGCGGGAAGTGGCACATGATCCGCACGGTGGTGCTCCCCTCCTCCATCGACGGCATCGTCACCGGGTGCATACTGGCCGCCGGGCGCGTGGTGGGCGAGAGCGCGGTGCTGATGTACACCGCCGGCATGAGCATGGCTATGCAGAGTTTTTCCCCGGACCGCGTGGCCGGGGCCTCGGGGGCCACGCTCACCGTGGCGCTCTACCACTACGCCAAGGAGAACGCTGATTTCTCGACGGCTTTCTCCATCGCCACCATCCTGCTCGCGCTCACCGTCGTCATAAACTTTTCCGCAAGTTTTCTTGGCCGGAAACTCAAAAGGAGCTGACTTATGGCCCAGACAATAATCTCCGCGAAGGGTCTTGACTTCTACTACGGCCAGACCCACGCGCTGAAGGATATAAATTTAGACATCCCCGAGCACAATATAACTGCCCTCATCGGCCCCTCCGGCTGCGGCAAATCCACATTCCTCAGGACGCTCAACCGGATGAACGACCTCATCGAGGGCGCGAAGGTGACGGGCTCCCTCACCTACCGGGGCGAGGAGCTGTACGCCCCCGGCAGGGACGTGACGGAACTTCGCAAGAACATCGGCATGGTGTTCCAAAAGCCCAACCCCTTCCCCATGTCCATCTATGACAACGTGGCCTACGGCCCCCGGACCCACGGCGTCCGCTCCAGGGCCCGGCTCGACGAGATAGTGGAGAACTCCCTCCGGGGCGCGGCCATCTGGGACGAGGTGAAGGACCGGCTCAAGAAGAGCGCCCTGGGCCTCTCCGGCGGCCAGCAGCAGCGGCTCTGCATCGCCCGGGCGCTGGCGGTGGAGCCGGACGTCCTGCTGATGGACGAGTCCACCTCCGCCCTGGACCCCATATCCACCTCCAAGATAGAGGAGCTGGCGATGGAACTGAAACGCAATTACACCATCGTCATCGTCACCCACAACATGCAGCAGGCGGTGCGGGTCTCGGACGTGACGGCCTTCTTCCTCCTGGGGGAGCTCATAGAATTCGGCGAGACGGAGAAGATGTTCTCCCAGCCGGGGGACAAGCGCACAGAGGACTACATAACAGGGAGGTTCGGTTGATGCGTACACAGTTTGACGAACAGCTCGGCGAGATGCACCGGGAACTTATAATGATGGGGGCGCTCTGCGAGAACGCCATAGCCCTCTCCGCCAAGACCCTGGACGAGCGCGACGGGTCAAGATCCCGCGAGGTACTGGAGCTGGCGGCGCAGATAGGTCAGAAGGAGCGGGAGATCGAGGGCAAGTGTATGCGGCTCCTGCTGCGTCAGCAGCCTGTGGCCGGGGACCTGCGGCAGATATCCGCCGCCCTCAAGATGGTGACGGACATGGAGCGCATCGGGGACAACTCCGGGGACATAGCGGAGATAGTCTCCATGGGGCACCTGACCGCCGGGCAGGGCGGCCTCGACCTCCACGGCATGGCCCTCGCCACCATCAAGATGGTGACGGACAGCATCGACGCCTTCGTAAAGAGCGACCTTGAGCTAGCGGAGGCGGTCATCGACTACGACGACGTGGTGGACGGACATTTCAACAGGATAAAGGACGCCCTCATCGGGGCGCTGCGCCACCAGGACGCAGACGGCGAGTGGGCCCTTGACCTCCTGATGATCGCGAAGTACTTCGAGCGCATGGGCGACCACGCCGCGAACATCGCCCGGTGGGCTATATACGCCCTCACCGGCCAAAAGGCTTGATTCTCTCATCGCCTTGCGTTAAAATTACGGTTCGGAGGTGGATGATATGATTTTTTGCGTTGAGGACGATACGGGCATCCGCGAACTCATGGTGTACGCCCTGAATTCCGCCGGGCTTGAGGCCCGGGGCCTCCCGGACGGGGAGTCCTTATTTCGGGCTCTCACGGAGGGTGAACCGGAACTTATCCTCCTGGACATAATGCTCCCGGGGGAGGACGGCATAAGCATCTTGAAACGCCTGCGCTCCGGCGGCAGCAAGGCGCCCGTCATAATGGCCACGGCTAAGGGGACCGAGTACGACAAGGTCCTGGGGCTCGACCTCGGTGCGGACGACTATCTCGCCAAGCCCTTCGGGATGATGGAGATGGTGTCCCGGGTGAAAGCCGTCCTCCGCCGCGCCGCCCCGGGCCCCAAGCGCGAGGTGCTGTCCCACTTCGGCATACAGATGGACACGGCCCAGCACATCGTGACGGTAGACGGGGCGCGGGCGGAGCTGACCTTCAAGGAGTTTGAACTTCTCCGGAATTTCATGGAGAACCCCGGCCGGGTGTTCACCCGGGACCAGCTCCTGACGAGCATATGGGGCGACTCATACGCCGGGGAGACGCGCACGGTGGACGTCCACATCGGCACCCTGCGTACTAAGCTTGGCCGCTGCGGCAACTACATCGAGACGGTGCGGGGCGTCGGCTACCGTCTGGGGGCGAAAACATGACAAAACGAATCTTCAGGTCCATATGTCTCGTGGCCATCGCGGTGTTCCTGGCCTCCGTCCTGCTCTTTCTCGGCGTGCTATATGACTATTTCGGAGACGTCCAGCGGAGCCAGCTCATCGCCCAGACGGAGCTGGCCGCCCAGGGCGTCCAGACCATGGGGGCGGGGTACTTCGAGGGTTTCTCCCCCAGGGGCTGCCGCGTCACCTGGATAAGCGCGGAGGGGGATGTGCTCTATGACAGCGAGGCCGACTCCTCCGAGATGGAGAACCACCTGGCCCGGGAGGAGATCCGCGAGGCCCTGTCCTCCGGCTGGGGCGAGAGCTCCCGGTACTCCGCCACGCTCATGGAGCGGGCGCTCTACTGCGCAAAGCGCCTGCCGGACGGCTCCGTGCTGCGCCTCTCCGTCTCCCAGCGCACCCTGCTGACGCTCCTCCTTGGCATGGCGCAGCCCATCATTATAATAATAGTTATATCCATGGCCCTCTCCCTGCTGCTGGCCTCCCGGCTCTCCAAGCGGATAGTGGGGCCGCTGAACGACCTCGACCTGGAGGAGCCGCTGTCCAACGAGGGGTACGAGGAGCTCTCGCCGCTCCTGCGCCATCTGGAGAGCCAGAGGCGGCAGATAAAGCTCCAGGCGGAGGAACTGGCGCAAAAACAGCGTGAGTTCGACGCCGTGACCGAGAACATGGCCGAGGGCATAGTCCTTTTAAGTACCCGGTGCACCATCCTGGGCATGAACCGGGCCGCCATGGGTTTCTTCGGTGTGGACGCCGGGTGCGTGGGCGGACACATCCTCACCCTCAGCCGCGCCCCGGAGATGCTGGGGCTCAAGGAGAGTCTGGAGTCCGGCCGCCGGGACAGGCGCGTCATGGATCTGTCGGGCGGGCGCTTTCAACTGACCCTCAGTCCCGTCCGGGATGAGGGCGGGCTCTCCGGGGCCGTCCTGCTGGTGATAGACGTCACCGAGAGGGAGCGGGCGGAGGAGCTGCGCCGGGAGTTCACCGCCAACGTCTCCCACGAGCTCAAGACCCCCCTGCACACCATCGCGGGCTGCGCGGAGCTCTTAGCGGGGGGACTCGTGAAGGACGGGGACAGGATGGACTTCTACCGGCGGATAGAGCGGGAGGCCCAGCGCATGACGGCCCTCGTGGAGGACATACTCCGGCTCTCCCACCTCGACGAGGGCGCGGATGACATGAAGAGAGAGCGCGTGGACCTCTACGCCCTGGCCGCCGAGACGGCGCGGTCCCTCTCCGGCGAGGCGGAAGACGCCGGCGTCACCATCGACGTGCGCGGGGAGAGCGCCGAGGTGGAGGGCATCCCACGGCTGCTTGAGAGCATCGTCTACAACCTCACGGACAACGCCGTCAAGTATAACCGCCCCGGCGGCAGCGTGACTGTATCCGTCGCGCCGTCGGAGGGCGGCGTGGTGCTGACCGTGGCGGACACCGGCATAGGCATCCCGCCGGAGCACCGGGAGCGCATCTTCGAGCGGTTCTACCGTGTGGACAAGAGCCGTTCCAAGGAGCTGGGCGGCACGGGCCTGGGGCTGGCCATCGTCAAGCACGCGGCCCTGCTCCACAAGGCCGCCATCGGCCTTGAGAGCACCGAGGGCGCGGGAACTACCGTCACAGTCACATTCCCTGTAAATTAAATCTTGGCCGGATGTTAGAAAAAGTTTAAGATCGTCCTTTAGAATTATCGTGCAGGCGGACTCCGCCGGCACGATTTTTCTTTTCTTGGGAGGAACACACCATGTTAAAAAGACTTCTTTCCGCGCTCCTCGCAACGCTACTCACGTTCTCCCTCGCCGGGTGCCAAGAGAACGATCTCAACATCCCGGACGGGCAAACAGGCACCGACGACTTTCAGAAGAACCTCCATCAGACGGATAAGCTCAGTTTCCTTGAGACAGACGCGGGATATTATTTCTCCTGGAGTTCTCTCTACTACCTTGACAAGGACACAATGAAGGTCACCGAAGTCTGCGGCAAGCCTGACTGCGACCACACCGACGACGCTATTTGCAACGCCCGTATTCACGCGGATTATCTTCTGACGGGCGGCGAGAGGATATATTACATCGGATATGATCACGACCCCAAAACGGTGGGGTCGGTGAAGTACGACGCCACGGGGCGCGAAACCGTCCAGGAGCTCAAATTCAACGAGTTCTCCGCCTCCCAGTCCTCCTACGACCAGGCCATCTACCACCGGGGCTACGTCTATTACATCAGCGACGATATATTATACCGGGTGAAACTTGGCGGCGAGAAGGATTCAGCGGAGGAGATCTGGAAACCGGAGGACGCCGGTTCAGCGCAAGCCCACGCCGGAGGGATGATCGACTTCAACCCCAATGCCATCCATTACACACTCTGGGCCGACGGGGATACCCTATATTTTATGGCGAATGTTCAGGCATCAGACGGGACATACAAAGACGTGCTCTTCCAGTGCGGCCTGAACGGCTCGGACGTTAAGCAAATTTGGGTCACTCCGGGCGCGGAGGACGTGGGCGAGTGGGAGAAAACCGGCGTCTCCGTGAGTCAGTGGTACATCATGGACGGTTACATATATTTCTTCTTGGCCGGGAACGGCCTCTGGCGGACGGAGCTCTCGAGCGGGAAAAATGAGAAATTGGCGGAGACAAGTGAAAAGACGCAGTACGGCAGCGCCATATTCTCGGATGACTACATGTGCCTTGTGAACGACTACCCCGTCCTGTTCTACGGCTACACGGAGCCCCAGCCCGGCGGCATGTTCCGCTACTACGGCGACACCATCTTCGTCTACGGGCTGGACGGGGAATTTAAGAAGGAGATACCCCTCGGGGGGCTCTACGAGGACCCGGCGGAGATGGCGCAGATAGATCTGCTCTTTTGTTCGGGCAACGAGGTCTACTTCCTCACCACCGGCATGAGCCTACTCGAAGGCGCGGGGCCCTACGCCGGCCTCACGGGCCACAAGGGCGACATCAACCTCTGCCGCGCCGACATCGAGACCGGCGAGGTGGAGATGATATACACCCTGCGGGAGGGAACTTGAGTAACGGTTAAAAATTATTCCTACTGTTTAATTAATACTCAATAGACTTCCTCGTCCCCATGGGCTATACTGTGTACACAAAATTCAAAGGAGATGGCGCGGATGGCGATAGGGGACGTTATCAGAAAGTATAGGCGGGAGAGGGGCATGACTCAGGAGGATATGGCCACTCGCCTTGGGGTCACCGCCCCCGCCGTGAACAAGTGGGAGAGGGGCAGTACGCTGCCGGACGTGGCGCTCCTCTCCCCCATCGCGCGGCTGCTGGGCATCACCACAGACGAGCTCCTCTCATTCAAGGACGAGCTGACGGAGGAGGAGGTCAATCAGTATCTAACTAAGCTGCAATCCGACCTGGAGACCCGGGACTTTAGTGACGTGTTCCGCTCCGTGAAGGAGAAGATCGAGGAGTACCCCAACTGCGAGAGCCTCATCTGGCAGGCGGCGGAGACACTGGACGCGGCGCGAATGGCGTCGGAACTCCCGGACGGGGACGTCTACGAGAACGCGATACTGGCCTGGTACGAGAGGTGTCTGCGCTCCCAGGACGAGCGGATACGCTCTCAGGCGGCTGACTCGCTGTTCCACGCCTCCATCCGGCGGGAGGACTACGAAAAGGCGGCAAGGTATTTGGAATACTTCTCGCTGGGGGACCCGGAGCGCAAGCGCAGGGAGGCGCTGGTGAACAGCAAGACGGGAAAGCGGGCGGAGGCGTACCGGGCATACGAGGAGCTCATTTTCGTGGCGTATCAGCACATACAGCTCGTTTTGAACGACCTGCGTATCCTCTACATGGAGGACGGCGGTCACGAGATGGCGAGGAAACTGGTGGAGGTGTCCTCCGCCGCCGCACGAGCCTTCGAGATGGGCAGATATAACGAGGTCTCCTACGGGCTGGACGTGGCGGTTTGGGAGGGGGACGCGGAGTGGACGGCGCGGCTCATGGGGGACATTATTGAGAGCGTCGGGACGATAGGCGATTTCGCAAGCTCAAAACTCTTTCAGCACATGACGCTAAAGACCATCGAGCCCGAATATCTGGCGGGTCTAAAGCGGGAACTCTTGAGATCTCTCGATGACGAGACCTTCGACTACATGCGAGGAAATGAGGCGTGGGAGGCGCTGAAGGCGTGAGATAAACTTGATTTTTCGCCGGATCTAAGCTATACTAAATCAAGGCGTTCAAGAGCGAAAATGAGGTGGAACAATGGCGTCGAGCAAAGAGTATTTAGAATTTATTTTGGGGCAGTTATCCGAATTGGATGGGATCACATACCGGGCCATGATGGGGGAATTTATCATCTATTACCGCGGCAGGATCGTAGGCGGTATCTATGATGACAGGCTGCTTGTAAAACCCACAAAAGCGGCGATCAGCTATATGCCAACAGTGGCCTATGAGTCACCCTATGAGGGGGCAAAAGAGATGTTGTTGGTGGACGAAGTTGACAGCAGAGAGTTTTTGACGGGTCTATTTAACGCCATGTATGAGGAACTGCCAGCGCCAAGGCTGAAAAAGAAGAAATGAAGGAGCCGCGTACCTGTATCAAAATCTTAAAGAACACAGCTATGATCTTGCAGACCCCATAAGCAGCAATTTGGAGGGGATAGAATGGTAATCAAGACATTTGACGAAAGCTATCGAGATGATCTGATTTTTATGGTTTTACAGGCCAAAGACGCGCTGGGAAGGAAACCGACAATTAACGAGGATCTATTGGATATAAAGGCAAATTACATAGATCGCGGCGATATGTTTTGGGTCGCGGTCGATGAAAATGACAGAGTGATCGGGTGCGTTGGATATTCTAAAATAGCCGGTACAACAGAGGCGTTTCTCCACAGACTATATGTCAAACCCTCCGAAAAGCGGAAAGGAATAGGGACCGCACTTCTAAAAATCGCCGAATCATCAATGCGTGATAACGGCATAACCGTATCAAAGGTCCATCTCGGTTTCCCAAAGGAGCAGTGGTTTGAATCCTATTCATTTTACCCAAAGAATGGGTATCATGAATATGAACTGAGATACCTGAAAAAAGAACTATAACATTTTGCGGTACGATTTATTGAAGGAAAGATATATCTGCCCGGCAAATTGGAATTTGTAGGTGAACAAAATGGAGAATTGTGATTGGTGTAACCTATCTGAAGAGGACAAACAGTTTCAGGTGTACGAAAGTAGATCATGGTCTGTTTTCCTTTCGGATGAACAGGATCATATCGGACGGTGTATATTGGTTTTGAAACGTCACTTATGATAAACCCGTGATGCTCAACGGAAACACTTATATTGATAGCGAGTTCGGTCATCATTATGCGTTGAATAAGAGTGGGGTAATATCTATGAAAGATAAGGAAGAAGTGTTTACTCGGCTAAAAGAATGGCTTGATCGCTAAGTTTTCGTTTAGGAGGAAGAAAAGATGGGGCACTGCGATTGGGTATTTGCAAGTGAAAAAGGCAGGTTTTATCACGACCACGAGTGGGGCATTCCCGTGCATGACGACCGCCAGATGTTCGAGCATCTGACGCTGGAGTGCCTTCAATGCGGCCTTAGCTGGGGGCTGATGATGAA
>CANQYW010000003.1 GCA_947628185.1 uncultured Oscillospiraceae bacterium
CCTGTCCCCATAGCTCTCGATGAGCTCCAGCGCCTCGTATAGCGCGGGTTCCAGCTCCACCGTCTCGTTGGGGTGGAGGTTGAGGGACGCCAGATTCCCCAGGTCCCCGTACTGCGTCTCCGGGTCGAAGATCTTGGCGGCATCGGCGGTGGCTGTAGACCAGAGATTCATGAGGGACCGGCGCTCCGCCCGGGCGGAGTTGCCGCTGGTGCCGATATCGTACACGAGGGTGAACTCATCGGAACAGCTGACGCCCTCCACCTCGGCGGTTATCTCCTGCCAGCCCTTCTCCACGGCGAATGTCTGGGCGAAACCGTAAGCAATGGCGGCGGCGCCGATGATCAGGAAGATCACCGCCGCCGCTATTCTGAGTTTTACGTTTTTATCTGAGATCTCCACCCGCTCAACCTTCGGCAGAGCCGGGCCGGAGTTCCTTCTCGCTCCCCGTCCCACTCAGATTACCGCCAAAATTATGAGGAGCAGGAAGATGAGGATTATAACGGCAATAGTCACAAATCCGGCTATCGCGCCCTTCTTACACATCTTGTAGTTGCGGATGTAGTTGTACTTTCGGAAGACGAAGGCCGCTATGAGGCCGAGGATCGGCAGTAGGAATGAGAGCACCGCGTAGAGCTTGTTGCCCGTATCGTGCACCGGGGCAGCCAGGAACTGGGCCTCGGCGGCGGCGTCCACCTCCTCCTTCTCCCGGACGGCCGCGCGGACCTTCTCCGGGTCGTGGGTGATGGTGATGGCCTTCACGGGCTCGCCCTTCTCCCGCAGGGCCTTATATTTCGCTATCTCCTGCTTGTTGCCGTAGACCCAGTGGTCGTGGCCGATGTTCACGAACTCCGGCTTATCCACGCTGTAGTCGTGGATGGAGGGGTCGTAGGTGTAGAGCACCTTGTTCTTCTCCAGCTCCGGGTCCGGAATGGGTATGGCGGAGATGAGGGAGTGGGTGTAGGGGTGCAGGGGGTAGTTGAATAGCTCCTCCGCCGTGGCCACCTCCACTATGCGCCCCTTGTAGATGACGCCGATGCGGTCGGATATGAACCGCACGACGGACAGGTCGTGGGCTATGAAGAGGTAGGTGAGGTTCTTCTCCTGCTGGAACTTCTTCATGAGGTTGAGGACCTGGGCGCGGATGGAGACGTCGAGCGCCGATATGGGCTCATCCGCCACGACGAGCTCGGGCTCCATGACCATGGCCCTCGCGATGCCTATCCTCTGGCGCTGGCCGCCGGAGAACTCGTGGGGGTAACGGGTCAGGTGCTCCGGGAGGAGGCCCACCTCCTCGATCATGGTCTCCACCTTGCGGACCCTGTCGGCCTCGTTCTCAAAGAGGTGGAAGTTATAAAGTCCCTCGGAGATGATGTAGTCCACCGTGGCGCGCTCGTTGAGGGACGCGGCGGGGTCCTGGAACACCATCTGGATGTTGCGTATGACCTCACGGTCCAGGGCGTGGGAGATCTTGCCGGATATCCTGGTGCCGTGGTAGTCGATCTCACCGGCGGCCAGGGGGTTGACCCTTATGACCGCGCGGCCGATGGTGGTCTTGCCGGAACCCGACTCGCCCACCAGGGAGAATGTCTCGCCCTTGTAGATGTCGAAGGAGGCGTCAGTCACCGCGTGGACGGCGGTATCGCCCTTACCGAAGGTGATGTCGACGTGCTTGAGGCTCAAGAGCACCTCTCTGCCGTTCTCATCCACCGGGCACGGGCCCAGGAGACTCTTTTTAGTTTCTTTACTCATAGGCCGCCTCCTTTCATATCTCTTCTATGTTGTAGGCAGCCAGGATCTTCTCGTGGATGTTCCTGATGCCCTCGGGTTTCTCTACCTTCGGCGCTCTGGGGTCCAGGAGCCATGTCTTGGCGGAGTGGGTCTCCGTTATCTTGAACATGGGCGGCTCCTCCAGGGTGTCGATCTTGAGGCAGAAGGGGTTGCGGGGCGCGAATGCGTCGCCGGTGATGGAGTTATAGAGGGAGGGCGGCGTGCCGGTGATGGAGTAGAGTTTCTCGCCGCTCTGGGCAAGCTGGGGAAGGGAGCTCAAGAGCGCCCAGGTGTAGGGGTGATGGGGGTCGTAGAAGACCTCGTCCACCTTGCCGAGCTCAATGACCTGTCCGGCGTAGAGCACCGCCACACGGTCCGCCACGTTGGCCACGACGCCGAGGTCGTGGGTTATAAATACGATGGTGTAGCCGAACTCCTGCTGCAGGTCCTTGATGAGCTGGAGTATCTGGGCCTGGATGGTGACGTCAAGGGCGGTGGTGGGCTCGTCGCAGATGAGTATCTTCGGCTGGCAGGAGAGGGCTATGGCGATAACTATCCTCTGGCGCATGCCGCCGGAGTACTGGAAGGGGTAGTCGTCAAAACGGGTCTCCGCGTGGGGGATGCCCACCTTGTGCATGAGCTCGATGGCGCGGCGCCGGGCCTCCGCCTCGGTGCAGCCCTGGTGCTTCATGATGACAGAGGTTATCTGCTTGCCGATGGTGATTATGGGGTTGAGGCTCGTCATGGGGTCCTGGAATACGGTGGCTATGCGGCGGCCCCGGATCTGGGTCCAGTCGCCCTGGTACTTCACGTTCGCGAGGTTCAGTATGCAGGTGCCGTGGAGCTTGTCGGCGGTCTCGTCGAGATACTTGACACGGAAGGCAACGGCGTCGAAGACCTTGTTGCGCTCGTCCTCGTTGTCGAGATCGACGCCCATGGTCATGGCCTTCTTCATGGCCTTGAGGAGCCCGAACATGAGCTGTATCCGCTTATTGAGGGGGTAGCGGCCGATGGAGAGGTAGATCTCCTTCGCCAATATCTCGTTGCGCTTGGACTGCTTATCCGTGATGGTGCCCGCGATCTCCTTGGCGTACTTCGCCTTCAATGACGCCATATCCTTCTCGAACTTGGCGTTGTAGGCGGAGTCGTTCTTCGCGGCGGCGGCGTTGGCCTTTATGCGCTGGTCGTGGGCCTTTTTGAGCTCGTCGATCTTCTTGTCGTAATCGGCGATGTCGCCGGCGGCCTTCTTAATTTTGTCCTTCTCCTTCTTGGGGTCGTAGGTCTGGCGCTCGTTGAAGATCTGAGTGCGCTCGTGAACGAGGTCGGAGAGTTTCTCCTCGTACTCCGCCTGGGCCTCCTCGGAGAGGGTGGCGCGGGCCTTTTTCTCGGCCTCCAGCTTGCGCATGGCCCGCCAGGTGGCGGCGCCGGCCTCCAATAGTGAGTACTCGTCAAGTTTCTTCTTTGAGTAGTTGAGGAACTTATCTGTTGTGGAGCCCTTGGCGACGTGGGTGTCCGCCAGCTCGTCGTCATTGAAGATAAGCGAGCCCCGGGAGATAAAGCCGTTTGAATCCAGCATCCCGGCGAAGGTCTTGGTGAAGACGGACTTACCGGAGCCGGACTCGCCCACGATGGCGATGGACTCATTTTCATAGATGTCGAGGTCTATGCCCCGGATGGCCGTCAGTACGCGGCCGCGGACCCGGAACTTGACCTCCAGGTCCCGGACGGAGAGCAGAATCTTTTTATCTTCCATACTGAGCTCTCCTTACATGTGTGTTCTGGGGTCTGAGGCGTCGCCCAGGTTCTGGCCAACGACGTAGAGCACCACAGTTATGACGGAGGCGATAGCCACGGGGGACCAGAACTCGAACTCCCAGCCTGGGGTGACCATGGCGGACTCGGCGTTGTAGATGAGGCGGCCGAGGGACATATCCTTCATGCCCATGCCGATGTAGGCCAGGAACACCTCGTAGCTTATGTAGCTGGGGATCTCGGTGGCGAGGAGCGTCACGATGACGCTGGTCATGAAGGGCAGGATGTTCTTCATGGCTATCTTGATGGTGGATGTGCCGAGGCACCGGGAGGCCAGGTTATACTCCCGGTCGCGGATTATGATGACCTGTGTACGGATGAAGAACGCTATGGCGAGCCAGCCGATGACGGTCATGGCGAAGACCAATGTCCAGAAGGATGGCGAGAAGATGAGTGTCATGACGGAGACTATGAGGATCATGGGGACGTTGCCCACGATGTTGTAGACCTCGGTCATGATGATGTCCACCTTCTTGGAGAACCCCCAGACGGCGCCCAGGGCCACGCCCACGGTCATGTTGATGGCGGCGCAGATGAACGCCAGGGAGATGGAAATCTGGGAGCCGTTCCAGATGGCGTCCCAGGTGGGCTCGCCGGAGGCGCCGGTGCCCAGGATGTAGCTTATGCTGAAACCGAACTTCTCGATAGCCGCCTTGGGCCTCAGGTGCTTGGAGGCGCTGTCCATGAGGTTCGCGTACTGGTCATAGTGGATGACCACCGGGTACACATAGGCAAGCACGAGGACTATCAAGAGGAGGGAGAGGATGACGATATTGACCTTATTTTTGAAGAATACTCTGAAGACGCTTCGCCAGTATGAGTAACGGGGGGCGGTTATGCGCTCGGACTCGAGATCGTTGTGGTCGATTATAGTGAAGAGCTCGGCGTCCGTGAGCTTTGTTTTATTATTCTTTTCCTTTTCCATTCCGTTCACCTCACCTTGCCTTATCAGTAAAGGAGATACGCGGGTCGACCATGCTCATGAGCACGTCGCCCAGGATTATTGATACCACAGAGAGTATGGCGTAAAAGAGGGTGACACCCACGATAACGCCGTTATCGTACCTGTTGATGGCCGTGGTCAGGAGGCCGCCGGCGCCGGGGACCACGTAGACGCGCTCGGTGATGATGGCGCCCGTCATGGCGAATATCACGCTGCCGGGTATGCCGTGGACCAGGGGTATCATGGCGTTCTTCCAAATATGCTTTGTGAATATCTCGGTCTCCGTGAGGCCGCCGCTGCGGGCGAACTTAACATAGTCGGAGTTCATCTGGTCTATCATGTACCGGCGCATCCACTTCATGAGGTTCGCGATGGAGGGCAGGGCCAGGGAGACTATGGGGAGCACGTACATGAGTTTCCCAGAGGAGTCCATATCAAAGAGCGTGGGCAGATTGAATACGGAGCCGCCTATGGCCTTGAAGAGGAAGATGTACGCCAGGCTCGGGACCGCGATGATGAATATGATGTAGGCCGTGGCGATCTTATCAAAGACGCCGTCCTTGTGCCGGGCCATGAGGAGGCCGATGGGCAGGCCCAGGACGTAGGCCATTATGACGGACAGGATACCGATGATGAACGAGTAGCCAAGCTTTGAGTAGCCGGACTTCGTGGTGGTGACGCCGGTGTAGTCGTCGGTGAACCTCTCCGCGTAGACCTTATTTATCTCCCGGGAGCCCGCGACGTAGGTGGCGGTGTGCAGGTCGTCCGCGCTGTCCTCCTTAAACCCCGTGGGGAAGGTGGTGGGCTTTAAGACGTAGGAGCCCTGGGACTCGGTCATGGTCTGGAAGACGTCCACGCCGCGGTTGACGGTGTAGGACGCGCCCAGATTGATGGTCAGCATATTCTGGTGGATATAGGGGAACGTTTTGTCAAAATAGAGCAAATACTTGTGGTTGGTGCCGTTGCCGATTATCGCCGGAGAAAACACGGTATCCGTGCCGTCCGGGTTGTACACCGGGTCGTAGAGGGTGAAGGTGAGTTTCCTCTCGCCGATATCCTGGTCCTCGGGCACCTTGTGTATGTTGTCTATCTGGAACATCTCTGTGAAATATCTTATAGCCCTGTCAATAAGGGGTCTATCGCGGGTGGCGAAGAGCTGCGTAGCGCCGCCGTCCACCAGGGAACCGTTGCGCTTGGTGGCGGCGTCGAGGCGCACGACCTTGTAGCCCTCGCTCTCATACTGCTCCTTGAACATCGCCGCGTATTTCGCCGTGGCCTCGGAGTCCTTATCCGGTGTCCTGCCGAGCACGGCGGCTTCTTTGCGAGTATCGTCGTCGATCTGGCCGCTTTTGCCCAGCTCGAGCAGATATTCGGAGTAGTTCACATAGTCGACGTATCCGAATGTCTCCCATTGAGACTGCTTGTACACGACCTTACTGTTGCTGGTGACCTTGCTGTAGCTGGGGTCGCTGGTGAATATATTCTCCCTGTCCATCATCGAGTAGATGAGTACCATCACGATGACTACCACACAGATCACCGAAAAAAGGCCACGGATAAGCCTCTTGACCACGTACTTGCCCATAGTCTCCCTCGCTTTCTGTTCTTACTTTCTTAATAGACGCAGGTGGGTGGTAGAACCACCCACCTGCCAACGGGTTTGCTTTGTTGCTAAGGATTACTCTTCGGTGGTGTCGGGTGAGCCCCAGAGGCCGAGGGTCTTGGTCATGTAGCCGTAGGGATACATGGTGTCCATGTAGGTCTGGGCATCGCCGTAGTCGGGGCCCCAGCCGGAGCCGAGGTACACGTCGTAGTTGTTGTTCTGGCCGTCGTTGAGACGATAGCCGCAGTCATAGTAGGAGTTGACATCCTGGAAGTCGAGCAGGTTGACGACCACGAGCCCTCCGAAGGTGGCCTCGATGGACTGCTTGTAGACCTGGGCCTCCTGAGCCATGGGGGAGCTGAAGCTGGCCATGGGGTAGTCTATCTGGATGGGGTGCTCGGCGTCGATGACCACACCGATCTGAGCGAGCTCAGCGATGGCGAGGTCGAGCTCAGCCTTGGCGTTGTCAACGTTGTACCAGCCGTCGAAACCGTCGGAGGTGTCATTGGCGGCGTCATAGACCTTGATGGGAACGCCGTCAGCATCCAGCTGGGCCTGGGTGATAGCGCCGTAAGCGGTACCAGTGGTGAAGGTGGTGGGAGTGCCGTTGATGTCAACGGTCACGTCGCTGCCGAGGTACTGGAAGTTGCCGGGGACGTAGGAGTTACGGACGTTGTTGTACTTGAGCTCCTCGCCGTTACGGACAGCGTTGTAAGCGCCGCGGTCAAGGCCGAAGGAGAGGGCAAGACGGAAGTGCTGGTTCGCGAGGGCGTCACGGGTGCGGGTGTGATCCTCCTCGGTCTGGGGGGACACGCCGATGGACTCGTTGTTGTAGTTGGTCCAGTGGAGACGCTTGAGGTTGTAGAAACCGCAGAAGGTAGTGCCGTCGGTGTTGGAGACGCGGGCGTAGGTGTCGAAGTAGGACTTGTCGGTGCCCTCAACGATCTCATCCTTGGCCATGGTGAGTATCTCGTTGGTGAAAGAGCAGCCGATCATCTCGCCGGACTTGGCATCCTCCCAGGTACGGGTGGTGTCGGAACCGTCGTTGAAAGCGTAGTTGATGGCGGTGACGGTGATGGCATCCTTGTTCCAGTAGGTGGGGTTGGTCTCATAGTGGAGAACGGTGCCCTCGGTAAAGTTGGTCACGAGGAACGGGCCGCAGTAGGCGATGGTCTCGGGGCTGGTGCCGTAGTTGCCGGAGGTGTAGGTGTCGCCGTCAACGGAGAAGGTGCCGCCCTGGGACTTGTAGAAGTCGCGGTTCAGAGGAGCAAAGCAGCCATAGCCAAGCATGGTGAGGAAGGGGGAGAACGGGGCCTCAAGGGTGTACTCGAGGGTGTAATCGTCGATGGCCTTTACGCCCACCTCGGCGAAGTCGGTGACCTCACCGTTTATGTACTTGACGTAGTTCTTGATGTTGCAGCCCTGGTCGGTCATGAGGTAGCCGAGCTGGTCGTTGTTGTCGATGAGGTGAGCCATGGAGGCGACCCAGTCGTCAGCGGTGACTTCACCGATCTCACGGCCCTGCTGGTCGACCCACTTCACGCCCTTGCGGATGTGGAAGGTGTAGACGGTGCCGTCATCAGAGACCTCGTAGCTCTCTGCAAGGCCGTACTGCTGGCCGATCTTGGCATCGTACTCCATGAGGCCGTCATAGGTGCCGGCGATGTACTCGGAGTCCTCGGTCTGGGAGGTGGCGATGACGTCCCAAGTCTGGGGGCCCTGGGTGAAGGTGGAGCGGTAGGTGTTATCGAGGGTGTAGTTGTGCTCAGCAAGGAACTCCTTGGCCTTGGTGAGGTACTCATCGGCGGTGGCGCACTGGCCGTAGATCTCAAGGAGAGCGGCGAGGTCCTCGGCGGTGATGAGTTCCTTGGTTACGAGAGCCCTGTGATAGCGGTAGGTGTCCAGGCCCCAGAGAACAGGAGAAACGGTACGGGGCACGAGGCGGGTCATCTGATAACGGCCGCCGTTGGTGGTGTTGGGCAGGAACGCGCCGGACTCAAGGAGCTTAGCCTCGGCGATGGCCATGAGAGCCATACGGAGATCGAGGTTCTCGGTCTCAGCCTTGGCGGCCTCATAAGCCTCGTAGTAGTCGCCCAGGACGTACTCATAGAGCTCCCAGGAGGCGTCATCGTGGCTCATGGCGCTGATGGCTTCCCAGTCCGGTCCGGTGTAGGCTTCGGGGGTGACATCCTCAGGGGGATTTTCATCCTCAGGGGGGTTGTTCTCGTCGTCCGCGGGCGGATTGTTGTCCACGGGCGGGTTGTCGTCCGCAGGCTTTTTCTCATCGTCTGCATTGTTGCAGCCCGCGAGGACTGAAACGAGCATCATGAGTGCCAGGACGAGCGCCAGGATCTTTTTCATTTTACTCATCTGGTTTTCCTCCTTAATTATTTTCCTGCCGGTGAACCAGCCGCCGACGGAAGGAATTTAGCTGCCATCCAGCATCCGCGAGACCCCGCAATTTTCTATGTATGCTCTTTTATGTATGCATAGTATGAAAGCGGAATATGCAAATTACCTTCGGTGCAACTTTATGCCTTATTATATCATGGTGTTTTCTCAACTGCAAGCTTTATTTCCACAAAGTCCGGGACTCCTTTGAACTAATTTTATTGCAACATGAATAGAAATTCACCGTTCGCTTTTGCATTTCCCCGCTCGGGGAGTTGCAAAACGGGGGTCTGAGGGGCGCTTCCTTCGTCACACTGCATGAAAGGCCGGTCCCCCGGCCGTGACTATATTACCACATGGGCGGGCGATTGTGAAGTTTAAATAAATAGCAGCTTTGCCGTATGGCGCCAGCGCTGCCTATTTCTCCGGCGGGAGGATGCCGCCCAGGAACTCTATAAGCGCCCGCTGGCACTTTGGCATATCGACTATGTAGCTCATGCCGTGGCCCGCCCCGGGGACGGTGACGAGGGTCTTCTCCCCGGCGTAGGCCGCGAAGTTCCGGCGGCCCATCTCACAGGGGACGAAGCCGTCCGCCTCGCCGTGGATGAAGAGCGCGGGGAGAGTCGCCCGGCCCGCGGCCTCCATGGCGGAGCAGCCCTCAATATCAAATCCGCCGAACATCCGCCCCGCGAGGCGCACCAGGGGGTAGAATATTTTGACGCTCATATGTCTCGAGGCTATGACGCGGGAGATTATCTCCTTGGGGGAGGTGTACCCGCAGTCCACTATTATCCCGGCGGTCTCCCCCGGCAGCTCCTCCCCCGCCGCCATTAGGACGGTGGAGGCCCCCATGGATAGGCCCTCCAGTATTATCCTCTCCCCCGGGAAACGGCCGGCTATGTACTTTGCCCAGTCGATGAGGTCCCACCGCTCCCGGAGGCCGAAGGTCATGGCAAGGCCCCCGCTCCGGCTGTGGGCCCGCTCGTCGATGAGTAAAAACGCCAGGCCCTGGGAGTGGACGAACTCGGAGGAGCAGGAGAAGTCGTTCTCCGCCACGGACCTGTAGCCGTGGCACATTATGACTATCCCGCGCCTATTTTGCGCGTCATAGAACCTTGCGGCGAGGCGCACGCCGTCCCGGGCGCGTATCGTCACGTCCTCGTGGGGCGTCTCCCGGCAGTAGCGGGCCCCGGCGAGGATGAGATCGCTATACTCACGAAGTTCCGGCTTAAAGAAGAAGTTATGCTTTGTGAAGTCCTGGTTCGTCTTTCCCCCAAAGGCTATGAGGTAGAGTACGAACTCGACCAGCAGGAACGCCCCGGCAAGGCCCAGGGCTATATAGAGGATGAGCATGATGTGTGTCCCTCCCTCAGAGACGGTCCTCGGTGGATATATTCTTTATGGGCACTGTGACGTCCAGCCCCTTGAACCCCTCCCCTATCACCTCGTTGGCGTGGACCATCACGGCGAAGGAGCCGGGGGCGTAGGTGTCCACCAGGTCCTTGAGCTCATATGTCTGCTTGGGGCTTATGGCTATCATGAGCATGTTCCTGGGGCTCTTCTCGTACATGCCAACGACTGGTATGAGCGTGACGCCCCTATCAAGGTTCTGGAGCACCGCGTTCGCCAGGGCGTCCGCCGTCTCCGGCGTGGGGGTTATTATCTCAAATACCGCCGCCTTATTAAAGCCGTTTATCACCGCGTCCATGACGTAGGAGCAGACGAATATGGCAAGGGCCGCGTATATGCCGGACTCTATGTCCCCGAAGGCGAAGACCGAGGCCACCACCACGACGCCGTCGCAGATGAAGACCATGGCGCCGAGGGACACGTGCCTAAACTTCGTCACCAGGAGCCTGGCTAAGAGATCCGTCCCGCTCCCCGCCACGTACCCCCGGACCAGCACCGCGCCGGAGACGCCGTAGACCGCGCCCCCGCATATGACGGCCAGCAGCCGGTTATCCGTTATGTTGGGGAGGAAGGTGAGGACGTCCGCGAAGAAGGAGAAGGCCAGGGTCGAGAGGAGCGCCGAGAGGGTGTAGGCGAAACCCTCCACAAAATATGACCATATGAACACAGGTATGGATATTACGAACACCACCGTGCCCACGCTCACCGGCGCGAGAGTGCTGACTATTAGCCCTATGCCGCCGAAACCCCCGGCGGCTATCTCGTTGGCGGTGTAGAAACAGTCAAGGGTGAAGGCGAGGCCCAGGTTGCCCACTATGAGGTACATGAGGGATTTCAGGGTTATGCCGCTGGTCTTTATCTTTTCTATCATATCGTCTCTCCCAAAAAGTTTTTATCGCATTATTAATGAGGCAATATAGATGAGCGCCGCGAGGGTGAGGTAGAAGGCCGTGGCCAGCACCATATTTATTGTCCACCGCCGCAACCCCAGGGCGTCCAGGTCCATGAAGGCGTAGGGGTAGCGGCTGGTGCCGCTGCCGATGGGCCCGAAGATCTTCGCCCGCAGCAGTGCGAAGATGAGGTAGGCCGTGGGTATGAGCACCCAGACGGGTATGCTCCAGAGGGGCACGTCCTTGGCGGCGCAGAGGAACCACTCAAGGAGCGTCAGCAGCGGGACGAAGTAGTGTACGCAGAGGTTGCCGAACTCCAAGAAGTTCCTCTCGTACTTCTCCGGGTGGCGCTTGAAGTGGGGCACCAGCACGAAGTGGTAGATGAGGTTCGTCACCATTATCATGAGCGTCCCGCAGTAGCGCACCGTGGGGTGGGTGAGGGCCGCGTAGAGCCCGCCGGACCTATTGAATGTGGCGGCGAAGAGCAGGGCGTGGTACACCGCCATCACGGCGTTGCTCTGGTTTGTGTAGAAGATGAACATGTGGCGGCGGAATTTGCCCTTGGGTATCCCGGACTGCAAATAGAGCCCCAGGGCCGCGAGAAGGGCTATCGCCAGTGAAAAGAGTCTCTCAAGCACTTGCAGGACCTCCGAAAAATGAACTACATATTAAATATATATCAGGCACGGCTCTATTTGCAAGAGTTTTTTCTTGCTGAATCGCCCAAAGTGTATTATTATATGTGTGGAACTACGGCTTGCCATTGGAGGACTGGAAATGAAGGGTAAGATCATAAAGACATTGGTATTAGTTGTGACGGCGGCGGCGCTCCTGTACGCCGGAGCCTACATAGGCCGCGCCACGGGCCAGGATACGCCCCCGGAGCCCCCCGCGCCTGTGGTGGAGCCGGGCCCGGAGCCGGAACCTGAACCCGAGCCCGAGCCGGAGCCGGAACCCGAGCCGGAACCTGAACCGGAGCCCGAACCCGAGCCCGAGCCCGAGCCCGAGCCCGAGCCCGAGCCCGAGCCGGAACCCGAGCCCGAGCCCCCGCAGGTCATGGATAAGTACCTGGACCTCTACAACGAGAACCCGGACATGATAGGCTGGCTCAAGATTGACGACACCCTCATCGACGACCCCGTCATGTTCACGCCCCAGGAGAAGGACAAGTACCTCAATCTCGGCTGGGACCAGGAGTACTCCGTGAACGGGAGTTTCTACCTCGACGAGGACAACGACATCTGGACCTCCGACAACCTCATTATATACGGGCACCACATGAAGAGCGGCAGGATGTTCGGGGACCTCGACGAGTACCGGCGGGAGAGCTACTGGGAGAAACACCCCGTCATAACATTTGACACGATATACGACGAGCGCCAGTACGAGGTGGTGGCCGCCTTCTACGCCAGGATCCTCAATACATACGAGGAGGGTTTCCGCTACTACTACTTCTACAACGCCGAGAGCGAGGAGGAGTTCCAGGAGTACGTGGACTTCATAGAGGAGAACCAGTGCTACGACACGGGCGTGGACATCTCCTACGGCGACCAACTGCTGACGCTCTCCACCTGCGCCTACCACACCACCAACGGCCGTTTCGCCGTGGTGGCGAAACTCATAACCCCCGACGGCGGCCCCGCCCTCGATAAGACGCCCAAGGACGAGCCCGTAGACGATCTCACAGAAACAACACCTTAACACGCCTTTTACTTATTGTTCACACAATCCCCGCCGCCTGATGATAAAATTATACGTGTTTAGTCAAAAATCGACTCTGAGCGTCCGAAATAATATAATATAAATTTGGAGGAAACTCACAGTGTCCTTTATAGAGTTCGAGAACGTCAAAAAGGTCTATACCAACGGCGAGGTGTCCATTGAGGCCCTGCGGGACGTGTCCTTCACCGTGGAGCGCGGCGAGGTGTGCGTCATAGTGGGCCCCTCCGGCGCCGGCAAAACCACGCTGCTCAACATCCTGGGCGGCATGGACACGCTGACATCCGGCAAGATAAGACTGGACGGCAAGGAGGTCTCCGCCTACGATAAGCGCAGTCTCATCACGTACCGCCGCCGGGACGTGGGATTCGTCTTCCAGTTCTACAACCTCATAGAGAACCTGACAGCCCTGGAGAACGTGGAGCTGGCCGCCCAGATATGCGAGCACCCATTGGACGCCGCCGAGACTCTGCGCCAGGTGGGCCTCGGCGAACGGCTCAACAACTTCCCCTCCCAGCTCTCCGGCGGCGAGCAGCAGCGTGTGGCTATCGCGAGAGCCCTCGCCAAGAACCCAAAACTCCTCCTCTGCGACGAGCCCACCGGGGCCCTCGACTACAACACCGGCAAGTCCATCTTACAGCTCCTGGAGGACACCAGCCGCAAGAGCGGCATGACGGTAATAATCATCACCCACAACTCCGCCCTCACCTCCATGGCGGACAGGGTCGTCACTGTCAGGAATGGCGGGATAAGGTCCGTAAAGCTCAACCCCTCCCCCACCCCCATTAGTGAGATTGAGTGGTGAGAGATGAAACCATTTCATAAGAACATATATCGGGATATTTTGCGCTCACCAGGGCGGTTTTTGGCCATTCTTGCCATAATCGTGCTGGGCAGCGGTTTTTTTGTGGGTCTCAGGGTCTCCCGGGAGGCCATGACAGCCACGGGGGCGAGATACCTCGAGGAGACACGTTTCCACGACTTCACCATCTCCACCGCCCTCGGCCTCACGGACTCGGAGCTGGAGACCATACGCCGTCACCCGGAGGTTGAGGCCGCCGAGGGGTCGTTTAACGCGAATGCCCTCGTGGAGATCGGCGGGGACACGGGCGGGAGCTCGGGGGTGGTGTACTCGTTCTACTCCCTCCCCTCTGAGGTGGACGTCCCGGCGCTGCGGGAGGGCCGTCTCCCCTCCGCCCCCGATGAGTGCCTTGCTGACGCCTGGACCCACATGAGCGTGGGCGAGAAGATCCGCGTCGCCCCGGAGAACGATGAGGACACCCTGGAGCTTTTCACGGTCCGGGAGTTCACCGTCACCGGCATCGCCACCTCGCCCCTCTATCTAAATTATGAGCGCGGCAGCGCCTCCATCGGCACGGGCTCCGTCACCGCCTTCTGCTACGTCCTGCCGGAGGTCTTTGACTCGGAGTACTACACCTCGGTGAATGTGAGAACGGCCGACATGCCGGAGTCCTTCACTGATGACTACGACCAGCGCAGCGAGGAGTTGGAGGACGAACTCCAAACTCTGGGTGAGACCCTCGCCCAGAGCCGGTACGACACCGTCGTCGCCGACGCCCAAAAGGAGCTCGACGAGGGCATAGCCGACTACGAGGAGGGCCTGGAGGAATATAACACCCAGCGGGCCGACGCGGACCGGGAGCTTGCCGACGCCGCGAAGGAGCTGGAGGACGCGAAGAAGGAACTTGAGGACGCCGCCCAGAAACTTGAGGACGGCCGCCGGGAGATAGACGAGGGCTGGCGGGAATTGGAGGACGCGGAGACCCAGGGGCGTCAGGAGATCCGTGAGGCCCAGGACGAGCTGGACGCCGCCCGCGTCACCCTGGTGGACGGCGAGAAGTCCTACGAGGACGGTCTCGTCCTCTACGAGCAGGGGCTCGCGGATTACAACGCCGGCCTTGAGGAGTATAACAAAAATTACTCTGAGTATGAGGCCGGCGAGGCCGCCTACGCCCAGGGGCTGGAGCAGTATAACGCCGGCCTTGCGGAGTACCGGGAGAACGAGGCCCTTCTCAAGGCCGCCGGCGAGGAGCTGGAGGCCGCGAGAGCGCAGCTGGAGGAGAACCAAGCCTCCCTTGACACCCTCCTCGACACCCTGGCGGGGCTCATAAACTCCTACGTGGGCTCCACGCTCTACTCTGACGGCGCCGCCCTGAAGGACGCGCTCCTCGCGGGGGACCCAATAGCCGTCTACGCCGTGGACACGGCCCTCGCCGCCCTCGCGGCGTACGACAGTTCCCTCCCCAAGGACTCAGCGGAGCTCATCGGGGCCATAAATGCCCTGGCCGCCGGTTGGGAGGAATATAATAAGAATTTAGATGAGTATAACGCGGCGATGGATGAACTCGCCGACGCCTGGGTGACATTGGAGGCCGCCCGGGAGGACCTGGAGATAACGAGGACCATGCTTGACGCCGCCAAAGCACAGCTGGAGGATGGCTGGGCGGAGCTGGAGGACGCGAGGCTACAGCTTGAGTCCTCCCAGGGTGAGCTGGAGGCCGCGAGAGCTCAGCTCGACGAGGGGTGGCTCGACTACAACACCGGTCTCGCCCGGCTCATGGACGCCCGTGAGGAGCTGGAGCGCTCCCTGCGGGAGGCCCGCTCCGAACTCGTTGACGCCCAGGCGGAGATCGACGAGGGCCAGAAGGAGTACGACGAGGGGCTGCAGGAGTACGAGGACGGCCTCCGGGAGTACGAGGAGGCGAAGGCGGAGGCGGACGAGGAGTTCGCGGACGCGAAGCAGGAACTTGACGACGCCCTCGCCGAGATAGAGGACGCGAAAGCGGAGATAGCGGACATAGAGGTGCCGGAGTCCTACATCTTGGGCCGGTGGGCCAACGTGGGCTATGCGTGTTTTGAGAACGACACCGGGATAGTCCGCAGTATATCCAAGGTGTTCCCGCTCTTCTTTTTCCTCGTTGCGGCGCTAATGTGCACCACCACCATCTCCCGTATGGTGGAGGAGCAGCGCACGCAGCTGGGCGTCCTCATGGCCTTGGGCTATAAACCCGCGGCCATCGCCTGGAAGTTCCTATTCTACTCCGGCGTCGCCACGATCCTCGGGTGCGCCATGGGCATACTCTCCGGCTCCGCCCTCATACCGCTGGTGGTGTGGCAGGCGTACAAGATAATGTACAACTTCTCCGACGAGATAATCTACTATTTCGACGTGGAGCTCTCCTCCGTCACATTCGCGGCGTACCTCGCATCAATGCTCATCGTCACCTGGGTCTCCTGCCGAAGGGAGCTCAGTGATACTCCTGCGAACGTCATACGCCCCAAGGCGCCCAAGGCCGGGAAACGGGTGCTCCTGGAGCGGGTACCCTTCATCTGGCGGCGGCTCAGTTTCCTCTGGAAGGTCACCGTCAGGAACATATTCCGCTACAAGCAGCGGGTGCTCATGATGGTCCTGGGCATCGCCGGTTGCACGGCCCTCATGCTCACCGGCATGGGCATACGGGACTCAATACAGAACGTGGTGGACTACCAGTTCGACGAGATATCCCACTACGACTTCACCGTCACCTTTGACGGCGGCCTCACGCCGGAGGAGCGGGAGGAATTCACCTCCGGCGCTGAAAATTCCGCCTCCGAGACGCTGTTCCTCCACCAGAGTTCCTTCACCGCCACCGCCAACCGCACCGAGAAGGACGTGGAGCTCTGCGCCGTGGAGACGGACTGCATCGGCCGGATCGAGGACTTCGTGGACTTCCACCGGGGCTCCACCCACCTGCCCTTCCCCGAAGTGGGCCAGGTGCTAGTGAACTCCGGCCTCGCGGAGGACCTGGACATCGGGGCCGGGGACGAGATCGCCCTCAGGAACGGCGACGGCGAGGAGCTGACGCTGACCGTCTCCGGGGTCTACGATAACTATATCTATAACTGCATCTACATCAGCGCCTCCACGTACCTTGAGGAGACGGGCCGCGAGCCGGAGGCCAACAGCGCCATGGTGCTGAAGGCGGAGGGCGTGGACACCGGCGCGGCCATTGCGGACATCTTGGGGATGGAGCACGTGGTGAACGTCTCCGCCAGCGAGGACCTGAGAGCCAGGATCGGCTCCATGATGGCGAGCCTCATTTACATAGTCCTCCTCACCATCGGCTGCGCCGCGGCGCTGGCGTTCGTGGTCATATATAACCTCACGAACATCAACATAACCGAGCGCCTGCGGGAGATCGCCACCGTCAAAGTTCTGGGGTTCTACGACAAGGAGTCCGCCATGTACGTGCTCCGGGAGAATATAATCCTCACAGTCCTGGGGGCCGCCGCCGGTATCCCCCTGGGCCTCGCCCTCAACGCCTACGTCATCCACGCAATAGATATCGACCTCATAAGTTTCCGCCCCCGCGTCCTGCTGCCAAGTTATATCCTGGCCGTGGCGCTGACGTTCCTCTTCTCCCTGCTGGTGGACCTCATGATGTGCCTCAAGCTCAACAAGATAAACACCGCTGAGGCCCTAAAAGCCGCCGAATGAGCGAATATACGCAAATTGGCCCCATCCGCCGTTGGATGGGGCCTGACTCTTTTTCTTTAGCGCGTTTTCCGCGCCACAACTCTGTTTATGGGCACGCCCTCGGCGTGGAACTTCGCCTCATAGTCCGTCATGCAACCGACAGCGCCGGAGGCGTGCAGGTTCCGCGTGAGCTCGCTGAGAGTCCAGCCCTCCGCGGTAAACTGCTCCAGCGACCACTCGAAGAGGGGGCTGTTGTCCGTCTTGAACCATATCTCCCCCTCAGGCTTTAAAATGTGCTCATAGATCTTGAGGAACGAGGGGGCGGTGAGGCGGCGTTTATACTGTTTCGTCTTGCGCCAGGGGTCCGGGAAGTTTATGTAAAGCCGCGCCACCTCCCCGGGGGCGAAGACGCTCTCACAGCCGGCGGCGTCAAAGTCGAGAAAGCGCACATTCTGCAGCTCCCGCTGGCAGACACGCTCCATCGCCACCACCATGGCGTCCGGGACCCGCTCCACCGCCACGAACAGGACATCCGGGTTCGCCTCCGCCATGTCCGCCGTGAAACGCCCCTTCCCGCAGCCCAGCTCCACGTGGAGCTCCCGGTGCCCGGGAAATTCCGTCAGCCACGCGCCCCGGCGCCTCTCCGGCTCCCGCTCCAGCACATCCGCGCACCGCTCCATCCGGGGCACAAGATTCGGTTTTTTCCTCATTCTCATAAGCTCTCACCGTGTCTCAGTCGTTTTTATACATTCTACCACACTCCGCGCCAAAATCAATCCCCATTCCTCCGGCCCAGTTTCAAAAAATCGGACTTCCCACTTGCATAACCCTCGGATATGTTATATAATGATGTGGCCGTGACGGTGGGCGCGGCGAGAGTTATATTAATAACCGGGTGTAGCCCAGTTGGTAGGGCGCGACATTTGGGATGTCGAGGCCGCCGGTTCAAATCCGGCCACTCGGACCAACAGCGACAGATCCCTTGGGGATTTGTCGCTGTTCATGATTTATCAAAACGAAAGTCATTTCTTAAAAAGTATGGCCAGTTCTGAAAGGTCAACATCTGCTGTGCTTTAACGCACCTTCTGGGCTATATGGCCGATTTAAAAAAGGCAGATCCTGAGAAAACTGGTGCCTCTCACAGGGCACTCCCATAGCCGAGTTCGGTTAAAGGCTATGGACTTAATAAAGTAGTCGTTTCCTCATTCGTCAGCCTCTTCAAGTTCCCCAAAAGGCTCCCCTTCGCGTCGAGCAGATCTACAAACCCCGCATGCACCCTTGCGCCGTCAGATGAACGGAACGCTATATCTCTTTCTGTCAATTTCTTATCCGTTTTTGGATAGATCAGCGTGGCGCACTGGGCGCCGTATTTCTTTTGGTAGACGTACATCTGGTACATATCCGCCTGGCTTATGCCGTAAGCTGGAGGGGTGTCGGCAAGGAGTTTCCACTTGGTGTCGAGAACGAAGATCTTACCGTCCGATTTGCGTGTGATCACGATGTCCGGGCGCAGCCGAAACTGTCTGGCTGGAAGGTCGAAAAGGTAATATCTCTGGTCCTGGGCGGAAACATGAAATTCGCCGGCGGGGAGCAGCTTTTTCAGCATCGAAACCACCCAGCTCTCAAAGAGCATCTCCATTGGATACAGCAGCGCCCATGCCACCTCAGGGCCGGTGTAGGCGGTGAAACTCCGGCCTGTCAGGAAAACGCGGCACCAGCGGATGGCGGCGGCGTAATCTCTCATGCTCCGCTCATCGGTGCATTTTGAAAAATCAGCCTCGTAGTTCGCCGATGAGTCCACACTGTCAAAGATACTGAGCAGTGTTTTCAAATCTGCCCGATTTCCGAGGGAGCCGCTTTTGCGGATGAGAAACATGATCGTTGCCTTGATGAGGCGGTTCTCGGCCCGGTCAATGTCAAATTCATCGTACTCCGCAAAGGTCCGCTCCCTGTGGACGGTGTTATGCCTTATCTGCTCGGCGAAGAGGAGCTTGCCCTTGACCGTGCTCCTGTTTGACTGGACAGCCCGGTAGCCGCTCCGCAGGCCCCTCTTCGCGATCAGGTACACCTCGTCAATGAACATGCGGATAAAGAGCTCAAAGAGCGGTACGCGGTCCGCCTTCAGCCGGGCCAGTTGGATGGTCTTGAAGGGCGGATCCTTCAGCGTCCCCAGCATGTCCAGCAGGAGCTTTCGGGCACATGATGTGTCGCTGTTGGCGTAAATCTTGGGCAGGATCTCAATGACCGTCCCATCGCTCATCACAATTGTGCCCACATAATTCCGGGCCGTGATGATTTTGCCGGTGCCCTTTCTCGCGGAGACGGTCATCAGCTCCAGCGCGTCCCCGCCTCCCCGGCTCGTCAGGAGGAAACTCTCAAGCCGCGAAAAGGTCCTCTCCGGCAGCGTGGTATAGCCGTCCACAGTTCTCCCCGAGACGAATGAGCCATATTCAGTTGTGGTGAAGACCTGCTTGCCGCTCATTTGCGCACCTCATCTGTATATCCCGCTGTACGCCTCCGGGGAATCAAACGCGTATTGATCGATCTCATAGATCATCTTGTCCTCCGAGTCCACATCGGCGTCTCCAAAGAGATCGCTGCTGACCGGACTGGCCTTTACGAACTGAGGCTCCCCGTCCCCCTTCTGGTTGTCCCCCAGCACAAGCCGGATCTTCTCATAGTCGTCGTAGAAATACTCCTGCAACAGCGGGAGTATGTTCATTTTGAATATCTCCGCCAGTTTTTCGACGGTTGGATCCTCCCGCAGGGGCATAAAGTACCCGTGGCCGATGGTGTGCTCACGGTCGTAGAGCGCCTGGATACGCCTGTTCATCCGCTCCAGCATATCCGCGACGGAGATCTCCGCTACCTTGATATCCCTCAGCAGCTCCGGGTCCGGCATCATCTCAATGAACTGGAACCTCCGGCGGAGCGCCGTGTCGATGGCGGCGATGGAGCGGTCCGCCGTGTTCATGGTGCCGATGAGGTACACGTTGTCCGATACCCCAAAGGGTTTCTTCGAGTATGGCAGCACAGCCGTCAGCTCCTCCCTCTGCCCCAGGCGCTTGTCTGGTTCAATGAGCGTGATGAGCTCGCCGAAGATCTTGGAGATGTTGCCCCGGTTGATCTCGTCGATGATGAAGACGTAATTCCGGCCTTCTGCCGCGTCAACGACAGGCTCCATGTGTTTCAGCGCTACGGCCATGGCGCCGGCGGCATAGTTTCGCCGGTTCTCCCGAACTATGGGCTGACTTGCCCGCTCGCAGAAGGATTTGAATATCCCTGGGGCGATCTCATACTCAATGTCCGCGGTCTCCTCTCCGTTCCGCTCCACAGTGGGTCGGATACCCTCAATAAACTCCTCGTAGCCGTAGGATTGATGGAAGGTGATGAACTCTATGTATCCGTCAGCCTTGTACATTTTATACCGCTCCAGAACGGCCTCATACGGCTCTTTCTCAACCGCGCTGAGCGGCTTGTTCTCAACGATCGCAACGGCGTAAATAGCGGTATGATACGTCTTGCCAGTTCCCGGCGGGCCGTAGAGGACAGTGTTTTTGCCGATGTCCGTAGTTTGGATCGCGTATTTCTCAAGTATTTTCTTCACCTCATCGGTGGTCTTGTACTTATCCATAAGGCTGTTTCCAAAATAAATTATATCCATGGTGAGCACATGGAACTGCTCATCCTTATAGCAGTTGTGGTCCAGCCTTCTCATGCTGAGCTGCCGGAGCTCATGATCTGCTTTGACCTCCCGGAGCACCTCATCGCACAGATCATAATATTTGCTCAGCGCCTGCATGAACTTTCCGCCATAGGTCGACTGATACATGGAGGGCGACCCCAGTAGAGAGGCAAAGTTCTTGAACATGGTGTCCTTGTAGAAAAAATATTTACCAGGGTATTCAAAATTCAAATAGAGCGTAACAGCTCTCAGGTCCTGGTCGTGTTTTTTGTCGTTTTCTTTTGTAAGTCCGGCTGTGCGGAGTCTCTCAAAGCAATCTTGGCACCCACTCATGAAGGCTGATATCCGTTGTGCCAAGGGTCTTGTCTCACCAAGGAGCTGCCTGAAAAGGCCGCGAATTCCTTCCGGGTCAAACTGCGTCATCTGACACATCATTCTGTAGGCGTAATAATTGCCTGAGGCCAGTAAATTCCCGCCGTCCTGTTTGCCGTCCCTCTCGCGTTTATACGGTTTACCAGCATAACGAAACGCCTCCGCGTACATTCCGGCAAAATCAGGCGCGTCGATGTTCCAATTGTCCTGGTAGTGCTTGATCGTTTCCCATTTATAGCGCTCCTCATCATCGATCCGTTTAAAATCCGCCTTGTAGGCCGCGATAACACTTCTGAGAACCGCTCTCCTATCACTTTCCATGTGTCCCCTCCCGATAAGTCTCTTTCAGTCTGTCATAAAGGCCCTCATGAATTTTTTGTCGCAGTATCCCTCTCTTCGGACACGGTTTTAGTGGACCCCCCAAGTTTTATTCCTGGTTGTTGCGGTGCTTATCTATCCAGTCAATGATTGCAAAGTACTCGTCGATCTCAGCCCGGGCGGCCTCCTCGGTCATGTCAAAATGCGCCATGAGCAGGTGCAAAACTGTCTCAATTGAGCAGTCCTGCGAGAACTTATCCCGTATCAAATCCATTGGTTCCATAGTGCTACCTCCATATAATTATTATTTTCCGGCGCTGTGCCCCAGCGGAGCCGCGCCAATATTCTCTCAGTCGGGTCTTCTCGCTAATTCAAGGTCCATCGTGTAGGTGACGGTCATGACTCCGCCGTGTTTTACTATCGCGGAATGGATGCCGTTGAAAAGCTTATTTCTGTCCGATGCTGCGAGTCTCATGTGGTCGGGATACGTCCGCAACAATGACATATATTCATCCGCTGTGAAGTCCTTCGCCGCGTGATACAGCGAATATTTTATGTCCGTAAAGCCGTATTTCAGCGCCTTTTCGGCCAGATTTTTCGCGTCCGCAAGGCCAAACTCAGCGGGCGGGACAGACGCGCTCATGTATTTGCGGTAGAGTTCCTGTATCTCATCCGTGAGCGTTTTTCGCCCCCGGTCCGGCCCCGCATGGTAGGCAAAACGCGCAAACGCGCCGCCAGGTTTTAAGAGGCGAAAGACGCGGTCATACCCGTACTCCTCCGGGATCCAGTGGAATGACGTCGCCGCGAAAATGAGGTCAAATGAACGTTCGGCGGCGTCATGATCCTGAAAAGTGCGCTCAAATAATGTGAAATTTTCATAACCACGATAGCGGTTCCGCGCAATATCGGCAAGTCTTTTCCCCGGTTCGAGCCCCACAAAACGGCACTGGGTATCAAGCATCGGCCGCGACGCTTTCCCCGTTCCCAGACCGATCTCCATCACATCGCAGTCTGGATAAATCGGCGCGTAACGCAGGATATCATCGTATATTTCCTTCACATATTCGGGGCGGGCCTTGTCGTAATCCGCCGCCGCGGAGTCAAAAGTTCTCTCAAATTCCGTCATAGTTTTCCGTTCATTTTCGCGACTGTCGCGCTGCTCTTTGCCGTCATCTCGACCCACGCGGGGCGAAAACCGCTCCTGATGGCGTTGCGCACTGACCTTAAATTCGACCACGCGGCGCAGTAAAACGGCGCCTTTCCGCGTTTTAAAATCTCCAGCGCCAAGCGGCTTGTCAGCGCGGAGGCGACGCCCCGACGGCGGTATGCGGGCATCACGTCGACGCCGATCTGCCACATACTTTCGCAGTCGGCGGAGCAGGCCGCAAGGCCGATGAGCGTCCCGCCGTCATACGCGCCGACGCCCAGGACGTCGAGCTCCCGGCGCTTTTCACACAGTGCGTTGCTCCACTGCGGCGTGTAGCGCGCCGAAAAATCTTTGGGGAACATGAGCTCCGTTTTGTACGGGCAATTCAATGGTCTCAGCGCCCGAATGTCGGGCAAAAAATACTCCGCCATAAAGCAGATCCGCAGGCCGTGCTTTTGCAATTCGTCATTGAGGACGTGCAGATTTGGCGTCTCAAAACAGTGCTCGACGGGGAATCGGCTTATATAATCGGTCACGATCGCGCGGTATTTTTCGTTTATCGACGCCACGATATTGTTCCCGTACGAGACGAGGTTGCAGTCAAATGGGAGGGCGAGGTACTTGCGCGCCCCCGGGTTTGCTGACGATTCGACGACGACATTTTCGTCGCGCAAAAAATCATCCGCGTGACAGTTTGCGTCCACCGCCGACTGCCGCATCGCGATTTGAAGGATATCATCATTGGTCAAGTTCATAATGGCCTCAATGTGAATTTTATTGCCTTGATTCTGTTGGCTAAACATTTTCATAATTTAATTCTATCACAACACACCCTGTTTTTCAAGTTCACAATATCCCGCCCAGAAATGCCGCAAAAATCATAGACTTACCATTCGCAAACGCATAGAATGTGTTGCCGGGAATATTGCGCCGTGCGCTCACACATTCCCGGCGAAAACGCGACTTGCGAGGTCAAATATGTTCATCTCTCTCCCCTACCGCCCCGCCTCCGCCGTGGCGTACGCCAGGAAGTGGGCGCTCTCCAGAAATCCCGATTACTACGACTTTGAGAACATCGGCGGCGACTGCACAAATTTCGCCTCCCAGTGTATCTACGCCGGGGCCGGGGTCATGAATTGGACACCCGTCACTGGGTGGTATTATGTAAACTCATCGAGCCGCACGGCCTCCTGGACCGGGGTGGAGTACCTATACGATTTCCTCATAAACAACGCAGGCGCCGGGCCCTGGGCGCGGGAGGTGAGCGTCGGGGAGGCCCAGCCCGGGGACATCGTGCAGCTCGGCGCCTCCGACGGCCATTTTTACCACACGCCCGTCATTGTGGAGACGGAGCCCCGGATCCTCGTCTGCGCCCACACCCTGGACGCCCTTGACCGGCCCCTGGACACCTACATATACTCCAGAGCCCGGTTTTTGCGCATCATGGGCGTGCGTAAGTGGTCCTGACGCCGCGGCGAGTGCATCAAAATGGGGTGTGGATATTGAGCTCGTCCACACCCCATATTCTTTACCGCACTTACACCATCCACACCGGCACGATCAGGTTATCCCTGTCAAACGCGCTCAGCTTATCGGACATACAAAGCACCGCCCCTGTGCCGAGTTGCAGGGGGGATTTGTCGATCACGCTGAAAACGCGGGTCAGGCGCTTGTCCGGCGCGGCGGTCTTTTTTATCTCTATGGGGCAGAGCTTGCCGTCCCCCTCCAAGATCACGTCGATCTCCTTGGCGTCCCTGTCCCGGTAGAAGTATAGATACGGCTCCAGCCCCGCGTTCTGGTAGCCCTTCACCATCTCCGACACGGCGAAATTCTCCAAAATTGCCCCGTTCATCGCCCCGCTCTCGGCCACCTCCGGGGAGGACCAGCGGGTCAGATAGCAGACGAGGCCCGTGTCGTAAAAATACAGTTTCGGAGTCTTGATGGTGCGTTTCAGCACGTTGTTTGAGTAGGGATGGAGCAGGAAGACGATCCCCAGCGCCTCCAGAATATTGATCCAGTTTTTCGCCGTGACAAGGTCTACGTCCGCGTCGTCCGCTATGGCCTTGTAGTTCAAAAGCTGCGAGCATCTGGCGGCCGTGGCGGTCACAAAGCGGTTGAATTTGAGCGCGTCGATGCTCCCTGAGAGCTCCCGGACATCCCTCTCCACATACGTGGATATATAGGACGAGTAGAAGATGTTCCTGTCCGAAAACTGCCCGCTGGCAAGGCCCGGCATGGAGCCGCGCCATATGCGCTCAAACATCTCCGGCGCCGTCACCGGCTCTATCCGGTCCCTCTCCGCCATAAGGCGCTCTAAATCTGTCGTAAACGGCTCACATGGGGCTCCCGTGAGCTCCCGCTGTGAGAGCGGCGACATGTGCAGCAGCGCCACACGTCCGGCGAGGGACTCCTGCACGCCCCGCATGAGCCGGAAGATCTGCGAGCCCGTCATCCAGAAATCGCCGGGGCTGTGATGCTCGTCGATGTATAGCTTTATATACGTGAACAGCTCCGGCGCGTACTGGACCTCATCGATGAGCACCGGCGGGCGGTGAAGTTGGAGGAACATCGCCGGGTCGTTCTTGGCCATGTCCCGCTCCGCGAGGTCGTCGAGCGTCACGTATCTTCGCCCGATGTTCTCCCTCTCCATGAGCGAGCGGAGCATGGTCGTCTTGCCCGCCTGCCTGGGCCCGGTCAGCAATATCGCGGAGTAGGACTTGCTCAGCTCCAGTACCCGTTCTTCCATATGCCGGCTGATATATCCCATAGCGCACCACCTGTAGTTCAGTTCTATAACGATATTATATCCAACACCGGCGCTGTAGTCAACAAAACTTCGGCAGATTTATGGAGATTTATAAAATTAGCCGAAATTTCCTCGCAGTAACATATGAACGGTCATTCCTCGACTATTTCATACTCCGGTTCAACGGTGGGATCGTAGGGATAATCACCGGGGTTGCTCAGTTCCAATATCTCTCCGCCCTCATGATACGCACCAACCAAGTCATTCGCGGCATCGAGTGCGTCATCATAGGTGTCAAACACCTCGTCCTGTTCCTCACCGTTAAAAATAATCTTGTACTTTGCCATATTTGGTTCCTCCTTAAAATTTATAATGGACTGGTCAACCGATAGTCGAGCACATGACTGAGCAGTTTTCTTGGCTCGACACCCATGCGCGTGGCAAGTTCTCTCATGCTGTCGTCAATAAGATCCAGATGCCGATCCTCAAACCGCTTTTTCTCATCGGGTAGTTTCAGGAAAGGACCGTCACACAGTCCCACAAGTTTCGCGCCAAGTTTTTCAAAACATTTCTGTGATGGGATGTTGCCCGTATCCACCCGAGCCTTATACTCTGCTCTCCCGGTTAACCTGTGGATCTCATTTAGAAATAGGCGGATACTCTTGGAGCCGTACCTTTTTCGTGTATACCTCCCGTCCACCTCAATACCGATCTCCCACGGCTCGATTCGCGTATCCTTGAGTCCAATAAAGCCGATGGACGCTCCGTCGGTCGCGTCGAGGATCATGCAGAAAAAGGTTTCCGGCTGACATAAATCGGTCAACAGTAGGCCCTCATTCAAGTCCTGTTTCAAGCGAGTTATGCCCTGGTACATCGAGGAATACTGGACCTTGACGGACACATAAAAATCGGCATCAGACTTAAGAACTGGACGCAGGATGACTGTGTCATCCATTGCGAATACTGTCCTCTCTTTTTCTGAAGAAAAATCCCAGGCGGGACCCGGCTCAATTCTATCCCCTGCGGCAGCTACCATGTCTTCAAGCACTCTTTTGATTGCCTCCTCACGTTGCGGCGATCCCGGCTCCAGCCCCATGACGGCGGTTTCCAATCTCGAGCGTATCTCCCTGGCTTGCTCCTGCTGTGCCATTTGTTGAATACTGAACATATCGCTACCTCTGTGTCACGGTCAACACTGCGTTTATCTCGGAAAAGTATTCGGTTTCATGAATTGTTCCTCCCAAATCGGTTAATTCTTATCATTAACACAATTATAGCCGCATGTTGTGTTAATGTCAAGAAAATTCTTATGATTAACACGGGAGGGAACATGAAGATATACAGTTACAACGGTCGAAAGAATCTCTGCGGGAGCAGGGTGAGGACGGCGCGCACGAAAAAGCACATCACGCAGGAGGAGTTGGCCGCCCGGCTCCAAGTGGAGGGTGTGACACTTGAGCGCGACTGCGTCAGCAGGATAGAGATCGGCACAAGATTTGTGGCGGACTATGAGCTCAAGGTTCTCTCAAAAATACTTGGCGTGACCGTGGACTGGCTCCTTGACGAGTCGGAAGAGTAACAAGGGAGTCCCTCAGATACGTTCTCCCAAACATCAAGGGTGCAGCCGAATATCCCGGCTGCACCCTTAGCTATCCTCTATTCTCTTACCCCTCTCCCGCGTGGTAATCGTCCAGGAAGTGATGCCGGACGCCGCGCTGTTTATAGGCTATCACCGCGTCGAGACTCACGTTCTCCATGCTCCTAAAGATACTGCTCTCCACCTGGGGGTCCGCGGAGGCGAGGCGGCGGATGAGCGCCTTCACCTCCGCACGCTTTGAGCTAAGCTCCCCTCCCCCAGCCGTTGACTCCGTCAGGCGGCAGGCGCACTGGATGAAGTGGAGCGTGTTATAGCGGCACCAGCGGATGATGTCCGCCTCACGGATGAGATACATGGGCCGGATGAGCTCCATCCCCGGAAAATGCTTGCTGTGGAGCTTGGGCATCATGGTCTGCACCTGGCCGCCGTAGAGCATGCTCATGAGGGTCGTCTCGATGACGTCGTCATAGTGGTGCCCCAGGGCGATCTTGTTGCAGCCCAGCTCCCGCGCCTTGCTATATAGATATCCCCGCCTCATCCGGGCGCAGAGGTAGCAGGGGGAGTTCTTCTCCCCCGCCGCCGCCTCGAATATCTCCGTTCTGAAACTCTCCACCGGTATGCCCAGGAGTCTGGCGTTCCCGAGGACCGCCCGCAGATTCGCCTCGCTGTAGCCCGGGTCCATAACGAGGTACTTCACCTCGAAGTTCCGCTCCCCGTGGAGGTAGAGCTCCTGGATGAGTTTCGCCATCAGCATGGAGTCCTTGCCGCCGGAGATGCAGACGGCTATACTGTCCCCCGGCTCGATGAGCTTATAGACATTGAGCGCCTTTGTGAAGGGCCCCCAGAGCTCCTTGCGGTACTTCTTAATTATACTCCGCTCGGCCCTATGCCGGAGCTCCTCCGCGCGGGCATCGTCTGAGAGCTTATCCTCCAAATCCCGCAGCATATAGTCCGCGTAACCGCGAGGTCCTTTGCTCAATTCATCTGACGAGATGGTGATGGTATCGCCCGTTATCTCCATGTCCTCACTTTTTTGACTCTTTCTTCCTGTGGCTCCTGACGCCCCTGACCACGTTCTCCTCCACGGCTTTCTCCAGGGCGTCCGTGACTATCTGGAGCGTGCGGATGCGGGCGTACTTCTTGTCCACCGACTCTATAATATACCAGGGGGCGTACTCGGTGCTGGTCTTCTGGAGCATGTCCTCCACGGCCTCCTCGTACTGGGGCCACTTCTCCCTGTTGCGCCAGTCCTCGTCGGTGATCTTCCACTGTTTCTCCGGGGTGTTCTGGCGGGCCTCAAAGCGCTCCAGCTGGGTCTGGGGGTCCACGTGTATCCAGAACTTCAGCACCACGGTGCCCCAGTCGGTGAGCTCCTTCTCAAACTCGTTTATCTCCCCGTAGGCGCGTTTCCAGTCGTCCTCGGAGCAGAACCCCTCTATCCGCTCCACCATCACCCGGCCGTACCAGGTGCGGTCGAAGATGGCCACATGGCCGCTGCGGGGGAGTTTCGTCCAGAAACGCCAGAGGTAGTGGCGCTGGAGCTCGTCCGGCGTGGGGCTGGCGATGGGGATGACGTCAAAGCCCCGGGGGTCCAGGGGGTAGGCGAGGCGGCGTATATTCCCGCCCTTCCCGGCGGCGTCCCAGCCCTCGTAACATATGACAACCGGGATCTTCTTACGGTAGATCTGGTTGTGGAGATTCGCCAGTTTTTTCTGTAACCGCTCCAGCTCCTCCTTATACTTCCCCGGCTCGATAGTCGCGGTGAGGTCCGCGTCCCTCTGGGAGGGGTGACCCAACAGCGGGAACTCCCGGTCCGTGGCCTTCCCCACGTACCTCCCGGCGCTGACGGCCCTCTCCACCGTCCCGGTGATGGCGAGGAGCGCGTCGTAGAGCGCCTTCTTGCGGCTCTCGCCGTCCAGGACGTGCCAGGGGCCGTACTCGCTTGTGGCGCTCATGAAACCGTCGTATGTCTTTAAAAACCTATTGTACTCCTGCTGCTGCCAGAGGTCGTCGCCGGAGACGCGCCACTGGGTGTCCCGGTTCTCCCGGAGGGCCGTTATGCGCTCAAGCTGCTCCCCGCGGGAGATGTGGAGGAAGAGTTTCACCAGCACGTAGCCGTTGTCCCGGAGCTGACGCTCCAGGGTGTTGCAGGACTCCACCCGGCGCTCGTACTCATCCTTGGGGATCTCCCGGCGCAGATACTTGCCCACCACGTCCTCCATCCAACCGGTGTCCATGAAGAGGAACTTGCCGTTGGCAGGGAGGACATCGAAGAACTTCTTGAGGAATGGGTAGCGCTCCTCGCTCTCGGGGGTCCTCTCAAAGCTCTTGACGGAGAAGAACCTGGGGTCCATCTCGCAGATGAGCTCGTTTATGAGGTTGCCCTTCCCGGCGCAGTCCCAGCCCTCCAGCATCACGATGACCGGCAGTTTGGCCTCCCTTATGGCCTGCTGCTGGCCCACCAGGACCTCCCGGAGACGCCGGGACTCCTCCTTCCGGGCGGCTTTGTCGAGGCCGTCCGCCTTGCGCTTATAATCGAGTATCATGTTTTGCACCTCCAGTTAAATTTGATAAAATCTTTGGCACTATGATATCACGTTTTAGGCGATTTGTCAAAATAAACCGTGGTACTCGCCGGAATTTTCGGAGGGTCACGCCCGGAGGACGTCTATGTCGTTGTACATGAACCGGAGCTTATCTATGGTCTTGTCCGTGTGGAAGTGGCCGCAGTACCACCGCCGGTATGTGAGCCCCCGCTCCACCTCCCCGAGCCAGATCTCGGTGCGCTTATCGACCGTATATTGGGGGATGGATGGTAGGAACACCTCCCTGGGCTCATATTTTATGGGGCAGGTGTGGGAGAGGACTATGTCCACCGCGCCGCCCCGCCGGGCGATGACGGACTCCACCCTCTCCTTTATCTCCTCCGAGGGCTGTTCGTCCGGGAACCAGGGGAGGAAGTGCTGGAGCCTGTAGAACTTATCCACGCTGTAGGCCCCGCCGATGACGAGGCAGTCATAATCTCCCAGCTTGTAGACGTCGCCGTCCCGGGCGAAGAGGATATTTGGGAACTCCGGCTCGTACAAAACCTGGCCGCCCTGGAACTCCCGCGTCACATACGTGGGGATGGTGCCGGGGCGCATCTCGTGGTTGCCGTGGATACAGAGGAACGTCACGGGTAAACGCGACGCCTCATGTTTCCGGGGCCTATCGAGGCCGGGGCCGTAGAAGTTGAGCCCCGCGTCGCCCAGGATCACCACGATGTCCTCCCGGCTCAGGCTGACCCTCCGGCGGAGGGCGTAGAACCTGCCAAAGTCCCCGTGGGTGTCTCCGGTTATGTAAACCATATCTCTCCCTCCCAGTGAAAAACATAGGCCCATTTTACCCTCTCCGGGGGTCAAAGTCAACGGCGGCGGCCGGGATTTATTTACATTCGCAAGAAAGCGCTAAAACACTTGAAAAACGTCACTTTTTCTGGTATCCTCTGAGTATACGGATCGGGGAAAGATCACGACAATATGGGATAAAGAGGAGGGCTAAACATGCCGTATCCAAAGCCGTTGATGGAGAAGACTTTGAACCGCCAATACGCGGCCTCGGGGCTCAGCGGGGAGCAGATAGAATTTCTAAAGAAGTTCTTCTTGGCCTGCGCGAACCTCTACGGCGCGCTGATGGCCTCGGACGCCTGGTGGGTCTATACGGAGCTCTCGGAGGAGACTGAGACCGTGCGCCTGCGGCGGAAGGACATGTACGCGGCGCTGGGCATACTGCGCCGGGAGGAGGTGCCCTACTACGTCTTTGAGGCGAACGAGGTGTACGCCGACGAGAGCCGTGACGAGAGCCGGCGCATCATAGTCCGGCGGGATCTGGTGATCCGCGGGTACGGCAGGTTCCGGGACCTCCGCACCCTCATGGAGGAGTCCTCCGACAAGCCATTTTACGTGCCGAAGGACTTCTTAGAGTACGCCACCATGCCGGAGAGCCCGGAGGAGGCGGAGTTTTTAAAGTTCCTCGGGGGCATGAGGTCCACCCGGCCGGAGTTCAAGACCGAGTGGGCCATAATGCGTTTCTGCCCCTATAGGGGCAAGCTCCTCTCCGAGTTCTCCTACATAAGCAGCAACGACCAATTTGAGCTGTCCCGCCTCAAGGGGGAGTTCCCGGAGTGGAGGGGCAACCCCAAGAGGGCCGCGGAGTTTGAGGCGAAACTCAACAGCATCACCGCCGACAGGTACCTGGTGGACCGCTTTAAGCGGCGGATAAACATTGGCAATCTCTCCTACGGGAACGTGGTGGGGAGTTTCTTCTACGACCTCAACTCCATGGGCGTGGCGATGACGGAGGAGGTCGTGGGCGGCGCCATGCATGGCATGGAGGAGCTAAACGACAGCCTGCACCTCTGGTGCAACCGGGGCTGGACGCCGAAGGAGCTCAACTGCCACACCGCGGTGCGGGTGACCGCCATCCCGGAGCTGACCGCCCAGCTCGTATCCCTCTTTGACCACAGTTTCGCGGATCTGGAGGAGCTGTTGTACGATTTAGATTCCCCGGACGACGACGAGGATCTCGACTTTGACTTCGACGACGACGACTCGGATGAATAATACTGAGTTTATAATTGACGGGAGCCGGTGTAGATCCGACTCCCGTCATTTTGTCTATCGGCGGTCATTTTCTGGCCCTGTTGGCCTTGCCAGTGACCTCAGTGACGCGGAGGCGGAAGACGCGGGTGGCCGGGAGGGCGGGGAGGTTCACCGGGAAGTCCTCACGGCGGTAGTGGTCCAATATTAGTCTCAGGGCCCCCACCTTCTCCTCCTCCGGCACCGGCTCTATGATCCCCCGGCCAATGACGCTCGCGTATCTCATGGTGCACTTGCCGGTTGCCGCGTCCGTCACGAGCTCGTGGCCGCAGTCCATCTCAAAGCTGGCCCGGTTGTCGCGGGCCATGAGCTCCAGCTTTTTGCCGGAAGTCGCGCTGTGGAAGTATAGGACTATCTCCCCCTCCTCCAGCCGGAGGCCGAAGTTCAGGGGCACTATGTAGGGGTAGTCTATGTCATTGAGGGCCAGGCGGCAGACATCGCAGCGGCGAATTATGTCAACCATCTCCTCAAAGTCCCCTATCTCCCGGTCGCGTCTCCGCATAGTCACACCCCCGCCTCCAGGCCGTTCACCTCCACCGTGGCGCCCACGGGGATGAGGATGTACTTGCGGCCGTCTATGACTCGGGACTCCAGTTTAAATGACTCCTCCTGGGCGGCGGTGACGGTGAGCTCCTCCGAGCGGACAACGAGGCGTTTCTCGTCTATGACGTTCTCTGGGCGTATGACGGCCCCCTCGCCAAAGGAACTGAGGCAGCGCTCACGGAAAGTCCCCACCGCCGCCTCGGAGACGCCAACGTCCGCGAGCATGTCGCCCACCTCCCGGGCGGTGACGGCCAGGGCCTCCCCGGACTTCTCCTCCCGGTGCTCCCGGATGAGGGCCGCCAGGCGCTCATTGACGGACCGCACCACCTCAAAGCCGCACTCATCCCCCAGGGCCTCCCCGAGGGCCGCCTCGAACGCCTCCCGCTGCTCCCCGGCGGACATGGGGAGGTCCGCGTTGAAGAGCCCCGCTATGAGGTCCGCGTGGGTGTCCGAGGGGTCGCGGGTGTAAAAGAGGGCGTTGTAGATGTTGGCGGCCCGGTCGTCAAAGGCCGGGAACATGAAACCCATCTCCGTGGGGGCCACCACCTGGCCCGTCACGGTGGAGTGGAACTCGTTGTCCCCGGGGAAGAACTGTAACTCCGGTTTCACGTCCCTCGTGGGGCAGACGGCGCAGATGATGTAGTTAAAGACATCCTCGGAGTCCCCGGCGGAGCCGTCACGGCGCTTTTTGGGGACGTCGTAGGAGTCGGCGGCCAGGAGAATGACGTAGTTTGAGTCCTCCATGTCCGCGTTCTCTATTATCCTCCTATAGAGCGCCTCCCGGGCCTCGGGGTCGGAGAGTTTTGAATCCCTGAGGCGCATGAGCAGATCGTGCTCCGGGCTCCCCGCCGCCTGCTGGGTGGTGAAGACGATGTCGATGAGGTTCCGGCCCAGGGCCCCGGACATGGACTTCTTCAAGAGCCCCAAGTACTTCTCCTGCTCCGCCTGGGGCATGAGGGCCAGGGACTCATCTATGTAGGCTATTATCTCACGGTTGGTGTTCACGTAGCAGCCGTAGATCCTGCTTATGGCGACCCGGTCCGCCCTGAAGTGGCGGCGGAGCTCGCCTATCTCCTTTTGTGTCATTGTATGCCTCCTGTTAAAAAAGTGCAAAAAGATGATATCACAACGGGGCACAGGTTTCAACGGACAAAATAGACAAATCCGCCGTCCCATGGTATAATAACCACATATCAGGCAAAGGATCAAAGATCACCTCTATGAAACACTCAGGTTACACCACAACTAAGATCGCCATCCCCACGCCCCAGTGGGAGATGCCGGCGCTTTTGTTCCGCCCTCAGAACGCCCGGAACGCCCCCGGCGTCCTCTGGATACACGGCGGCGGGTACATGACCGGGATGCCGGGGATGGTGTACATAACCCGGGCTCTCTCCCTCGTTCAGAAGTTCGGGGCGGTGGTGCTCTCGCCGAAGTACCGCCTCTCCGCGAGGGCCAGATACCCCGGGGCTCTCATAGACTGCCGCTATGCCCTCCTCTACCTCCGGGACCACGCGGAGGAGCTGGGCGTGGACGCGGAGCGCATAATGGTGGGCGGCGAGAGCGCGGGCGGGGGCCTCACGGCGGCGCTCTGCATCGACTGCCGCAACCGTGGTGACGTGGGCATAGCCTTCCAGATGCCGTTATACCCGATGCTGGACGACCGGGACACCGACTCCTCCCGGGATAACCACGCCTTTATGTGGAACACGCCGCTCAATCACTTGGGCTGGCACGCATACCTCGGGGGGAACTACGGCCACGACGTGCCCCCCACCGCCGCCCCGGCAAGGGAGACAGACTACCGCGGCCTCCCCCCGGCATACACATTCGTTGGGAGTAGGGAGCCATTCTACTGCGAGACGGTGAGGTACATTGAAAACCTCCGGGCCGCCGGTGTGGAGGCGAATTTGGACGTCTACGACACCAGCGTCCACGCCTTTGACATCATGCTGCCCAACTCCGCCCTCGCCAAGACCGCCTGCGCGGAGTTCGAGCGGCAGTTTAAGTACGCCGCGGAGCACTACAGGGCGAGACAGCCGTGATTTATTTTGGGGAGGTGAACCCATGGAACTAAACTTGAACGCGGAACAGCTCTCCGCCGTCACCGCCACCGAGGGGTACGTGCGGGTCATAGCCGGGGCGGGCTCCGGGAAGACGAGGGCCCTCACAAATAGGTTCGCGTTCCTCGTAAACGAGATGGGGATACTGCCCCGGAACATTCTCTGCGTGACCTTCACAAACAAGGCCGCCAGCGAGATGCGCCAGCGGATACACAACCTCACCGGCGACCAGGACACGGGGTACATTAATACCTTCCACGGCTTTTGCGTCTCGGTGCTCCAGGAGGACAGCTACGCCCTCGGGTACCCCAAGAGCTTTCTCGTGCTCGACAACAGCGACATCGACACCATGCTCGCCGTCATATACGCGGAGCGGGGCCTCACCATGCGGGACATGACCTTCTCGGACGCCCGGGACATGATAGAGATACAAAAGCTCTTTAAAAGGCCGGACTATTACCTCGATGTCCTGGACCTCTCCATTGACGCCCTCAGGGAGAAGTACCTAAGCGCAAATAAGGCGTCGGACATCATCTTCTACGGCTACCTATACGAGGCCAAGAAGTGTTTCGGTCTCGACTACAACGACCTCATCATCTTCACCCTCCACATCTTCGAGAAGTACCCGGAGATACGCCAAAAGTGGCAGGAGAGGCTTGAGTACATCATGATAGACGAGTTCCAGGACATTGACGACCTCCAGTACCGGCTCATGGAGGTCCTCTGCGCCTACCACAGGAACCTCTTCATCGTTGGGGACCCGGACCAGACCATCTACACCTGGCGGGGGGCCAACGTTAAGTACCTACTGGAGTTCGATGAGAAGTTCCCGGGGACAAAGACCATCATGATGCTCAAAAATTACCGCTCCACGCCGGAGATATTATCCGCCGCCAACTCCCTCATAGGCCGGAACGTCCACCGGATAAAAAAGGACCTCCAGCCGGTGCTGCCCAGCGGCCCCCAAGTGACATTCCACTCAGCCGCCACGGCGGCGAGGGAGGCGGAGTGGATAGTCTCTGAGATCATAAATCTCCAGGAGAGCGGCGTCCCCTACCGGGACATCACCGTCCTCTACCGGGCCCACTATGTGACGAGGGCCCTGGAGGAGGCGATGCTGGCAAACTCCCTCCCCTACCACATCTACAGCGGCGTGCCCTTCTTCGGGCGCGGTGAGATAAAAGACGCCCTCGCGTACCTGCGCATGATAGTGGCCCGGGACGACCTGTCCTTCCGGCGCATTGTGAACGTCCCCAAGCGCAACGTGGGCCAACGGCGGATAAAATTCCTTGAGGACTACGCCGCGGAGCACAACATCACCCTCTACGCCGCCCTCCGGGAGACGCTGGAGGACGGTATCTTCAAGGGGACGAAGGCGGGGGCCTTTATAAGGCTCATCGAGGACCTCTCCCAGAATTGGGAGGCGCGGTCCGTCTCGGACCTCCTCTCCGCCGTCCTCAACGAGAGCGGCTACGAGGCCATGCTCCGCACCGAGGGGAGCCAATCGCGGCTCGACAACTTAGCGGAGCTCAAGCAGTCCGTCCGGGACTACGAGAACACCTGCGGGGAGGAGTCCACCGCCGCCCACTACCTGGCCCACGTGGCGCTATTTACAAATAGCGACGCGGAGACGGAGACGGACAAGGTGAAACTCATGACCATCCACGCCGCCAAGGGGCTGGAGTTCCCCTACGTCTTCATCTGCGGCATGAACGAGGGGGTCTTCCCCTCCCGGAAGATACGGGACCTCAACGGCATGGAGGAGGAGCGGCGGCTGGCCTTCGTGGCCATGACGCGGGCCCAGAGGCGGCTCTACCTCTCCGGCGCGGAGGGGCGGAACCTGGACGGCTCGCCCCGCTACCCCTCCCGGTTCGTCCTGGACATCTCCCCCGAGCTCATCGACTTCACCCCGCCCCCCAACGAGGGGCTAATTCGGGAGGCCCGGGAGTACATACGCTCCAGCGAGAAATATATGCCGGAGGACATAAGCGCCTCCCTCCTGCCCGTGGGCGCCCGCGTCCGCCACGCATACCTCGGCGACGGGGTGATAGTTGACCGGGACCCGGAGGGGTATCTCATAAAATTCGACGCTCTCGACACGCCGCGAAAGATATCCCTCAAGGTGAAACTCGCGAAAATATAAAAATAAGTTTAGGCCCCCGGAAAACCGGAGGCCCAAACTTTTACTCCTCAGAAAATGACTCTTTGCCCGCGCCGCACAGGGGGCAGACAAAATCCTCGGGCAGGTCCTCGAACTTCGTGCCGGGCTCGATGCCGTTGTCGGGGTCGCCGACTTCCTCGTCGTACACCCAGCCGCAGAGGTCACAGACGTATTTCATGGTGCTCTCCTTCCTAAATATGTATTTCCCTCCTGGGTGGTACTATTCTACCACCTTTCGCGTTCCGGCGCAAGAGCGGGGAAAATAAATCGCCAGCTGCCTCATTTTTCCTTGTCTATGCAAATATGTCACGTTATTTAAGAAATTACCCCGGATTTTCGGCGAAATAAGTTTGGATTTTTCTTAAAAAAGTGGTATAATGTAGTTAACGACGTTTTGCATTGAAAGGGGCCCGGGTATGTACAGCATCGGTGAGAGGATAGTTTATGGTTCGGTAGGCGTTTGTGAGGTAGTGGCAATAGGCAAATTGGACATCCCCGGGGCGAAGAAGGACGTGGATTACTACACCCTCTCCCCCCTCTATGACTCCAGTAAGGTGTTCGCGCCGGTGAACACCAGCGTCTTCACCCGCCCGGTGCTGACGCGGGAGGAGGCTCTGGAGCTCATCGACCGCATACCCTCCGTGGAGGGCGTGATCTTTGAGAATAGCAACCCCCGGGTGCTAAACGAGCACTACCAGGGCTATTTAAAGAGCGGCGACTGCATGGACCTCGTGCGGGTCATCCGGGCCGTCTACGCCAAGGCCATCCACGCCAAGGAGCGGGGCCGCAAGCTGGGCCAGGTGGACATGCGCAACATGAAGAAGGCCGAGGACATGCTCCACAACGAGCTGGCCGTGGCCCTGGGTCTCGCCCCCTGCGAGGTGAGAGGGTTCATCGCGGACAGAATTGCGGTATGAATACTGTCGATAGTCTAAAGAGGGGCCGGAAACGGTCCCTTTTATAATTTATACATACTCGTCATTTTCAAATACCTCGCAATCATATTTTCGCGGCCGCGATTATATTTTAACGGCGGGCAGCTTTAAAAACAATGACGCATCAGTTTGACGGGGCTCTTCATATCCAACTCCCGGTTGGAAACTCTGTCATGAAAATATTTTTCCCGGCATCCCACGGGGCGTGTCAGGGGACTTGGAGGCTGGCTTATGAATAATAGGGCTGTAGTCGCCATGAGCGGCGGGGTGGACTCCAGCGTGGCGGCCATACTCATGAAGGAGCGGGGGTTTGACTGCATCGGGGCCACCATGAGGCTTTATGTGAATGAGGACATCGGCGTCCCACGGGAGCACGCCTGCTGCACCCAGGCGGACGCGGAGGACGCCCGTTTCGCGGCCTACGCCATCGGCATCCCCCACTACGTCTTTAACTTTTCCGACACCTTTCGGCGCGAGGTGATGGACCGTTTCGCCGCCTCCTACGAGAGGGGCGTCACGCCGAACCCCTGCATCGACTGCAATAAGTATTTGAAGTTCGAGCGGCTCTACCGCCGGGCCAGGGAGCTGGAGTGCGACTATGTCGTCACCGGCCACTACGCCCGCATAGAGCGGGACGGCGGGCGGTACCTCCTCAAAAAGGCGGCGGACAGTGGGAAGGACCAGAGCTACGTCCTCTACACCCTGACGCAGGAGCAGCTTGCCCACACCCTCTTCCCCCTGGGGGACTACACGAAGTCGGAGGTGCGGGAGATAGCCGCCCGGCACGGCCTCAAGAACGCCCAAAAGCCGGAGAGTCAGGACATCTGTTTCGTCCCCACGGGCAGTTACGCGGAGTTCATCGAGGGGCACACCGGCAAAAAATATCCGCCGGGGGACTTCGTGGACAGCGAGGGCAACGTCCTCGGGCGCCACGGCGGGATCATCCGCTACACCCTGGGCCAGCGGCGGGGCCTTGGCATCTCCGCCCCGGAGCCACTGTATGTGACGGCGATAGATCCCCTGCGCAACACGGTGACGCTTGGCCGGAGCGGGGAACTATACTCCCGGCGCCTCAGGGCGGCGGAGCTCAACCTCATAGCCCTGGAGAGGATAGAGCGCCCCATGCGCGTGAAGGCGAAGATACGCTACCGCCAGAGCGAGCAGTGGGCGACGGTGGAGCAGACGGGCGAGGACACGGCGGAGGTGGTATTCGATGACCCCCAGCGTGCCATAACCCCCGGCCAGGCAGTGGTCCTCTACTCCGGCGACACGGTGATCGGCGGCGGGAGGATAGAGTGAGGGGGGCTAACCCCGTCATCCCGGCGGGGGACCGTACTCCCGGAGCATCGCCTCTGAGGATATGACCCACTGCTTGCCGAACTTGCAGACGTCCACGCCGTTTATGAGTTTCCCATACGCGACAGCCTTCCGCAGGGTGCTCTCATTAAGGCCCCAGATCTCGGTGGCGTCACTGAAGGCCATGAGGCCGTCAAAGGGCGTGGCCACTGCCATGCCGTTCTCCCACAACTCGTCGCAGGAGAGGTCGATGTCGTCATTCCAGACGACTCCGTAACCGCCCACGTCCGCCCGAACCTCGTAGAATAAGTCCGGGTCCCTCAGTTGCGCGAAGACCGGTATCCGTTCAAAGAGCGGCGCCACGTCGTAGACCTTCGTGCACCCCTCGGCAAACTGAACGCAGAGCCGGTACCCCGCCATCGGCGAGACCCACTTTATCTTGTGGAACATCATACGTCACCTCCTTACTTCTTATTATATCACGGTATCGTGATTCCTGCAACAGGGATAAGGAATCGGGACAGGCCGCATGAACCTGTCCCGCTTTATTATGCTTTATATCACTTTGGCATGTTCGCCAAATATGTGCTTGAAAGTTTGTCTATTATGACGGTGAATTTGCTCTTGATATTTCGGAATACTTCGTGTATACTATGATTGTAAAGTATTCCGAAGTAGGTCGCACCTTGAAAACTGAAAAGCCGAAAAAGCCGGCGCTTTTTCTGAAAACCCAAAAAACCCAGTGGTTTTTTTGAAAAGCCAAAAAAGCCAAGGACTAAGGACTAAGGACTAAGGACTAAGGACTAAGGACAAAGGTCTAAGGACTAAGGACAAAGGTATAGGGACTAAGGACAAAATAAATAAAAAATAATAAAAAATAATTATATTTTTATTTTCTGACGCTTAAAACGTCTTGGCGTTAGTCTCAGAGCCCGCGGGAGTAGTCCCTCAGCCTGGAAGAGTTAGTCTAACGGTCGCATTCCTCATAGATGGTCACCCCGGTTTTTTCAATTTCGCGTTGGATCCTGGACCCGCGCTCGATGTGGGTGACGTCGATGATGTCCACCGGCATCCCGGCCGCTTGGCGGACGGCCTCCATGAACCCCACAAAACGCAGGCCGTGCAGGCCGCTGGTCACCAGAAGGTCAAGATCGCTCTTGTCGGTGGCCGTCCTCTTCGCCACTGAGCCGAACAAAACGGCCCGGGAGATCCCGTAATCCCGAAACACAGGGGTCAGCACCGCCCGGAGCTCCGCGATATCTGTCATAGCTTTTTCCCTCGCTCCTGTCGTTTCTTCGCTAAATGCTCACTCTAACGGTCGCATTGTGGGGAAGAGGATGGTCTCGCGGATGGAGTCTGAGCCTGTGAGGAGCATGACGCAGCGGTCGATGCCGATGCCCAGGCCCCCCGTGGGCGGCATGGCGTACTCAAGGGCCGTGAGGAAGTCCTCGTCCAACATGCCGGCCTCCTCGTCTCCCCGGGCGCGCAGCTCCATCTGTTTCTCGAAACGGCGGCGCTGGTCCACAGGGTCGTTGAGCTCAGAGAAGGCGTTGCCCATCTCGCTCCGGCAGATGAAGAGCTCGAACCGCTCCGTGAGGCGCGGGTCGGCGGCGGAGCGCTTGGCGAGGGGCGAGACGTCCACCGGGTGCATGGTGATGAAGGTGGGCTGGATGAGCTGTTCCTCCACGCGCCGGTCAAAGACCTCGTAGAGGGCGTTGCCCCAGGTGGGGTCGGCGGTGGCGGGGAGCTCCACTCCCAGGGCCTTCGCGGCGGCCACGGCCTCTGCGTCCGTCTCTATCGCCATGAAGTCGACTCCCGCGTACTTCTTCACGGCCTCCGCCATTGTGAGGCGGGGCCAGCCGGGGGTGAGGTCTATTTCCTGCCCCTGCCAGGTGACGCGGTACGTCCCAAGAAGTTTCTGGGCGGCGGAACTTAAAAGCTCCTCGAAGAGGTCCATCATGTCGTTAAAGTCCGCGTACGCCTCGTAGAGCTCGATGGTGGTGAACTCCGGGTTGTGCTTTGTGTCCATGCCCTCGTTGCGGAATATGCGCCCTATCTCGTAGACGCGCTCCATGCCACCCACGATGAGCCGCTTTAAGGGCAGCTCCGTGGCGATGCGCATGTACATGTCGATATCCAGGGTGTTGTGGTGGGTGATGAAGGGCCGGGCCGTGGCGCCGCCGGAGATGGTGTTGAGCACCGGCGTCTCCACCTCGATGTAACCCCGGCTGTCCATGAAGTCCCGGACGTGCCGGATGAAGGCCGAGCGGAGGCGGAAGTTCCGCATGACCTCCGGGTTCATGATGAGGTCGAGGTACCTCTGGCGGTAGCGGGTCTCCCGGTCCGTGAGGCCGTGGAACTTCTCAGGCAGGGGTCTCAATGACTTTGAGAGCAGCGTCACCTTCCCGCAGTGGATGGAGATCTCCCCCATGCGGGTCTTGAAGACGTACCCCTCCGCCCCCACGATGTCGCCCACGTCCACCTTGCGAAAGTCCGCGAACTCCTCAGGGGTCACGCTGTCCGCCCGGATGTAGAGCTGTATGCGGCCCTTCACGTCCTGGATGTCCGCGAATATGGCCTTGCCCATGCCCCGTTTCGCCATGACCCTGCCCGCGAGGGAGACGGTCTTATTCTCGTAATTTTCAAAATCGTCCTTGATGTCCTGGGAGTAGTCGGAGCGGTGGAACTTCGTGATCGTGAAGGGGTCGCGCCCCTCCTCCCGCAGACTCGCGAGTTTCTCCCGGCGCACCCTCAGTATCTCGGAGAGTTCCTCCTGAGTCTCCGGGGCGCGGTTATCTTCTGCCATTCTATTCTCTCCTATTTTTTACTTCTCGATGTTCAGTATCTCGTACTGGATGGTGCCGGCGGGGGCCTCCACGCTCACGACCTCCCCCAGCTCGTGGCCGAAGACGGCCCTGCCGAAGGGGGAGTCGTCGGAGATGCGGCCCTCCATGGGGTTGGCCTCCTGACTGCCCACCAGCTTGTAGCTGTATGTCTCGTTTGACTCCACGTCCCGGACGGTGACGATGGAGCCGATACCCACTTTGTCGATGTCCTCGCTGTCCTCCACGATCACCGCGTGCTCGATGAGGTCCTGGACCTCCGCTATGCGGGAGTAGAGCTTGCCCTGCTCGGTCTTGGCCTCGTCGTACTCGCTGTTCTCGCTCAAGTCGCCAAATGACCGGGCCTCCTTTATCTGCTCCGCCACCTCTTTCTCCCGGACGGTCTGCATGTACAAAAGCTCCGCTTTGAGTTCCTCAAGACGCTCACGACTCATTCTGTACCTGTTGGAATCGGCCATGTTAAACACTCCTTAGTTAAAGATTACCTGACATTATAGAGTTTTTCTCACCCGTTGTCAAGCGTTTGAGCGCGGGACGCGGATGTCCCCCGGCCGGGCCCTCCCGGCCTCCAGCGCGGCGGAGAGTATGGCCGCGCCGTCATACCCCGGCGGCGCCGCCCCACGGGCCCGGAGAGTGAATGGCACCCGCCGAACTTGCGCCCCGCCGTAAATATTCCCGCCGCCCATAACGTCGAGATACCGGCACCGGGCGGCAAGATATATGGGCTCCAACGGCGGGTCAAAGAATATGGCGGCGTCCGCCGCCGCGTGGTCACGGGTCAAATGCGTCACCGCCGCGCCCCGGCTCTCCCCTATCTCCCCGATGGCCTCCGCCACTCCCACGGGGCCAGCGGTCGCTATATACCGAAACTCACGAGTTAGCTCCTCCGCCGCTTTGAGGACGTGGCCCGTCACGAACCGGGCATATATGAGCACCCGCTCCCGGCGGGGCGTGGAGTACAGGATCATATCGGCGGCCTTGGCCCTCAAAAGCGCCGTGGAGTCCGCCGGCAGAAATCCCCGGCGGGTGAAGAGCCCCCGGAGGGGGAAGTCCCGGTGGTATATAACGCGCCGGACACCGAGGGAGCGGAGCTCGCCGTCCGCCTTTATGATGCACCGGGCGGCGTCCCGGCGGCGGACATCTTGGGGGAGGGTAAGCGTGAGCTCTGGTATTTGTAGGTTTAGGACGGTCCTGACCTTCACGCTAACATCACACCTCACGCCACGTCCCCCGGGCCTCTCGGCTCTCAGAAGGGCCAGCATCACATCACCCCCAGATTATTCTCGGTGATATCATGCTATGAAAAGACCTGTGCCGGTATGCGAGAGAACATACCGGCACTGGGATAATGTATGGAGTTTGAGCTTACCAGTTCCTCACCCAGTTGGTGAAGTAGTTTAAGGGGTCCACCCGGTTGCCGTTGACCCAGATCTCGAAGTGGAGGTGGGGGCCGCTGGATATGCCGGTGGAGCCGGCGTAGCCGATTATCTGGCCGCGGCTCACGGACTCCCCGGAGGAGACGACCCGGCGGCTCATGTGGGCGTAGAGGGTGGTGTAGCCGTTGCCGTGGTTTATGGTGATGTACTCGCCGTAAGAGCTGCTGCGGGTGGAGGTCATGACGGTGCCGCTGTCCGAGGCGAAGACGTTGGCCCCGTAGCCCGCGCCGATATCTATGCCGCCGTGGTTGGTGGAGGCGCCGGCGATGCCGGTGTTACGGCTGCCGAAGGGTGAGTTCACCCGGTTTGAGTAGTCCGTGGGCCAGAGGAAGTTGCCGGTGCCGGTGACGTTGCTCGTCTGCTGGCGGCGCAGCTCCTCCTCCATCTCGTTTATCTCCTGCTTTACCCGGTCCTCCTCGGCGCTGACCTGGTCGTAGAGCTCCTGGGCCTTGTCGATGTCGCTCTGGATGTCGAGGATGAGCTGCTGGGCCTCCTCCACCTGGTCCATGAGGAGCACCTTGGCCTCCTCCTGCTCAGCTTTGGCGGCCTCCATGTCGGACTTCGCCGTCTCAAGCTCAACTTTCGCCTCCTCAGTGGCCTCGCGGGCCGCCACAAGGTCGTTATATAGGCCCTTATCGTACTCCATGATGTTGGACACCATGTCTATCCGGGAGAGTAGGTCCGCAAAGCTGTTGGCGCCGAAGATTATGGCGTAATATGAGACGTTCCCGTTCTCCTCCATGGCCCGGAGACGCACCTTGTAGTTATCCCACTGCTCCGCCTCCTCACGCTGGCGCTGCTCGACCTCGGCCCCCTTCTCCTCGATGAGCACGCCGTACTCCGCGATCTGCTCGGTGAGGTTGTCGATGATCTTCTCGGTGAGGGAGACGCGGGAATCAAGCACGTCCTTCTTGGCCATCGCGGCGAGCTGGTCGTCCTCTAAGGAGTTTATCTGGGAGTTAATGTCCTTTATCTGCTGCCTAATGGAGTCCCGCTCCCGCTTTAGGTCGTCCAGCGCCGACTGGGACGCCGCCCCGGCGGTGGTGGAGAGGACTGACACCAGCACCGACCCCGCCATAAGCACGGCCAGGATCACCGCCACTACCCTTATGAATATCTTCTGTGCCCTGCTGCTCATTTGATATTAACGCCTCCTGTTGGAAATGCCAAAAATATACTTTTACACCTTGAGGTAGTTCTTTATAGCCACGAGGCTCCCCACGATGCCGACGCCCAGCCCCACCACCAGGAACGCCACGAGGATGGGTATGGCGACAACGGAGAAGGGTATGGTGGTGAGGAAGTTGAGCCCCGAGGAGCTGACCACCTTCGTGGTCACCACCTGGTAGATGCCCCACTCTAAGAGATACGATGTGAGGGACCCCATGAGGCCCAGTATGAGCCCCTGCACCACGAAGGGCCACCTTATAAACGCGCTGGTGGCGCCCACCATCTTCATTATGGCTATCTCGTCCTTGCGCTCGTAGGTGGTGAGTTTCACGGTGTTGGACATGATAAATAGGGATATTGCGAATAGTATCGCCACGATTATGAGCGAGACGAATGTGACTATATTCCGGAGCGTCACGAATCCCCGGCTAATCTCCAGCTGGGCGTTCACGTCCGCTATCCCCGCCACGTTACAGACGGCGTCCCGGGTCTCCGCCATCAAAGCTATGTCCTTTATGTATATGACGAACCTGTGGCGGATGAAGGAGGAGTCCAGCCCCTCGAAGAAACTGGGGTTCTCGTAGGTGTCCACGTAGCTGTCCCAGGCGGTGTCCTTATTCACAAAGTAGACCGTCTCCACGTTGTCAAGTGCCTCGAGGGCGGGTTGGATGGCCCTGGCCTGCTCCTCGGAGAAGTCCTCGTTCACAAAGGCGAGTATGGCGTTCTGGCTCTCCATGGTGTCGATGACGGAATCCACATTCAGCGCCAGGAGCGTGAAACTGCCCATGATGAGTAGACACGCCACTATGATGCAGACGGAGGCGAAGGACATGAACCCGTGGGTAAAGATGCTGCCGATGCCCTCCCGTATGTAATAGCCGAATCTGTTACCTCTCATAGTTGTAGTACCCGTCCATTCCGTCGCTGATTATGCGGCCCGCGTCTATGGCGATGACACGCTTGGAAAAGCTGTTCACCAGCTCCTTCTCGTGGGTGACCACGAGGACAGTGTTCCCGAGCTCGTTTATCTTCTGTAGGAGCAGCATGATCTCAAGACTTCTTGCGGGGTCCAAGTTCCCCGTGGGCTCGTCCGCAATTATGAGCCGGGGGTTATTGACGAGGGCCCGGGCGATGGCGACCCTCTGCTGCTCGCCGCCGGAGAGCTCCTGGGGCTTGCGGCGGGTACGGTTATCGAGGCCCACCAGCTCCAAGACATAGGGCACCCGGCGGCGTATCTCCTTATTTGAGGCGCCCGTCACCCGCATGGCGAAGGCCACGTTCTCGTAGACTGTCTTATTCTCAATGAGGCGGAAGTCCTGGAACACAACGCCTATAGTCCTCCTCATGTAGGGCATCTTGGAGAACTTGAGGGAGCCCAGGTCGTAATCGTTCACTATGACCTTGCCGTCCGTGGGGGCGATCTCGCCGGTGAGCAGCTTTATTATCGTGGTCTTGCCGGAGCCGGAGGGGCCCACCAGGAACGCGAACTCCCCGTCCGCTATCTCGAAACTTATGCCCTTCAGGGCCTTTGTGCCGTTTTCGTACGCCTTGAATACGTCTATAAATTGAACCATCTTGAATCTGCGTCCTTATATATAACTGTATTTTGCGCCTCAGAGTGACTTGTTGTGGATGGACTCCTGGGAGTCGAGGTACTTCTTCACCATGAGGGCCACTTTGAATACTATCGCCTGGTCGAACTCCCGGAGGTCGAGGCCCGTGAGTTTCTTTATCTTCCCGAGCCTATAGACGAGGGTATTGCGGTGGACGAAGAGCTTGCGGCTGGTCTCCGAGATGTTGAGGTTATTATCGAAGAACTCGTTTATTATGCTAAGGGTCTCCTCATCTAATGAGTCGATGGGGTTCTTCTTAAATACCTCCGCCAGGAACATCTCGCACATGGTGACGGGAAGCTGGTAGATGAGGCGGCCAATGCCCAGGCTCTCGTAGTTTATGACGGACTTATCCGTGTCAAAGACCTTGCCCACGTCGATGGCGGTCTGGGCCTCCTTGTAGCGGATGGCAAGATCCCGAAGGTGCAGCGCCAGGGTGCCGATGCCTATGACCGTGCGGATCTTCAGCTCGTCCGCGATGGCCTGGTTCATGGCGACGCCCATCTTATTTGTGTCCTTCTCCTCCGCGTGGGCGGAGACCTCCTTTATGACGGCGATGTCCGTCTCGTTGATGGAGATTATGAAGTCCCGCTGTTTCTCGGGGTAGAGGCGGCGCAGTACCTCCAGCGTCGCCACGTCCGCCCGGTCTATCTGGCGGATGTAGAACACGGCCCGCGGCACATCGGAGACGAAGTGGAGCTCCTTTGCGTGGACATAGATGTCCCCGGGGAGGATGTTCTCGGTTATGATGCTCTTCACGAGGGCGGACTTATCGTACTTCTCCTCGTAGTACGCCTTGGCGCTGGAGACGGCCACCGCCAACATGCAGCAGAAACTTGCCGCCACGGAGTCCGTGCCCTCCACGAAAGCGGCGTAATCCATGTTCTGCTCGGAACCGGTGATGGGCTTGAAGGTCTTGCCGGCATAGACTGCGACCTTCTCGCCGGGCAGTGGTAAGACGTTAGCCATATCGGCGATATGGTCCCCCATGATGGCGAGCTCGCTGGTGGCTACCACGTTCCCCTCGCTGTCGATAACGCCGAGGGCACGGTTGGTGGCCTCTTTCATCTGGACTACCACGCTCTGAAAAATCCTGCTGGACATCGGCAGACCCTCCCATTAGTTTGTCATAATGATATTCGTGACCATTCGTGATTTTGACAAATACCATAATACCTATTTTTGCGCCATTTTTCAATAGGAAATTTATCATTTTTTCAAATTAGTTTCCGCTAATTTTACTGAAAACCATTTATATGTAATATAATGTCATATTTTGGCCGAAAAACAGGGGGAATATGCCAGCGGAGGTTAGAATATCATGTACAAAGATTTGGAGGTGGACCATGTTCATTATAACAGCAAAGCTTGACAAAAGAAAGCTCCTCATCGCGGCGCTCATAGCTCTCGTGGTGGTGGTGGCGGCGGTGCTCATCTTCTCTGGAGGGGACTCGGCGGAGGCGGCGTCGCTCTCGGCGGTGGTGAAGTCGAACGAGCAGCGGGTGAACTACTTAAAGTCCTTCGGCTGGGAGGTGGGTGATGAGCCCATGGAGGAGCAGTCCGTCACCATCCCCCGGGAGTTTAAGGGGGCCTACAGTGACTACCAGGAGCTCCAGCGCTCCCAGGGGTTCGACCTTGCGAAATACTCGGGGCTCGAGGCCACCCGCTACACCTACGAGGTGAAGAACCACCCCAGAGCCACATCGAACGTTGTGGCGGACATAATAGTCTACCGTAATGAGGTGATCGCCGGGGACATACAGTGCGTCTCGGCGGACGGGTTCATGGAGGGGCTGAAGTTTCCTAAAACGTGATATGTATAGTTTTCTCCGGGGGCGGTCCTATATGCCCCCGGAGTTGTGTGTTTATTTTTTGAGGAGGAATTTATACCCGTAGGGGGGCAGGCTCGTTGAGGACGGCGTGTCCGCGCCGCCGGAGATGAGATCCTCATACTCCCCCTCCATGAGGTCGAGGTGTACATACTCATCCCGGCCCGAGAAGTTAAATAGGCACACAAGTTTCCTGTCCCCGCATGTGCGGATGAGCGAGAGGACCGCGTTATTGTGGGTGTCCCAGGTGGTGACGCTCGACTCCGCCGAGAAGGCGGGCTCGGCGCGCCGCATATTCTCCAGCTCCCTAAGGCCGTCCCAGATTCGCTGCTGGACCGTGCCGGGGACTGTCCTCTTCGCGGCGTTGTCCCAGTTAAACTTTGTACGGTGGATGTTGCGGGAGTCCTCCCGGCGGTCCGGGTCCTCCTTGTAGTCCCAGCCGTTCACCTGGCCTATCTCGTCGCCGCTGGAGAGCATGGGGAACCCGGCCATGGCCATTATGACGGAGTGCATCAGGAGGTCCCGGCGGATGCCCATGGCCACCTGGGCCTCGTCCCCCTCAAAGCCGCCCTTCTCTATCCCGCAGAGGCTGGCGGTGGTGCCGCAGGTGCGGGCGTCCAGGGTCCGGGGGTCGAAGTTATACCGCTCGCCCCTGGCCCATGTGCCGGGGAAGGTGCCGTCGTAGAACTCGTAGAGGTACTTCTTGTGGGCCACCGGGTCCTGGCCGATGGACTTGCCGTACTCCTCGTCGAGGCCCCAACCGATGTCGTCATGGCAGCGGATGTAGTTCACGAAGTGGCAGTGCCTGGGGAGGGAGTGGAGCTCGTCCAGCTGGTGCTTTAACTGCCGCGTGTCCGCCGTGGCCAGGGCGCTCCACTGGGTGCACATGGAGGAGGAGTTATAAAGTAGGTGGCACTCGGGGCGCGCCTCCGAGCCGAAGTAGGGGGCCAGCTCCCTCGGTGCCATCACCACCTCGCCCTTTAGTATGACGGCGGGGCAGACGGTATCCGTTATGAGGCGGATCATGCGCATGATGGTGTGGACCTGGGGGAGATTGCGGCAGGTGGTGCCCAGCTCCTTCCAGAGGTAGGGGGTGGCGTCGATGCGCAGCACCTCCACGCCCATGTTGGCGAGGTCAAGCATGGCGGAGACCATGTCGTTAAATACGTCTGGGTTGCGGTAATTTAGATCCCACTGGAAGGGGTAGAAGGAGGAGCAGACGTACTTCTTCATCTCCTCCACCCAGATGAAACTGCCGGGGGCCGTGGTGGGAAATACGTCCGGCACAGTGCGCTCGAACTCCCGGGGGATGTCCGGGGTGTCATAGCATATGTAGCGGTCCTGGTACTCCCTCTCCCCGGCCTTGGCCCTTATTGCCCAGGGGTGGGTGTCCGCCGTGTGGTTGAGGACGAAGTCAAGGCAGAGGCTCATGCCCCGGCGGCGCATGGCGGCCGTGAGGGAGATTAGGTCCTCGTTCGTGCCAAGGGTGGGGTCCACCGTGCCGAAGTCCTCCACGGCGTAGCCGCCGTCGTTGTCGGGGTGGGGCATCTTTAAGAGCGGCATCAGGTGCAGGTACTTCACCCCCTGCTCCGCAAGGTAGGGAAGTCTCTCCTCCACGCCCCGGATGGACCCGGCGAAGAGGTCCGTGTACATGGTCATGCCCAGCATGTCCCCCCGGAGGTACCACTGGGGGTCCCGCTCCCGGCGGCCGTCGAGACGGCGGAGCGTCAGGCCCCTCGCGCCGTAGGCCCGGCCCATCAGCTCCTCCAGCTCCCGGAGCTTGTCCTCCCGGCCGTAGAGTCCCAAATATAACTGCTCAAGCTCACCGCGAGACGCGGCGAGACGTCTTTCAAAAGCTGTCATTATCTATCACCTCGTAGATTTTATGCCGCCCCATTATAGCCCATGGGCGAAATTAATGCAAGGTTTTTATGAGAAAACTTTCCATATTTATGAGTTTTCACCTATTTCCCGGAGTAATTCCCTCGTGGCCGGGTGGCGCTCCCCTAATTTTTCCCGGCAGACTCTAAGTAACTCCTCCTCCAGCTCGTACTCCCGCTCCCGGTCCCCGGCGCTCCCCGTCCCGGTACATGTCCCGGAGGCCGGGGGCAGAGTGTATGCGCCGCATGAGGTCGTTTGCGTACCTCCTGTCCCGCTTGCGGTAACTTAATCATCCAAAAAGCCGCTTTTCGACCTCTCCACTAACCATTTCCCCCTTAAATCGACTATTTCTCACTTAATATTACTCGCGGGTCACTTTTAAGTCAATGGCCCGCCCCAGAAAAACGGCAAATTTTGTCGTTTTATTTGATAAAGTATTGCATTGGATGAGAAATAATGGTATTATTACGGTGTTGATTTATGATTTGAAAGGGGTCTTATACCATGATAGAAAAGGAACACCTGGCACTGACCCGCTCCCTGGCGCCGGAGTGTACAGTGCTGCTGCGCTCCAACGGCGACTTCCCCCTCGGCGCCCCCTGCGCTCTTGCCCTGTACGGCAGCGGCGCCAGAAGGACGGTCCCCGGCGGCACCGGCTCCGGCGAGGTGAACTCCCGCAGGAACGTCACCTGTGAGGAGGGTCTTCGGGCGGCGGGATTCACCATCACCACTGCCGGGTGGCTCTACGCCTACGACAAGGTCCGCGAGCGCGCCCACCGGAGTTTCGTCCGGGAGGTGAAACTCCGGGCCCTCAAGAACGGCCGGAACCCGGTGACCGAGGGCATGGGGGCCATTATGACGGAGCCAGACTACGACATACCCATGGTCGCCCCGGGGGACGTGGCCATATACGTCCTGGCCCGCACCTCCGGCGAGGGGGCCGACAGGCGGCCAATCCCCGGCGACATACTCCTCACAAAGACCGAGATACACGACATCCGTTATCTAAACCGCCGGTATAAGAAGTTCCTCCTGGTCCTAAACGTGGGCGGGCCGGTGGACCTCTCGCCCCTGGGGGACATCCCCAACATCCTGCTCCTCTCGCAGCTCGGCTCCGTCACCGGCACCGTGCTGGCGGACCTGGTCCTGGGGAAGTCCTACCCCAGCGGGAAACTCACCACCACCTGGGCCGCCTGGGACGACTACTGCAAGGTGGGCGAGTTCGGGGGCCGGGACGAGACCCGCTACCGGGAGGGCGTGTACGTGGGCTACAGGTACTTCGCCTCCCAGGGCGTGAAACCCCTCTTCCCCTTCGGTTTCGGCCTCAACTACACCGACGAAGTGGTGTTCAGCCCCGCGATAGTGGGTATGCGGGGCAACATAGTGGGCATGATGGCGAGCGTGGTGAACCGGGGGGAGCATCCCTGCCGGGAGGTACTTCAGTTCTACGTCCGCCTCCCGCGGGGGAAGATAGACAAGCCCCGTATGGTACTGGCGGCCTACAAGAAGTCGCCGGAGCTCTTACCGGAGGAGACGGGGAAAGAGGCCGCCTTTGTGCTTGCCCAATTTGAGTTCACCTCCCTCGCCTCCTACGACGCGGCCAACGCCAGGTACGTATTGGAGGCCGGTGACTACTTAGTGAGCGTGGGCACCTCCAGCGTGAATACCCGCCCCAGCGCCATCATCCGGCTGCCGAGAGACGTGGTGGTGCTAAAGACCAGGAACGTCTGCGGGACGCCGGACTTCACCGACTGGCATCCCGAGCCCCGTGAGGATGAGATGGAGGAGAAACTGCCGCCCAACGTCCACGTCATCGAGGCGGACCCGGAGGCCCTGGAGGGGCGCGAGGTAAATTACGACCTGGAGCACCCGGTGGACCCCCTCGTCGAGGAGCTGACGGACGAGGAGCTGTGTCTACTCTCCATCGGGGCCTTCAAGGATACAAGCGGCCTCCAGGCGGTCATTGGCAGCGCCTCCGGCGCCGTGGCCGGCGCCGCCGGTGAGACCACCGGGGCGCTTAAAGGGCGCCACGTGCCCTCCCTCGTCATGGCGGACGGCCCCGCGGGCCTTCGCCTCTGCCCCAAGTTCTACCGGGACGGGGAGGGGGCGCACCCGGCGGTGAACGCCCAGATCTCCGGCCTCAACGAGTTCATGCCCGGCTTTGTGCGGCTCTTGGGGAAACTCGGCGCCAAGAAACCCCCGGAGGGGGCGGTCATAGAGGAGCAGTACGCCACCTCCATCCCCATCGGCACGGCCATCGCCCAGAGCTGGAACACTGAGCTCGCGGAGAAACTCGGCGACATGGTGGGAGAGGAGATGGAGCGTTTCGGCGTCAACCTGTGGCTGGCCCCGGCCCTCAACATCCACCGGGATATCCGCTGCGGCAGGAACTTTGAGTACTACTCCGAGGACCCGCTGGTGACCGGCCTCACCGCCGCCGCCATAACGAGGGGCGTACAGAGTCACGCCGGCCGGGGCGTCACCATAAAGCACTTCGCCTGCAACAACCAGGAGTACAACCGCTACTACTCCAATAGCGGCGTCAGCGAACGGGCCCTCCGGGAGATATACCTCCGGGGCTTTGAGATATGCGTCCGTGAGGCCCAGCCCCAGGCGGTCATGACCTCCTACAACCTAATCAACGGCGTCCACGCCAGCGAGGACCGGGACCTCCTTGAGGACGTCCTTCGCGCGGAGTTCGGCTTTGAGGGCGTCGTCATGACGGACTGGGTGATGAATTACGACATGAGCGTCCGGGGCTCCCTCCACCGCAACGCCCTCTCCCCCGGCGTGGCCGCCGCCGGAGGCGACCTCTTCATGCCGGGCTCCAGGGCCGACTACGAGCGGCTCCTCGCCGCCCTCAACTCCGGGGCCGTCACTCACAAGCAGTTGAAGGAGAACGCCACAAGGATCCTCCGGCTCATCCGCAAGGACACGGAGCCGCGCGAGGAGACTTCCGAGACTCCCGAGACCGCCGAGGCCGCCGATAAAGCTTAATTAAGTCAAAAACTCGCCCCGCCGGGAATTTACTTGACCGGCGGGGCGAACTTTTATTTTTTTGCCGAACTCCGTTACTTCTTGACGGACTCCACAAGGCCCTCGGCGAGGCCCGCGAGGCCCTGGATCTCCGAGGGGATGATTATCTTTGTGGCCTGGCCGTTGGCGGCGGCGGCAAATGCCTCCAGCGCCCGGACTTTTATTACGGCGTCGGTGGGGGATGCCTCGTTGAGGAGCTTTAGGCCCTCGGCGGTGGCCTGCTGGACCTTCAGTATGGCCTCGGCGGTGCCCTCCGCCTCCAATATGGCCGCCTGTTTCTTGGCGTCGGCCCGGAGGATGGCGGACTCCTTCTCGCCCTCGGCGGTGAGTATGGCGCTGCGTTTCTCGCCCTCGGCCCGGAGTATGGCCTCGCGGCGCTCGCGCTCAGCCTTCATCTGTTTCTCCATGGCGGTCTGGATCTCCTTGGGCGGGAGGATGTTCTTGAGCTCCACGCGGTTCACCTTGATGCCCCAGGGGTCCGTGGCCTCGTCGAGGATGGCGCGCATCTTGGTGTTGATGACGTCCCGGCTCGTGAGGCACTGGTCGAGCTCCAGATCGCCCAGGATGTTACGGAGCGTCGTGGCGGAGAGGTTCTCGATGGCCGTCATGGGGTTCTCGATGCCGTAGGTGTAGAGCTTGGGGTCGGTTATCTCGAAGTACACCACGGTGTCTATCTGCATCGTGACGTTATCCTTCGTGATGACGGGCTGGGGCGGGAAGTCCGCCACCTGCTCCTTCAGTGAGACCACCTTCGCGACCCTCTCGATGAAGGGTATCTTGAAGTGGAGTCCCACGCCCCATGTGGTGCTGTAAGCCCCCAGGCGCTCCACAACGTACGCCTTTGCCTGCTGCACCACCCGGATATTCCTGGCTATTATGACTATAGCCAGCAGCACCACGATGATCAATACGATCTCTAAGGGTCCCATAGTTTACCTCCTGATTTATATTTATTTTACTGCCTCGGCGGCAGCTTTTGACGTCTCCTCAACTATGAGCTTAACGCCCTGTATGGCCTGCACCCGGACGTACTCACCGGAGGGGATGTTCTCACCCGTGAGAGACCTCGCCGTCCAGGTCTTGCCGGAGAGCGCCACCGCCCCGGTGCCCTGGATGTTGTCTATGTCCTCCGTCACGGGGCAGATCATGCCGATTGCCCTGTCGGCGTTGGTGGGTTTCGCCCGCACGGCGAGGCACCTCCTCGCAAAGGGCCGCAGCAGAGCCAGCACCGCCCCGCTCACCGTCAGGAACACCACTATCTGCACTATGAACTTCGCCCTCATGGCGCAGGCGATGAGCGCCCCCACCGCCCCAAAGGCGAACCAGATGGACACCAGCCCCAAGGTGGCCGTCTCCACCACCACGCAGGCGATAAGCACCACTAACCAGAAACCAAACACACGGCGACACCCCTTTCATAAACGCGGCAGTATTTCGTCTTTACATCAAAGAGTATAACACATTTATCCCGTGAATCAAATACTTTTTAATTTCAAATTATTACAAATATTACAAAAAGGCACGGCGCTTTTTACGGCGCCGCACCTCAGGGTTTCTTATTCAAGCGAAAAACACGTGGCCCCCTATGGAGCCCAGGACCGGTCTATTTCGCCCCGCCCAGCAGCTTGAGGCCACATATGTGGCGGCGAAGTAGAGGCCGTCCTCCATTATCCGCACCCCCTCCAGGGCCAGTTTCGCCGCCGCGAGGCTCTCCTCCGAGGGGGAGTTGTAGATGGAGCCGGAGTAGGCCGGTGAGAACTGGACGCCGTAGCGCTTATCAAAGACGACGCCCTCCACCGTGTCCGGGAACCCCTCGGACTCCACCCGGTTGAGCACCACGTTCCCCACGGCGATTTTGCCTCGGAAGGGCTCGTTCCCGGCCTCCGCCTCGATTATCCTGGAGAGCCAGAGCAGGTCCTCCCCGTCGTAGAACTCCTCCCCCGGCTTTATGGGCTCGCCGGTGCGCTCGAAGGAGAGGCATTCTATCTCCTCGTCGTACCTCACCGGCGCGCCGAAGGCCCAGGTCAGGAATATGGCCGGGACGAATATCCTGCCCCCCTCCTCCCGGCACCCGCCGGGCCAGTAGAAATACCTGCCGTTGGCGGTGAGGTAGTCAAGGCCGGGGGTGAGCTCCAGCTCCACGCCCCCGCCGGTGAGATAGACATTTCCGTCCTCCTCCCGGCGCTCCGCGGCCCCCAGCTCCGCCGCCACCTCCTCCGGGACATAGTAAAATCCCTCCTCCTCGTAAAAGTCCCCGGAGTTCTCCACCGCCGCGCCGTCAACAAAGACCACCGGCAGGGCTATGTTTTGAAGTCCCTCCCCCGCCATTGATGCGATGGACAAAATTAACTCGATAAGCACTATCGCCCTTCTCATGATCACGTCCTTCATATGTACTCTCACCGGTGACGATGTTAATTCTACCCCCTGCGGCGTGAGAAAAAGGACGAAAGCGGTATTTACATAAAAATATTATCGTAAACTTATTTTATAGCTGCCGCAGTATATCCCTTCGGAGACGCAGGATGATGCGTTTCTCCAGGCGGCTTATGTAGGACTGGGAGATGCCCAGGATGTCCGCTACCTCCTTCTGTGTCCGCTCCCGGCCCCCGTAGAGGCCGAAACGGAGGGAGATTATCTGTTTCTCCCGGTCGGAGAGCCGTGAGAGGGCGGAGCGCAGGAGTTCCCGGTCCACGTCGTCCTCCAAAGGGCGCATGACCATGTCGTTATCGGTGCCTAAAATGTCGCTGAGAAGGAGTTCGTTCCCGTCCCAGTCGGTGTTGAGGGGCTCCGAGAGGGAGACCTCAGTCTTCTGGCTGCTGGTCTTCCGGAGGTACATAAGTATCTCGTTCTCTATGCAGCGGCTGGCGTATGTGGCAAGTTTTATGTTCTTCTCGCAGTCAAAGGTGTTTATGGCCTTGATGAGCCCTATGGCCCCGATGGACACAAGGTCCTCAATATTTATGCCCGTGTTCTCAAATCTCCTGGCTATGTACACAACGAGCCGCAGATTGTGCTCGATGAGCGTCTTTCGCGCCTCGTCGCTGCCCTCCCGGAGCTGAACCAGCACCAGCGCCTCCTCCTCCTTTGTTAAGGGCGGGGGCAGGACGTCGCTGCCGCCCACGTAGTATATCCCCTCCCGGGGCGTGAGGCGCGCGATGAGACGTTTTAGGAAAAGTCGAATTTCAGCTAATATGATCATAGTACCTCCTTACACTGAGCTCACTATGGCGGAGTGCCCGGAGCCCATAGAGAGTCCCTCCGCCGCTATCGCCACGGCCCCGGGCCGTTCCCGGCCCGCGACGGTCAGCCTCTCCGGCCTGAAGGCCAGCAGGAGCCCCCCGCCGCCAAGGGACGAGTAGGGCACGAGGTAAAACCGCCGGAGGCCCATCTCCCCCAGGAGCTCAAGTTTCGAGGCCGGGTCCAGCGGGCCCCGCAGAACGGCGCGGACCTCCGGGGTGAATAGCCCCTCCACCGCCTCCAGGGCGCAGACGGTGACGCCCTCCCCGGTGATGGGGTCCCGGAGGCCGTTACCCGTGTCAATGAGCGCCTCGAGCCTCGCCCGCCGGCCATTGAGCTCCAGCGTCACCGGGACTATCTCCCCGGCGGTGCGCCGGGGACCTATGGTCCTAAAGGAGAGGGCGAACACCGCGAGGCTCACGGCGAAGGACGCCGCCAGCACCCCGAGGCTCACGCCCCCGCCGCCCCCCGCCGCCATAGCCGCCCCGGCGAAGGCCGCCGACACCGCAAAGTAGATGAGCGTCACCCGCAGGAGCCTCCCGGCGGAGCCGAAGACCAGGAGCACCATCCCCGCGCCCGTGAGGACCTTCATGACGCCGCCATTTAGGAACCCGTTCCCGGAGATGAGAGCCGCCGTCCCGTAGACTCCCCCGGCTATTGCCGCCAGCCACGCCCGGGAACGCCTAATATGTACGCCGGAGAGCTTGGCCGTCACGATGATGAGCACGTAGTCGATGAACATATTTTTGAGGAATATCTCGTCCGCGTAGTAGACATACAAAAAATCACCCCCCAGGGTGCATTATAGCCCCGGGGGGATGAAAAATATGTCATACTAAAAGGGCGGCGAAATTCGCCGTTAAGCGTCCCGAATCTCGTACTCCACCTTCCCGCCCTCGAATGTCAGGACGGCGTATGTCCTGGAGCCAGGCCCCACGCTGCCGGGGTTTAGGATGAGGACGCCGTTCACACGCTCCGCATGGGGCGTGTGGGTGTGGCCGAAGAGCACGATATCCGCGCCGGAGGCGCTGCCGGAGCAAATAAGGGACTCAAGGCCCAGTTTCACCCCGTAGTGGTGGCCGTGGGTGAGGAATAGGCGGTGGCCCGCGAGCTCAATGAGTTTATACCTGTCCCGGCCCCAGTATAGGTCGCAGTTCCCCGGCACGCCGGCCACGGATATGTCCGGGAACTCCTGCCGGAGGACGTCCGCGTCCGCCTCGTTGTCGCCCAAGTGTATTATCTGGCGGGGGCGCTCCGCGAGTATGGCGCTCCTCATGGGGGATATCCTCCCGTGGGAGTCGGAGAAAACAAGTGTCTTCAATTTGTGACCTCCTTCACGGTCAGTGAATATACTGTCATGAGATTTGAAATCTACGTTATGGTTTGGAGGGCAAGATGGGCAACGAGCTAAAGGACGCCGCCGAGAAATTCCTCTCTGGTTCCGATGGCCGGAGGATAAGCGAAAAGCGTGGGGATCTGGAGCGGATAGCCTCATCCCGGGACGGCGAGGCCGTCCGGGGGATGCTTGAGCGGGGCGGCTTTGAGAGGGCCGTGGAGCGGGGCGACACCGAGGCGGTGAAGAGCGCCGTCTCGGAGGTCCTGAAGACCGAGGCCGGGGCGCGGCTCATAGAGCAGCTCCGGGGGATAATGGGAAAATGATCGAGTAATAATCAGGAGGCCGTCATGGGGGACTTTGAGGAGGCACTTAACAGCATACTTTCATCGCCGAAGGACATGGAGAAGATACTGGGTCTGGCCCGGGAGATCTCCGGCTCCGGCGGAGACGGCGAGGAGCGGAAGGCCCCTCCCCCGCCCAAGGGCGCTCAAGTCGACCCCCTCGGCGGCCTCGGGGACCTGGACCCCAGGATCTTCAAGCTCCTGGGCCGGGTTATGGGCTCCGGCGCGGAGGACAGGAATAAGTCCGCCCTCATCTCCGCCATGAGCCCCTACCTCAGGCCCAACCGGCAGCGGGAACTCGCGCGGGCCTTCAAGATAGCGAAACTCACTCGAATAGCCCGGGTCGCGCTCTCCGAATTCGGCGGAGGTGATTCGGATTTCGATCTATAGCCGTTACGGCGAGCCCAGGGGCGTGTACCGCAGGGCCGGGGATTACACCACCCCCGCCCCGCCGAGGGAGGTCAAAAAGGCACAGCCTCCCCCGCGTCCCCCGGCGCCGCCCAGGCCCCAGAGGCCGCCTCCGGCGCCCACCGGGTTGCTCCAGGGGCTCGACAAGGGGGACATCATGCTCCTCGCCGTCCTGCTCTTTCTCTACCTTGAGAGCCGGGACGAGGATTTCCTCGTGATACTCATCGTCATGGGCATCAGTCTTTTTAAAAAAAGTTAAGAGAAGTGGGGAGGTCCATCAACCCTCCCCGCTTTTTTTGCTTGGGTTTTCGCTATGATTCTCGCCCTCCGGCTCCCTCTTTACGTGGTTCTCGTGGCTCCTGATGAGGGCTATGCCGGTCAAAATGGCGACGCAGAAGGGCAGCATGAAGAACATGGCCTTCTCCTCGCCGCTGGTGGTGATGAGCACCGCCGCCATGCCCATGACGGCGGATATGGCGTAGAGGATGGCGACGGACTGTTTCTGGGAGAGGCCCATGTCGATGAGCCGGTGGTGGATGTGTCCCCGGTCCGGGGCCATGGGGTTCTGGCCCTTCATGAGCCGCCGGATTATGGCGAACATCGTGTCGAAAATGGGGAGCGCCAGCGCCAAGAGCGGCACGGCGAAGGAGATTATGGCGTAGTATTTTAAGAGTCCCATCACCGAGACGGTGGAGAGGATGTATCCCAAAAGGAGCGCCCCGGCGTCGCCCATAAATATCTTCGCGGGGTTAAAGTTAAAGGGCATGAACCCCAGGCACGCCCCCAGCACCGCCGCCAAGATGATGGCGATGTTGAGCTGCCCCAAGAAGATGGATATGACGAGTATTGAGAGCGCCGCGATGGCGGAGACCCCGCAGGCGAGGCCGTCCAGGCCGTCAATTAAATTTATGGAGTTCGTTATCCCCACGATCCAGAACATCGTTATGGGTATAGACCAGCTCCCGAAGGCGATGTAGGTGAGGTCGCTCCAGAATATGGGGTTTGCTATGTGCTCTATCCTTATCCCGAAGGCCACAGCCACGCCGGCGGCGGCTATCTGGACTATGAACTTGAGCCAGGCCGGGAGGGCCACGATGTCGTCAATGGCGCCCACGGTGATTATTATTACGGAACCCAACAACATCCCCTGGACCTGCCTATCGAGGTCCGCGAAGAGCACCACCCCCACGATTATCCCGAGGAAGATGGCGAGCCCCCCCTGTCTCGGTATGGGGTGGTCGTGCATACGGCGGCCGTCCTTGGGGACGTCCACCGCGCCCACGCGCCGGGCGAAGGCCCGGACGGGGGGCGTGGCCGCCAGCGTCACAATTAGCGCCGCGCCGAGGGCCATGATTATTGTCAGGTAATCCTTAATGCTCATCTGGTAATCCTTCAGTCTAAGTTATCGCTGGATAAAGCCCACCTTTTTGTAGACCTTGCGGAGGGTCCTCTCCGCCACGGCGGAGGCTCTCTCCGCCCCGGCCCGGTAGACGCCCTCGAGGTAGGACTTGTCCTTCAAAAGCCGCTGGGTCTCCTCCCGTATGGGGCGGAGCGTCTCTATGACCGCCTCGCCGACCTTCGGCTTGAATACACCATAGCCTTGACCCTGAAATTCCGCCTCTATCTCCTCATAGGTCTTCCCCGTGGCGGCGGCGTAAATTTGCATGAGGTTCGAGACGCCGGGTTTCGCCTCCGGGTCAAAGCGGACGCAGTTCTCCGTGTCGCTGTCCGTGACGGCCCGCTTGAATTTCCGGGCGATGTCCTCGGGGGTATCGAGGAGGAAGACGCACCCCTCCGGCTGGGACTTGGACATCTTGCCCTCCGGGGAGTTCAGGCTCTTTATCCGGGCGCCAACCTTGGCGATATATGGCTCCGGGACCTTCAGCACGTCGCCGTATATGCCGTTGAACCGCTCCGCCACGTTCCGGCAGAGCTCCACGTGCTGTTTCTGGTCGTCGCCCACCGGCACGAAGTCCGGCTGGTAGAGGAGTATGTCCGCCGCCATAAGCACGGGGTAGGTGAAGAGGCCCGCGTTCACGTTCTCGGAGTGCCTGGCGGACTTATCCTTAAACTGCGTCATCCGGGAGAGCTCCCCGAACATGGAGTAACAGCTGAGCACCCAGGCGAGCTCCGCGTGCTGGTGGACGTGGGACTGGATGAAGAGGGTACACTTCTCCGGGTCGAGCCCGCAGGCGATGTAGGTGGCAAGGAGCGTTATCGTTTGTTTCCGCAGCGCCGCCGGGTCCTGACGCACCGTTATGGTGTGCATGTCGGCTAAGAAGAAGTAGCAGTCAAACTCCTCTATCATCCGCGGCCAGTGGCGCAGGGGCCCTAAGTAGTTCCCGAGATGCAGCGCCCCGCTGGGCTGTATGCCGGAGAGCATGACTTTTTTCTGTTCGTTCTCCATAAATGTCCCTCCCGATGAGATTTATTACTCTATATCACTCTTTCGCGAGCCCGTACTCCGCGGCGAGTTTCTTAAAGCCCGGCGCGGCCCTCAGTATAACGTCATGGCTCACGCAGTAGGCCACCCGCACGTACCCCGTGCAGTTGAAGGCCCTGCCGGGCACCACCAGGATATTGTATTTCTTCGCCCTGTCGGAGAACTCCTGGTCGTCGGGGGTGGGGGTCCTCATCCACATGTAGTAGGCCCCGCCGGGGTAGACGCAGTCAAAGCCGCAGCCGGTGAGCACATCATAGAGGGCCCGCCTATTCTTATCATATGCCGCCACGTCCGCGGGCTCTCGGAGGCACCTGGCGATGAGCCGCTGCTGGAGCGCCGGGGCGTTGACGTACCCCAAGATCCTATTTGCTATGACGGCGGCATTATAAATTGTGCGCGCCTCCTCCGCCTCGTCCGGCACCAGAAGATAGCCTATCCTCTCGCCGGGCATGGAGAGGGACTTGGACCAGGAGTAGGCCACAAGGGTGTTTCTATAGTATTTCGTGAGGAAGGGGACCTGGGCCCCGTCGTAGACGAGCTCCCGGTAGGGCTCGTCTGAGACGAGGTATATGGCGGTACCCAGCTCCCTTGAGCGCCGCTCCATCACCTCCGCGAGTGCCCGGATGGTCTCCGCCGTGTAGACGACGCCCGTGGGGTTATTGGGGTTATCTATGACCACCGCCTTCGTCCTCTCGGTTATGGCCCTCTCCAGGTCCCCGGCGCTGGGCTGGAAACCGTTCTCGGGCCGGGCGGGGACGTCCACTAAGACGCCGTCAAAATTTGAGATGTAGTTCCCGTACTCTAAGAAGTAGGGTGAGAACACTATCACCTCGTCCCCGGGGTTTAAGAGCGTCTTCAGGGCCACGTTCATGGCCCCCGCGGCCCCCACGGTCATGATGAGGTTATTCTCACTAAAGTTCGTCCCAAAGCGGGCGTTCAGGTCCTGTGCTATGGCCTCCCGGACGAATCCGTAGCCGGCATTTGACATGTACCCGTGGAGCTCCAGGGGGTCAGTCTCCTCCGTTATGGCGATTATGGAATCCTTGACGCTCTCCGGCGTCGGGACATTGGGGTTGCCCAGGGAGAAATCGTAGACGTTCTCACGACCGACCTTCTCCGCCATCCTCGCCCCCTCCTCAAATAGGGCCCTTATGGCGCTCCCGCCTCGGGTCATGGCTGTCATCTTCCTTGAGATCATCGGTTCCGCCTCCTTATCCACACAGTTGGCTCGATTTTAGCACACAAAGCCGTCTTTTTCAATATACAAAGGGACGGAATATCCACCTCAAACGGTAAAAAAGCTGTGAGAGCGCCCTCTCCGCGCCCTCACAGCCCGCCTCTTTGCGTGTTTATGCAGGAATTTTAATATTTATGCGCCGGGTCTCACTCCGCGCCCATGACGCGCTTCATCATCTCGTGGTAGGCGTCCTCCACGTTGCCCAGGTCCCGGCGGAAACGGTCCTTGTCAAGTTTCTCATTGGTCTCCATGTCCCAGAAACGGCAGGTGTCCGGGCTTATCTCGTCGGCCAGGACTATCTTACCGTCGCTCGTCTTGCCGAACTCCAGCTTGAAGTCCACGAGCCGCACGCCGCAGGCGCGCATCTCGGCCTTCAGAAGGTCGTTCACGGCGAAGGCGTAGCGGGTGATGAGGTCCAGCTCATCCCAGGTGGCCAGTTTCAGCGCCACGGCGTGGTAGTCGTTTATCATGGGGTCGTGGAGGTCGTCGTTCTTGTAGGAGAACTCTATGGTGGGCTCGCTGAACTCTATACCCTCCTCCACGCCGAAACGTTTGGCGAAGGACCCGGCGGAGACGTTGCGGATTATGACCTCCAGGGGGACTATGGAGACCTTGCGGACCAGGGTCTCCCGGTCGTTCAGCTCCTCCACGAAGTGTGTGGGGACGCCGGAGGCCTCCAACTTCTTCATGAGGAAGTTGGTCATCCTGTTGTTGATGGCCCCCTTGCCCACGATGGTGCCCTTTTTAAGGCCGTCAAAGGCGGTGGCGTCGTCCTTGTAGGAGACTATGACGAGATCCGGGTCGTCGGTGGCGTAGACCCGCTTGGCCTTGCCCTCATAGAGCTGTTCGCGTTTTTCCATGCAGTTGATCCTCACATTTCAAAATATTCGTCCCTGCCGGCTCCGACGGAGACGTACTTAATATTTGTGCCGGTGGCCTGGGCGATGAACTTAACATAGTCCTGGGCAGCCTTGGGGAGTTCCCCAAAGGAGCGGCAGCCGGATATGTCGCTGTGCCAGCCGGGCAGATACTCATAGACGGGTCTCGCGGCCTCCAGGTCCTCCCCGGTGGGGAAGTAGTCTATCTCCTCCCCACGGAGCTCGTAGCGGACGCAGACGGGGATCTTGTCAAGGTAGGAGAGGACGTCGAGCTTCGTGAGGGCTATGTCCGTGGCCCCCTGGACGAGGCAGCCGTAGCGGGAGGCCACCACGTCAAAGCCGCCCACCCTCCGGGGACGCCCCGTGGCGGCGCCGTACTCGCCGCCGGCCTCCCGAAGTCTCTCCGCCTCGGGGCCGAAGAACTCGCAGGTGAAGGGCCCGGCCCCCACGCAGCTTGAGTAGGCCTTCATGATGCCCACGATGTTGTCAAGTTTCTTTGCCGGTATCCCGGAGCCGATGGGGGCATAGGCGGCTATAGTCGATGAGGAGGAGGTGTAGGGGTAGATGCCAAAGTCGATGTCCCGCAGGGCGCCGAGCTGCGCCTCGAACATCACGGACTTGCCGCCCTCCACCGCCTCGGAGAGGAACTTCGTGGTGTCCCTCACGTAGTCCCGGAGGGGGAAACCGTATTTCTCGAGCCAGGCGTACATGGCCTCCGGGTCCACGGCCTCGTCGCCGTAGCCGTTTTTGACCGTGAGGTTCTTCCACTCAACTATGTCCCGAAGGCGCTCTTTTAAGCTCTCGGGGTGGAATAGGTCCCCCATGCGGAGGGTCTTTTTCATGTACTTATCGGCGTACACCGGCGCTATGCCCCGGCGGGTGGAGCCGTATGCCTTGCCCCCCAGGCGCTGCTCCTCCAAGACGTCCATGAGCTTGTGGTAGGGCATGCAGATGGTGGCCCTGTCGCTTATTACGAGGTGCCTCGGCGTTATCTCTATGCCCTTCTCCCGGAGGGAGGCTATCTCCCCGGTGAGGTGCTGGAGGTCGATGACCATACCGGGGCCCATGACGTTCACGGTCTCGTCCCTCAGTATGCCGGAGGGCAGGAGATTTAAGATGAACTTGCCCCGGTCGTTCACCACCGTGTGGCCGGCGTTGTTGCCGCCCTGGTAGCGGACCACGATGTCGTATCGGGAGCTCAGGAGGTCCACCATGCGGCCCTTACCCTCGTCGCCCCAGTTTATACCTACTACTGCTGTCAACATTTTCGTGCCTCCTCAGACGTTCACTTTTGCCTCGAGCCCCAGGAGATCCCGGTTCTCCTCTATGACGGGCCCCGCCACGTCCCTCAGGAACTCCTCTGTCTGCTCCGGGGCCCGGCCCACGAACTTCCGGATGTCCAGCGTCTCCCGCAGTGACTCCTCCGTGAGGCCGAAGGCCGGCTCCGCCATCAGTAGCTCCAGGAGGTCGTTCTCCCGGCCCTCAAGCTTGACATGCGCGGCGGCCACCTGGGAGTTGCGCCTTATGGCCTCGTGGAGCTCCTGCCTGTCGCCGCCGCGGCTGACGGCGTCCATGAGGATGTTCTCGCTGGCCATGAAGGGCAGTTCCTCGCTCAAGTGTTTCTCCATGACCTTGGGGTAGATCCTGCCGCCCTTTATGACGTTAATTATGAGCGTCAGGATGGCGTCAGTGGCCAAAAATGACTCGGGTATGGATATGCGCCTGTTGGCGGAGTCGTCAAGGGTCCTCTCCAGCCACTGGGAGGCGGCGGTGTCAGCCGCGTTCTTGGAGGTATTTATGACGTACCTCGAGAGGCTCACAACCCGCTCACAGCGCATGGGGTTGCGCTTGTAGGCCATGGCGGAGGAGCCTATCTGGCTCGACTCAAAGGGCTCGTCGAACTCCTTCATGTGGGCGAGGAGCCGGATGTCTGTGGCCATCTTGGAGGCGCTTTGGGCGATACCGGCCAGGACATTGAGGACAAACGAGTCCACCTTCCGGGAGTATGTCTGGCCGGAGACGGCCATGCACTCAGTAAAGCCCATCTTCTCCGCTATCATGCTCTCCAGCTTTTTGACCTTCTCGTGGTCGCCGGAGAAGAGCTCCAGGAAACTGGCCCCCGTGCCCGTGGTGCCCTTGCAGCCTAAGAGCTTTAAGTGCGCGAGCTCGAAGTCAAGGCGCTCTAAGTCCATTATGAAGTCCTGGGCCCAGAGTGTGGCCCGCTTGCCCACGGTGGTGGGCTGAGCGGCCTGGAAGTGGGTGTAGGCCAGAGTCGGCACGTCCTTGTGCTCCCGGGCGAAGTCCGCCAGGGCCGCGACGGCATTGACAAGGAGTTTCTTTATGACGAGGAGCCCGTCCCGCATCTGGATAATATCCGTGTTGTCCCCCACGTAGCAGCTTGTGGCGCCCAAATGTATAATGGGTCTTGCCAGGGGGCAGGCCTCGCCGTAGGTGTGGACGTGGGCCATCACGTCGTGCCGGAGCTTGTGCTCGTACTCAGCGGCCTTCTCGTAGTCGATATCCTCCACGTGCCGGCGCATCTCGTCTATCTGCTCCTCAGTGATGGGGAGCCCCAGTTCCCGCTCGCTCTCCGCCAGGGCTATCCAGAGCCGGCGCCAGGTGGAGAACTTGAAGTCCGGGGAGAAGATGTGCTGCATCTCGTCCGAGGCGTACCTGCTGCAGAGGGGATTTTCGTATCTGTCCTTCATATTTACCTCATTATCTCGCAAGATTTATTCCACGGTCACCGATTTTGCCAGGTTCTTGGGCTTATCTATGTCGCAGCCGTTGGCGCGGGCCACGTAATAGGCGAAAAGCTGAAGGGGGATTATCTCCGCGATGGGGGTGAATATGGGTTCGCACCGGGGCACCATGAGGTACTCGTCGGCCTTTGTGAATATCTTCTTGTTGTCCTCTAACGCCACGGCCAGGACCTTCGCGCCCCGGGCCTTGACCTCCTCGATGTTGGACATGGTCTTCTCAAATAGCGGCTCATAGCAGGCTATCGCCACGACCAGGGAGTCCTCCTCCACCAATGCTATGGTGCCGTGCTTTAGCTCCCCGGCGGCGTATGCCTCGGCGAAGATGTAAGATATCTCCTTGAGCTTTAAAGCCCCCTCAAGGCACACCGCGTAGTCGAGGTTCCGGCCTATGAAGTAGATGTCGTTGTGGTAGGATAATGACTCCGCCAGCTCCTCTATGTTCTTATTTAGGTCAAGGGCCCGCTGTATCTTCGCCGGCATACCAAGTAGCTCCTCCACGAGGTGGCTGTAACGGGCGCCGTCTATGGTGCCGAGGCGCTTTGCGAGGTATATTGCCAGCATGTCGAGGACCGCCACCTGGGTGGTGTAGCCCTTCGTTGTGGCGACGGCTATCTCCGGCCCGGCCCAGGTGTATATGACGTTGTCCGCCAGTTTCGAGATGGTGCTCCCCACCACGTTCACGATGGCGAGGGTCCTGGCGCCCCGGAGCTTGCACTCCCGCATGGCGGCGATGGTGTCCGCCGTCTCGCCGGACTGGGATATGACGATGAGCAGCGTGTGCTCACCTATAATGGGGTTCCGGTACCGGAGCTCACTGGCCAGCTCCACCGAGACGGGCATACGGCAGAGCTCCTCTATTACGTATCTCCCCACCTGGCCGGCGTAGCCCGCGGAGCCGCAGGCCGTGATGACGATGTGGTTTATGCCGTGGAGCTCCTCGTCCGTGAGGGAGAAGTTCTCAAAGACTACCTCGCCGTCCACCACTCTCGGCTCCACCGTGGCCTTGAATGTGGCGGGCTGCTCCATTATCTCCTTGAGCATGAAGTGCTCGTAGCCGCCCTTCTCGGCGGCCTCCACGTCCCAGGTGACGCGGCTCACCTTCCGCTCCACCGGGCGGCCGAAACTATCAAAGATGGTCACGTCCTCGGGGGTGAGCTCGGCGAACTGGCCGTCCTCCATGTATATGACGTTCTTCGTGTGCTGGACAAGGGCGGAGACGTCGGAGGCGAAGTAGTTCTCCCCAACGCCGAGGCCGATAATGAGCGGCCCCGCCTCCCGGACGGCGAAGATCCGGCCGGAGCCGTCGGTGCAGAGTATGCCGATGGCGTAGGAGCCCTTGAGCCGGGAGAACGCCTTCATGACGGCCTTCTTGGCGTCCCCGGCGTAGACGCTCTCCAATAGATGCGCTATGACCTCGGTGTCCGTCTCGCTGACGAACTCGTAGCCCTGGCGCGTCAGCTCCTCCCGGAGCTGGGCGTAGTTCTCTATGATGCCGTTGTGCACCACCGCGAAACGCCCGTCGCAGGAGAGGTGCGGGTGGGCGTTAATGTCATTGGGGACGCCGTGGGTGGCCCAGCGGGTGTGCCCCACGCCCATGGTGCCGGGTATGTCCGCGCCGTCGTGGGTGAGCTCCGCTAAATTCTTGACGTACCCCTTTACCTTCGCCACGCCTATCTTCCCGCCGTCGGCCACGGCTATGCCGGCTGAGTCGTAGCCCCTGTACTCCAGGCGCTTTAGCCCGTCGATGAGCACCGGCGCGGCCTGGCGGCCCCCGGTGAAACCTACAATTCCGCACATATCTGACCTGCTCCTTTGCTTAGTTATTACTTCTGAGAGTTATTTATACACGCCCCTATGAACCCCAAAAATAGCGGGTGGGCCTTGTTGGGGCGGCTCTTGAACTCCGGGTGGTACTGGACGCCCACGAAGAACTCGTGCCCCGGGAGTTCCACCGTCTCCACGAGCCTCCCGTCCGGCGAGAGGCCGGATATCACCATCCCGGCGGCCTCGAAGTCCGCCTTGTAGGCGTTGTTGAATTCGTACCTGTGCCGGTGGCGCTCCGCGATGTGCCCCGCGCCGTAGCACCGCTCCATTGTGGTGCCGGGGCGGATATCGCAGGGCCAGGCGCCAAGACGCAAAGTTCCGCCCTTGTCGATGTCCTCGCTCTGGCCGGGCATGAAGTCGATGACCCTGTGGGCGGCGGACTCGTCGAACTCCCTGGAGTTGGCCTCCGGCCAGCCGATGACGTCCCTCGCGAACTCGATGCAGGATATCTGCATACCCAGGCAGATTCCAAAGTATGGGACATGGTTCTCCCGGGCGTACCGGGCCGAGAGGACCATCCCCTCTATGCCCCTGGGGCCGAAACCGCCGGGGACTATTATGCCGTCCAGGGGGCTCAAAATGTCTTTGTAGTTATCCTCCGTTATCGTCTCGGAGTCTATCCACTCTATGTCCACCCGGGCGTCGAGAGCGAATCCCGCGTGGCGCAGGGCCTCCGAGACGGAGAGGTAGGCGTCGTGGAGCTGGACGTACTTCCCGATGAGCCCCACCTTCACCTGTTTTTTGAGGTGCTTTATCCTCTCCACCAGGGCCCTCCACTCGGAGAGATCCGGCTCCGGGGCGTCTATGCCCAGTTCCCGGCAGACGACTTTGGAGAAGTTCTCCGCCTCCAGCATGAGTGGGGCCTCATATAGTATGCCGACTGTCTGGTTCTCAATGACGCAGTCGGGTTTCACGTTGCAAAAATGGGCGATCTTCTTAAATATGCCCACGTCCTCGATGTGCTCGTCGCACCGAAGGACTATTATGTCCGGGGTGATGCCCATGCCCTGGAGCTCCTTCACGGAGTGCTGGGTGGGCTTTGACTTGTGCTCCCCGGAGGCCCGGAGGTAGGGCACCAGTGTCACGTGGATGTATAGGGAGTTCCCCGGCCCCACCTCGTGGCCCACCTGACGGATGGCCTCCAAGAAGGGCTGGGACTCTATGTCCCCGGCGGTGCCGCCGATCTCCGTTATCACCACGTCCGCCCCGGTCTTCTTGCCCACGGTGTAGATGAAGGCTTTTATCTCGTCCGTCACGTGCGGGATGACTTGCACCGTGCTGCCCAGGTACTCCCCCCGGCGCTCCTTGCCTATGACGTTGGCGTAGACCTTGCCGGTGGTGAGGTTGGAGAACTGGTTCAAGTCCTCGTCGATGAACCGCTCGTAGTGCCCGAGGTCCAGGTCCGTCTCCGCCCCGTCCTCGGTGACGTAGACCTCCCCGTGCTGGTAGGGGCTCATGGTGCCGGGGTCCACGTTTATGTAGGGGTCCAGTTTCTGGGCCGCCACCTTGAGGCCCCGGGCCTTCAGCAGACGCCCCAGGGACGCCGCCGTTATCCCCTTGCCAAGTCCGGACACCACGCCGCCGGTGACAAATATGTACTTGCTCATCTTTCTTTTTTCTCCTTGCACATAGCATACAATTGCCTGCCGTCTAACAGACATACAATCGTCTCTCCGCAAAGAAAAGTTCGGCCGTGCCGCCGCGGAAACGCGGGCGACGCCGCCCCCCTTCCGCCTTTGGAACGAGACCACAACGCACATATTATATACGTTTTCCTGCCCCTTTGCAAGGCGTTTGGGTGACAGTTTTTATTATTCCGCCCCGGGCAAATTGTGGCGTTATCACAAAATAGTGACTTTATTTTATTTCCACATCGCCCTCATCTATAGATATGAGGCAATAATATGTGACGCCGGGGGAGTAGACGACCTCCTCGCCGCTCTGGAGCGTCAGGACGAATGGCTCGTCCGTGGCCTCCTTCGACCAGCTTATCTCCTCCGCTGTGCCGCCGGATATGAAGTACCCGGAGCCCGCGCCCACAAGGTCCGCCTCCAGCCTCCCCGCGCTGTCGCCGCGTATCCTGTTTATCTCGGCGGATATGACCACGACGTTCCGAACATTGATCTCGTCGCCCTCCATACCGTCGGTCATGGGCTTGTCGTACTGGCTCACGGCGTAGAGGCCGGTGTCCCCGTCGTAGTCAAAGGCGGTGTACTTTCCGGCGTTGAAGTTAACAGCAACGCTCTCCGCCGCCTCCCCGGCGCGCTGGACGTCCTCGGAGAAGTTCATGTGCCACTCGTAGTCCTCGCTGTGGAGGGTGCGCATACCGTGGCTCTCGCAGTAGTCCTCCAGGAGGGGCACGTCCAGCATTAGACTGTGTTCATAGCCCATGTTCTCCCGCCGCCAGGCGTCCCGGTGGAACGTCACGCCGCTGCCGTTCACCCCGTCTATCCGCGTGACGCCCCAGCTCTTGAGGGCCCTGTAGGCGTCGTCACTGCCGCCGGCGTGGATGTATATGGCGTCGAGCGGCAGGGCGAGGTCCAGGTAGTATGGCCGGGAACTTCTGACGCTCCCAATGACCTCCACGCCCTTGAAGTCCTGGTACACGCCCATGAGGCGCGTTATGCCGCCCTCCACCGGGGCCTCGAATATTAGATCCGCCGCGCCTATGCCCTCCTGGGGGGTGGACTTTTTTATGTTATTGAGCATCACGGCGTAGGGCCGGAGGGCCGATATGTCCTCCTCCACCGGAAGGCCGGTGAGGGGATTCACAAATGGCGCGGGCTCCGGCGCGGGCTCGGGCTCCGGTTCAGGTTCCGGCTCAGGTTCCGGCTCCGGCGCGGGGCCGGGCTCCGGCGTGTTGGGGCCGGTGCTCTGGTCCAAAGATGGGGGCGTGGCGGGCGTCCCCTGGTCCTTCTTGGCGCAGGCGGCGAGGGCAAATATAAGCGATAGCGCCAGGGCGAGACTCACGGCTCTTTTAAGTTTCATGGCATTTCCTCCTTGTCTCTAAGCTCTGTGGCCTGTCCCCTATTTTAGGCCATCTTTTGACAGATGTCAACAACGGGAAAAAAGTGCCGAACCACTTGTTATTTTGTATCAAATGGTATATAATACAGACTCCCAGCATATTTTTGCGGCGGGCACTAAGGAGTTGAGCAAATGGAAGAACGCCTCGGCTTTATTCACGATGAGATGACGTTAAAAGTCCTCATCCTCTTCATACTGAGCAGGCTCCCGGAGCCCGTGGAGCGGCAGGAGCTCACGGACACCGTGCTCCTCTGCGACAACGCCATCAGCTACTTCGACTTCAGCGAGTGCCTTGAACATCTGGTGAGCACCGGCCACGCGGAGCTCTCCCGCGGGCTCTACGCCGTCACCGATAAGGGGCGGGACAACTGCGAGGCGGCGGAGTCCATACTCCCCTACTCCGTCCGGGTCCGGGCGGAGAAGGCCACCTACGCCCTCGCCAGCATCCAGCGCCGCAGCGCCATGATCCGTGCCTCCCACGAGATGCGCGCCCGGGGCGGTTTCACCGTGAAACTCTCCATGAGCGACGGCGTGGGCGACGTCCTCTCCCTCGAACTCTTAGTGGGCGACGAGAAACAGTCCGCCGCCATCGAGGAGAACTTCCGCCGCAACGCCGAGAGCATATACGGGAGTTTTATTAATATCCTCTTGGAGGAGAAATAAGACATAAGATACAAATTAAGGGGCTGTGAGGTTCACAGTCCCTTTAAATATGGTCATTTGCGCTCCACGATCTCGCCCTTATTCTTGTATATGTGTCCCTCGGGGACGACGCCCCTCACGCAGGAGACGGGGTAGACGCTGGCGCGGCGGCCAATGACGGTCCCGGGGTTCAGGACGCTGTTGCATCCCACCTCCACGAAGTCCCCAAGGACCGCGCCGAACTTCTTGCGGCCCGTCTCAAGGCGCTCCTCGCCAAACTTAACAGAAACGAGCGTCTTGTCGCTCTTGACGTTGGAGGTTATGGACCCCGCGCCCATGTGGGAGCGGTAGCCCAGCACCGAGTCGCCCACGTAGTTATAGTGGGGGACCTGGACGTTATCGAATATGACGGCGTTCTTCACCTCCACCGAGTTGCCCACCACGCAGTCGCTGCCGATTATGGCGCTGCCCCGTATAAAGGCGCAGTGGCGGACCTCGGTCCTGTGGCCGATGATGCAGGGACCGGCGATATAGGCGCTGGGGAACACAACGGCGTCCCGGGCGATCCAAATATTGCCCTCCCGCCGCTCGTACTCCTCCTCAGGGAGGGAATTCCCGAGCTTTACGCAAAACTCCTTAATGGAATCAAGCACCTGCCAGGGGTACTCGGTATTCTCAAAGAGCTCCCGGGCGATGGTGTGGTCAAGGTCAAGAAGATCTACAGTCTTATACATTTACGGCGTACCCCTTTCTCACCAGCACGTCCACAATGGGGTCTATGGCGGCCTGGCACTCACCCTTCGTGGGGGCCTCGGCCATCACCCGCACCAGGGGCTCCGTGCCGCTCTTTCTAAGGAGCACACGGCCGTTGGAGCCAAGGCGCTCCGCCGCGGCGTCCCGCGCGGCCAAAACGTCCGCGTCCGCGAGAGCCGCCAATTTGTCCGCCACGCGGACATTCTTTAAGACCTGGGGATATATGGTGATGGGCTCCGCGAGTTTCGAGAGGGGCAGTTTCCGGCTTATCATGGCCTGCATCATCTTGATGGCGGTGAGTACCCCGTCGCCGGTGGTGGCGTACTTGCCGAAGATTATGTGGCCCGACTGCTCCCCGCCCAGGAGGTGCCCATGCTTGTGCATACACTCCCAGACGTACTTATCGCCCACGTCTGTTATCTCGTAACCTATGCCCTCCCGCTCCAGGGCCTTGTAGAGGCCGATGTTGGACATGACGGTGGTGACCACCTTCGTGCCCTCCAGTTTCCCCCTGTCGTGCATGTGCTTGCCGTAGATGAACATTATCTGGTCCCCGTCCACGAGATTCCCCTTCTCGTCCACCGCGAGGCACCTGTCGCCGTCGCCGTCAAAGGCGAAACCCACGTCAAGGCCCCGGTCCACCACGAACCTGCGCAGGCCCTCAATGTGGGTGGAGCCGCACTCTGTATTGATGTTCGTGCCGTCCGGGTTGTTGTTTATGACGTATGTATCGGCGCCCAGGGCGTCAAAGACGCTCTTAGCTATGAACCAGGTGCTGCCGTTGGCGCAGTCGAGGCCCACCTTCTTGCCCTTGTAGGACCGGGTGGCCAGGGAGATGAGGTAGCCCATGTACCTGTTGCGGCCGGCGGCGTAATCTATCGTCCTGCCGATGTCCGCGCCGGTGGCGAAGGGTATCTCCTGGAACTTGCCGTCCAGATACGCCTCTATCTCGTCAAGGAACTCCTCCTCCATCTTCTCACCGTTGGAGTTCAAGATCTTTATGCCGTTGTCGTAATAGGGGTTGTGGCTGGCGGATATCATTATGCCGCAGTCGAAGTCATCGACTCTCGCGATATATGATACGCTGGGCGTGGTGGTGACGTGCAGGAGATACGTGTCCGCTCCGGAGGCGGTGAGCCCGGAGGTCAGGGCCGTCTCGAACATATAGCTGGAGCGGCGGGTGTCCTTGCCGATGACTACGCGGCACTTGTGGCCGCTGCCGAAGTACCAGCCCACAAAGCGCCCGATCTTATAGGCGTGCTCCACGGTGAGGCCCACGTTCGCCTCGCCCCGGAAACCGTCTGTGCCGAAATATTTAGACATATTATTCCTCCGTTGAAATGAGAGCAAAATTATACTAATATCTATTTAAAAGGAGACACCGAGCGGCGAGAATTTTTCGTGTCAGGCAAGGAAGGCGCCGCAGGGAATACTGTATGTATTTCCAAGGCGGCTGACGCAGCATGGCGCGAAAAAGGCCGCTGCGAATGGCTTGTTTTAATTAGATATTAGTATTAAGCCTTAAATGTCCTATCATCCCCACATACTACCCCATAAGCTCGAAAAAGTCAAGTGCGCCGTGGCCCCGGCGTATTTTTTCGTCATTATATGTAAAGAATAACATCAATATCGCGGGAGGTATGTGGATGGGTGTCTCATTCGTGAGGACGGTGATAGTCTTCGTACTGCTCATAGTGTCCCTGAGGATAATGGGCAAGCGGCAGCTGGGGGAGCTGGAGCCCATAGAACTGGTGGTGGCGGTGCTCATCTCGAACCTGGCCTCCCAGCCGCTGCAGGACGTGGGCACGCCCCTCATTTACGGCATAGTCCCCGTGCTGACGCTCCTGGCGTCCCAGGTGGTGATATCCGGTCTCACGGTGAAGTCCGGGCGCCTCCGCCGTCTCATATGCGGCAAGCCCAGCATACTAATAGATAACGGCGTCATAGTCCAGTCCGAGATGCGAAAGTGCCGCCTCTCCTTAGACGAGCTCTACGTGGAGCTGCGCACCAAGGGCGTCACCGACATCTCCACCGTGAAACACGCCATATTGGAGATAGACGGCACCTTGAGCGTCCTCCCCTACGCCCAGTTCTCCCCCCTGACGCCGGAAGTTACAGGGATGAGCGTCCCGGACAACGGCCTCCCGGTGAACGTCATCGTGGACGGGCGGGTGCTGAGCGACAATTTGTCCCTCCTCAACAAGACGGAGAAGTGGCTCTCGCGGGAAATAAAAAAGCGCGGCGCCGCCTCGCCGAAGGACGTCTACGCCATGAGCGTGGACGGCGCGGGGAAAATATATTTTGCCATGATGGAGGGCCGGGGATGAAAAAGGAGATCTTCGCGGCGCTGCTGCTCCTTGTCCTCCTCGCCCTCTCCTACGCCAATATATTCGTGATCTCCACCCTCTGTGAGGACGTCTCCGCCCTCGTGGAGTCCGCCGGAGACGCGGCGAAGGCCGGGGACTTCGAGGCCGCCGAGGCGTCAGCCCGGCGCGCCCTGGAGCTCTTTGAGCGGTACGCCCCCTACACCCACATCGTCCTCCGCCACATGGACATTGAGACCCTGACCCACGGTTTCTATGAACTTCTCGGCGGCATATACCTGCGCTCTCCGGGGGACGCCCTCGCCTCGGCCCAGCTTATCGTCTCCGAGCTTGAGGACATAAGGGAGATGGAGAGCATAAGCTGGGGGAGCGTATTTTAGCTGTCGGGCAAAAACCGGGAATGGGCCCAGAGTCCATTCCCGGTCGTCGCCTATTCCATTAACTATAATGCTCAGCGCTCTAAGAGCAGTTTGTTGAGCTCCTCCATGAATGTGTTTATGTCCTTGAACTGGCGGTAGACGGAGGCGAAACGCACGTATGCCACCTCGTCGAGTTTCTTTAGGTGGTGCATCACCATGTCCCCGATGACGGTGGTGGGTATCTCCCGCTCGGAGAAGTTCTGGGCCTCCTGCTCTATCTCCGCCGCCACGGCCTCTATCTGGGAGAGGGCCACCGTGCGTTTCTCGCAGGCCCGGAGCATACTGTTCACCAGTTTCACCCGGTCGAAGGCCTCGCGGCTGCCGTCCTTCTTCACCACCACCACCGGCAGGCGCTCCACGAACTCGTAGGTGGTGAACCTCTTCTCGCACTTCATGCACTCCCTGCGGCGGCGGATGTTCTCCTCGGTGGGACGTGAATCTATTACCTTACTCTCCGTAAAGCCACAGTACGGGCATTTCATGATAGCTTGACCCTCCATCAAAATTGAAACTGCGATACGCAGTAATTATATCAAACGCGAATCGATTTGTACACCCATAAACTCATTTTTTTGTGATGTAAATTGATGGGCCTTGGGCGATGAGTATTTCCACAATTTTATAATTGTCACCCCGCCGCCTCTGCGGTAAAATGGGCTCGAGGTGGTGAAATGAAGAGGATCCAGGATTTTCTCGCGGGCAAGGGGATATCCCCTCCGGCAAAGGCGCTGCTCCGTTACGCGCTGGCCCTCTCCGCCCTGCTGCTTGCGGCGTCCCTATTAATAACCGTCTACGCCGGGGACCTGAACGCCCACTCCGCAAGGCTGCTGCGCCTGGCGGCGGACATATATAGGGCGCCTTTGGGTGTGATATTCCTCTCCGGCCTCGGGGCGCTGTACATAGACGACGTAGTGAAACGCTAAATTTATTCTGTCCCCTTTTGGGATGGTACTTCTCTCTTCAGCTCCCGCCAGAGGGGCACGAACATCAGTATCCCCGCCAGCATCGCGCCGCAGTCGGCGATGGGCGTGGCCCAGGCGATGGCGTCAGCGCCGTTTATGTGGTCCAAGAGGAACATGAAGGGCACGTCCAGCCCGCCCTTTCTCAGCATGGAGAGCACCAGGGGCCGCCCCTTGTGACCCAATGACTGGAAAATAGATATGATCACCGTGGTGACGGCGGTGAAGGGCCCGGTGATGCAGATTATCCGCTGGAACATGCCGCCGTACCTCACCGTCTCCGGGTCGTCTATGAAGGCCCGCACCAAGGGGTTGGCGCAGGTGAAGAGGAGGACGGCGCCGAGAGTCGTTATGGCGAGGCTCAGCGTCAGCGTCACCTTTATGGCGTCCCTCATCCGCCGGATGTTCCCGGAGGAGTAGTTGTAGCCTATGAGGGGTATCACGCCCTGGGAGAGGCCGTTGGCGATGGCGAAGGCCAGCATGTCTATCTTCTTCGCGATGCCTATCCCCGCCACGGCGGCGTTGGAGTAGGCCACCAGGAGCTTATTGAGCATGATGTTGGAGAATATTCCCATGAGGTTCATGATGGAGCTGGGGAGCCCCACCAAAAGTACCTCCCTGGGGATGCCGTCGGAGAGGGAGTAATAGCGGGGATCCAGCGTTATGTGGAGCCGCCGCCGCTTTAGCGTTATGAGTACCAGGAAGTAGAGCGTCGCTATGAGGTTCGAGAGCATGGTCGCCACAGCCGCGCCGGTTATCTCCAGATGGAACCCGAAGATGAAGACGGGGTCTAAGAGTATGTTGAGCCCGCCGCCCAGGGCCACGCCGAAACTCGCCTGGCCGGAGTACCCCTCCGCCCGCACAAGGTGCGCCAGGGCGGCGTTGAGGACCGTGGGCACGGCCCCCACCGTCAACGTCCAGAATAGGTAACTGCTGCAATAGCCGAATGTGGCCTCATCCGCCCCCACGGCCCTTATGATGACGTCCCGGAAAATGAAAATAACAGCCCCATAGAGGAGCGCCGCCGCCCCGGAGGTCCAGACGCAAAAGGCGGAGGTCCCGCGGGCCTTATCGCCGTTCCCCACCCCCAGGCTCCTGGAGATGAGGCTCGCCCCGCCGATGCCGAATAGGTTCGCAAGGCCGGTGGTGAGGAGAAAGAGCGGCAGTGAGAGGGAGGCCGCCGCCACCTGGTCGGGGTCGTTTAGCTGTCCAATGAAGAATGTGTCGGCCATATTGTATATGACCGTTATTATCTGGCTTATGACCGTGGGCACCACCAGGGCCAGGACCGCCCGGGGCACCGGCGTGCTCTCAAATAGTTCCGTCTTGTCTCTTTTCATCTGTCTGCCTCTTTTTCCTTCCAAATTAACTTTTGTGCATACGATACAAAAACTGCATAAATTTTCCCGTTGCCCTTGAACAAATTCCTAATATGTGCTAAAATGTCGCTATCCAATATAAATATGAACGGAGGCGTCATATGAGAGGTCTTGAGTCAAACAAAACAAAGATCCGCCACAAGATATTTACTGAGATAGCCCGGGCGGCCTATGAGGGCGGGGACATCGCCAAAGAGATAGAGCATCTCCCCTTCAAGATAATCCCCGGCGAGGTGGCTACATACCGGGACAGCATATTCCTTGAGAGGGCCATCGTGGGTGAGCGTCTGCGGCTCGCCATGGGGCTCCCCGTGCGCAGTTACGCGGAGCAGTGCGAGCTCAGCGACGGCGTCAGCGAGAGCGCCATCAGCGAGAAGTACTACGTGCCGCCCCTCATAAACGTCATAAAATTTGCCTGCAACAAGTGCCCCGAGAAGCGCGTCATGGTGACGAACGGCTGCCAGGGGTGCATTGAGCATCCCTGCCTCGAGGTCTGCCCCAAGGGGGCCATCTCCATGGTGGAGGGCAAGAGTTTCATAGACCAGTCCAAGTGCATAAAGTGCGGCAAGTGCGCCGACGCCTGCTCCTATCACGCCATAATAAAGCAGGAGCGGCCCTGCTCCGCCGCCTGCGGCATGAACGCCATAAAGACGGACCAGTACGGCCGGGCGGAGATAGACCAGGATAAGTGCGTCTCCTGCGGCATGTGCCTCGTGAACTGCCCCTTCGGCGCCATAGCGGACAAGGGCCAGATATACCAGACCATCATGGCGATAAAGAGCGACGTGCCCGTCTACGCCGCCATAGCCCCCGCCTTCTGCGGCCAGTTCGGCCCCGCCATGACATTCGATAAGATGCGCGGCGCCTTCAAGGCATTGGGCTTTGAGGACGTGGTGGAGGTCTCCATCGGCGCGGACATATGCACACTCCAGGAGGCACAGGACTTCCTAAAGGAGGTCCCGGCGGAGAGACCCTTCATGGCCACCTCCTGCTGCCCCGCCTGGGCAATGATGGCGAAGAAACTCTTCCCCACCCTCGCCCCCAACATCTCCATGGCCCTCACCCCCATGACACTCACCGGGCGCATGATAAAGAAGGACCACCCGGGCTGCAAAGTGGCCTTCATCGGCCCCTGCGCCGCCAAGAAACTTGAGGCCAGCCGCAGGACAGTCCGCTCGGACATCGACTTCGTCCTCACCTTTGAGGAGGTCCTGGGCATGTTTGACGCGAAGGAAGTGGACCCGGAGGACATCCCCTCCGATCCCCTGGGGGAGGCCACCGGCGACGGGCGCGGGTTCGCCGTCGTGGGCGGCGTGGCTCAGGCCGTGGTGAACGCCGCGAAACGCCTGGCCCCCGATCGTGAGATAAAAGTGGCCGTGGCCAACGGACTTCCCGAGTGCAAGAAGATGCTGGCCCTGGCGAAGGCCGGCAAGTATAACGGCTACCTCCTGGAGGGCATGGGCTGCCCCGGAGGGTGCGTGGCCGGCGCCGGCACCGTGGTGCCGGTGAATTTCTCCACCTCCGAGGTCCGCAAGGCCCAGAAGGACGCCAAGGACTCCTGCATACTGGAGAGCAAGTACCTCCACTACCTGCCCCTCATCGAGGAGCGGGGCGTAGAGGAATAAGATTTAAAATCCGCTGCCGGGGCTCGTCTCACCCCGGCAGCGGTCTTTTTTGGCCATTTTACTTTGCGCTCCTGTCCGGCGCGGGGGTGGGGACGATGGATGAGAAGTTCATCTTCAAGTGCCGGTCGAACTCTTGTTTCCCCTCCTCCACTCTCGGGAGTTCTGAGATGAGCTTTATGGAGAGCGGCACCGCCAGTTTATATAGCTCCGAGAGCCGTCTCGAGCTCTCCTGACAGGCGGGGTTCGGTTTCCGGCTCATGATGAGCCCGTCGAGCTCCCGGCTGTGGCCCGAGACGCGGAATGCCGCCCGCAGCGCGGCCCGGGTGCTCTTTTTTGGGGCGATGAGCGTGTGGAGGCAGATTATCATGGACCGCAGCGAGCGCTGGATGTCCCTCGTCTCAACGCCGGGGTAGAAGGAGGCTATCACCGCCGAATTCCGCCGGGAGGGCACTATATGGGCGGCGGTGTCGAATTTTAGCGGGTCGTGGCCGTCGATGAGTGTCAGGTACCTATCGAACTCCATCTCTATCTCGTTGTGGCTGAGCCCGGAGGAGGCCATGAACTCCGCCACGTACCCGTGGCACATCACGTCCAGCGCAAAGTGGCAGAGGTACCCGTAGACGTAGGAGAGGTACATGGGCGCGTCCCGCCGCTCCCGGAGGACCTCCAGCGCCGCGCCGAAGACCTCCTCCCCGGAGAGCTTATGGATGTCGTGCCCCAGTTTCGATATGCCGTCCATGGGCAGGGGGTTGTGGTAAAATAGTATGTCGGGGCCGTGGAGGCCGATGTCATAGAACTCCTTGAAGTTGAGCACCCGCTCCCGGGCCTCCCGGGGCAGACTCACAAGGACCTCCTGACCTAATCTGTAGTGGGCGTAAGCGCAGGGCATCAGGTCACCTCCCGTCCCCTAAATTCTAAACCAACGGCATCTAAATTTCAACTCATTTTCGCAAAACACAAAAAATTTAATCTTTGCCCCAGAAAAAAATATCCGGCCGGGCGCAGCGCCCAGCCGGATACGCGATCTAAAATCATATGTTCCCTCAGTCGAGCCGGCCCATGGCCTTGAGGTACGCCATGATCACCGCCACGGCCCCGTCGGCCCCGACCTTTGAGGTGTTTATGGAGAGGTCATGGGCGGCGGCCTCGCCGAAGGGCTCCCCGGTGAAGTTCTTATAGTAGTTCACCCGGCTCTTGTCGAGCCGCTTGAGCTCCGCCTCGGCGGCCTTCTCGTCCAGCTTAAACTCCTCCATGCACCGGCGCAGCCGCTCCTCCCTCTCGGCGTAGAGGAAGACCTTCACGCAGTTGGGGTCGTCCCTCAAGATGTAGTCCGAGCAGCGGCCCACAATGACGCAGCTGCCCTTCTGGGCTAGCTCCCGGATGGCGCTGGACTGGGCGGAGAACGCGGAGTAGCTGACGGGCAGGTCGTAGTTATAGTGGTAGCCGTGCATACTGTAGGCGCTGGAGGCCAGACCAAAGAGGAAACTCCCAGTGGACTGTTTCTCCAGCGTGTCTATGAATTCCGGCGCGAGGCCGCTCTTCTCCGACGCCATCTCAATTATCTTTTTATCGAACATCGGCACTCCCAGCTCTATGGAGAGCTTGCCGGCGACGGTGGTGCCCCTGGAGCCGTACATACGGCTAACTGTTACTATTGTCTTCTTCATGGTGCAGCCTCCTTGACGTTTAATTTTAGAAAATGACGAATATCGTCCTAAATTGATCGTATCTTTTTATATAATATAACACGTTTTCCATTTACATGCAAGAGAAAAATACTGTTTTCACTTTACTTTTGCGGGAAAAGCTGGTAGTATTACAGATAGGACGAACAAAACTTATTTTTAGGAGGGGCGACATGGGCACACCGGCGTTTAGACCCACGGACATACTGATACCCGAAAAAGCCGACTTTGAGACTTGGAGCGTCATAGCCTGCGACCAATTCACATCCGAGCGGGACTACTGGGACGCGGTGGAGGAGCGGGTCCGGGATAGGCTCTCCACCTACCACATGATACTCCCGGAGGCGTACTTGGGGGACGTCTCCTTGGAGGACATGGCCCCCCGGGCCAACGCCGCCATGAGCGAGGCGCTGCGGGACGGGGTATTCGAGGAGCTGAAAAATTCCTTTGTGTATGTGGAGCGCCAGGTGACGGGCGGCGTCCGCCGGGGGCTCGTGGGGGCGCTGGACCTGGAGGCGTACGACTACTCCCCCCTCTCCGTCTCCCCCGTCCGGGCCAGCGAGAGGACAGTGGAGGAGCGTCTGCCGCCCCGGGTGCGCATCCGGGAGCACGCGCCACTGGAGCTGCCCCACATCATGGTGCTCATCGACGACCCCGACCGGTCCGTGGTGGAGCCCATCACCTCCCGGCGGGAGGACCTCCGCAAGCTCTACGACTTCGACCTCATGGAGGGCGGCGGGCACATCCGGGGCTGGCAGGTGACTGGAGAGGACGCGGAGAATATTGAGGCGGCGCTCTCCCGCCTCGCGGAGAGGGACATCCAGATCGTCATCGGCGACGGCAACCACTCCCTCGCGGCGGCGAAGGAGCTCTGGTACAAGATAAAGTCCACCCTCTCCCCCGCCGAGGCCGCGAAACACCCGGCCCGCTACGCGCTGGTGGAGCTCAACAACGTCTACGACGAGGGCGTGAGGTTCGAGCCCATACACCGGGTGGTGTTCGGGGTGGACCCCCACAAGCTCATCGAGGCGGCAAACGAGCACATCGTGGGCCCGGGCCACGAGCTAACGTATATAATAGGCGGCCAGGACGCCGGGACCATAAGTGTCCGGGGTAAGAGTTTCGGCGGCATGGTGGAGCTCTTGGAGAGTTTCATTGAGGAGTACGCCGCCATGAGCGACGGGTACGTTGACTTCATCCACGACGAGCCCTCCCTCCGGGCCCTGACGGCCAAGGAGGGCACGATAGGTTTCCTCCTGCCAGCCATGGACAAATCGGAGCTCTTCAGGACGGTCCAGAGCGACGGGGTGTTCCCGAAGAAAAGTTTCTCCATAGGCCACGCCCGGGACAAGAGGTACTACCTGGAGGCCAGAAAGATAAGATAATCAGAAACCGAAGATGCCTGTGGGGCGGCCGGAATTCCGGCCGCCCCTCGCATGTTAAACGGCGTAATATGTCATGAAAATAGCCTCCCGGAGAGGAGATTCACCGTCATGGAGCTCAGAACGTCCACGCTGAGGCCGCCGTCCTTCGTTATCCACATGAGCAGGAACTCGTACGTCACCCCCGCCAGGGACGCCTTTATGTAGGGGAGCTGCCAGGGCTCGCAGGTGAACATGTCGTCTATCATGCCGGTGTCCTCCGCGAAGAATGACCTGTTGCAGTCCTGAAATAGCCGCCCCAGGCCCTGCTTGAAGAGGAGCGCCAGGAAGTCCCGGCTGTCCCCCCAGAAGATGAAGTAGTCTATCATGAGGTTCTCCGGCGCTGGGCGCGATGTGGTGAGGCGGTCCCTATAGCGCCGGAATAGCCCGTGGATGAGGTATAGTAAGATGTCCTCCTTGCGCTGGAAGTTCGTGTAGAAGGTCTGCCGGGAGAGGTGCGCCCGGCCCGCGATGTCCGATATCGCTATCTCCCCGAAGGGCTTATAGAGCATGAGCGTCAATAGTGCGCTCGAAAGGGCGTTTTTGGAGCGTATGGCCATTGGGTTCTCCCGCTTGTCTGTCAGCATCGTCTCTCCCCCGTTTCTCCCCGCCGGGTTTTGTCCGTGAGACATTATAATGTATTATGGGTGAAAATAGTGTTGAATACCGTCGTCACTTCCAGAGCCTTATATACCCCTTGCGGTTCAGGTGCCCCAGGAGCATGAGCACAATGGGAAATAGCACCATCCCGGTGACGCCCGCCAGCTTAAAGCCGGCGTACATGGCAAGGAGCGCGGCGGCGGGCTCCACGCCGAACCTGTCCCCCAAGAGCTTGGGCTCCAGGCACGAGCGGGCCAGGAGCGCCACGAGGTACGTCATGAATAGCCCCAGGGCCCTGCCGGTGTCCCCGCCCAGCAGCAGCACCAGCGCCCAGGGGATGAGCACCACCCCGGACCCCAGCACCGGGAGGGCGTCAATAAACGCCGTTATGAGCGCTATCACCGCCCCGTACTCCACGCCCATCAGGGCGAAGGCGGCGGTGAGGATGGCGAAAGTTATGGCCATCAGCGTGAGCTCCGCCCGGAGCCACTGGCCCAGCCCCTCCGTGAGCTCGGGTCTCAGGTCCGCCATGCGCTTTTGGAACCTCTCAGGTATCTGCCGCCGCAGGAAGGAAATTATCTTATCGTAACTGGCGCTTATGAAAAAGGAACCGATGGCGTAGGTGACGAGGGCGAGGACCGTCCCCGGCGCCCGCTCCGCCATGGAGCCAAGATACCCCAGCGCCGCCGCAGAGAGGGACCCCGGCAGCGCCAAAAGCGCCTCCCCTGTGGCGGCTATGGCGTCGTTTAAATAATCCCGGACGCCCTGGGGGAAACTCACGATGAACCGCCGCGCTGCCCTGTCTATCTTCTCAAATAGCGCGGGGAGGCCGGAGGTCATCTCCGGCAGCTCATTTAATAGCCCCACAGCCTCGTCAAAGAGCCGGAAGAGCACCAGGAGCACGAACCCCACAAGGGATAAAAGCACGGTGAGGACGCAGAGCGCCGAGGCTATTCCCCGGCGCATGTTGCACCTCCCCGAGAGGTACTTCACCACCGGCTCGCAGACGGCGGCCGTCAAAAACGCCAGTATGAAGGGCGCCAGCACCGGCAGGAGGAATTTAAGGGCCACCCACAGGAGGGCCGCCGCCAGCGCGGCCGTCAGGACGCATCTCAAAAATGGTGAAAAACCGGACCTATCCATCGCCCGCTCCCCTCCCCGTTTGAAAAAAATGTATAATTCTCAGCTTTTTCGGGAAAAAGCTTATTGCGCTTTACATAATGCTGTGGTAATATGTATCAGGTATTTTTCACCGCCAGGGAGGCGGTATATTCATGTTTGAGAGAGGAACTGTCATGGTAAATGCAGCCATACTCGGTTTCGGCACGGTGGGCTCCGGCGTCGCGGAGGTCCTGAGGGAGAACGCCGAGGGCATCGCCCGCGCCGTTGGCGGCGGGATAAAAGTTAAGTATATCCTCGACCTGCGGGACTTCCCGGAGAGCCCCTTCGGGGACCTGGTAATTCACGATTTTGACCTCATCCTATGCGATCCCGAGGTCACGCTGGTGGTGGAGACCATCGGCGGCGCCCGGGCGGCCTACGACTACACTAAAAGGTGCCTCGCGGCGGGAAAGAGCGTCGTCACCTCCAATAAGGAGCTTGTGGCCGCCCACGGCCAGGAGCTACTGGAGCTCGCCGGGGAGAAGGGCGTGAGCTACCTATTTGAGGCCAGCGTCGGCGGCGGGATACCCATAATACGGCCCATGCTCTCGTCCCTCGCCGGGAACAGGATAGACGAGGTCTTCGGCATACTAAACGGCACCACGAACTTCATCCTCACGGGGATGATAGAGAAGGGGCGCTCCTTTGAGGACATGCTCTCCGAGGCCCAGAATCTCGGCTACGCGGAGCTCGACCCATCGGCGGACGTTGAAGGATATGACGCCGCCAGGAAAATATGTATCTTAGCGGGCCTCGCCTTCGGAAAGGGCGTGCGGCCCGAGGACGTGAGCACCCGGGGCATAGGGGGCGTGACGCTCAGGGACGTCCAGTACGCCGGGGAGTTCGGTTTCAGGATAAAGCTCCTGGGCCGGGCCTACGCCCTGCCTGAGGGCCGGGCCGCCGTCTACGTGGGCCCCCACCTCATCCCGGAGCGCAGCCCCATAGCCGGTGTGGACGGGGTGATGAACGCCATAGTTGTCCACGGCAACGCCGTGGGCGAGTGCATGTTCTACGGCCCCGGCGCCGGGAAACTCCCCACCGCCAGCGCCGTGGTGGCGGACATGATGGACGCCGTCCGGGACGCCGCCGCCCCCCGCAACGCCCACTGGGAGGCCGCCGGGGATGGGTACCTGGTGGACGCCCGGGACATAGACACCGGTTGGTATATAAGGACCTCCGAGAGCCTCAGCGCTCTCCGGGCGGCCCTGGGCGTGGGGAAAATCCGCGCCCTGCGCGAACACTCCGGGGAGCTTGCGATCCTGACGGAGAACTTCACGCAGCGTGAGCTCAGCGCGGCCCTCGGGGACCTCAATATCGGCTCTATGTTCATGGTCCTCGGCTGAGCATATAATGTTATGGCCGCTTGCGGTCATATATCTATCGGAGGAGACCCATAATGGCACTCATTGTACAAAAATTTGGCGGCAGCTCCGTGGCTGACGTGGAGAAAGTCCGGCGCGTCGCCGGGATCATCGCGGATACATACTGCGAGGGCAACGACGTGGTGGTAGTTCTCTCCGCCCAGGGCAAGACCACCGACGAGCTGATAGCCAAGGCACTTCAATATAACCCCAACCCCTCAAAGCGGGAGATGGACGTGCTCCTCTCCACCGGGGAGCAGCAGTCCGTGGCGCTCTGCGCTATGATGCTCCAGTCCATGGGACTGCCGGCAGTGTCCCTGACGGGCTGGCAGGTCAGGTTCGTGACCAACTCCAACTACTCAAACGCCACCATCACCGCCGTGGGGTGCGAGCGCATCCGCAAGGAGCTGGACGCCCGCAGGATAGTCCTGGTCACAGGTTTCCAGGGCGTAAACAAATATGACGACATCACCACCCTTGGCCGGGGCGGCTCGGACACCTCCGCCGTGGCCATAGCGGCGGCGATGCACGCGGACCTCTGCCAGATCTACACCGACGTGGACGGCGTATACACCGCCGACCCCAACGAGGTGAAGGGCGCGAAGAAACTCGAGGAGATAACCTTCGACGAGATGCTGGAGCTTGCCAGCATGGGGGCGAAGGTCCTGCACAACAGGTCCGTTGAGATGGCAAAACGATACAATGTGAATCTCGAGGTGCTCTCAAGCTACCAGAGATTACCCGGTACAAAAGTCAGGGAGGTAAAGAAGTTGGAACAGGCAGCTGTCAGCGGTGTGGCGAAGGACGCCAACGTGGCGCGTTTCACGCTGGTGAACATCAAGGATGAGCCCGGCGTGGCCTTCAAGATATTCCGCATACTGGCAAATCAGCGGATAAACGTGGACATCATCATCCAGTCCCTGGGGCACGGCAACACCCAGGACATAACCTTCACCGTCTCCCGGGCGGACATAGCCACCGCCCGCGCCGCCCTGGAGGAGAACCGCCTCGCCATCGGCTACGACCACCTGGACGTGGACGACCACGTGGCGAAGGTGAGCATAGTTGGCGCCGGTATGCTCATGACAAGCGGCATAGCCGTCAACATGTTCGACGCCCTGGCCCAGAAGAAGATAAACATAAACATGATCTCCACGAGCGAGATAAAGGTCTCCGTCCTTGTGAACGAGGACGACGGCGACAGGGCCGTCCAGGCCATCCACGATAAGTTCTTCGGGGACTGAGCCGCCCTTTTACGGCAAAACATCATATAATTTATTTCAAGGCCCGGGAAAAGATGTTCGCTTTTCCCGGGCCGCGATTTTTTTCTTTTAAAATTTTATGAATTGCCCCTGTGGGTATTGACAATATTGTGGGGCGGTGTTAAATTATGTTTAGCACTCAGGGGAGCTGAGTGCTAAAGAGGGTAAAGTTTCCAACGGGAGCGTCTAATAAGAGGTGTAAGTTTCCATGGACCTGAGCGAGAGGAAGAAGAAAATACTCCGGGCCGTCGTGGAAGAATACATTGAGACCGCGGAGCCCGTCGGGAGCAAGACCATAAAGGTCCGGGCGGAGCTTGACTGCTCCAGCGCCACCATCAGGAACGAGCTCTCGGCGCTCTCGGAGCTGGGGTACTTAGAGCAGCCCCACACCTCTGCCGGGCGGATACCCACGGCCAAGGGCTACAGGCTCTATGTGAACGAGCTCATGCGGGAGCGGCAGCTATCCCTTGAGGAGACGGAGACCATAAACTCCGCCCTCACCGCCAAGATGGCGGAGCTCGACAAGCTCATCTCCCACGTGGGGCAGATGGCCTCCGAGCTCACGAGCTACCCGTCTCTCGCCATATCCACCCCCGCCCCCGCCACTATAAAGCGCTTTGACCTCATATACATCGACGCCAACACCTTCATAGTGGTGCTCCTCATGTCCAGCGACACCGTCAAGAATAAGCTGGTGCACCTCCCCTTCTCGTTTAACGAGACGCTAATAACCCGGCTCAGCGCGCTATTTAACGCGAACTTCACCGGCATCACCGAGGACAAGGTCACCCCGGCCCTCATAAACTCCACGGAGCGGGCCGCCGGGGACACCATGGGCCTCACGTCCGTCATAGCGGGGTTCGTCCTTGAGACGCTCACCGCCGCCCACGGGTCCGGCGCCGTGGTCTCGGGGGAGGCGAATCTCCTCAAACTGCCGGAGTTCCAGGACCCGGAGAAGGCCCACAAGCTCATGCGGTACCTCTCGGACACCGCGAACCTCTCCGCCCTCCAGAGCGCCCCGGATTTTGGGGACGTCAAAGTGCTCATCGGCCCTGAGAACGCGGTGGAGGAGCTGCGGGACTCAAGCGTTGTGCTGGCAAGTTACAGTCTGGGGGACAACACCCGCGGCGTCATAGGCGTGGTGGGTCCCACAAGGATGGACTACTCGGCCGTCGCGGCAAAATTAAGCTATATAGCCCAGGGGCTCTCGAAGCTCTTAGGGGGCGGCACCACTCCCCCGGCGGGCTTTGGAAAACTCATGATCAAAGGAGAAGACTTAGATGTCTAAAAAGGACAAGGATAAAAACGAGGCCCAGGTCCCGGAGGCCGAGCCCGCGCCCGCGCCGGAGGCGGCCCCCGCCCCCGAGGAGCCCAAGGGCCCCACGCCCGAGGAACTATTGGCGGCGGAGAAGGACCGGTACACCAGGCTCTACGCGGAGTACGAGAACTACCGCAAGCGGAGCGTCAAGGAGCGGGAGGCCCTGTACGCCGCGGTGAAGAGCGACACGGTCACGAAGATACTCCCCATCTACGATAACCTTGAGCGGGCGCTGAAACTTGGCTGTTCCGACGAGGCGTTCTTAAAGGGCATAGAGATGACGATGGAGCAGTTTAAGTCCGCCCTGGAGATCCTGGGCGTCAAGCCCATTGAGGCCGTGGGGCAGCCCTTTGACGTTAGCCGCCACTCCGCCGTCATGCACGTGGACGACGAGAGCCTCGGCGCCAGCGTTGTGGTGGAGGAATTCCAGAAGGGTTTCGTCCTGGGGGATAAGGTCATAAGGTTCTCCCAGGTGAAAGTGGCAAACTAAGTTAGCTCAATATCCAATTTACAATATATAACGCTTAATTTTAGGAGGAAATATATCATGGGAAAAATAATCGGAATAGATCTCGGCACTACCAATAGCTGCGTGGCGGTCATGGAGGGCGGCGAGCCTGTCGTCATAACGAACTCCGAGGGCGCCCGCACCACCCCCTCAGTCGTGGCCTTCTCCAAGGACGGCGAGCGCATGGTGGGCAACGTGGCAAAACGCCAGGCCATAACGAACCCCGACAGGACCGTCAGCTCCATAAAGCGTGAGATGGGCTCCAACTACCGCGTCACCATCGACGGCAAGTCCTACACCCCCCAGCAGATAAGCTCCATGGTGCTCCAGAAATTAAAGGCCGACGCCGAGGCGTATCTCGGCCAGCCGGTCACGGAGGCCGTCATCACCGTCCCCGCCTACTTCACCGACTCCCAGCGCCAGGCCACGAAGGACGCCGGGCGCATCGCGGGCCTCGACGTCAAGCGCATCATAAACGAGCCCACCGCCGCGGCCCTCGCCTACGGCGTCGATAAGGAGCAGGCCCAGAAGATCATGGTCTACGACCTGGGCGGCGGCACATTCGATGTCTCCATCCTTGACATTGACGACGGCGTCATCGAGGTCCTGGCCACCGCCGGCAACAACCGCCTGGGCGGCGACGACTTCGACCAGTGCATAGTCAAGTACCTCATAAGCGAGTTTAAGCGCACCGACGGCGTGGACCTCTCCACCGACCCCATGGCGATGCAGCGGCTCCGCGAGGCCGCCGAGAAGGCCAAGTGCGACCTCTCCAGCCTCACCTCCACCCGCATCGACCTCCCCTATATCACCGCCGACTCCACCGGCATGAAGAACCTCTCCATCCCCCTCACGAGGGCGAAGTTCAACGAGCTCACCGCGCACCTTGTGGAGGCCACCGCGGGCCCCGTGCGCCAGGCCATGGCCGACGCCAACCTCACCGGCGCTGACATAGCGAAGGTCCTCATGGTGGGCGGCTCCAGCCGTATCCCCGCCGTGCAGGAGGAGGTCCGCCGCCTCACCGGCAAGGACGGGTTCAAGGGCATAAACCCCGACGAGTGCGTGGCCGTGGGCGCGGCCATCCAGGGCGGCGTCCTGGGCGGCGACGTGGAGGGCATACTCCTCCTGGACGTCACCCCCCTGTCCCTGGGCATCGAGACCCTGGGCGGAGTCTTCACCAAGATAATCGAGCGCAACACCACCATCCCCGCCAGCCGCAAGCAGGTCTTCTCCACCGCCGCCGACAACCAGACCTCCGTTGAGGTCAATGTCCTCCAGGGCGAACGCGAGATGGCCCAGTACAATAAGTCCCTGGGCAGGTTCCATCTGGACGGCATAGCCCCCGCCCGCCGGGGCGTCCCCCAGATAGAGGTCTCCTTTGACATCGACGCCAACGGCATAGTGAACGTCTCCGCCAAGGACCTGGGCACAGGCCGCGAGCAGCACATCACCATCACCTCCTCCTCCAACATGTCCAAGGAGGACGTGGAGAAGGCCGTCCGGGAGGCGGAGCAGTACGCCGCCGAGGACGCCAAGCGCCGCGAGGAGGTTGACACCCGCAACAACGGCGACCAGATGGTCTACCAGACCGAGAAGATCCTCTCCGAGTCCGGCGACAAGCTGGACCCCAACGACAAGCACGAGGTGGAGACGGCCCTGGCGTCCTTAAAGTCCGCCCTCGCCGGCACCGACTCCGCGGCCATCAAGTCCGCCACGGAGAACCTCACCCAGATATTCTACAAAGTGAGCGAGAAACTCTATAGCCAGGCCGCCGGCCCCCAGGGCGGCGCGGGTCCCCAGGGCGGCAATTACGGCCAGGGCAACCCCGGCGGTAACTACGGCCAGGGCGGCAACCCCGGCGGCGGCCAGTACTACGATGCCGACTACGAGGTCGTGGACGACGACGACAACGGCAAGAAGTGATTTTTCCCCATATCCGCGCCGAGGCGCTGGAAATAAGAGGTCAGTATGGCAGAAAAACGTGATTATTACGAGGTGCTGGGCGTCAAGCGGGACGCCACCCCGGCGGAGCTCAAGAAGGCGTTCTACAAGATAGCCAAGGAGAACCACCCGGACCTGCACCCCGGCGACAAGGCTTGTGAGGAGCGCCTCAAGGAGGCCAACGAAGCCTACGAGGTGCTCTCCGACAGCGAGAAACGGGCGAAGTACGACCAGTTCGGTTTCGCCGGCGTCGACCCCAGCTACGCGGCCCAGAACGGCGGCTACGGCGGTTTTGGCGGCGGCGTGGACTTCGACTTAGGGGACATCTTAGGCAACATATTCGGCGGCGGTTTCGGGTTCGGCGGCTCCGGCAGGGCCCGGACCCGCAACGGCCCCCGGGCCGGGGACGACATCCGCGCCGGTATCTCCCTCTCCTTTGAGGAGGCCGCCTTCGGCTGCGACAAGACCGTGAGCGTCTCCCGCATAGAGACCTGCCCCGACTGCGGCGGCTCCGGCTGCGCCCCCGGCACGACGCCGGAGGTCTGCCCGGACTGCCACGGCTCCGGCGTCACCGTCACCACCCGGCAGACGGTATTCGGCATGAGCCAGGTCCAGTCCGAGTGCCCCCGCTGCCGGGGACGCGGGAAGATAATACATCAGCCCTGCTCCAAGTGCCGGGGCACGGGCCGCATAAAGCGCCAGCAGTCGGTGAACATACACATAGACGCGGGCATAGGCAATAACGTCACCATCTCCATGCCCGGGAAGGGCAACTCCGGCATAAACGGCGGGCCCCCGGGGGACCTCCTCATAACCGTCTCCGTGCGGCCCCACGAGTTCTTCCGCCGGGACGGGAACTCCGTCCTCTACGAGATGCCCATAACCGTCACCCAGGCCATGCTGGGCGCGGAGCTGGAGGTGCCGACCCTGGACGGCAAGGTGAAGTACCCCATACCCGAGGGCACCCAGTCCGGCGACACCTTCCGCCTCCGTGGCAAGGGCATACCCTACTTCCGCTCCACCGGGCGGGGCGACCAGTTCGTCACCGTCACCGTCACCATCCCCAAGTCCCTCACCGCGGAACAGCGGGAGCTCGTCCAAAAGCTCGATGAGTCCCTGGGGGGCGGCGGCTCGATATTTAGGAAGTTTAAAAAGAAGAAATGAACAAAACTCCGCGTGGGCCCAAGGCTCAAGCGGAGTTTTTGCGCTATATTATGTATTTTCTGGCAACATCCCGCGAAAAAACGGTGCTCCCACTGGAATCGGGAACTACACTATGGTATAATGACTGTTGGAACACTTATTTTATCTCGGAGGCGCGGCATGGTTTTGGCTGACTACCACACCCACTCATCCCCATACTCCCCCGACGCCGTGAGCACTCTCGAGGAGATGGCCGCCGGGGCGGCGGCGCGGGGGCTCACCCACATGTGCGTGACGAACCACGTGGAGAACTGCTCCCAGTGCCCCTCCGCCCACGGGCAGTTCCCGCCCTTTCGGGACTGGGACGCCCTCCGGCGGGACTTTGAGGCGGTGCGTCAAAAATACTCAGGGACCCTGGACCTTCGCCTCGGCGCGGAGCTGGCGGCCCCCCACTACCTCCCGGAGGAGGGCCGCCGGGTCTACTCCCTCCCCTTCCTCGACTTCGTCATCGGCTCCATCCACAACCTGCGTGACAGCGAGGACTTCTACTACATGGACTACCCCCGGGACTTTGAGCTATTTCGCCCCACGGTGGAGCGGTACCTGGAGGAGTACCTCACACTCGCCAAAAGCGGCCTGTGCGACGTCCTGGGTCACATAGGCTACATGCGGCGGTACATGGCGAGGGTGGGTCTGGGGTTCGACATGATGGAGTTTGAGGGCCCCCTCCGTGAGATATTCTCTGCCGCCATTGAGCGGGGCGTGGGGATAGAGCTCAACACCTCCGGCCTCTTTGGGCCTCTCGGGGACTTCATACCCTCAAGAGAGGTCATGCGGCTCTACCGGGAGCTGGGCGGGGAGATAGTCACCGTGGGCTCCGACTCCCACACCCGGGAGAAAGTTGGTCTCGGCATCCGGGAGGGTTACGAGCTCCTGCGGGAGTGCGGATTTAGATACGTATGTCTATATAGGGAACACAGGCCGGAATTCCGGATAGTATAAATAATTTGGAGGATAGAGATATGAAGATCGCTATGGCCTCAGATCACGGCGGGCTTGAACTTAAAGAGACCGTGAAGGCCCATCTTAAGGAATTGGGGCACGACGTGGAGGACTTCGGCACGTACACAAAGGAGAGCTGTCACTACCCCGTCTTCGCCGCCAAGGCCGCCCACGCGGTGGCGGAGGGCGAGTGCGAGCTGGGGGTGGTCATATGCACCACGGGCGTGGGCGTGAGCATGGTGGCAAATAAGGTGAAGGGCGTGCGCTGCGCCCTCTGCTCCGACTGCTACTCCGCCGAGATGACCCGCCGCCACAACAACGCCAACATGCTGGCCATGGGCCAGAACGTGGTGGGCGCGGGCCTGGCGCTCAAGATAGTTGACGCCTTTCTCTCCCACACCTTTGAGGGGGGCCGCCACGCCACGCGGGTCGATATGATCTCCGCCGTGGAACGCGGCGAGCTCTGAGGTGGCCCATGGCCTCAAAGGACAACAGGATATACAGGACCCGCCGCCCGTTTAAGACGACCCTCATAGTGCTCTCGGTGCTCCTGGCGGTGGCGCTCTTCCTCTCCATCGCCGTGTTCGTGGGCTTTAGGAAGTACATAGTCTACTCCTCTGACGGCGTACACTTGGTGGTCCCCTGGCTCCCGGGCAGGGAGTCCCCGGAGGGCCCCGTGAGTCCCGACCCCCTGCCCCAGATAGACGGCGCGGACCCGTCCCCCGGCGATCCTGACGTCACGGACGATACAGACACCCCGGACGATGATAGCGAACCGGACGGCGCAGACACCCCGGACGCCCCCGAGGTGGGCCCATGAGAAAACTCCGTGCCGCTGTGACCGCCGCGCTGGCGGCGGCGCTCCTCACCGGCTGCGGCCCCGCCGCGCCGGAGCCCTCCAGCGCCACCATCTACGCCATGGACACCGTAATGGAGCTCACGGTCTACGGCGAGGAGGAACTTTTGGAGGAGGCCACAGATCTCATCCACGACTTGGAGTCCCGCCTCTCCGTGACAAAAGAGGGCAGCGACATCTACAAAGCGAATATTGAGGGCTCCGCCCGGCTCTCAGAGGACGCGGCGCGTCTCACGGGGCGGGCCCTTGAGATTTGCGCTCTCACCGGCGGGGCTCTCGACATCTCCGTCTATCCCGTGGTGAGGGCCTGGGGTTTCACCACCGGGGAGTACAGAGTCCCGGGGGACGACGAGCTCCGGGAGCTATTGAAGACCGTGGACTACAGTAAAATATCTCTCCAGGGCTCCGACCTCACCCTGCCGGAGGGGTATATGGTGGATCTGGGGAGCGTGGCGAAGGGCTACACCGCCTCCGCCGTTATAGACCTCTTTCGGGGGGCCGGCGTCACCTCAGCCCTTGTGAATCTCGGCGGCAACGTGGAGGCGCTGGGCTCAAAACCCGACGGCTCACCCTGGCGGGTGGGCATCCGGGACCCCATGGGGGACGGGTACTTCGGCGTGCTGGAGATCCGGGACGCAGCCGTCGTCACCTCCGGCGGTTACGAGCGGTACTTCGAGGAGGATGGCGTCACCTATTGGCACATAATCGACCCCTCCACCGGGCGACCCGCCCACAGCGGGCTCAGCTCCGTCACCGTCACCGGCCCGGACGGGACGCTCTGCGACGGGCTCTCCACCGCCCTATTCGTCATGGGCCTCGAGAGGGCCGCACAGCTTTGGCGGGACAGCGGCGGTTTCGAGGCGGTTTTCGTGACGGAGTCCGGCGAAGTTTACATAACGTCCGGGTTGGAGGACGCCTTCACCCTGGAGCCGGGCCGGGGCGAACTAAAGGTGATAGATCGTGGTTAAGACAAGGACCTGGGTAATAATAATAGTACTGCTCCTGGCGGTATCCCTGGGGCTGACGCTCTGGCTCTGGAGCCGCCCCAGAGGGGACGTGGTGAACATATACCAGGATGGCGAGCTCGTCCGGACCATAGACCTCTCCCTGGTGACTAAGGAGGAGAGCTTTGACCTGGAGAGCGATTATGGCCGGAACACCATCCTCTTGGAGCCCGGTAGGATACGGGTGTCCGACGCCGACTGCCCGGACAAGGTGTGCGTGGACTCGGGCTGGCTCACCGGCGCCGCGCCCATCGTCTGTCTCCCCCACAGGCTCGTCATCGAGTTTGCCGGGGGCCGGGGCAATATTGACGCCGTCACGGGGTGAAAAATGAGGACTAAGAGACTGACGCTGGACGCACTCCTGACGGCCGTCGCGCTGACGATATACGTCGTGGAGCTGCAGCTCCCCCACGTAGTGCCCATACCCGGCGTCAAATTAGGGCTTGCAAATATAGTGACGGTGGTGGCTATGGTGCTTTTAGGCCCCGCCGACGCCGCCGGGATACTCTTCTCCCGGATAGTGCTGGGCTCACTATTCTCCGGGAACATGATGGCCGTACTCTACAGCGTGTCCGGGGGGCTTGCGTGTTTCGTCACGATGCTGCCGCTCAAAAAACTTCTCACCCCGCGGCAGATATGGGTCATGAGCGTCCTGGGCGCGGCAGCCCACAACTTGGGGCAGATGGCCGCCGCCGTACTCGTCACCGGCACCCCGGCGCTTATCGTATATCTCCCGGTCCTTATGGTCTCCGGGATAGCGGCGGGACTATTCACCGGCGCGGCGGCACAGTTCGCGGCGCTGAGGCTCAAAAAGGTGTTAGATAAGTACCATGGATAGAGATTCTATGCTCAAAAATAGATTCGCGGAGCTGGCCGCCCGGGCCGCCGGGCGAGGTGTGTGGACATACTCCGAGTTCCTGACGCTCGCGGAGCAGGACGAACTCATAGGCATGGAGCGCTCGCTCCCCTGCCCCGTGGCGCTCACCGGCGGTCTCCCGGCCCCGGAGCGGAAGATCGCCGTCTTCGGCTCCGAGGACTTTATAGGCTACCCCGCCGCCCCGCCGATAGTGTGCCTCAGGATAAGTCCCCTACAGCAGAAATTTGCCGACAGCCTCACCCACCGGGACTTCCTGGGCTCCCTCATGGCGCTGGGGATAAGGCGGGAGGTGCTGGGGGACATAGAGGTCCTGGAGAACGTGGGGTACCTAATGTGCCTCGACACCGTGTCCCGGTATATAATGGAAAACCTCTCCGAGGTCCGCAGGACCTCCGTCCGCTGTGAGCTCACGGAACCCCCGGCGGAGGTCTCTGCGCTGCCCGGCGTCAGCGAGTTAGTTGTGGCCTCGGAGCGCCTGGACGCGGCGGTGGCGGCGGTGTACCGTCTCTCCCGCTCCCAGGCCCAGGAGTTAATTTCCGGGGAGAAGGTCTTTATCTCCGGGAGGCTTGCCCGCAGCGCCTCCGCCGACATACGGGAGGGCGCCGTCATATCCGTCCGGGGATACGGCAGATTCATATACGAGGGCGTCTCCCGGGAGACGAGGAAGGGCCGCCTCCGGGTGCGGGTCAGGATATTTAAATAATCTCCGCGAAAAAAAGCTCAAAAGAGCGTTCTACATTATATCTAACGGAAATTGGAGGGCAAAATTATGCGACATCTCAGGATCACCTATAACTCCCCCGCCGTGCTCACCTTCTCGCTCCTCTGTTTCATCGCCACGATACTTGGCGTAATGACGGACGGCAGCATAACGCGGCAAGTTTTCATGACCTACCACTCCCCCCTGAGCGACCCCATGACCTGGCCCAGGTTCTTCACCCACGTCCTGGGGCACGCCTCCTGGGAACACCTCCTGGGGAACATCTCCTACATATTGCTCCTGGGGCCCATGCTGGAGGAGAAGTACGGCTCCCGCAGTATCATACTGGCGATCCTGGTGACGGCGCTGGTCACGGGCGTCATAAATTACGTATTCTTCCCCACCATCGCCCTCTGCGGCGCCTCCGGGGTGGTCTTCGCCTTCATTCTCCTTGCCTCCTTCACCAGTTTCCGGGACGGCTCCATCCCCCTCACCTTCGTGTTGGTGTCCATAATCTTCATCGGACAGCAGGTGTACGACGGGATATTCCTCCAGGACAATATCTCCAACATGGCCCACATAGCCGGCGGCGTCATCGGCGGCGGGCTCGGTTTCGCCCTCAACAAGAACCGCTAATAAATCAAAATTGCTTGGACGCGGCAGAGCGAAAATCTGCCGCGTCCCTTTCTGTGCATTATACCGCGTCTGAGTTTTTCTTTTGCAGGTAGAGCTTGTCCGCTATCATGGCTATGAACTCAGAGTTCGTGGGTTTCCCCTTGATGCCGGAGACCGTGTAGCCGAAAAAACGCTGCAGGACCTCCACGTCCCCCCGGTCCCAGGCAACCTCTATGGCGTGGCGGATGGCCCGCTCAACACGCGAGGGCGTGGTGCCAAATTTCCGCGCCACCTCGGGGTAGAGCACCTTCGTCACAGCGTTTATTACGTCCATATCCTCAACTGTCCGGATTATGGCCTCTCTGAGGTACTGATAACCCTTAATATGGGCCGGGATGCCTATCTCATGAATAATTTCCGTCACCTCGCTCTCAAGGCTCGGGGCGCGGCGGGTGGAGACCTCCACCGCGGGTTTTGCCGGCTGGCGTCGGTTCATGGCGAGACTGCGGAGCCTGGAGATCAGCGCCCCCAGGTCGCAGGGCTTTTGCATGTAGTAGGCGGCGCCGGCGTCGGAGGCCATGGTGAGGAGCTGTTCGCTGGTGAACCCGGAGAGCAATAGCGCCGCCGGCCGCTCCGCCTCCGGCATCTCCCGCACCCGCTCCAAGAACGTTATGCCGTCAACGCCGGAGAGCACCACGTCCGTCACAATGACGTCCGGGCGCCCCGTACGAATTAGCTCCAGCGCCTCCAGACCGTCCCCGGTGCTCCCCGCCACCGTGAACCCGCCCTCAAGGGAGAGGGCCTCGGACAGGATAGCTCGAAAATCTTCGCTTAGGTCCGCGATCAGGACCTTGATATTATCACTCATGGCTGCCTCCGAATCGTAAAATAATCACATATTCCAGAAAGCTCGTGGAATAAGTGTTACCTCAATTTACCATAGACAGGGGAATTTTGCAAGAAGAAAATGGCAATTATTTGAAAAATTTTTTATTTTCGGATTTTTTCTGGTGTTATGAGCAGATAATGTGACACAAGATGCTGTGTTACACCTCTTCGCGACATAATTTACGCTATGTACCGGCGGCGGGCGATTGGACTGTCGACAAAGGCCCGAGGGCCTTTGTGAGAGCCCGCCGCCGCGGCTTATTCTTCGTCGGCTTTCAGCATATTCTCTATGAATACGCCGTAGCCCTTCTGGGGGTCGTTGATGAGGACGTGGGTGACAGCCCCCACGAGCTTGCCATTTTGGATTATGGGGCTGCCGCTCATACCCTGGACTATCCCGCCGGTGAGGTCGAGGAGGTCCGGGTCCGTCACTTTTATCATCATGTCCCGGCCATCGGGGCTGTCGGAGTAGATCCTAACTATCTCCACGTCGTACTCCCGTTTTTCCCCCGAGGCCTCGGAGATCATCTTGGCCTTGCCGGCCCGGACCTCGGAGGCCCCGGCCACAGGCGCGGCCTCGCCGCCGGGGAACTCCTCCGCCGCGCTGCCGAAGATGCCGAGGGCGCAGTTCTTGTCTACCTCCCCGGCGCGGGAGTCAAAATCGAAGACGCCCCCCAGCTGCCCAGGTGTACCCTCCCGGCTCTTGGTGACGCCCGTGACCTCGGCGGGGCTTATTAGGCCCTCCCGCAGCGGCACGGTTATGCCGGTGGAGCTGTCCGCGATTGGGTGCCCCAGGGCGCCGAAACGCCCGGTGTCCGGGTCAAAATAGGTGACTGTCCCGATGCCGGTGACGCCGTCCCGGACCCAAACGCCCAGATACCCCTCGCCGGACTCTATGTGGGGCGTGACGGACACCTGGCGCGTCTTGCCGTTCCTCTTAAACTGCACCGTCACCTCCCCGGAGGCCGATTCCAGTGCCGACAGCATATCCGCCGCCGAGGAGATATTTTTGCCGTCTATCATGGTGATGACGTCCCCGGGCTTTATGCCCGCCTCACCGGCCGGCGAGCGCTTGCCGCCCACCTCGTCGAACTCCGAGAGCTCCGAGACCATCACCCCCTCGGTCTTGATGGATATCCCCACAGCCTCGCCCACAGGGACGAGTTTATCCGGGAGCTCCGCCGCAAGCGCGAAGGTCCCCATTGACGCGGCGATGACCGACAGCGCAAGTGCCCGCACCGCCGTTTTTTTCAATTTTGAAAAAAGTATCAATTCCTCTCTGCTCCCCTCTCTGCGCCGCTGGGCGCAGTTTTGATGCTTTAAAATCAAAGCTCTATTAATATGTCCGAGAGCCGGGACTTGGCGCAAAGCAATATATTTCGTTTTTGGGATGGTCATATATGTCTGCGGCGCTGTCAGCGCCTTTTTGAGGGGCGGAGGGACAAAAATGTTCCTCAATTCTCAAAACTCTTACGTTCTTTATTGCCCGGCGGCGACATAGTATTATAGGGCAATAAAGCCAAATATGAGTTTTGGAGGAAAATAATGGCGGAACTTAAAATAGTCCGTTCCGGGTCCCGGGGCCCATATGTGGAACTTCTTCAGCTCGCCCTCACCCGGGCCGGCTTTCTCTCCTCGGAGATAGACGGCGTCTTCGGGCGTCTCACCTTTGAGGCCCTGCGGCGGTTCCAGACCTCCCATGGGCTGGCGCCGGACGGCATAGCGGGGCCCCTCACCTGGCGCGCCCTGACCCCCTACCTCACCGGCGCCCTGCGGCACACCATCCGCCCCGGGGACACCTTCTACACCCTTGCGAGATCCTACGGCACCACCGTGGGGGCCATCGAGACGGCGAACCCCGGACTCGACCCGGGGAATCTGCGCGTGGGCGGCGCTGTCACCGTGCCGCTGGGCTTTGAGGTGGTGTCAGCCGACGTGCGCCTCACCCCCACCTACCTGGAGTTCTGCGCCGACGGGCTCCTGGCCCGGTACCCCTTTCTCCGCCGGGGCTCGGCGGGCAGGAGCGTCATGGGGAGGGACCTTGTGACATTGGAGATAGGCGAGGGTTCAAACCAGGTCTTCTACAACGCCTCCCACCACGCCAACGAGTGGATAACATCCACGCTCCTACTGAAATATTTGGAAAAATACGCCCGTGCCTACGCCGCCGGCGGGTCCATCTTCGGCCGGGACGCGGGCAGTCTATATGGACTCACGACGCTCTTTTTAATGCCCATGGTGAACCCGGACGGCGTGGCGCTGGTGACTGAGGAGCTCACCAGCGGCACATACTACACCAGAGCCCGGGAGATATCCGCCGCCTATCCCTCCATCCCGTTTCCCAACGGCTGGAAGGCGAACATAAATGGCGTGGACCCGAACCTCCAGTACCCCGCCGGGTGGACGGAGGCCCGGGAGATAAAATTCGCCCAGGGCTATGTTTCCCCCGCGCCCCGGGATTATGTGGGCGCAGCGCCCTTGGAAATACCTGAGAGCCGGGCGGTATATAACTACACCCGCGCCCACGACTTCGCCCTCACCATCTCCTACCACACCCAGGGCAAAGTTATTTATTGGAAATACGACGGCTACGAACCTCCCAAGTCCTACGACATCGGCGTCTCCTTCGCCTCGGTGAGCGGGTACGAGCTGAGCCTAACGCCCGCGGCCTCCGGGAACGCGGGGTACAAGGACTGGTACATAGCCTCCTACAACCGCCCGGGTTACACCCTGGAGGCCGGTGCCGGCGTGTCGCCCCTGCCCCTCAGCCAGTTCCCCGCCATATACGCCGACAACGAGGGGATACTGACCCTGGGCCTCACGGCGACGCTATAAGCCAAAATGAGAGCTCCGGGGAGGCTTGCGTCTTCCCGGAGCTTAAATATTTAAAAATCAAAAACGCCGTTTTTACTTCCACCCCTTGGGGAGGAACTTGGAGGTCCCGGCTATCATGTCATCGGCGAGGGCACGGATGTCCGCCTCCGAGGCGCGGCCCCGGACCAGCGGGTCCGTGGCGAAGGCCTCATAGACCAGGGTCCTGTCGCAATTGAGCGCCGCCTCCAGGGCCCGGGATTGATTGGCTATATGGGGCTCCATGAGCGCAAGCACGTTTGCCGGCATCTCCCCGGCGGCTATCGGCCTTATGGAATCCCGGGAGAAGACGGCGTTTGTCTCCACCACCGTCTCGGCGGGGAAGTTCGCTATCTGGAGGGCGGAGTTTGGGATGTTCACGTTGCTCACCACCCGCTCAAGGCCGCATAGGGCGCGGATGAGGAGTATTCCCTCCTCGCCGGTGGGTGTGAGGGACACCTCCTCCTCACCGGCGGCGAGGCGCGCCGCCCTCTCAAGACGTCTCTTTAGGTCCTCCTTCCGCCAGGCCACGGTGGTGAGGCCGAACTTCCAGCTCCTGACGGTCTCCGGGTCCTTTAGATACTCCTCTCCCGGCATGAACTCCGCCAGGTGCCTGTCCCCGGCGGCGGCGATGAGGCCGTAGCGGCGGAAGAGGTCGAATTTCACCCGGTGGGCGCAGTTGAAGGTGCTGTTGGCCCAGTTGTTGTCGGGGTCGTCAAGGCCCTCATAGTAGTGCTCATCAATGAACCCGCTGTACACCGGGAAGAGGTCGATCCCCCTATATGACGCGCTGTCAAACCAGGTGAAGTGGTTGAGGCCCATGACGTTCACGTGTATGTCGTGCCGGTCGATGCCCTCTATCCCCAGCTCCAGGCGGCATATCTCCGCCAGGACCTTCTGGGTGCCGAAGACCTCGTGACAGCACCCGAAGGCGCGTATCCCCGGGAACACCCGGTAGAGCGTCCTCACGCACACCGCCATGGGGTTCGTGTAATTTATGACCCAGGCCCGGGGGGCGTATTTCTTTATGGCCTCGGCTATCTCCACGAACATCGGCACCGTCCGCAGCGCCCGCATGACGCCCCCGGGCCCCGCGGTGTCACCCACGGACTGGTATATCCCCAGCCGTTCGGGGAGGTGCACGTCGTACTCCATCTCGTCAAATGTGCCGGGGAGGATGGATATGACCACAAAGTCCGCCCCCTCCAGGGCCTCACCAAGGCTTCCGGACACGGTGTACCGCCACTTGCCCCGAACCTCCTGGCGCGCCGAGAGGCGGTTCCCAATGACCTCGTTATTCTCCGCCGCGGCCCTCGCGATGTCGTAGAGCCGGATGGTCCCGGAGAGCGAGGGCTCCATGGCAAGGTCCGTCATGAACGTCCAGGCCCAGCCCCTGGACCCGCCCCCTATGTACGCGATGTTCACGTCCGTCATACGGCCTTCTGTATATCTCATAGTAAACCTCCCACAATTTGATTTGACTTAATATTACTACCCGTCAAGACAAAACGCAAGCCAAACTTGGCCGGTCAGTCGTTTGGTATCGGAAGCCTTATGATCTCGAGGCCCATCCGGGCGGCGTAGTTCATCGTCTGCATTGTGCCGCCGGGGGTGCCGTCGTAGGCGGCGATGAGGACGGAGGAGTTGTCCACCATGTACCTGTTCCTCCGCCACATGCAGTCCTCGGTGTAGTCCCGCTGGAGGACGGTCTCCACGTCGCACTGGTGGGCGATGTAGTAATACCTCTCCCGGTCGCCGTCCCGCCACTCCCTGGCCTGGCCGTCGTAGGGGATGGCGGCCTCCAAAGTGACGCCCGGCACCTCGTCCCGCAGGGCGATCACCGCCTCAGCGAAGTACATGTCGCACCCCTTGGCCATGCCGCAGATGAAGTGCCTGATGCCGGACTCGTAGACCGCGCGGGCGGCGTCATATATCTCCTCCTTGAGCCGCAGGCACCGGGGGTCCCGCTCGTCGTTTCTCCAGGGCAGTTTCTCCGGCCTGTGGCCTGTAAAGCAGCAGCTGGTGGGGTTCGTCATGTCCGTCTCTCGCCTCCATTGTGTTTCTCAGTATATTCTAAATCATTATGCACTGTTTGTCAAAATAAGTATTGCATTTTTTGCGGGATAGTCATATAATGAGATAGCCAAATGAATAGCATTCGTCTTCAGGGCAGGGTGTGATTCCCGACCGGCGGTGATAGTCCGCGAGTACGCAAGTACCGAATCGGTGTGATTCCGATACCGACAGTATAGTCTGGATGGAAGAAGATGTTACTCGCCTTTTAGTGAGCGCTCATCGCCTGGACGGATACCGTTCAGGCGAAAATTATTTTTAAAGGAGCGTTTTTACCATGCTTGAGACACTGAAAGAGAACATCGAATTTATAGGCGTGTGCCTGGCTGTATTTGCAGCGCTGGTGCTGGTGGCAGTCCTGGCGGAGAAGTTCCTGGTGCGGGAGAAGAAGAAACTCTCCCCGGCGAAGTACGTGGCGTATCTCGCCATGTTCTCGGCCCTGGCGGGGGTGCTGATGCTCATCGAGATCCCCCTATTCTTCGCCCCCTCCTTCTATGAACTGGACCTCAGCGAGATACCGGTGCTCATATGCACATTCAGCATGGGGCCCGTCTCCGGCGTCATATGCGAATTCCTGAAGGTGATGGTGAAACTCCTCCTCAAGGGCACCTCCACCGCCTTCGTGGGGGATTTCGCGAACTTCGCCGTGGGCTGTTCCTTCGTACTGCCGGCCTCCATGATCTACCATGCGAAACGCAGTTACAAGACCGCCATAGTGAGCCTCGTTGTGGGCGGACTCATCATGACTGTCTTCGGCAGCCTCTTCAACGCCCTCTACCTCATCCCCGCCTTCGCGAACCTCTTCCACCAGCCCCTGGACGTCATAATCTCCATGGGCACGGATGTGAACTCCGCCGTCACCAGCGTCTCCACCCTCGTGCTCTTCTGCGTCGTGCCCTTCAACCTCCTGAAGGCGGTGGTGGTGTCCATAGTCACCATGCTGCTCTATAAGCGGGTGAAGAAGGTAATAAAATTGGCGTGACCCCATTAACGCGGCGCGGCGGAGCTTATCTGCCTGGCTCGTCAAATTATGTCGCGGGGTGGGGTAACACAGCATCTTGTGTCACATTATCTGCTCATAACACCAGAAAAAATCCGAAAATAAAAAATTTTTCAAATAATTGCCATTTTCTTCTTGCAAAATTCCCCTGTCTATGGTAAATTGAGGTAACACTTATTCCACGAGCTTTCTGGAATATGTGATTATTTTACGATTCGGAGGCAGCCATGAGTGATAATATCAAGGTCCTGATCGCGGACCTAAGCGAAGATTTTCGAGCTATCCTGTCCGAGGCCCTCTCCCTTGAGGGCGGGTTCACGGTGGCGGGGAGCACCGGGGACGGTCTGGAGGCGCTGGAGCTAATTCGTACGGGGCGCCCGGACGTCATTGTGACGGACGTGGTGCTCTCCGGCGTTGACGGCATAACGTTCTTGGAGCGGGTGCGGGAGATGCCGGAGGCGGAGCGGCCGGCGGCGCTATTGCTCTCCGGGTTCACCAGCGAACAGCTCCTCACCATGGCCTCCGACGCCGGCGCCGCCTACTACATGCAAAAGCCCTGCGACCTGGAGGCGCTGATCTCAAGGCTCCGCAGTCTCGCTATGAACCGCCGCCAGCCGGCGAAACCGGCGGTGGAGGTCTCCACCCGCCGCGCGCCCAGCCTCGAGAGCGAGGTGACGGAGATAATACACGAGATCGGCATCCCGGCGCACATAAAGGGTTATCAATATCTCAGGGAGGCCATAATCCGGACAGTGGAGGACATGGACGTAATAAACGCTGTGACGAAGGTGCTCTACCCTGAGGTGGCGAGGAAGTTTGGCACCACGCCCTCGAGAGTCGAGCGGGCCATACGCCACGCCATAGAGGTTGCCTGGGACAGAGGTGACGTGGAGGTACTACAGCGTTTTTTCGGCTACACGGTCTCCGGCATCAAGGGGAAACCCACGAACTCTGAGTTCATAGCCATGATAGCGGACAAGCTCTATCTGCAAAAGAAAAACTCAGACGCGGTATAATGTAGATTCTGGCAGACAAAAACGGCCCCCGAAAAAGTGGGGGCCGTTTCGGTGTCGTCATCTGCCTGTGCCGGTGGCGGAGCCGCTGGCGGTGGAGCCGTTGGAGCCAGTACCGTTTGTCGTACCGTTGGTCGTGCCGTTGGTCGTGCCGTTGGTCGTGCCGTTCGTACCGGCGCCCGCCAGGTCGTTGTGGGCCGTGCCGGCGTCGGTGCCGTTGGCGGAGCCGCTGGTGCCGTTATTTGTGCCGTTGTTCACGCCGCTGCTCGCGCCGCTATTCATGCCGTTCGTACCATTCGTGCCGCCGCCGATGTTGCCGTCGGGGTTGGGGCTCACGTTCTCGTTCCGGCCGTCCAGGACGTCGTCCGTCATGTCACGGATATCGTCGCCCAGCTCGTCGATGTCATTCTTGATACCGTCGCCTATGGTGCCGTCACGGGTGGTGTCACCGGGGTCCGCGTCGGAGTTCCGGCAGCCGGTGAGGACAAGGGAGAGGCACATGGTGAGGGCCATCACAATATATAACGCTTTTTTCATACTTCCTCCAATGTAGGTCAATGACCTTTTTTATACGGTCATATTATCTGCACGGAGCCGATAAAAATACGCCGGAGTTCAAGTCTCCGGCGTATTGGAAAATTATACTATTAAATCGTGGCCTCACTGTGTATAACGGCGCTTAGCATCATGGAGCCGTTGTACTCCTCAAAGACCAGGCGGAGTATCGACCAGTCCTGGACCTCGGTGCCCGAGGAGCCGGGGTAGCACAGGTCCACGAACTGCGCCCCGGGGAATGAGTCCGTCACGTTCTCCAGCGCGTTGCCCACCCGCGCCAAGTAGTTTATGCCGATGATCGATGCCTGGGTGTAATCCCGGTCGAAGACGTACTCGCCGAAGTAATCCTCCACCGTCAGGCGTATGGGGGCGTTGGTGCCGCTCAAGATCCCCCAGACGTACGTCTCGGTGTTACTGCCAAAGGTCCTTATCTCATTTACGGAGAAACTGCGGTTCGTGGAGGGGTTCACCGTGGCGTAGGGGGAGAATAGGAGCCCGTAGACCGGGTGTACGCAATCGGCAAGGGACCCGTAATCCCGGGCCTTTATCATGGCCGCCACCTCCAGGGCCTTGTCCGTCAATGTCTCGCTTGTCACGGCCTCGCCGCCCTCACTTGGCGTCTCGCCGGGGTCGCCGGGGGTCTTGGGCGGGACGTGCCTTGTATAGAGGAGGGTGCACAGCACGCCCAGCATGAACACCAGCACGCCGGAGAGGATATATAAAGGCAATTTCTTCATATTATCACCTCTACTTGTCAATTTTAATTATAATACCTCATATTCGCTATTACAACACACAAATAGTTACAATACTTTACATACACATGTTGCAATAGCCTGATTTTTGTAATAAAATACTATTGACAACGAAATTTAGGGGGTGCCTCCATGAACGGCGAGTACAAATATCACATAGCTCTGAGGCCCGGGGACGCCGGGCGCTACTGCATCCTCCCCGGGGATCCCGGCAGGTGCGAACTCATAGCCTCCCACCTTGACAACCCGAGATTCGTGGCCTCCAACAGGGAGTTCACCACGTACACCGGGTACTTGGCGGGGGAGGCCGTCTCGGTGGTGTCCACCGGCATAGGGGGCCCCTCCGCCTCCATAGCGCTGGAGGAGCTATGCGACATCGGCGCTGACACCTTCATAAGGGTGGGCACCTGCGGCGGCATAGATATGGACGTCATGAGCGGGGACCTGGTGGTGGCCACCGGGGCCGTCCGCATGGAGGGCACGAGCCGGGAGTACGCGCCCATTGAGTACCCGGCGGTGCCGGATTTTGAGGTGACGGAGGCCCTGATGTCATCGGCCAGAGGCTTAGGCTATCATGCCCACCCGGGGGTGGTGCAGTCGAAGGACTCCTTCTACGGCCAGCACTCCCCGGAGCGCAGTCCCGTACACTATGAGCTATTGAATAAGTGGGACTCCTGGAGGCGCCTCCACGTGAAGGCCAGCGAGATGGAGTGCGCCGCCCTATTCACGGCGGCGGCCGCCAGGGGCGTGCGCTGCGGGGCGGTGCTGGGGGTACTCTGGAACCAGGAGCGGAAGGCCGCCGGACTTTTTGAGGAGGACTATCTTGACACCTCCCGCCAGATAGAGACGGCGGTGGACGCCATGAAACTCCTCATCCTCATGGACGGCAGCCGCAAGTTTTGACATTCGGAGGGGCGAAAATGGAAAATAGCGACAACACCACACGGGACGTCTTCATAAGCTACCACACGAACTCCTCCGGGGAGATAGTGCGGAGGATCTGCGCCGCCCTTGAGGGGGCGGGCATCTCCTGCTGGTACGCCCCCAGGGACGTGGGGGCCAACTACGCCCAGTCCATCGTGGAGGCCATACGCCGGTGCCGGGTCTTTCTGCTGGTGCTGAACCGGGACTCCAACGAGTCGGCCCACGTCCTCAACGAGGTGAACTGCGCCTTTGACAGGTTCCGTAACCGGGAGGACATAACACTCCTCCCTTTCAAGATCGACGACTGCGCCATCAGCGACGACGTATATTATTACCTCGGCAGGATCCACATAATGAACGGCGCTCTGCCGCCGGAGCTCCAGAGGATACAGGAGCTGGTGGACAGGGTGTCCCACATTTTAAACCACCTGCCCACAAAATCTGTGAGCCTCCCCGCCGTCCCCCACGTGAGCTCCCCCGCCACATATAGGCTCACGGGGGTCATGGCCCGGCCCGACAGCCGTTTCGTGGGCCGGGAGCGGGAACTCCGGGAGATAGAGGATAAACTTCGCGAGTGCGGAAAGCTCTTTCTCGTGGGCATGGGCGGCATAGGCAAGAGCGAGATAGCCAAGAAGTACATAACGGATCACCGGGGCGAGTACGACGTGGTGCTCTGGGTCACATTTGACAGCTCCATCCGCCGGACGCTCCTCAGCGACTTCTCCTTCCCCGTTGAGGGGCTCTCCAGGGGCGACTACCCGGAGGACAGCGACGGCGACTACTTCCAGCGAAAACTCCGCATTCTCCGGGAGATATGCGACCGGCGGGTGCTAATAGTGCTCGACAATTTCGACGTGCCCTCCGACCCCGACCTCGAGGACTTCACCTCCGGGGACTACGGCGTTATATTCACCACCCGGTACCGCCAGGAGAACTCCTCCCTCCCGGAGGTGGAGATCCGGGAGATGTCGGAGGAGGGTGACCTCTTGGCGCTATTTAGGGCGGAGTACACCCGGGGCCTCGACGAGGCCGCGCTCGGGGATGTCCGCCGGATAATCGGACTTCTCAACGGGCACACACTCAGCGTGAGGCTTGTGGCCTCCGCCATGCAGCACCGGCGCATAAAACCCTCGGCGATGGCGGAGCTCCTATCCTCCGGGGCCTCCTCCATGGCGCGGGAGAACGTGAAAGCCGCGGACATGATATTCGGGCGTCTCCGGGAGGTCTTTGAGCTCTCCACACTGAGCGGGGACGAGCTCTACATCCTTGAAAATCTCTCCCTCATCCCCCTCAGCGGCGTGGAGGTGGAGACGTTCTTCACCTGGTGCGGCGCGGAGGACTACGACGTCATAGACGGTCTCATCCAGAAGAGCTGGGTGATACACGACCCCGTCACGGACATGGTACATCTCCACCCGCTCATCTCGGACCTCGCCGCCGAGAGGGGCCGGGAGGACCCCTCCTGCTGGGAAAAACTCATGGGGAGTATCTCGAGTGAGGCGGAGGGCTCGGACCAGAGGTCCTTCTCCTTCAAGGAACTTCTCTACGGCTGCGCCCGCCGCGCCTGTGAGGTCATCCCGGAGAGCTCCGGCCTCTGGCGGGACGCCGTGGCTGCCAACGCGCTCCTCACAAAACACATGGCGAGATACCGGGAGAGCGCGGCCCTCTACGCAGAGCTCCTGGAGGGCGAGAGCGACAGGGCCCGCCGGGCGAACCTATATGGCACCATCGCCCACTGCCTCACCCCCTTCGCCCTGGAGGATCCGGAGGCCTGCCTCCAGCCGGCCCTTAATGGGTACGCGCTCCTCAAAGACATACCGGTGGATGAGCTCACCCACCAGGAGGGCGTGGAGCTCGTCTTCCTCCTAAATAGACTCACCGAGATAAATAGGAACATCGGGAACCTCGATGACGCCGTGGAGTACGCCCGCCGGGCCATAGCCATCGCCGGGAGATTCGCGAGGCAGTCGCCCCAGAAGAGCACCGGCTGGTGCAAATACCACCTGGCGGCCACGCTCCTGCTGCGGGGGGACCTCCCGGAGAGCCGGCGCGAACTCGAGGAGGCGCTGGAGCTCTTTGATGAGATATCGGACAGTTGGTCCGCCATGTACGCCCGGGACCTCCTGAGTCAGGTGCTCTGCGGCCTCGGGGAGCTTGACGAGGCCCTCCGGCAAAATACCCGCGCCGGTGAGGAGATCTCCGGCCGCTACGGGCCGGAACACTTCGACACGGCCAAGAACCTCCAGGGCCGGGGAGATATCCTCCTTGCCATGGGTGAGGGGGCGAAGGCAAAACTTCTCTACGCCGAGGCCGCCAGGATATACCAGAAACTCAATTTTGTGAAGGCGGCGGAGGCCGCCCTCGCCCTCTCCGCCCGGTGCGGTGAGTGAATCGACGACCCTTTGACGCGCCGATATGGGGTGATTGACAAAGCCCCGGGGACTGTGTTAAAATAACTTAGATGGGATATAATCCTTTTATTGGGATATATGTGCTCAACAGCACTTAATATATTATTTTTATTGAACGTTATAGAGTAAGTCATTGTTCAGCGCCGGATGATGGCGGCGGGGGCGATTCAGGGTCCTCTCCCCCGCCGGTGCTGGGCTTGCTCGTCTGTGCTTTCCGGGCCTCTTATTTTGTCAATTTTGCCCCAGCGCAATTTTATTACATAATCATATCAAAGGAGAAATGTTAGTGTCATCAAAGGAAAAACTGAAAATCATCGCCCTGGGCGGGCTCAACGAGATCGGCAAGAACATGTACGTCTACGAGTACGGACAGGATATCATCGTGGTGGACTGCGGGATAGGTTTCCCGGACGACGACATGTACGGTATCGACTCCGTCATACCGGACATCACCTACCTCACGAAGAACGCGGACAGGGTCCGGGGCATAATCCTCACCCACGGCCACGAGGACCACATAGGCGCCATGCCCTTCGTGATGGACGAGCTCATGAGCGTGCCCGTCTACGCCACTCCCCTCACCTGCGCGCTTGTCAACATTAAGCTACAGGAGCACGGCACCGCGAGCCTCGTCACCATGAACCCCGTGAAGGCCGGCGAGACCATAAAGTGCGGCTGCTTTAAGATAGAGTTCATCCATGTGAACCACTCCATCCCGGACTCCGTGGCCCTGGCCATCAAGACCCCCGTGGGCGTCATAATCCACACCGGGGACTACAAGATAGACACCACCCCCATCGACGGCGGCATGATAGACCTCGCCCGCATAGGCGAGCTGGGCAAGAAGGGGGTCCTGGCCCTCGTGACGGACTCCACGAACGTGGAGAACCCGGGCTACTCCCTCTCCGAGAGCGTCGTGGCGGCGAACTTTGAAAATCAGTTCAAGGACTTCCACGAGCGCATAATCGTCACCACCTTCGCCTCAAACGTCCACCGCCTACAGCAGGTAATAAACTGCGCCAAGAAGTACGGCCGGAAGGTGGCCGTCACCGGCCGGAGCATGGAGAACGTACTCAGGGTGGCAACTGAATTGGGGTACATGGACATTCCCCAGGGGATATTGGTCGACATAAACCAGATAAAGGGCCTCCCCAAGGACAAGATCGCGATAATCACCACCGGCAGCCAGGGGGAGACAATGAGCGCCCTCCACAGGATGGCTTTCTCGGAGCACCGCCAGGTGGAGATAATGCCCGGGGACAAGATAATAATCTCCGCCTCCGCCATACCCGGCAACGAGAACTCCATCAGCGAGGTCATTGACGAGCTCTTCCGCAAGGGGGCGAGCGTCGTATATGAGCGGAGCGCCTTACTCCACGCCTCCGGCCACGCCTGCCGGGAGGAACTGAAGCTCATGCTGGCGCTGGTGAAACCTAAGTTCTTCGTGCCGGTCCACGGGGAATATAGGCACCTCAAGATACACGCGGACCTCGCCAAATCCATGGGCGTCCCGGCAAATAACGTGGTGATCAGCGACATCGGGCGTGTCATCGAGATGAGCGGCAGATCCGTCAAGTTGGAGGGCTCCGTCCCCTCGGGACAGGTATTTGTGGACGGCACGGGCGTGGGCGACGTGGGGAGCGTCGTCCTGCGGGACAGGAAACACCTGGCCTCGGACGGTATGCTGGTAGTGGTCATGAGTCTATCCAGCTTTGACGCGGGCCTCGTCTCCGGGCCGGACATCATAACCCGCGGGTTTGTGTACGTCAAGGAGGCCGACGAGCTCATACGGGAGCTCAAGGAGATCGCCGTGGAGGTGGTGACCACCTGCAACGCCCGCCGCGCCAGGGACTGGTCCGGCATAAAGGCCACGTTGAAGAGCCGCCTCTCGGACTACCTCTACAAGAAGACGAAACGCAACCCCATGGTACTGCCCGTTATCATGGAGGTATGATGAACATACAGATATTCGGCAAGTCGAAGTGTTTCGACACGAAGAAGGCCGAGCGGTACTTCAAGGAGCGGCGGATAAAGTTCCAGTCCGTGGACATACTCCGCTACGGCCTCAGCCCCCGGGAGTTCGACTCCGTCCGGCGGGCGGTGGGGCTGGAGAACATGATAGACCCCAAGGCCAAGGGGGCGGAGGTGCTAAAGTACCTGGCCCTCGATGAACAGAAGGCGGAGAGGCTATTTGAGGACCAGAGCCTAATAAAGACCCCGGTGGTGAGGAACGGCAAGTCCGCCACCGTGGGCTACTGCCCCGAGGTCTGGAAGACTTGGGAGTAAACCGAGATGAGGGCGAGGCTTTCGCCCTCATTGGCTAATATACACTTATAGATTAGGAGGATGGCTGTGAGGATCACATTCATCGGCGCTGTCCATGACGTCACCGGGAGCCGGACGCTGCTGGAGGCCGGCGGCCACTATGTGCTCATCGACTGCGGAATGCGCCAGGGCACACCGGGCTTTGAGAATATCGAGATGCCGGTGCCGCCCGCCAAGATAGAGTGCGTCCTTCTGACGCACGCCCACGTGGACCACTCCGGGAACCTGCCTCTTCTCTATAAAGAGGGGTTCCGTGGGGCCGTCTACTCGACGGAGGCCACGAGGAACCTCTGCGAGATAATGCTCCGTGACTGCGCGAACATACAGGTCTCCGAGGCGGAGTACGCCACCCGAAAGGCCCGGCGGGCCGGTGAGCCAGACGTCAAGCCCCTCTTTGACCTCATGGACGCGGAGGGCGTCTTGAAACTCTTCCGTGGCACAGAGTACGGCAGGGTCATAAGGATAAACGAGAACATGGCCGTGCGTTTCTCGGACATAGGTCACCTCCTGGGGAGCTCCGCCATCGAGGTATGGCTCTCCGAGGGGGACACGGAGCGGAAGATAGTCTTCTCCGGGGACGTGGGCAACACGGACCAACCCATAATATGCGACCCCAGCTACGTGGAGCGGGCGGACTACGTGATGATCGAGTCCACCTACGGCGACCGGCTCCACGGCGAGCGCCACGAGTGCGTGAGGACGCTGGCGGACTTCATCCAGAGGACCCTCGACCGGGGCGGGAACGTCATAATCCCCTCCTTCGCCGTGGGACGGACCCAGGAGATACTATATTTCATCCGGGAGATAAAAAACGAGGGCCTGGTCCGCGGCCACGACGGGTTCCCCGTATATGTGGACAGCCCCCTCGCGAATGAGGCCACCAGCGTCTTCATGCAGTGCGACACCTCCTACCTCGACCCCGAGACCCGGGCGGTGATGGCCGAGGGCGTGAACCCCCTGGTCTTTGACGGCCTGCGCCTCACCACCTCCACCGACGACTCCCGGGGCCTCAACACCGACATGGAGCCCAAGGTCATAATCTCCGCCAGCGGCATGTGCGACGCGGGCCGCGTGCGGCACCATTTGAAATATAACCTCTGGCGGCCTGAGTGCTTGGTGCTCTTTGTGGGCTATCAGGCGGCGGGGACCCTGGGGCGCATCATCTACGACGGCGCCAAGAGCGTGAAACTCTTCGGCGACGAGGTGGCCGTGGAGGCCGAGATAGGTTTCCTCCCCGGCGTCAGCGGCCACGCGGACAGGGACGGGCTCCTCGATTGGATGAGCGGTTTCACGGAGAAACCCCGGAAGGTGTTCGTGAACCATGGGGACGAGGCCGCCTGCGAGGAGTTCGCCCGCCTATTGCGGGAGGACCTGGGGCTCGACGCCTACGCCCCCTACTCCGGGACGGAGTTCGACCTCGCCGCCGGTGAGTTCATAAGGGTCACCGAGGGCGTCCGGTACGAGAAGAGGAGCGCCGTCAAGGAGTCCCCGGCGAGACGCCGGGCCAACGACGCCTTCGCGAAACTCATAGAGGCCGTGGAGCGCCTCGCGAAGACGGCCCGGGACTGCGACGGCATGGCCACCAAGGACCTTGCCCGGTTCACCTCCCTCGTCAACAGCATAAACGACAAGATGAAAAGGTAGTTTTCTATGCACACCCGAGATTTCCACAAGGACAGCGTCCTCAAAATATTTCTGAGTTACTTCAGGCCCCACCTGGGGCTCTTCACCCTGGACATGGCCTGCGCCCTCATGATCTCCCTGGTGGACCTGGCCTTCCCCTACGTCTCAAGGCTCTGCCTATATGAGCTCATACCAGAGAGCCGCTACAGGGCCTTCTTCGCGGTGCTGGTGGTGATGGTGCTCTCCTACATACTCAGGGCCTTCTTCCAGTTCGTCGTCACCTACTGGGGCCACAGTTTCGGCACCATCGTGGAGGCGGACATACGCCAGGACCTATTTGAACACCTCCAGACCCTCTCCCTGAGCTTTTTCGACAAGAACCGCACGGGCCGGCTCATGAGCCGCCTCACCTCCGAGCTCTTCGACATAACGGAGCTGGCCCACCACGGGCCGGAGGACCTGTTTATCTCCGGCGTCACCATTGTGGGGGCTATGGCGATACTCTTCACCATCCAGTGGCGGCTGGCGCTTGTTATGCTCGTCCTCATACCCATATTCATAGCTGTTGTGAGCGTCAACCGCCGGGCCGTCATGCGGGCCTCCATGAAGGTGAAGGAGACTAACGCCGTCATAAACGCGGACATAGAGTCCGGCCTCTCCGGTATGCGCACCGCCAAGGCCTTCACCAACGAGGAGACGGAGCACAAGAAGTTCCTCCGGGCCAACGACGAGTTCCGGGTCTCCAAACGGGGCCACTACAAGGCCATGGGCAAGCTCAACGCCTCCATGGAGTTCTTCCTGGGCGTGATGCCCGTGGTGGTCATTGGCGTGGGCGGGCTCCTCATCATGGACGGCAAGATGGACTACGTGGACCTCATAACCTTCAGCCTCTACACCAGCACATTCATAACGCCCATGCGGAAACTCTCCAACCTCTCGGAGATGCTGGTCTCGGGGCTGGCGGGCCTCCGGCGGTTCGTGGAGCTCATGCAGGTGGAGCCGGAGATAGAGGACAGCCCCGGCGCGGGTGAACTCCGTGACGTCCGGGGGGATATAGATGTCCGGGACGTGAGTTTCACCTACGAGCGGGAGGACACAGCCGTCCTCCACCATGTGTCGCTCCACGTCTCTCCCGGGGAGACCGTGGCCGTTGTGGGTCCCTCCGGCGGCGGCAAGACGACGCTATGCAGTCTCATTCCCAGGTTCTACGACGTCACCGAGGGCAGCATACTGATTGACGGCACGGACATTCGTGACGTGACCCAGCGCTCCCTCCGGCGGAACATAGGCGTCGTACAGCAGGACGTCTTTCTCTTCGCCGCCAGCATATACGACAACATCCGCTACGGCCGCACCGACGCCACCCGGGCGGAGGTCATAGAGGCGGCGAAACGCGCCGAGATATACGAGGACATAATGGCCATGCCCGACGGCTTTGACACCTACGTGGGCGAGCGGGGCGTCCTCCTCTCCGGCGGACAGAAACAGCGCATATCCATAGCGCGGGTATTTTTGAAGGACCCGCCGGTGCTCATCCTCGACGAGGCCACCTCCGCCCTTGACAGCGTCACCGAGGAGCGGATACAGCGCGCCTTCGACGAGCTCTCCCGGGGGCGCACGACAGTCATAATCGCCCACCGGCTCTCAACCGTGCGGAACGCCAGCAGGATAGTTGTGATCCGGGACGGCGTCATCACCGAGGAGGGTACCCACGAGGAGCTCTTAGCGCTAAACGGCGACTACGCGAACCTCTATAGAACGCAAAACCTGCACAAATAAGCAAAAAAGCAAAAAAGCCGGGGGGAGACCACTTCGCACGGAAGTATCTCCCCTCGGGTCATATGGAGCGGCTTACGAGGCTCGAACTCGCTACCTCCACCTTGGCAAGGTGGCGCTCTACCAGATGAGCTAAAGCCGCGTTTATCGGAGCGAGGACTATTATATATTCTTTTCTCCGATTTGTCAACCAAAAAACGGGGGAATTTTTGAGCGAATTCAAAAATTCCCCCGTTTCTCTTATGGCTCCTCGCCCTCCTCCGGCGGCGGGGTCTCGCCGCCCTCGCCGGGGTCCTCTGGCTCCTGGGGTCCGGGGTCGGGCTCCGGCTCATCATCGCCGCCGGGTCCCGGCTCGGGCTCCGGCTCAGGTTCGGGTTCCGGTTCCGGCTCCGGGGTGTCTGGGGGCTCCACCGGCGGGGCGCCGGTCTCACCGCCGGGATCGGGCTCCGGCTCCGGGGCGCCGTACTCCGGGCCGTAGAGGGACTCACCGTCTGCCGCGGGGTAGACGGACCCCTCCCACCAGTAGTTGAAGAACTGCATCTGGGCGTCATTTAGGAATCTTATCTCCCCCTCCCGCACCTCGGTGCAGTCCAGGTGGTAGACGGTGCCGTCCTCGAAGGTTATGAGGTTCCAGGCGTGGTCGTAGTTGTTGTGGCGGCCGCGTATGACCTGGCAATCGATATTCAGCTCGTCGCAGAGGACCTTCATGGCCATGGCGAACCCCTCCCCCACGGCGCTGCCCTGCACCAGGGCCCCAAAGGCGTTCATGGCGCTGTAGCGGCGGCTGAGACTGTCCGAGACCGCGAGGTCCGCGTCGAAGCGCACGTTCTCCGCAAGGTACCTCCCCAGTTCCCCGGCCCGCTCCATCACCGTCTCCCCGGTGAGGTTCTCCAAGATGAACTCCACCTTCACGCCTATGCTGTTCATGCGGGAGTTTATGGTGCTCTGGGCGTAGGGGAAGGAGAACTTTATGTCCGCTATGCAGTCCCCGCTCCACTCGGGGTAACTCGCGACGGTGACGGTGGGGAAGTAGAGTATCTCCGCCGGGTTCTCGTAGTATATCTCCTCTATCATGCTCTCGAGGCGCTCGTTGTCCATGGAGAGGCCCCGCAGGTGCAGCGTGAGGCCGGGGGCCCGGGACTTCATGGCGTTCTCGATGAGATAGCGCACCCGGTCCTCCCGGTCGCAGAGGCGTATCTCATCTATCTCCTCCTTGGGGTGGCGGTAGATGATGGATATGTTGGCCTCGTAGTAGGAGACTATCCTATTTATGCTGTGGTTGATGTAGTAGACGGCGTAGGCCCCCAGGGGCGTCTCGTTGGCCGCCGCCACGCAGGCGTTGGAGAGCTCCGTCTCCATGTCCCCCTCGTAGCCCATGAAACGGACCACACCCCGCTCCACGCCGTTCTCCACGAAGGTGTTCACCGCCGCCTCCAGCTCGTCGTAATTCTTCACCTCGATGGTCATCTCGCCGGAGTCGGAACTCTCGGGCGACACCACCCGGTGGCGGGACGAGGTGGCGTACTCCCCGTCTATGAGGTCGGAGCATCCGGAGATGAGGCACACCGCCGCGAGCATCGCCGCCAGCGCCGCCTTACGCATCCCCGTCACCCTCCAAAAAGCTCATCTGCTGCTCCTCCCTGTCCTCGTCCCGGAGTAGCGCCCCCGCCGCCGGGATGGAGCGCACCCGGTACCGGGAGACGTTCTTTATCCGCGTCTCCGCCAGGAGGCGGGCGTCCGTCACTATCCTATTCTTCTTCGGGCTCACCACCCCCACGCCCTGGGTGTTCTTCGTGGTCTTGGGCATCAGGAGGATGGTGGGGAACACCACCGCCCGGCCGTCCGAGGTGTAGACGGCCACGTCCGTGTCCTCAAGGATTGGCAGTATCGCCACCAGGGGCGAGCGGTCGGAGTAGGCGTTGGCGAGTTTCTTCCTATTTGTCTTCGTCTCAAAGCCCGAGAGGGCCACCCGGGCCGCCTTGCCGTTCTCATAGAAATATATTAGGTTCCCCGTGTAGTCCCCGGGGACGCACACGAATATGGCGCTCTCCCCCTCCTCCATCTTGAGCTGGGTGGGGACGTATGTCCCGAGGGCGGAGGCCTTGGTGTCGCCAAACTCCGAGAGCCGCGTCTTGTAGCACTGGAAACGGTCCGTGAACACCAATAGCTCTGAGTTATTCGTGGCCTCGAACTTCGTGAGGAGGCCGTCGCCCTCCTTAAATTTCTGCTCGCCGCTCATCCGCAGCGACTGGGGCGTTATCTTCTTGAGGTACCCTCCCCTTGAGAAGAAGACCGTCACGGGGTAGTCCTCCCCCTCCGGCTCCTCCTCCACCTCCACTATCTCGTGCTCGTAGACGATGTCCGTCTTCCTGGGGGCGCCGTACTTCTTTATGACGTTCTCAAGTTCCCTCTTTATAATGGTCTTTATCCGGCGGGGACTTTTGAGCGTGTCCTCAAGGTCCGCTATCTCCTTCTCCAGCCGCTCTATGTCCTGGAGCCTTTTTAGGATGTACTCCTTATTTATGTTCCGCAGTTTAATTTCCGCCACGAACTCCGCCTGGATCTCGTCTATGCCGAAACCGATCATGAGGTTCGGCACCACCTCGGCCTCCTCCTGGGTGCCCCGGATTATCTTTATGGCCTTGTCGATGTCGAGAAGTATCTTCCCGAGACCTCTTAGCAGGTGCAGGCGGTCGCGTTTCTTCTGGAGGTCGCAGTAGACCCGCCGCCGCACGGCCTCCATCCGCCAGGCGGTCCACTCGGCCAATATCTCCCTTATGCCCATGACCTTCGGCGTCCCGGCGATGAGGATATTGAAGTTGCATGCGAAGGAGTCCATGAGGGGCGTGGAGCGGAATAGTTTCGCCATCAGCTTATCCGGGTCCGTGCCGCGCTTGAGGTCGATAGCGAGCTTGAGGCCCGTGAGGTCCGTCTCGTCCCGCATGTCGGATATCTCCCGGAGTTTCCCGGTCTTCACGAGCTCCGCCACCTTGTCCATCACGGCCTCCGCCGTGGTGGTGTATGGTATCTCATAGACCTCGATTAAGTTCTCGCTCTTATCAAAACGCCACTTGGCCCGGAGTTTCACGCTCCCCCGGCCCGTCTCATATACCTCCCGGATGCCCTCCGCGTCGTAGAGGAGCTCGCCGCCGGTGGAGAAGTCCGGCGCCCGGAGGGTGGAGTAGATGTCGCACTCCGGGTTCGCGAGGTACTCTATCTCCGTCCGGCAGACCTCCTCTAAGTTAAACGAGCAGATATTTGAGGCCATTCCCACGGCGATGCCGGTGTTGGCGGAGACAAGCACATTGGGGAAGGTGGTGGGCAGGAGCTGGGGCTCCTTCATGGTGGAGTCGTAGTTATCAACGAAGTCCACCGTGTCGCTGTCAATGTCCCGAAAGAGCTCCGCGCATATGGGGGAGAGTTTCGCCTCGGTGTAACGGGAGGCGGCGTAGGACATGTCCCTTGAGTACACCTTTCCGAAGTTGCCCTTGGAGTCCACGAAGGGCGTCAGCAGCGCCTCGTAGCCCTTTGAGAGCCGCACCATCGTCTCATATATGGCCGCGTCCCCGTGGGGGTTGAGGCGCATTGTCTGCCCCACGATATTCGCGGACTTCGTCCTCCCGCCGGTGAGGAGCCCCATCTTGTACATTGTGTAGAGGAGTTTCCTGTGGGCGGGCTTAAAGCCGTCGATCTCCGGTATCGCCCGGGAGACTATGACCGACATGGCGTATGGCATAAAGTTTATCTCCAGCGTGTCGGTTATCTTCTGGTCCAGGACCTGGGCGTGGAGCCCCACCACGTTGGGGTTCGGGTTCGCCCTCTTGGGGGAGTCCTCCCCCTTCTTCCTCCTTGGCATATATTCCCTCCGTCTGCCGCGCCGGCGGCTCGTCAAATAACGTGCTTATACTTCTCCCCCGTGGGCGTGGCAGCGAGACCCCCCTCGCCGGTCTCCCGGAGGGACGCCGGCAGGGCCGCGCCCACCTCCGCCATGGCGTCGATGACCTCGTCCACGGGTATGCGGCTGGTGATGCCCGCCAGGGCCATCTCACCCGCCGAGAGGGCGTTCACCGCCCCGATGACGTTCCGCTTTATGCAGGGCGTCTCCACAAGCCCGCCCACCGGGTCGCAGACGAGCCCTAAGAGGGACTTTAGCGCCATAGCGGAGGCGTTGGCCATCTCCTCCATGGTCCCGCCCAATAGATGCACCAGCGCCGCCGCGGCCATAGCGGAGGCGGAACCGATCTCCGCCTGACAGCCGCACTCCGCGCCGGATATGCTGGCCCGGTTCGCTATTACCTCCCCGATGCCGGCGGCCACATATAGCGCCTCCACCATCCTCTGCTCACCGGCGCCCACGGCCTCCCCCACGGGGATGAGCACCGCCGGCAGGACGCCGCAGGCCCCCGCCGTGGGGGCGGCCACGATCCTCTTCATGCAGGCGTTGCACTCCCCCATGGAGAGGGCCGCCGCCACTATCTTCCCGAATAGCTCCCCGGCCACGCACCCGCCAGACGCCACGAACTGGGCCATCCGGCCCCCATCGCCCCCGGCAAGGCCGCTGGCGGAGCGGTCGCCGCCGTTGTACCCCGCGAGGGCCGACCTCATAACGGCGAGCATCCGGCCCATCTTCTCAAGGGACTCCGGCTCCGTCATGTCCTCCTCCGCCATATCCGCCTCCATGACGGCCCGCCAGAGGGGGACGCCCCGGTCCCTCGCGTACTTCAAAAGTCCGTCTACGGACGAAAAAACCTCCATGCTCACACCTCCCCCTCGGGATTCAGCCTCGTGACCTTGTATATGCCGTCTATCTGCCGGAGCTCCGCCGACACCCCGTGGGGTATGTGCTGGTCGCACTCTATGACCATGAGGGAGTGGCCGCCCCGGCTGTCCCGCTCCATCCGGAGGGTGGATATATTGAGGCCGTACCAGGCCACCACCGCCGACACGCGGCTCACGTACCCCGGCTTATCCATGTTCTTAACTAAGAGCGTGGGCACGCTGCCGGAGAAACTTGTGCGGAGCCCATCGAGCTCAAACACGCGGATCATCCCGCCCCCCGGCGAGGAGGCCCCCACCTCCACCCGGCCGCCGTCGGCGCCCCAGGCCGTCACGAGGGCGCTGTTGGGGTGTACGTCCTTTAGGTGCACAGCGCCCATCTCAAACTCCAACCCGCGCTCTTCCGCCAGCTTAAAGCTCTCCGGTATCCGCTGGTCGTCGGGCTTTAGCCCCAGGAGCCCCGCCACTATCGCCCGGGGCGTGCCGTGGCCCTCCCCGGTGAGTGCGAAGGAGCCGGAGAGGAATATTTTCGCCCTCACGGGCTCCGAGCCCAGGAGACGCCGGGTTATCCTGCCTATGCGCACCGCCCCCGCCGTGTGGGAGCTGGAGGGGCCCACCATGATGGGCCCCAGAATATCAAAAATGGCCATGCTATTCTCCAAAACTTTATGATATGTCCGCGAGGTCCAGGTACTTGTGTCCGTCCTGGGCGATGTGCTCCTTGCGGCCCTGGATGTTGTTGCCCAGCAACAGTTCAAAGACCTCGTCGGTGAGGGCGGGGTCCGTGGGCATCACCTTTATGAGACGGCGGGTCTCCGGGTTCATGGTGGTGAGCCACATCATGTCGGGGTCGTTCTCGCCCAGTCCCTTGGAGCGGTTGACGGTGTACTTCTTCCCCGCAAGACCCGCCAGGATGTCCGCCTTCTCCCGCTCGGAGTAGGCGAAGTACGTCTTGTCCCCGCAGTTTATCTCGTATAGCGGCGACTCCGCTATGAATACCCGGCCGTTCTCAATGAGCGCCGGCATTAGCCGGTAGATCATGGTCAAAATGAGTGTCCGGATCTGGTAGCCGTCGAAGTCCGCGTCGGTGCAGATTATGACCTTGCTCCACCGGAGCTCCGCCAGGTCGAAGGAACTGAGGTCGCTCTTTATCTTCGAGGGCACCGCCACGCCGCACCCCAGGACTTTAACGAGATCCGTTATGACGTCGCTCTTAAATATCCTGACGAAATCCGCCTTGAGGCAGTTTAGTATCTTCCCCCGGACGGGCATTATCCCCTGGAACTCCGCGTCCCGGGAGAGCTTGCAGGCGCCCACGGCCGAGTCGCCCTCCACGATATATAGCTCCCGGCGGGTGACATCTTTGGTGCGGCAGTCCACGAACTTCTGCACGCGGTTGGCGATGTCGATGCTGCCGGAGAGTTTCTTCTTCATGTTGAGCCGCGCCTTCTCCGCCTGTTCGCGGCTGCGCTTATTTACGAGCACCTGCTCCGTTATCCTGTCCGCCTCCGCCTTGTGCTCTATGAAGTAGACCTCCAGCTGGGAGCGGAAGAACTCCGTCATGGCCGTCTGAATGAACTTATTCGTGATGGCCTTCTTCGTCTGGTTCTCGTAGCTCGTCATGGTGGAGAAACAGTTGGTCACGAGGATGAGGCAGTCGGCTATGTCCTGGAAACTCACCTTCGACTCGTTCTTCTGGTACTTGTTCCCCTGCCGGAGGTATGCGTCCACGGCGGAGACGAAGGCGCTCCGGGCCGCCTTGTCCGGCGCGCCGCCGTGCTCAAGCCAGCTGGAGTTGTGGTAGTACTCTATTAAATTCACGGTGTTGGAGAAACAGAAGGCGGCGGAGAGTTTCACCTTGTACTCCGGCTTGTCCTCCCGGTCCCTGCCCCGGCGCTCCCCCTCGATGAAGTAGGGGGCGGTGAGGGGGTTATCCCCCGCTATCTCGGTGACGTAGTCGAGGATGCCGTGCTCGTAGAGGTACTCCTTCTCCTCGAACTTCGCCCCCTGCTGCCGCCGGTAGACGAACTTCACCCCCGGGTTCACCACGGACTGTTTCTTGAGGACGTCCTCAAAATACTCCGTGGGGATGTTCGTGTCGGTGAAGACCTCCCTGTCGGGCCGCCACTTCATGAGGGATCCCGTGCGCCGCCCGCTGTAGGGCTCGCTCTTGAGGCCGCCGATGTTCTCGCCCCGCTCGAAGTGGAGGGAGAACTTCTTCCCGTCCCGCCAGACTGTCACGTCCATGTACTCCGAGGAGTACTGGGTGGCGCAGGTACCCAGGCCATTGAGCCCCAGGGAGTACTCATAGTCCCCCCCGGCGTCATTTTTATATTTGCCCCCGGCGTAGAGCTCGCAGAACACCAGCTCCCAGTTGTAGCGTTTCTCCACGCTGTTCCAGTCCACGGGGCACCCCCGGCCGAAGTCCTCCACCTCGATGGAGCCGTCGGCGTAGCTCGTGAGGATTATAACGGAGCCGTGGCCCTCCCGGGCCTCGTCTATGGAGTTTGATAGTATCTCGAATACGGAGTGCTCGCACCCCTCCAGCCCGTCCGAGCCGAAGATGACCCCCGGCCTCTTCCGTACCCTGTCCGCGCCCTTGAGAGCGCTGATGCTCTCGTTGCCGTATTCCGCCGTCTTAGTCGCTTTTTTCATGGATATCCACCTATATGTGCCCAATAATCAAATATATAGTATAACGCAAAACCCTTGTTTTAGCAATACCCCAAAAAACTGTCGAAATAGGTATCAAAAACCGCCCCAGGGGCTTATCCCCGGGGCGGTCGTCTCTCTCGGTCTCTCGTTACCGTCCTCTGCGCCAGAGGAGGTACTCCTCAAAACTCCGTATCTCTTTGAGCTCCTCCTTCGTGAAATTCTCCAGCCGGCTGCGCTGGACATACGCCGGGTCCACGTTGGAGAGCCCCAGCAGATAGTCGGAGGAGACGTTGTAGAGCTTACATATCTTTACCAGCGTCTCGTGGTCGGGGGAACTTCTGCCCTGTTCCCATGCCTGGACCGTCTGCACGGATACATTCAGCTTTTGCGCGAGTTTGATCTGTGTGTCGCCGTGGTCCTTGCGGACCTCCGCGATCATCTCTCCAAGCACCGCCATCACCTCACAACCAGTATAGTCATTTTTAGGAGTCCAAAATATAACTACTAATAATATTGATATTTTTGCCGTTAAGTGTTATTATTCTTAGTAGTTTTACTCTAAAGTATCAAGATTCCTATTAGGCGGGGCGGGAGAATGGCGGAGCGGCAGATAAAGTCAAAACAGCGGGTGGCGGACCACGGCGAGGTCTTCACGAACCCCCGGGAGGTCAACGCCATGCTGGACCTGGTGAAACAGGAGACGGAGCGTATGGACTCCCGGTTTTTGGAACCGGCCTGCGGCGAGGGGGCGTTCCTGACGGCTGTGCTGGAGCGGAAGTTAGTGGCGGCCAAGCGGGCCTCCACCCCGCCCAGGCGCAAGAGCGCGGCGCCGGACGAGTACGAGGTGAACTCCGTCCGGTCGGTGATGAGCATATACGGCGTGGATATCCTGGCGGACAACGTGGAGATTTGCCGGGGGAACCTCTTTGACATCTGGGACAGGGATTACCGGGCGAACATGCGTGGCGATGCCCGGGAGTCCTGCCGGGACCTTGTGCGGTACATATTGAAAAAGAACATCCTCTGCGGGGACGCCCTCACCATGCGCGAGGCGGACGGGGCGCCCATCATCTTCGCGGAGTGGAGTTTCGTGGGGAAGTACACCGTGAAACGCCGGGACTTCCGCTTGGACGAGCTCCTCTCCGGCCACGAGGAGCAGATGAGCATGGACATGCTGGAGTGGGAGTACGACCCGGAGAGCCGGGCTTTCATCCCGAAACCCGTGCGGGAGTACCCCATAACGGACTACAGAGAGGTAGCGCGGTATGAGTAACAGTCTATTCGAGTCCGCCTACAACCCGGACGTCCTGAGCTGCATAGCGAACCTCTCCAGCGACGAGATATTCACCCCGCCGGAGGTGGCAAACGCCATGCTGGACGCGCTGCCCCAGGAGCTCTTCCGGGACCCCGGCGTAAAATTCCTGGATCCGGCGGTGAAGTCCGGCGTTTTCCTCCGGGAGATAACGAAACGCCTCCTCCGGGGGCTGGAGGAGGCGATCCCGGACCTCCAGGAGCGTCTTGACCACATACTCCATGACCAGGTCTACGGCATAGCTATCACGGAGCTGACGAGCCTCCTGGCCCGGCGGAGCGTCTACTGCTCAAAATACCCGAACGGCAAGTTCTCCGTGTCGCGTTTTGACGACGTCCAGGGGAACATTCGGCTCAAAAACACGCCCCACCGCTGGAAGGACGGCAAGTGCGTCTTCTGCGGCGCGTCGGAGAAGGAGTACGGCGACGAGAAACGCGGGGGCCTGGAGTCCCACGCCTACGAGTTCATCCACACCACGAGGCCCGAGGAGATTTTTAATATGAGATTTGATGTGATAATTAGTAATCCGCCGTATCAGCTTAGTGACGGGGGTGGAGGTGGAAGTGCGTCTCCAATATATCAATTGTTTGTCGAACAAGCAATGAAACTTCGGCCTCGCTTTCTGTCAATGATTATTCCGTCTAGATGGTTTTCTGGAGGCAGAGGTCTGGATGAATTTCGGAATAAAATGTTAACAGACAACAGATTACAATTATTGTTTGATTTTCCTGTTTCTTCCGAATGTTTTTCCGGTGTTGAAATAAAAGGTGGCGTGTGTTACTTCCTGTGGAGTCGAGATTATCAGGGTCAATGCACAATTGTAACTTCTCGCAATGACGTTAAATCAACAATGACTAGAAGTTTGTTGGAAGATGGAACAACGACTTTTATTCGTTATAATGAAGCAGTCTCCATATATAGAAAAGTTAAGTCAATGGGAGAAAAATCTTTTTCTACTCTTGTCAGCCCCTCTAAACCCTTTGGGTTAAGGACTTACATAACCGGGAATCGTACTTACCACCAGGGTGATGTAAAATTGTATGGAAACAAAAGTGTAGGATTTATTCCTCGTGCGGAAATTCCATCGGGCCACGATTTGATTGATAAACATAAGGTATATATTACTTACGCATATGGAGCTGGCGAAGATTTTCCTCATCAGATTATTAACAAGCCATTTTATGGTGAGCCAGGTTCTGCTTGTACAGAAACTTACCTCGTTATAGGGCCTTGCGAAACAGAGAAAAATGCTCGTAATATCATAAGTTACCTATCAACTCGTTTCCTTCGTTTTCTCGTCCTTCTATTGAAGAATACACAGCATGCAACAAAAAATGTATATCAATTTGTCCCCATCCAGGACTTCTCCCGCCCGTGGACTGACGCGGAGCTCTACGCCAAGTATGACCTGACGGAGGACGAGATCACCTTCATCGAGTCCATGATAAAGCCCATGGAGATTGGCGGTGACGGTGATGCCTAACGCCCCATTCTTCCCCCAGCGGCCGGACGCCCACCCCATGATATACGCCTATGAGGACACGAACCCCCAGTACCGGGGACTCCTCAAAGTCGGCTACACAGCCGTGGACGTGGACCGGCGGGTGGCCCAGCAGTACCCCACGAAGCGCCCGGACGGCAGCGTGCCCTACAGGATAGTCCTCCGGGAGAGCGCCATGTACCCGGACGGTGGGTCCTTCACAGATAAGGACGTACATAGGGCCCTGAGGGCCCGGCACATCGCCGCCGCCGGAGGCGAGTGGTTCCGCTGCGGCGTCCGGGACGTGCAGGCGGCGGTGGTGGCCGTCCGCACCCGCACCGGGAACCCGGAGGGCCGCACCAGGACATTCAAGATGCGCCCGGAGCAGGAGGCGGCGGTGGAGCGCACGGCGGCCTACTTCAGATCCGTGGACCGGGAGGGCTCCAGCCGCCGTCCAAAGTTCCTGTGGAACGCCAAGATGCGTTTCGGCAAGACCTTCGCCGCCTATGAGCTGGCGAAAAAGATGGGATTTAAGAAGGTCCTGGTCCTCACCTTCAAGCCCGCCGTTCAGGCGGCCTGGCGGGAGGACCTCACGACCCACGTGGACTTCGAGGGGTGGCAGTTCATCTCCCGGGACCCCAACAACCCCCAACTCACGCTGGATATCCAGTACCAGCAGGCGGACAGGCGGCGGCCCATAGTCTGTTTCGGCTCATTCCAGGACTTCTTAGGTGTGGAGAAACAGACCGGCCGCATAAAGGCCAACAACGAGTGGGTACACACCACCAACTGGGACCTCGTGATATTCGACGAGTACCACTTCGGCGCCTGGAAGGAGAACGCCCGGAAACTATTCGAGCAGGACGAGGACGTCTACGAGGAGGACTTGAGCCGCTACGACCGGGGCAACGCCCGCGACGAGGACTGGCTGCCCATCACCACGGACCACTACCTCTACCTCTCCGGGACGCCCTTCCGGGCCCTCAACTCCGGGGAGTTCATCGAGGAGCAGATCTACAACTGGACCTACTCCGACGAGCAGCGGGCCAAGGAGTCCTGGAAGGGGGACAATAACCCCTACGCCTCCCTCCCCCGGATGGTGATGATGACATACAAGCTCCCGGAGAGCATACAGAAGATAGCAAAGCATGGGGAGTTCGACGAATTCGACCTCAACGTCTTCTTCTCCGCCAAGGGGAGTGGCCCGGAGGCCCGGTTCGTCTACGAGGACTACGTCCAGAAGTGGCTGGACCTCATACGGGGCTCCTACATGGAGACCACCGTCACCGAGCTAAAACTCGGGGCGCAGAAACCGCCCATGCCCTACTCCCACGGTAAGCTCCTCAACGTGCTCCAGCACACCCTATGGTTCCTGCCGAACGTGGTCTCCTGCCAGGCGATGGCGAATCTCCTGGCCCAGCGGCAGAACACGTTCTACCACGACTACAAGGTGGTGGTGTGCGCGGGGCCGGAGGCCGGCATAGGCGTCAAGGCCCTGGAGCCGGTGCTGGACGCCATGGGCGACCCCCTGGCGACGAAGACTATCACCCTCTCCTGCGGAAAGCTCATCACTGGCGTCACCGTCCGACCCTGGACGGGCATATTCATGCTCCGCAATTTAACGAGCCCCGAGACATACTTCCAGGCGGCCTTCCGGGTCCAGAGCCCCTGGGAGGTAGAGGGGGATGACGGGCGGCGGGAGATCATAAAGCGGGAGTGCTACGTCTTCGACTTCGCCCTGGACCGGGCCCTCAAGCAGATATCCGACTACAGCTGCCGCCTCAACATCACCGAGCAGAACCCGGAGAAGAAGGTGGGGGATTTTATAAATTTCCTGCCGGTGCTGGCCTATGACGGCAGCGCCATGCGTCAGGTGAACGCGGCTGAGATACTGGACATCGCCATGTCCGGCACCTCCGCCACGCTCCTCGCGAAACGCTGGCAGTCGGCGCTCCTCGTAAACGTTGACAACGAGACTCTCTCCCGGCTCCTGGCGAACGAGGAGGCGATGGCGGCGCTCATGCGGATAGAGGACTTCCGCAGTCTCAACACCGAGATACAGACCATCATCAACAAGACCGAGGCCGTGAAGAAGGTCATGAAGAGCGGCAAACCGCTCTCGGATAAGGAGCGGCGGGAGCTCTCAGAGGAGGAGAAGGACTACAAATCCCGGCGCAAGAAGATCCAGGACAAGCTCATAAAGTTCGCCACCCGGGTGCCGGTATTCATGTACCTGACGGACTACCGGGAGCACAGCCTCAAGGACGTCATAACCCAGCTGGAACCGGCGCTCTTTAAAAAGGTCACGGGACTCCAGGTGAAGGATTTTGAGCTCTTGGTGTCGCTCAATGTCTTTAACGAGGACCTCATGACCGACGCGGTGTACAAGTTTAAGCGCTACGAGGACGCGAGCCTCAATTACACCGGCATCGACCGCCACTCCCAGGATCGGAACGTGGGCCTCTTTTCCACCGTAATCACCCGGCAGGACTACGAGGCCATGTCCGGTCTCCTGCAAAGTTCCATGTTGGCGGAGCCCCCGGCGGAGGACGACGTCCCGGACGCGCCGTATTTTGTAAACGAGCCGGAGGAGGACGAGGAGTCCCCACCCCCCGCCCCGGCAAAGCAGCCCAGCGCCCGCCGCCCATCATATGTCCCCCCGCCCCCTCCGTCCCCACCGGCCCCCAAATCCCCAGCGGTGAAACCGCCTGTGGACCTCTCCCGTGTGGCCCTGGGCTCCACCGTCACCCACAAAGTCTACGGCGAGGGCGCCATCACCAGCCTGACCCAGGAGCGCGTGACAGTCAATTTCGGCGGCGCGGAGAAGACTTTCACCTTCCCCGACGCCTTCACCAGCCGTTTTTTGAACCTGAAGGGATAAAATAAAGCCCGAAACGCGCTCTCAAACTCTGAGAGTCCCGTTTCGGGCTTTATTTATAGCATTTTTATTCCTTCAGCAGCCAGTCAATTAAATTCTCGGACTTTATCCCCTCGTAGGAGCTCTCAAGGCCCGGGTCCAGAGACAGCACCAGCTTTTCGTAGTTATCGCGTATCCTTTGCAGCGGGGCCAGCTCGCGCTTTCTCACGTCCCCGCCGCTCATGGACTCCGTCACCTGGATATATAGCCTCTCACCGGCGGAGGACGCCACGAAGTCCACCTCTAAGTTATCTATCTTGCCCACCGCCACGTCGTAACCCCTGCGGAGCAGTTCAAAATAGACCACATTCTCCAGCGCGTGGCCGCTGTCGCGGTTTCGATACCCCAGGAGATAGTTCCTCAGGGCGATATCTACGATGTAGTACTTCCCCAGCGTCCGCAGGTACTCCTTGCCCTTTATGTCGAAACGCTTTATCTCATAGAAGAAGTAGCTCTCCATGAGCGCGTTGACGTACGCCTGGACCGTGTGGGCGCTGGGGGCGCCACGCCGCTTGCCATCCTCAAGGAGCCCCTCGTTCATGAGCGTGTTGCCGATGGACGCCATGGAGACGTTGGAGCCTATGTTGTCCGCCAGGAACATGATGATCTTGCGGAGGAGCGCGGGGTCCGTTATCTGCCTCTGTCCCCGGCGCCTCTCCCGCTCCAGGATATCCCGGACCACGACGGTGGAATATATGCCGTCGAGGATGGCGAGGGCCTTCTCCTGGTCCAGACCCACGTCGGCGAGGCCCGGCATCCCGCCAAAGCGCATGAACGCCTCAAAGGCCTCCCGCAGTTCGTACTGCTCGCCCTCCCTGTCGTACACCCGCTTGCGGACGCCGCCCAGGGCGCTCCTCGTCTCCCGCACCTCAAAACCGTGGAAATAGAGAAATTCGCTGAACGAGAGGGGCAGCATCTTTATCTCCACGCATCTGCCGGAGAGATAGGTGGAGTACTCCGAGGAGAGCAGATAGGCGTTGGAACCGGTGACGTAGATGTCACAGTCGAGGTCCACCCGCAGGGCGTTGACGGCGTCCTCCCATGCCTCGACCCGTTGGATCTCGTCGAAAAATAGGTACATGCGCTCCCCCGGCGCGGCCCTCCCCTTAACGTAGGCGTAGACGTCGTCGGCGGTCATCTTCCGAAAATCGTTGGACTCAAAGTTCATCTCAAGTATCTGCTCCGGCCTGACGCCCGTCTCCGCCAGATGGGCCACCATCAGCTTGAGTAGGCTCGACTTCCCGCAGCGCCTTATGCCCGTTATGACTTTCACGGGCTCCGTATCCTGAAATCCGATGAGCTTATTGAGGTACCGGTCCCTCCTCTTTAGTTCGTGCGTCCCTATCATTCCGCGTCCCTCCTCGCCCACATCATAGCATAAACTTCTGGAAAAATCAAGTTTATGCTCTCAACAGCAAAAACTTTGATTTTTCGAGATTTTTTGCAGCCAAGCAGAGAAAGGCGCGGCAGAGCGAAACTCTGCCGCGCCGGATCTTTCGATAGTTAAGTTTAGCTCACGAGTCGCGGGGCCCTCTTGCTCAGCGCGCCCTTCCTGCCGTAGGCGACGTGGTAGGCCGCCAGGCAGACCGGCGCCGCCGCCAGGAGGTCGAGGACCGAGTGCTGCTTTATGAACACCGTGGAGACGGATATGAGCAGCGCCGTCACGCCGAAGGCCCAGCGCCAACCGGGGGTACTGAAGTGCCGGCTGTCCCAGGCCGCCAGCATCGCCGCCACGGACCCTATCACGTGGATGGAGGGGCAGACGTTTGTGTTCGTGTCGAACTCATAGAACCCCGCGATGAACCGGGTGAAGACGTTGTCCCGCGCAAAGTCCGCGGGCCGCAGTTCCTGGCAGTTGGGGAAGAGTATGTAGATGACTATCGCCGCCGAGTAGGAGACCATGATGAACCTCATCATCCTCTTGAACGCCTCGGTGTCGAATAGGAGCGTGTAGGCGATCATGCCCGTCAGGAACACGAACCAGAACATGTACGGTATCAGGAAATATTCGCAGAAGGGTATGGCGTCGTCCAGGGCGCAGTGGACGGGGGTGTAGCTCTCCCGTATCCAGAGCCGCTCCACCGTCATGAACATGAGCCCGTACACCGGCCAGAAGGCCAGGTACTTCAGGTGCTCGAACTCCGGCGTGTTCAGCTTATTGAACCGGAATTTTCGGTAATCTACAATGTCAGTTTTCCTTATGGTCATTGTTCTGTTCCTTTGCTAAGCTCGTAATAGATAAGCTCCGCGCCGTTGGGCTGGCGGTAGTCCTCCAGGGCGGAACGCATCTTCCGCAGTTCGTCGCCGGAGGTGAGGAGCTGGACGCACCTCTGGGCCAGGCGGTCCACGGAGGTGTCCGTGATGGCGGCGCCGAGATCTGTGTAAAACTCCATGTTGTACTTCTCACAGCCGGACACCAAATCTATGAACGCCATGGGCAGGTTCTTGGCCGCCGCCTCCGTCACGCTTATCCCGCCGGGTTTCGTGATGTATAGGTCGGCGGAGTCCATGTAGAGGGAGACGTCCCCCGTGTAGCCCACGATGTGGACGCGCCCGTCACCGGCGTACCGGCGCTCAAGTTTCCGCCGCAGCCGCTCGTTTGTCCCGCAGATGGCCGTCACCACTATCCCCCGGGGCGCACCATCTGTGACGCGGCGCAGGAGTTTCATGATGGGCCCGCAGCCCATGCTGCCGCACATGACGAGCAAGTGTTTTGCGCGGACGTCGATGTTCAGCATCCGCCGGGCCTCGTCCCGGGTGTGGCGGGTCCAGAACTCCCCCCGCACCGGGATGCCCGTTGTCACCGTCCTGTGGGGGGCGGCTATGCGCCTCTCGAAGTCCCCCCTCAGGGAGTCGCTGGGGACGAAGTACCACTGGAGGTCGCTGAACTCCGTGCCGGGGCTGAAGGTGTAGTCCGTGTCCACGAAAGCCGTCTGTACGGAGAGCGGGTACTTCCGAAGGGCGGCGGTCAGCGCGAGGGACGGGAAGACGTGGGTGCAGATGACGGTGTCATACCCCCCGGCGGCCAGGTGCTCATAGAGGCGCCCCGCGCCGGCCGTCAGCACCATGTTTATGGCCGAGCCACTATTTAGTACCCCCGGGTGCCTCTCGCTGAAGTTATAGCCCCACCTGAAGAACCAGGGGATGTGCCTGTAGATGAAATTGTGCCCCCAGGAGATGAACTTGGCGAATCCCGGCGAGATGAACTCCAAGGACTCGCTGACCTCGCAGTTTATATTCTTTTCTTCAAAATAACTCTTGATGGCCTCGGCACAGGAGTTATGCCCCTGTCCCGTACTGCAGCTCAAGACGATCACATTTTTCATGGACACTCTCTTTAGCCTGTACTCTCTTGAGAATATGCAATAGTTTCGGGCGGTTGTAGCGCTGTATTAGGATGAAGGGCACGTTGCAGAGGCAGTATATGATGGAGATGAGCCACCCCCACATGCCCTTCCAGATGAGGACGCACCCGAAACCCGCGATACACAGTAGTCCGTGTATCCACTCCGCCACGCAGGTCTCCTGTATCATGAGCTCCAGCTGCGACGACGTGGCGGCCTTGGGCATTTTCTTTGAGGGCATGAGTTTCGGCAGTATGACGCTCATGTCCGGCAGCCGCTCCTTCCACCTGCGTATGCCGAGGGAGACGTACACCGCGCCCTGGCGCTCCCACTGTAGGAGACGGAAGGGCGGGCGATCCCACTTGAAGAGCCCCTTGGGCAGCAGACGCCCCAGAAGGAACCCGGACACCCCAATGAGGGCGAAATACAAAACACACTTTAAAAGTTCCACCGTCAAACTACCCCCTTTCTCTTCTCCCTGGTCTCATAGCCGCACATCTCCTCCCTCAGGAAACTTATGTACTTCCTGAACGCCGAGGTGCAGGCCACCCGCTCCTCCAGGGTGAGTTTTTCGATGGCCCTGCGCTCCACCTCAAATAACGGCCGCACCACGCTCTCGCCGTACTCCCTGCCGGACTGGGTGAGGCGTATCTCCTTCCTGTTGCGGGAGCCGGGGATGGCCTCCAGCGAGACGAACCCCTTCCGTACCATGTTGGAGATGATGCTGTTCACCGTCTGCTTGGATATGGACCACATGACGCATATGTCCTGCTGGGAGTATTCGCCGTCCATTATTATGAGCGAGTACCAGATCCAGAGCTCGTTCTCGCTCATCCCCAGGTGGCTGACCGCTGTCCTGTAGAGCCCCACAACGTCCTTTATCTGCTTGTTGATGGCGTCAAGCTGTCCCTTGCTGTCCCCCGTCACACCCGGTCCCCCCTTTTGCGTGTCACAAAATCCGAAATAGGACTATGCTATTGTAGTCCGAAACTGGATACTTGTCAATGATTTAGTGTGTTGTTAATACAAAATTAATAAAAGTCCGCCGTCGGACTCAAAATGTCGGCGCAGCGCCGTGCGTATCATAGCCGTCAGCACAGGGGCGCCGCCAGGCGCAAAAATCCGTCGATGAGCCATTTCCCGAAGGTGATATTCAGGTCCTCCAGCTTTCTCTCCCGGCACTTCGACTGGGTCTCCAGGTAGTCCTCATGGAGGGCGTCGAGGAGGGAGGACCTATAGAACACGGTGTTATTCTCGAACTGCAAGAATAGGCTGCGGTAATCGAGGTTCACGGTGCCCACGGCCCCCACCTTCCCGTCCACGAGGCACGCCTTGGCGTGGAGGAAACCCGGGGTGTACTCATATATCTTCACGCCGGCCTCCAGCAGTACGGGGTAAAAGCTCCTGGTCATGCGGTAGACGATCTTCTTGTCCGGGATCCCCGGCGTTATTATCCGCACGTCCACCCCGCGCTGGGCGGCGCGGACGAGGGCGTCCAACAGCGCCTCGCCGGGCAGGAGATACGGGGTGTAGAACCAGGCGTGGTCCTCCGCCTGGGCCAGGAGGTCGATGTAGAGCTCGTTTGTGGCGCCCTCGGGCCGGAGGGGTGAGTCGTAGTACGGCAGCAGCAGTCCATCCCCCGCCCCGCTCTCCCCCGCGGGGGCGGAGAGGTACTCCGCCGGCACCGGGTCCTTGGTGAAAGCGTTCCATAGCTCCGCGAACATCCTGGTGAAACTCCTGACGGCCTCGCCCCGGACCATGAAACCGATGTCCTTCCAGTGGCCGAAACGAGTGATGTGGTTTATATACTCGTCGGCCAGGTTCACGCCGCCGCTGAAGGCAGTGCGGCCGTCGATGATGAGCATCTTCCTGTGGGTGCGGCAGCTGAGAGTCCCGCTGACGAAGAGGAGCGGGTTGAATGCCACGCACTTTATGCCCTTTTTCCGCAGTTCCGCCGCGTTCCTCTCCGTGTAGGTGGAGATGGAGCCCAGATCGTCGTACATCACCCGCACGTCCACGCCCTGGGCGGCCTTCCGGGCCATCACCTCCACGAGGGAGTCCCAGAAGAGGCCGTTCTCGATTATGAGGTACTCTACGAATATGAACTTCTCCGCCCGCTCCAGCTCCTGGAGCATCTTGGGGAACATATTATCCCCCAGGGGGTAGTACTCCATCTCCCCTCCCCGGCGCAGCGGAAAGCCGGTTATGCGCTGGAGCAGGCGGAACGTCTGGGCGAGGCGCTTATCCTCCGCCTCCAGCTCCTCGTAGAGCGGGCCGGAGACGTCCTTCTCCTCCGGGAGGCGCGGCGCCCGCTCCATCCGCTTGCGTATGGGCGCCATGGAGTGCTTGTTGCCGAGGATGAGGTAGAGGAGCGCCCCCGGCAAGGGGAAGGTGAGTATGAGCATCAGCCAGAGTATGCGGTATGTGCTCTCATCCCGCCGGGTTATGAGGTACAGCACGAACACAAGCGCCATTACCCCGAGGACGATGCCTATCGCCGTGGCCCAGGGCCTCAGCCAGGTGAAGAGCATGTAGTAGAGAAGTAACTGGATAAGTACCGCCGGGACCACGGCCACAGCGCGGCGTATAACTCTTTTCATATTGTGCCCCCTTCCGCCGCCCGCGGCGGCCTCTAAACGTTTCTGGCATTATAGTACAAATTACAGTGTCTGTCAATTGGGGGACAGCCGAGAGAGGTGCGTGGTCAGCGCGCACGTTGACTTTCGTCGTAATTTTGGGTATAATATTATTAAATAATTTCGGTGAGGTGAGCAAATGGACCATATGACTGAGCTTGCCGCCATCGCGAGGGCGCACGGCGGCATAATCGAGACGAAGATTGCGGCGGAGCACGGTATCTCGAAGGAGATACTGTATAAACTTTGCAAAGAGAATAAGATCCACCGCATTGTAAGGGGGCAGTACATTCTCCCCGACGATATGCAGGACGAACTGCTCTCTATCAGCAGGCGTTCAGAGAGGATCATTTTCTCTCACGAGACCGCCCTCTATCTCCATGGCATCTCTGACCGTACGCCCTTTGAGCATACCATCACCGCGCCCTCCGGCTGCATCCCCTCCGCGGCTATAAAGTCGGAGTGCAAGGTGTATTACATCAAGCCGGATCTTTTTGATCTCGGTAAGACTACGCTGAAAACCCTCTCCGGGAACGACGTCCCGGCGTACGACCTTGAGAGGACGATCTGCGACGTGATCCGCAGCCGCAATAAACTGGGGACTGAGACGTTTCTCTCCGCGCTAAAGCTGTACGCGGCCGACCCGAGAAAAGATTTGAATAAACTTAACCTTTACGCCAAGAAGATGCGAACAGCAAATATTTTGCGTCAGTATTTGGAGGTGCTTCTGTGAAAAACGCAATGAGTTTAAAAGCCAGGATACGCAACATCGCAAAAGAGAAAAGCATCCCGGCACAGGTGAAAGATTTAATTACATAATGCCCAAAAAAGTGCCCCCGGGCGGCTTGGCGCCGCGCCGGGGGCTAAAAGCGAAAGGGTAAACAGTATTAGGCCATCAGTTGAAGAGCCCGCCCAGGTTGAATACACCCAGGGCCGCAAGGAGAACGTTGATGGCGACGTTCGCCACGGAGAGCAGGAAGAGGTTCTTGAAGAGTTTGTTCATCTCCTCGTTTGTCGTCTCCTTGGAGGCGGAGTAGGAGGACATGATGATAGCGCCGCCGGTGGAGAGGGGGCTTATGGCAGCCGCGAAGGAGGTGGCCGTGATGGCCGCGATGAGCTCAACATAGTTGACGCCCGCGAACTGCTGAGCGACCTGGTCCGCTATGGGGTAGAGGGCCGGCATGACGACGCCCGTGGTGGAGCTCACCCAGGAGAGTATGCCGGAGGTGGCGGCCATGATGGGAACGGCAGTCTTCTCGCCCATGAAACCGGTGAGGAAGTCGGAGATCATGGTGATGCCGCCCAGCTTGTCGATGACGCTGACAAGTGCACCGACGCCGCAGATGAAGACTAAGGTCCCCCAGGGGATGCCCTTGATGGCGGCCTTCTCATCCGCCGCGCCCAGCAGGATGAGGACGGAGGCCATTATGAAGGCGAAGAGGCCGGTATCGAACTTGAAACCGATGCAGCACACCACCATCACGATTATGGCGGCCATGGTGAGTTTCTGGTTGCGGTTGAACTTGGGGATCTGGGAGAGCTTGAGGGGGTTATCAGCCTTCACCTTGTAGCTCTTGGAACCCACGTACACCACCAAGGTGAATATAAAGCCGGAGAGGAGCGTGGAGAGGAAGAGATGCAGGCCGAACCCGCTGTAGCCCATGGGCTCGGAGAGCTCCTTCGCCAGTATGCCGGTGAGGGACAGGGGCGAGGCGCACCCGGCGTTGGCGCCCAGTTTCGCGAAGAGGGCCGTCACCCAGGGGTTTATCTTCATCTCGAATGCGAGATACATAGCGAAGGTGGTCATGAGTATGCCGGCGGCGATGTGGCCGGGGCCGATGGCGGAGATGAAGGCCGAGAGCACGAACATGAGTATGGGGATGAGCACCGTGTGGCGGCCCACCAGGGCCACGATCTTCTTGGAGAAGAGGTCAAGGGTGCCGTTCTGGGAGGCCATTCCGAAGAGGAAGGTGACGCCCACCAGAGTCACGAACATGGAGCTGGAGAACCCGCCGGTGACGGCTGAGGCCTTGAGGCCGCCGACGGTGGCCAGGATGAACGCCACGCCGAGGGACAGGAATCCCAGGTTCACTTTCTTAATAAAGCCTATAGCCACAACTATCGCCAGCACCACGAGAGATATGATGGGCATATAGGGAGCGAGAAATTCTGTCATGGAAATTACCCTCCAATATATTATTCTCAGAGTCTCACGGAGGCCGTGCCCTCCATGAGGAGGTTAGCGGTCCGGAAACCGAAGGTGTCGTCTATCTCGGGCACGGACCCGTTCTCCCGGTAGTCAACGCCGCACTCCAGGACCCCGCTGGGGTGCCCGATGCGGATGAACTGGGTGTCAACGCCCTCGGAGAGCACTTCCGCGACGATGCTGCCGGGTACGACGGCGGCGGCGGCAGTGCACATGGCGCCGGTCATGGCGTAACTGGGGTGCGCCTTCTGCATGGACATCATCCTGGAGAGGAGGTCGATATCGCCGGCCTTGATCTCCCGGCCGTCGGAGGTGACGTAGTCCTCCGCCTCGCCCACGAATGTCATCTTGGGTATGCCCGGGGTGTCCCAGGCGGAGCGGGTGTAGTCCTCGATGAGGCCCAGTTTCACGGCGGCCAGACCCCTGACCTTCTCAAGGAGGTCAAGTTTCTCCTGGTCGGCGTTGAGCTCATCGGGCAGTTCCCGGCCTGTGAGGCCCAGGTCCTTGGCCTTCACGAACACCAGTGGGTTGGCGGCGTCCACGATGGAGACCCGCACCGGGCCGAAGTCCGGGACCATAAGCGTGTCAACGGCGCTGCCGGTGGGCAGAAGGCCGTTACCCAGTGTGCCGGCGGGCTCCACGAATTTGAGCTTAATGGGGGCGGCGGTGCCGGGGACGCCGGCTATGGTGAAGTGACCCTCATAGGCCACCTCCCCCTCCGGGGTCTGGACGTCGGAGATGATCACCTTGCCGGTGTTGGTGTTGAAGATGCGAACGGAGGTGACGCCGTCCCTGGCCTCCACCAGGCCCTTCTCGATGGCGAAGGGGCCGACGCCTGAGGATATGTTGCCGCAGTTGCCCTTGTAGCTGACGATGGGCTTATCAACGGAGACCTGGGCGAAGGTGTAGTCCACGTCCGCGTCGGGCCGCTGGGACTTCTTGACTATTGCCACCTTGCTGGTGACTGACTGGGAACCGCCCAGTCCGTCTATCTGTTTCTTGTCGGGGCTGCCCATGAGGCGTAAAAGGAGGGCGTCCCAGGCGCTCTTATCCTCGGGGAGGTCATCCTCCAGAAGGTACACGCCCTTGCTGGTGCCCCCGCGCATGATGGTGACAGGTACTCGGATGGTCTTATTTGACATGATCATAACCTCCATTTATATGTCAACGGGCTCCCTTGAGCTTGCGGTTGTAGTTAATGAGTGAGCCGCAGCGGATGATCTCCTTCTCCTCGCCGGTGAGTGCCGCGATGGAGAGGGGCAGTTCCCGCACGCTCTCGCCTATCACGTAGGCGGGGATGTTCTCCATGTCGCCCTCCAGGGCCGCGCGGATGTTGGGGACGAAGATGTAGTCGTCGTCCGCGAAGTCCGGCTCGCCCTTCAGGACGAAGGGCACCATGCCCCAGTTAATTAGGTTGGAGCGGTAGCGCTTGGTGGCGTACTCCTTCACGATATTCGCGCCGCCCAGCAGGACCCTCTGGCAGGAGGCCGCCTGCTCCCTGGCGGAGCCGTCGCCGGGTTTCACGGCGTAGATGGTGCTGGAGAGGTCGACGCTCTCGTCACGGACGTCCGCGCACCCGGGGATGGCGCGGACAGAATCAAGCACCCGGGCCACCTCCTGGGGGCAAGAGCCGGCCTTGCGGGCCTCCTCATTGGCCTTCACGGCCTTGGCCTTGCCCACGTACTCCGGCACGCGGCGGCTGAGAGTGAACTCCGCGAGGCCCAGGGGGTTGGAGCGGAAGGAGCCGGTCTCGCCGGAGGGGATGAGCTCGTCGGTGGTGGTGACGGGGTCGGTTATGTATGCGCAGACCTTGAGGAGCATGTGCTCATTGAGGGGCGGCAGCTCCGGCCAATCCTTGATGTTGGGGCCGCAGACCAGGGTCTCGTTGAGGTCGCCCTTGCCAAAGCCCTGGTACACCCTGTGCTCGTAGGCGGTGGGGTCGTAGCTGTACTCCGGGCACTCATACTCGTAGCCCAGCTCGTCGGCGGCGGTTATACGGCCTGCGTTGGCAGCCGTGGCGGCCACGGAGCGGGCGTCCATAAGCGCGACGCTGGCGAGCTGTCCGTTGCCGGGCTTGGAACCCTCGCGGTTGGGGAAGTTGCGGGTGGTGTGCCGGACGGAGAGTCCGCCGTGGGCGGGGGTGTCCCCGGCGCCGAAACATGGGCCGCAGAAGGCCGTGCGGATGGTGGCGCCGGCGGCGATAAGTTTCTCCACCGCGCCCTTGCGGGTGAGGTCCAGCATCACGGCCTGGCTGCTGGGATATACGCCCAGGGCGAACTCGCCGGCGCCGGTGCTCTTGCCGTCCAATAGGTAGGCGGCCTCCATGATGTTCGTGTACGTACCTCCGGCGCAGCCGGCTATGGTGCCCTGGTCGGCGTAGAGGGCGCCGTCGCGGACCTTCTCCCAGAGGTTGAGGTGCAAGCCCGGGCGCTTTATGAGTTTCTGGGCGTCCAGCTCCACCGCGTGGAGGATGTCGTCAAGGTTCGCGTTGAGCTCCCGGATCTCGTAGCCGTTGGAGGGGTGGAAGGGCAGCGCTATCATGCTGTGGACGGTGGAGAGGTCTATGTAGACGCAGCCGTCGTAATACGCCACTGCCGCGGGGTCCAGCTTTTTAAACTCATCCTCCCTGCCGTGCTCCTTGAGGTAGGCCCTGGTGTCCTCGTCGGTGCGCCAGACGGAGGAGAGGCAGGTGGTCTCTGTGGTCATGACGTCGATACCGTTGCGGTAGTCGGTGCTCATGGTGGAGACGCCGGGCCCCACAAACTCCATGACCTTGTTCTTCACGTAGCCGTTCTTAAATACGGCGGAGACTATGGCTATCGCTATATCCTGGGGACCCACGCCGGGACGGGGCTTGCCGTCCAGGTAGACGGCCACCACCTCGGGGTAGGCGGCGTCCCAGGTCTGCTCCAGGATCTGCTTTACGAGCTCTCCTCCGCCCTCGCCCACGGCCATGGTGCCCAGCGCGCCGTAACGGGTGTGGGAGTCGGAACCCAGGATCATCTTGCCGCCGCCGGCCATGGTCTCGCGCATGTACTGGTGGATGACGCCCATGTGGGGCGGGAGATAGATGCCGCCGTACTTGCGGCAGGCGGTGAGGCCGAATACGTGGTCGTCCTCATTGATGGTGCCGCCCACGGCGCAGAGGCTGTTGTGGCAGCATGTGAGGACGTAAGGCAGGGGGAACTTATCAAGGCCGGAGGCCCTGGCTGTCTGGATGATGCCCACATAGGTGAGGTCGTGGCTCGTTATGGCGTCGAACTTTATCTTCAGGTTCTCGGGGTCGCCGCTCACATTGTGAGCCTGGAGAATGCCGTAAGCTATTGTTCCCCGGCGCGCCTCCTCCTTCGTGGCCTTGACAGCCTCGCCGGCCTCGTTCTCGGGGACCAACGTCTTTCCGTCCAGCAGATAGACGCCTGAGTCGAACAGTTTGACCATTCTTTTGCTCCTTTCAAACGGAATTTGTGTTTTATTTGGAACGTGGCGCCTGTTCCCTTGTTGGTTATATCTTATCACGCCCAATACATTTAGTAAAATTCTTGTTTTTTATGAGTCTTATAGCCTCCGGCTATGTTCGTATGCGTATTGCACAATTTAAGGAGGGCAAAATTATTGAAAATATCAAATCACCGGCTCTATACGCCGAAAATCGCCTATTTTTTAGGATACTGCGGTACTATTCGTTTTTAGAATGTTTTCTATGAAAAATCATTCACGCTATTGAAAACTCCCCGCCCCGCCGTTATAATGGATTCAAAGAAAATAAGGGGGATCGACCATGGATTTTCGCGAGCTCACCTACGTGCTCTCCATAGCGAAACACCAGAACATAACGAAGGCGGCGGAGTCGCTCTATGTTAGCCAGCCGACGCTCAGCAAGTTCCTCATCTCGCTGGAGGACGACCTGGGGCTTAAACTCTTCCGCCGGTTGGGCCACAAGTACCTCCTCACCTACGCCGGTGAGCGGTACGTGGACAAGGCCCAGCAGATACTGCGGCTCAAAAACGACCTGGACACGGAGCTGGCGGACATAATAAAGCGGGACGTGGGGGTGGTGAACGCGGCCTTCTCCCCCATGCGCTGCTCCTACATGCTGCCCTACGTCCTGCCGGCCTTCCAGGCGGTGTGGCCCCATGTGAAGGTGAATATCTTCGAGGGCCACGCCACGGAGAACGACAGGAAACTCTTAGATGGCCAGATAGACGTGGCGTTCTACAGCAAGCCAAACGATTTAAATCCCCTATTGGAGTACGAGACGCTCTGGGACGAGGAGATGTACATCTGCACCTGCGAGAACCACCCCATCGGCCGTTTCTCCAAGCCCAACCCCTCCAGCCGCTATCCCCGGCTGGACCCGGCGCTACTCAAAAACGAGCTACTCATCCAGATGATGCCGGAGCAGCGCACCCGGCAGATAACCGACGACTACTTCCGTGACCACGGGCTGCAGTTCGAGAACATCATGTACACCAGCAACCTCCCGGCCATAATGGAGCTCGTATCCCTGGGGTACGGCGTGGCCTTCATATTCGAGTCCCACCTGCGCCACCGGGTCGTCACCCGCCCCATAGTCTCCTACAGTTTCGGCGAGCCCAAGACAACCTCCGCCTTTGTGGCGGCCTACAGGAAGGGCAGTTACATCTCCGCCTACGTCCGGGATATAATCGAAATCGCGAAACGATACTTTAACGAGGAATAAAAAAAGAGTTGCGGCCAAACGCCACAACTCCCCGGCCCTCCGGGCAAAAGATTAAACCGGGCAAAGGTTTTTACGCCTTTGCCCGGCTTTCGTGTGTCCCTATATTAGGGGGGTCTCTATTTTCTTAGCCCCAGATGCCAGTGAGGGGGTAGATCGTCACGTCCGCCGTGACGGTCCCGCCGCCGGCGGCGAAGACTTCGATGCCGGTGCTGGTGGGATCCGGGAAGATCTGGTCGGCGCCCGCGATGGTGTAGCCCTTGGCGAAGACCTCTACGCTGGCACGGTCCACAAAGATGTGGAGGTCGATGGTGCCGTCGGCGTTGAGGGTCACGGCCTGGCTGCCGCCCTCGGCGAAATTGCCGGAGATCATGGCGCCGGAGTTGGTGCGGTCGATGAAGACGGCGCTGTTGCGGGCGTCATAGCCCACAACGGTCTCCTGGCCGTTGCCGGTGCGGAGACGGAACCCGACGCGCTGGGTCTTCTCGTTGGGGGTGAAGGTGGCGACGATCTCGTAGGTGTCGCCGGTGAAACCGTTGAGGACGTCAGCGCCGACCTCGACGCCCTTCACGTCCACAGCGGCCTCGCCGCGGAGGGTCTCATAGATGCTGGAGGGGGTCTGAGTGAGGAGGTAGGTGCCGTTCTCGTCCTTGGTGAGGCCCAGGTCAAGCAGCAGGTTGTAGGTGCCGTTGAACTTCTGGCCCAGGGAGTCAGCCACCTCGTTGCAGTAATCCCAGGTGTTCATCCAGTTTATCTCGGTGATGGTGGGGATGGTGGGATTGGCAGCGGTGCCGAAGTCCTGAACGTAGAAGGTCATGGCGGCGTAGGAATCACGGCCGAAGTTCATGATGCCGTCCGCGTTCTGATAGGCCTCGTCAGGCGTGAAGGTCCACTTGCCGTCCACCTCGCCGAAGTCGCCCACCTTGTAGAGGCGGCCGCCGCGGGAGAGGACCCACTTGATGGTGCCGTCCTCAAGCTGGATGGGATAGAGGTCCGGGCACTCGGTGTAGATGCCGTAGGTGGACTCGCAGGTCCAGTCGAGGAGGTTATCGGAGGAGTAGATGCGCAGGGGGCCGCCGGCCAGGACCATGAACCACTTGTTCTCCCAACGGAAGACCTTGGGGTCACGGAAGTCGGTGACTTTCAGCGGGTCGTTGGACCAGTCTGCGGCGACGCCGTCCAGCTTAGTCCAGGTCTCGCCCTCGTCCTCGCTGTAGGCTATCTTTATGCGCTGGCCGTTGCCATCAGCGGTAATGATGGCCACGAGGCCGCCCTTGTCGGTGGAGAAGAGGCCGGAGGAGTTGGTGGTGTCCGCCACCATGCAGCCGGAGAACTCAGCGCCGTTGGGGTCGGGGTAGAAGGCCACGGGTTTCTCCTCCCAGTGGATGAGGTCAGTGCTCACGGAGTGGCCCCAGTGCATGGCCTGCTGGCGGGTGTAGGTGCAGTACTGATAGAACATATGCCACACGCCGTTGTAGTACACAAGGCCGTTGGGGTCGTTGCCCCAGCCGTCCTTCACGGAGAAGTGGTACTGGTCACGGTAGGGCTCGGTGTAGTAGACGCTGGCGTCCTGACGGCGGTAGACGTTCACACGGTAGGTGAGAGACGCCTCCACGTCCTCGGCGGCCTTGGTGGTGCTGGTGACGGTGATGATGTTGGGACCCTCGGCCACGGGGATGCCCTTGCCGCCCTCGTAGACGTTGCCCTCGGCGTCGGTGACGGTGACGGTGGCGTCGTTCACGGGCTCGGCGTTGATGTCCACGGTCTCCGCGTCGTTGCCCACGAACTGGATGAGCACGGGCCAGGTGGAGGTGAACTTGGTGTTGGGCTCCACGGCGCCGGCGGAGGTGACGGTCAGGTTCTTGAGGAGGGGCGCGGTGGCGTCGGTGAGCTCGGTGATCTTGGTGTTGGAGAAGGTGACCTCACCGTTGGTGCTCTGGAGGCCGAAGAAACCGCCCTCGGGGATGGTGTTCTGGCCCCTGTTGCCGGGCTGGAGGATGTAGTCGCCGGTGTTGGCGATGAGTTGGTCGTTGACGTAAGCGGCCATCCAGTCGCCCAGGGCCACCACCTTCAGGTTGTATGTGCCCTCGGTACCAACGGCCCTGTCGTCCACGAGCTGCAGGGTCCTGCCGCTCTCCCAACGGGTGAGGCGGGCCATGCCGGTGGCCTTGTTTACGCTCAGAGCGTAAGCGTTTGCGTTATTCTCGTTGCTCTGGCTGCGGAATACGAGCGCGCCGAGTCCGGCGTCACCAGCGATGGTGACATCGGTGGAGTACACGAAATCCGTGCCCTCGGTGGCGCTGTAGGCAAAGCAGTTGCCCTGGCCCACGGAGCTGGCGGTGAGGGAGCCATCCGCCACGGTCCAGGTGCCGCCGTAGGCGGACATGGAGCCCAGGCTCTCGTAACCGTCCACGGTGGTGGCGGTCACGCCGCCCGCGGCGCCCGCGCTGCTGCGGTCCTTGAGGGAGATGTTGGAGAACTCCACCTCGGACTTGAAGGAGAGGATACCTACGTAGCCGCCCTCCCAGTTGGGGATGTTGGCTGTGAAGTGCCTGAGTTCAGCGTCTCCCACGTTGCCGAAGGAGTACATCATGTCGCCGTTGCGGCGCATCTCGAGCTTGAGGTGCAGGGGCTTTGTGAAGTCTATCTCGCCCTGCTCGCCGCCGAGGCCCGACTCATACCCGGGCCCGAAGACGCGGAACATGTTGGGCTGGCCCACACGGGCGGTGTCGAAGTTGGCGCCGTACCACTTCCAGTTGGGGGTCTCCTTGCTCTCGAGGCCGAAGATGAGGGCCGCGGAGAGGGCGTTGGGGTCGCCGCCGCCCAGGACGTTCACGTCCGCCTCAAGGACGAAGGAGTTGGTGGGATGGTCAAGGCCGTTGTAGACCACGAAGTGGTCCCCGCCCAGGTCGCCCAGGGTGACGGTCTTGGCGGACTCGTCTATCTTGAGCCCGTTGGGGTCGTTGATGGAGGTGAAGTCGGTGAGGCCGGTGAGGGTCTCGTTGTCATCGCCCTCCTCGGGGTAGCTCATGTCGAGCTCGGTGCTCTCGGCCCAGGCGCGGTTCTCAAGGGTTATGTTGTAGAACTTGGCCTTGGTGTTGAAGGTGAGGAGGCCCATGTAGCCGCCAAACCAGTTGGGGATGGTACCGGTGATGGAGCGGAGCTCGCCGCCGGCGTTGCCGAAACTATAGGTGAAGTTGCCCTTCTCGTCGATATCCATCTTCATGTGGAGGGGTTTCTCCAGGTCGATATCGCCGATCTCGCCGCCCTCGGTGGTCTCATTAAACCCAGGCCCGAAGACGCGGAAGAGCTGCGGGGTGGTCTTCCTACCGGTGTCCACATTGGCGCCGTACCAGCTGACGGTGGGGTAACGGGCGTCCTTGTAGCCGAAGGATATGGCCGCTGACTCCAGCTGGCCGTTGCCCTCTATGAGTTCCACATCGAACTCAAAGACGAAGGAGAGGCTGGCCTTCTCAAGGCCCATGTAACCGGCTCCGTTGTCTCCGCCGGAGTTGCCAAGGGTGACGGATCTCTCGGCCTCGTTGATCTCCAAGAGGTCCGCGTTGGGGGAACTGAAGTTGATGAGGTTGGTGCCGCTGCCCATCTCGTCGACGTCATCTACCGGCGCGGAGGGTTGGTTCTCCTCCGGCTGGTTCTCCCCGCTGCCTTCGGGCGGGTTGTCGTCTGCGGGCGGTGTGTTTGTGTCTCCCTGGCAGGCACTCAGTGCCAGTACCAGTGCCAGGAAGAGCGCCAGGAGTTTTGCGGTGGTCTTCTTTCGCATTTTATTACCTCCATTTTTTATTTAATGGGCCGCGGCTTCCGCCGCGTTTCCCATTTTGCCGTGTTTTGATCACCAGATGGACTCGGCGGGGGTGATGGTGACGTCGAAATCGCAGGCGCCGCCCTCGGAGTACACTGCCGCTCCCCTGTCGCTCTCCTCGGGGAGGACAAGTACGGTGCAGGAGGCGGTGTAGTCGCGGGAGTAGACGTCGAGAGTGGTGCGGTCCACGTAGATGTGTATCGTCACGGACCCGTCCTCCCGCTCCTCGGTGACGTGGCTGGAGAACTGGATGGATGAGAACTGGTTGCTGGCGCGGCCCCGGTCCACAAGGAGGGTGTCTGTCGCGAGGTCATACTCCACCTTGTAGCCCTCGCCGCTGCCGGCGCAGACGAGCGCCCCAACCTTCGTGGTGCCCTCGCCGGGGTGGGCGGTGAGCTCCATGAGGTAGGCGTCGCCGCTAAAGCCCTCGATATCCTGGCTCACGCCGGCCTCGGTGGTGACGGTGCCGCTAAAGGCCGCCTCGCCGCCGAAGACGCTGTTGGCGTACTCGTCAACGGGTCTCTGTTTCAGCACCAGCTTGCCGTCCGTGCCCCGGACGAGGGAGAGCTCCAGACTCATGGAGTAGGTGCCGTTAAAGAGCTTATTCTGGCTCATGTCGTCATAGAGGTTGCAGTAATCCCAGGAGTTGAGCCAGCTGCAGGAGATAACGGGATCCTGGGTGTCCTCATTGAAGGAGGAGCCCTGGTAGTAGGTCATGGTGGCGTAGAAGTCGTTGCCGAAGTTCATGGGCACGGCCTCGGGCCAGTCGGCGTCGGGGTAGAACTCCCACTTGCCGCTGGAATTATTGAAGTCGCCCACCTGGTAGAAGTGTCCGCCGTAGTCGAGGACCCACTTGTAGCCGCCCTCACCCTCCACGGGGACGCGGAAGAGGTCGGGGCACTCGGTCATGACCTCGAGGCTGGAGGAGTTCTTCTTGGTGTTGCCGTAGGTGGACTCGCAGGTCCAGTGGAGAAGATCCTGGGAGGAGTAGATGCGCAGGGGACCGCCGGCAATAACCATGAAGTAGGTGTCCTCATATTTGAAGACCTTGGGGTCCCGGAATGCCGCGTCCTTGAGCTCGTCCTCGGTCCAGTCGATGAGCACGTCGTTGCCGGTGCGGACGCCGTTCGCGTCGGTCTCGTGATAGTACTGCCAGTTCTCGCCGTCGGAGGAGTAGGCGGCGATCATCCGCTGGCCGTTGCCGTTGGCGGTGATGATAAGCACTATGCCGCCGTTCTCGTCAAAGAGGCCGGAGTCGTTATTCACATCCGCCACGGCGCAGCCGGAGAACATGGTGCCGTACTCATTGGGGTAGAAGGCTATGCCCTCGTGCTCCCAGTGGACGAGGTCGGTGCTGGTGGCGTGGCCCCAGTGCATGGCGCCCCAGTCGGTGTTCTCGGGGTAGAACTGATAGAACATGTGGTAGGTGTCGCCCAGTTTCACAAGGCCGTTGGGGTCGTTGCCCCAGCCCTCCTGCACGGAGTAGTGGTACTGGTCGCGGTAGGGCTCGTCGTAGTAGCTGGCCTGACGGCGGTGGATGTGCAGGCGGTAGGAGAGGCGGTTGAGCCTGTTGCCCTCGGAGTCGGTGGTGTACGTGTGTACCTGGAGCTTAGTTATGGTGTTCTCGGGGATGTCCACGGGGCCCGTGACGGTCTTGCCCTGGGCGTCCACAACCTCCACCTCAACGCCCTCGGGGGCCTCGGCGGTGATGGTAGCCTGAGAGCAGTCGTTGCTCACATACTCCTGGTAGACGTACTGGCCGTCAATGAGGAGGTTGTCGCCGCCCTCCGCCGTGCCGGAGGCGGGCGTCACCGCCAGTTTCGTGAGTGCGGGGGAGGCGTCAAGGGCGGTGTAGGAGACGTTCGTGAAGGTGACGGGGTCGCCCTTGCCGGCGTAGAGGCCGAGGCGCCCGGAGAGATATGCGTCGTTCTGCCCCAGATCCGGGCTCAGCACGTAGTCGGCGGTGGAGCAGACGAGCTCGTCACCCACGTAAAACGCGATGTGCTCATCCACCATGGTGACGGAGAGGTGGTAGACATCCGCCTCCTCCACCCTGACGGCGGTACCGAGGCTTATCTGGTTGCCGTTTTCAAGTTTCGTGAGCTCCGCCTTGCGGCTGCGGGCGTCCAACGTGGCCTGGTAGCAATTCTTGGCGTCGGCGGTGGCCTGGAAGACCAGCGCGCCGGAGCCGTCCTTGGGGTCGGTGAACGTGAGGTCCGCCTCGTAGACGAAGGGCTTGTGCTCGGTCTCGTTCGTGGCGACGAGGTAGCTCTGCCGCTCCGTGCCCTCGCAGGTGTAGCCGCCGGACTTGGCGGACCAGGTCTCGGGCATCTGCTCTACTGTCAGGAACCCGCCGGAGGACTTGCCGTCCCCTCCGCAGGCGGTGAGCGTCATCACCACAGCGAATGTGAGGATGAGCGCCGCGATTTTCAGATACTTCTTCATGGCCTCTCCTTTTTATTTCTGTTATTTTTATTCGTATATCGAGTTCATCCTTGTGACTGTGAGGCTGCTCACCGTCACGTTCCCCTCCGCCTCCAGGCTTATGCCCTTGGAGTCCTTGTCGGGGTAGGAGCGGATGCTCACGGACTTGGTGCTGTTGAAGAACGCCTCAGTGAGGGACCTATCCACGTAGATTGTGAGGGTGATGGCGCCGTCCTTCAGCTCGAAGGGCGCGGCCAGGGGCGCGGCGGCGGAGGCGGCGCCGCCTCTGTTGGTGGTGCTGCCGGTGACGGTCCCGCTCTCGAAGTTTATGGCGAGCTTAGTGTTGTCCCGCTCTCCCCCGGTCTTGAGGTTGATGGTGGCGGACTTGGCTCCCGCGCCGGGCCCCAATGTGAGGCGCAGGCAGTACATGTCCTCCTTCACCTCCGCGAGTTTCGCGTTGGCGGCGGCTATGTCGAGGCCGGACTCATCAACGAGTTTCTCCCCCTCGAGGACGCTCAAAGCCTCGGCAGGCTCCATCATGAGGTCCGTGCCCTCGTCATTGAGCCAGATCTTGCGGGCGAGGCCCACGCTGTGGGCCCAGCCGGAGGCTATCTCCTCCGCGCCGGAGCGCTTATCCTGCATGATGCTGAACATGTAGTAGTCACCGCTCACCGGGTCCTGCATGACACTGGGGCCGGTGAAGACGTTGTCGCCGTAGTCGAGGATGGAGGGGTTATCGTAGTACTCCGGGTCCGGGGTGAACTCGCCGTGGGCCAGGTCGAAGTCCCCGATGAAGTAGTAGACCTTGTTATCCGCCGTGCCGGCCGGCGCCGGGGAGATGAAGAAGGCGTACTTCTCCACGCCCGTGCTGCTGGTGAGGGGCAGGAGTATGGGGAGCTCCCAGCTGGTGCCGAACTTGGAGGGCTGGTCCATCATCTCATAGATGGGCCCTATGTACTTCCAGTCCATATCTATGGTGCCGTCGGACTTGAGCTCCAGGGTGTCAGTGGTGTAGAGGAGCGCGCTGCCGCCGTTGCCCACGGCGCTGCCGGAGCAGATGAGCATGCACCACTTGCCGTCCTGCTGCCATATGTAGGGATCACGGAACTCGCCGGGACGGCCCTGGCCCTCGGCCTGGGTGACGGCCATGTCCTTATAGATGACCCAGTCGGTGAGTTCGGGGTCGTTGAGATCCGCGGGGTAGGCAACGCCTATGTTCTGGTTGGATATGAGGCCGGAGACGGTGCGGAAGTTGTCGTTACCGGCGGTGAAGAAGAGGAGCGGCACGCCGTTTTTGTCGTAGGCCGCGTTGCCGGACCAGACGCCGTCGGGCACCACGGTGTTCTCCGTGGGGACGATTGCCTCCTTCACGGGCCGCCAGTTCACCATGTCCTCGCTCACCAGGTGTCCCCAGCAGATGTTGCGCCAGTAGGTGCCCACGATGTTCTGCTGGAAGAAGAGGTGGTACATGCCGTTATAGTAGACCGGCGCGTGGGGCTCGTTCATCCAGTGCTCGTAGGGGCCGCCGTGGTACTGGGTCTTGTAGATGTCGGTGGTGAGGATGTTCTCAAGTGCCGCGTCCTCGTATTTAAGCTCCGGGACGCTCTCGGGTACCGTCTCCTCGGCGGTGAGGACCCGGTTATAGAGCTTGAGCTCATCCATGAGGCCGCAGAACCTATTAATGCGGCAGCCGGAGACGGTGTCCGCGTCGGGGTTCGCGCCCACAACGAGTTTCCTGTCGGCGGCGGCTATCTCGGCGCCCTTGTCAACGCTGACGCTCCCGATCTCCTCGCCGTTTAAATACATCTTCATGGCGCCGTTGGCGCCGTCAAACACCGCGCAGAGGTAGCTCCACTCGTACCTGGGGAGATTCTCGCTCCCCCAGAGGGTGTACACCCGCTCGCCGTCGCCCACCTCAAAGCAGGGGCGGCCAAAGCGCTGATAGCCCAGCATGAAACCCGTCTTCCTCTTGGCGCTAAACTGCCCCGCGATACCCGTGAGGTGCTGGTCCCCGGAGTTCGCGGCGTTGGGGTCGTCCCACTCATAGGCCCTGGGGGCCACCCAGACGCTTATGGAGAAACTGCCGCCGGAAACAGTAACCTCAGCCTGGTCGCAGCTTATCTCGGTGGAGCAGCCGTCAAAGAGCAGCGCCCCGCCCTGGACGCCGCTGGCCCTCCACTGGGGGTCCCGGTCCTCCATGTAGGCGGCGTCGGTGAACTGGTAGCTCACTGTGGCGTCCTTGACGTGGCCGGAGCTGTCGGCTATCGCGGTGCCGGAGCCCTCGTCAAAGTTGAACCACAAGAGCGTGTCCCCGGACTCCCCGCCGCTGCATCCGGCGATGAGCACCATGACGGCGCAGGTCACGAGCAAAATGAGGGATTTTACCGATTTTTTCACTTTGATCACCTTTCTCCGTATAAAATAACGTTTCACACGTCCCTCTCAAAAGGCCCTGTCCTATATTCGGGGCAGGGCCTTGGAGGGTAAGGGGGGGTGAAAGAAGTTATCAAATCAAAGGATCTTCAGCACGTCCGCCCGGTCCGGCATGGAGCGGATGGCCCCCTTCTTGGTGGTGACGAGGTACGCCGCCGCGTTGGCGAAACGGAGCATCTCCACCAGGTCAAGCTGGGTGAGGCTGTTGAGATCGTGGTCAAGCAGGTACCCCAGAACGCTCCCGCAGAATGTGTCCCCCGCGCCGGTGGTCTCGATGGTACCGCCCAGCTTAAAGCCGGGGACGTAGACGTGGTAGCCGTCTAAGAATGCGTGGCTGCCGTCCGGGCCCGCGGTGACGTTCAGGAGCTGTATGTTGGGGTGTGTTTTGCGCAATATGGTGGCGCCGGTGTCGAAATCCGTCTTGCCGGTCATGAACTCTATCTCGTTATCGGCGATCTTCACCACATCCGCCTTGTCGAGGCCCCAGTCTATCTGTTCCCGGGCGTCCTCGAGGCTCGCCCAGAGGGGCGGGCGCAGATTGGGATCGAAGGATATGATGGCCCCGGCGGCCTTCGCCGCCTCCACGGCCTTCACTGTGGCCTCCCGGACGCCGGGGTGCGTGAGGGAGAGGGTGCCGAAGTGGAATATCTTAGTGTCCTCTATGAGGTCCATGGGGAGCTCGGAGGCTGCGAGCATCATGTCCGCCCCGGGGTTCCGGTAGAAGGAGAAGTCCCGGTCGCCGTTCTCAAATGTCTTTACAAAGGCGAGGGTGGTGTGGACGTCCTTATCAAAGCGGAGGGCCCGCATGTCTATACCCACGCTCTCGGCCACCTCAAGGAGGAGCCTGCCGAACATGTCGTCCCCCACCTTGCCGATGAAAGCCACCTTCTTCTCGAGTTTCCTCAGCATCGCCAGGACGTTGCAGGGCGCGCCGCCGGGATTGGCCTCGAAGAGGGTATTGCCCTGACCGCTGACGCCGTTCTCGGTGAAGTCCACCAGCAGTTCGCCCAGGGCCACCACGTCATAGGATTTGCTCATTGATCGTCGCCCCCGAAAATAAGATCATATTTTTCCACGTCCATCATCACCGTGCCGTCCGCCTCAAAGCTTATGGCGTCGGCTGATATGTCCGTGTAGACTACGCTCGTAGCCGCCTGCTCGCCGTCATTGACGAAGAGCTCCATGGAGTAGCGGTCCAGTATGATCCGGAACTTTATGTTGCCGTTCCGGGGCCGGACCAGGAAGTCCCGGACGTTTATGATGTCGTGGGGGAAACCGCAGCGGGTGCGGTCCACCCGGACGGTGTTGGCCTCCGGCTTGTAGCGGATGGAGGTGGAGTACTCGCCGTCGCTGGCGAGATTTATCTTAAAGGACCTGTACGCGCCGCTCTCAAGGGCCGGCCGGACAGTGACGGTCATATCGAGCACCCTGCCCCGCACGTTCCGAAGGGTCGTGGCGCCGGAGAGCATGACGTCCCTATAGAGCACCTGGAAACTTCTGTAGTTCTCCAGCTCCCGAACCGGGTTCTGGATGAGCCGCCCATCCCGGACGTGCAGCTCCCTGGGGAGGGTCATCTGGCCGAAGAACCGGGCGTCCCTGGGCTGGCAGTTGGAGGTCTCCCAGTTTTGCATCCAGGCCACCATTACGCGCCGGCCGTCCGGCGTCAGGAGCGTCTGGGGGGCGTAGAAGTCGAGGCCGTAGTCGATGGCCTGTACGTTCTCCCGGTCGAGGTGATGGTGCTCCCGGTCGTACTCCCCTATTAGGCACACGGTGCCGTTGCCCGCGTGAAACTCAAGGCCGATGGCCGTCATCTCCTGGGGGCTGGTTAAGAGCACATACTTTCCATCGAGAGGGAAGAAGTCCGGGCACTCCCACATCCTGCCGTACTGGTTGTGGCAGGAGGAGAGGACGCCCAGGAAGTTCCACTTAAAGCCGTCCTCGCTGTCGTAGAGGAGGATGGAGCCGGAGCCGTCCGCCGGGCGGTTCCCCACCACGAGGTAGTAGCGGCCGTCCTCGATCCAGACCTTGGGGTCGCGGAAGTCAAACTCGCTGCCGCCCTCGGGGAGGTCCTTCCCCGAGAGGACTGGGTTCAGCTCATGTTTTTCAAAGTCGATGCCGTCGCCCACGGCGACGCACTGGGTCTGGTAGTCACGTATCTCGCCCGTCTCTTTGCGGACCATACGCACGCCGGTGTAGAGGATGAGCATCCGCCCGTCCGGCATCTCCACGGCGCTTCCTGAGAAACATCCGTCCTTGTCGTAGGGCATATCCGGCGCCAGCGCCACCGGAAGGCGCTCCCAGGTCACGAAGTCCCGGGTCTTGACGTGTCCCCAATGCATGGGTCCCCACTTGGTGGAATAAGGGTGATATTGGAAAAAGAGGTGATACTCGCCCTTATAGACCGAGAAACCATTCGGGTCGTTTATCCATCCGATGCCGCCGGTGACATGGAAGTAGGGACGCGCCTCCTTAGGGATATGAGGTACGTATTTCGTCTCAAAATCGCGGGCTTTTTGCAGTTTCTCGCTGAGCATATACACACTCCGTAATATTCAAAGTTAAAAATTTATATTATGTAAGTTTTATTTTGATGCGATGTAAGGCAGGTTAATTTGTTGTTGCCCCGTCCGGGCCGCCCAAAGGCGGCCCGGAACGGCGGAGGAAAGAAAGATGAAAAGTGATTCGGAAGATTCTGTTTTAGACTTGTGCGAAACTTGTGCTCTTAGCGGGCCTCGGCGTAACGGTCATAGGCCGCCTGATAGACCTCCAGGAGCTTGTTGCCGCCGCAGGTATCCATGATGTGGCTGACATAGGAGTTCCAGGCGTCATCAGTGATGCCGCCGTCGCGGAGCCACAGGCCCTCCTGCTCGGAGACAGCGCTCTCGAAGTCGCCCTTGTAGAGGTCGATGGTGTCGAGCTCATCCTTGGTGTAGACGCAGTCAACGGGATAGGTGGTGGTGGAGGTGACATAGGGCATCCAGAAGTTGTAGAGGTCATCAAGACGCTCAATGGCGCGGTCCTCCATGTAGAAGGTGTCGTTGTAGTAGTTGGAGAGTATGAGCTTCGGACCCGCGACTTCGTAGGTCATCTTGAGCTCGCCGGCGCCCTTGTTGAAACGCTCCTGGGACTCGGCCTCGGTGATGGAGATCCACTTGCCGTTCTCATCCTGCTCGTTGAAGTATACGCCGATGGGGCCATACTGGAGCTGCATGACGGCCTCGCCAGTGTACCACTGGTCGAAGAACTTCAGGAGGTTGATGGGGCTCTTGCAGGCGGAGGTCACGGAGAGCTGGCCGGCATTGGTGGCGCCGCCGGTACGGACGGTGACGTTGTGGGTGCCCTCATACGCGGTGCCCACGGGGCCGTCGAGGACGGGCAGGAAGACGTAGTCATCGGAATAAGAGCCCATGAGCTCCTCGATGTACCACCAGGTGGAGACGCCGACCCAGCCCTGCTGGGTCTTGGACATGAGCTGGGTGTCGGACTGGGAGAACATCTCGATGTCCATCAGGCCCTCGGCATACCAATCATGGAAATAGGAGATGGCGTCGCGGTACTTCTGATCCGCGCAGACAAAGCTGACTTTGCCGTCGTCGCCAAGGACCAGGTCATTGATGACGTCGTTGGGCCAGTTGGTGAAACCGAAACCGGCGTAGAAGATGTTCTGGCCCCAGCACCACTGGTCGAAACCGGTGGACATGGGGATGGTGGAGCCGGCGGCGGCGCCATAGTACTTGTGGGCCATGTCGTTGTCCTTGAACGCCTTGAGGACGTCATGGAGCTCGGTGAGGTTGGTGGGGACTGCGAGGCCCAGGTCGTCGAGCCAGGCCTTGTTGATCATAGCGAACTGGGGGATGGTGTAGATGGAGTAGTCCTCAGCTACGCCGATACCGGCGGTACCCATCTGCTCACCGGCGGGGAGGCCGTAGATCTTGCCGTCGGACATGGTGATGGCGGCCCTGATGTCGGGATGGTCATTGAGGATCTTGGTGAGGTTGGGCATGTACTCCTCAGTTATGTAGGGGGTGAGGTCGATGAAGGAATTGTCCTCGCCGTAACGGGTGAGGTCGTAGTTGCTGAAACCAACTCCCATGAAGGCGTCGGGCATGTCGTCGCCGCCGCCGCTGATGGCGATGTTGACCTTCTCGCCAAGGGACTCGCTCATGGTATCCCACTCGATGGTGATACCGGTGTCCTCCATCATCTTGTTGAGGACCTCGTTGTCAACATAGCCGGGGGACATGGCGGACTGAGCGCCCATGACAGTGAAGTTAGTCTGATCGGTGTTGGTGTTGAGCTCGCCGTCATTTGCGCCGTCGTCGCCGCCGCCGCAGGCAGCCAGGACCGCGGTGAGCATGACGAACGCCAGGGTCAGGGCGAGCGCCTTTTTGAACCAGTGGTTTTTCATTTTATTACTCCTTTTAGAATTTTATTGTCCCGCAGCCCGGGGGCCGCGAATCCAACGTGATAGCTCCAGCTGTGTCAGGGACTCAGATCAGCCCTTGACGGCGCCGGCCATGAAACCCTTCTCGAAGTACTTCTGAACGAAGGGGTAGATGATGAGCATGGGGGCCGCGGCAACGACTATGGAGGAGAACTTGATCATCTCAGTGACCTTGTTGAGCTCGGCGTAGCCGCCGCCGACCATGGCGCTCTGGGAGGCGCTTATGGAGCTCTTGATGAGGATGTTGCGGAGGACCAGGGGCAGGGGGGCCTGGTTGGCGGTCAAATAAATGAGGGCCGTGAACCAGTCGTTCCAGTAGGCCACCATGGAGAAGACCACCATAACGGCCATGATGGGCATTGAGAGGGGGATGACTATCTTCAGGAAGGTCCTAAGTTTCGAGCACCCGTCTATCTCACTTGCCTCAATCAGCTCGTGGGGTATGGAGTTCTGGAAGTAGTTGCGGACGATTATCATGTTGCCCACCGCCACGCCGCCGGGGAGGAACAGGGCCCACATGTTGTGGAGGAGCCCGGTTTCCTTGACAACGAGGTATGTGGGGACGAGGCCGCCGCCGAAGTACATGGTGATGAGGAAGAAGTAGCTGAAGAACTTGCGTCCCGGCATATCCTTCTGGGCCATGGGGTAGGCGGTGATGTAGAGGAGAATGACGGAGAAGATGGTACCGATGACGGTGTACTTGATGGAGTTCACGTAGCCTCTGGGGATGTTCTCATCCGCGAAGACCGCCTTGTAGCCGTCGAAGGAGAACTGGCTGGGGAAGAGGAAGGTCTTGCCGGCGTACACGTCGTAGGGGTTGGAGAAGGACGCCACCAGCACGTAGTAGAGCGGGTAGGCGACGATCACGACGCAGATGGCGGTGATGGCTACGAGGATGATATCCGAGGTCCGGTCGGAAAGGCCGTTGCTTTTCTTTTTTTCGTTCATGTCGGCGCCTCCTTACACAAAGTCGACTTCCGAGGTCTTGGAAGCTATCTTATTGACTATGAACAGCAGCACCAGGTTGATGGCCGTGTTGAAGAGGCCGACAGCGGTGGAGTAGCTGTAGTTGGCTCGCTCAATACCTTGCTGGTACACATAGACGGCTATGACGTCCGAAGTGGCCTTGTTGAGGTCCGTCTGCAAAAGCCAGACCTTCTCGAAGCCAACGTTCATAAGTCCGCCGGCGCTCATGATGAGGTTGAGTATCGCCATGGGAAGGAGAGCGGGGATGTCGATGTGGAGGATGCGCTTGAAGACGGAGGCTCCGTCCACCTTCGCCGCCTCATAGAGGCTGGTGTCCACATTGGCCAGGGTCGCTAAGTAGATGATGCAGCCCCATCCGGCATCCTGCCAGACACCCGAGGCCACGTAGATGGTGCGGAAGTACTCGCTGTAGATGAAGAAGTCGATCTTCGTCCCGAAGAGCAGGTTGATAAGTCCGCCGGAGGGGCTCAGGAAGATCTTCAACATACCGCAGACCACCATGATGGAGATGAAGTGCGGGGCGTAGAGGACCGTCTGGACCACTCTCTTGTACCTGGGGAAACGCAGCTGGTTGATGATGAGGGAGAGAATGATGGGCACGGGGAACCCCCAGAGGAGACTGTAGAGGGAGATGAGCACCGTGTTCTTCATCATCCTGGCGAAGGTGGGCGCGGCGAAGAACCGCTTGAACCAGTCAAATCCCACCCACTTGCTGCCGAAGAATCCGCGGTTCGCCGAATAGTCACGGAAAGCTATCTGGATGCCGTACATCGGTATGTACTTGTAGACGAATGTCAGTACTACGGGGATGAGCAGCAGGAGATAGAGCTCCCAGCAGCGGGCGAGCCGGCGTTTCAGCGGTAACTGCTGCTTGGCCGGGGTCGGCGCCGGCGTTTTGTCGTTAGCCGGCTTTTTTGTTTTTACAGCTGTCATTTTTTCGTTCCTTTCCTCATTATTTTGGCGCGGGGTCTTGATCATTTCACCTCCTGTGGTCTTTGTTTACCCTCGGAAAAATTTGCGAAAGACGTGAAAATGCGTGAACGCGAATGAATTCCGTAACCAGACCCGGCGTTGTCTCTCTGCCCGCGCCGGGAGAAGTCCTCGGATATCCGGGGGTAATTTCATGTAACGTTATGGTACATTTTAACAGGGTATTCTTGGGGTCAAACTGTCAAAACGCCTTATACGAAACGTTACATATTGCATGCACATATAATAACTCCACACCGGGCCCGATGTCAATATCTTTTTTTCGTTTCTACCAAACGCACAAAACTGTAGCTCGGTTTTTGGTTAAAGCGTAGAAATCATTCTCGTTTCATGAATATTCGTGAATTTACATCTTTACAATCGGTGAAATAATAGTATAATGTTTCATGTAGACTAAAATTGGGCAGGTAAGGTGATTTAACGTGAAAAAACCATCAAACACTGTTACAATGAAGGACGTGGCCCAGGCTGCCGGCGTGTCGCTGGGGACCGTCTCAAAGGTCATGAACGGCATCCCGGTGGGCGAGAAGTACCGGGTGAAGGTGGAGGCCGCCGCCAAGGAGCTCAACTACCAGATAAACCAGTACGCCCGGGGTCTAAAGACGAATCAGACCTTCGCCGTGGCGCTGATACTGCCGGGCATAAACCACCCCTTCTTCTCCGAGATAGCCCAGCACGTCTGTCAGGCCCTGACGCGGCGGGGTTACAGGATGCTCCTCTATCTCACGGGCTCCAGCCCGGAGGTGGAGCAGTCCTGCGTACAGATGGTGCGCCAGAACATGGTGGACGGCATAATCGGCCTGACGTACAACCGGGACCTGCAGCTCACTGACGACATGCCCTTTGTGAGCATCGACAGGCACTTTAGCTCCGGGGTGCCCTGCGTCTCCTCTGATAACTACGGCGGCGGGAGGCTCGCGGCGGAGAAACTCTTAGAGCTCGGCTGCAGGAAGGTGGCCTACTTCAGGAACGGCACCACCCAGCCCGGCGAGGCCGACAAGCGGGGCGTGGGCTTTGAGCAGGAGTGCCGCTCCAGGGACGCGGACTTCGAGGTCATATGGCTCAACGACGAGGAGTACCCCATGGAGGAGTTCCGCAACATTATAATAGATAGAGTGAACCGGGGAACATTCGACTTCGACGGCATATTCTGCTCCACCGACCGCCTGGCGGTGTTTGTTAAGAGGGTGCTCACGGAGCTGGGGATCCGGGTCCCCGAGGACGTGCAGATCATCGGCTTTGACGGCACCCGGCGTTTTGGCGAGGACGCCTACGTCTGCTCCACCATCGTCCAGCCCGTGGCCACCATGGCGGAGACGTGCGTGGATCTCCTATTTAGTAAGGATCTCTCCAGGACCCCCGCGCTGGTGTGCCTGCCTGTTGAGTACGCCTACGGCGGGACGACGAAGGAATGAGGCGCGTAAATGGCGAGTGAATATTTAAAATGGAAGTATAGGGACGTGAAGCCCGACGAGCCCATCGTCCTCACGAAGGCGCAGAAACGCCGGAACTGGTGGGACTACCACAAGTGGCACGTGGTGCTGGGGATACTCCTCGGCGCCATACTGCTGGACATCCTGCTCTCGGCCTTCGGCGTGGGCCGGACGGACCCCGACTACGTCTGCGCCTATGTGGCCTCCACTCCCCTGCCCGGGGACTCCGCCGCCGCGCTGGAGGAGGCCCTATCCGCCCTCGGCGAGGATCTAAACGGGGACGGCAAGGTGGTATTCCACATCGAGCAGTTCGTCTCCGGCAACACCCAGGACGAGAGCGGCGCCACCTACACCTACGCCTCCACCATGCGCCTCATGGCGGACCTGGAGGGACGCACCAGCTACTTCTTCATCCTTGACGACCCCGAGACCTTCCAGGCAAATTACGCGGTCCTGCGCAAGCTGGACGGCTCCCTCCCCATTGACGGCGACAAGGACTACGAGTCCATGGTCCTTCCCTGGGACGCCTGCCCGGCGCTCAAAAACCTCGACCTCGGCGATTACTCCGAGGAGGTCTTGGGCGAGACCATCACCGGCAGCACCGGCGAGTTCATGGAGAAGTTCTACATCGCCCGCCGGGGATTTTGGAATGACGACGCTCCCAAGAACGCCGCCGGGTGCGACGCGCTCTGGGATATCATAACCGAGGGGGCAGAGAAATGAGAAGACGTTATTTTAAATTCATAATATTAATGTGTATGTGCCTCGCGCTGGCGTCCTCCCTCGCCTCCTGCGCCGTCTACCCCACGAAGGCCGACGACGGGGCGGAGTGGGACAAGAGCTGGGAGATGATGGGCCAGGTCATGGGCATCGAGACCCCCGGGGACGGCCTTGAGCTATTGGAGAACGACTCCGTCCTCACCGGCCAGGACACCTACTACGCCACCTGGGCCGTGGGCGAGCCCACCACATTCGTGAATGACGAGGGCAAGGACACCGACCTCTACGCGGCCCAGCTCTACCTCATAGTCTTCGGCTGCAAGGACGAGGAGTCCGCCGCGGCGGCGGTCAAGGAGTGGACCGAGACGGAGGAGGCCACCTACAGCGTCCTCCAGCACTACGGCGAGGTCTGCAACGGCCAGGAGTATGACTTCCTCGTCTACGACGTGGCCTCCGAGACGAACCCCTTCCACCGCGGGGCCACGGCCTTCACCACCTATGGCGAGTACGCCATCTCGGCGGAGGTCACCTGCCTTGAGGACTTTGAGGGCGACCCCGCGGCGATGCTCAAGAACTTCCTGGAGGGCTGCCACTACAGCTCCGAACTTATGAAGTGAGGTAAACGCGATGGCACTCTTTTTCCATGACGACGCCAACTTTCAGGTGCGGCAGACGGGTTTCGCCCGGTACCGGCAGCTCCTCTCCTTTTACGGTTTCCACTGGCTGAGGGTGAACCTCATCACCACCGCGGGGGCCCTGCCGCTGGCGGCGGGGATACTGGTCTCGGTGCTCTACTCAAGCTCCCTCATGCTCATCCCCCTCTCCATTATCGGGGGGATCATCTTCGGGCCGTTCCTGGCGGGGCTCTTTGACGCCATAATGCGGGGCCTCCGGGACGCCCCGGGCAACTGGTTCCAGAACTACAAGAAGAGCTGGCGGCAGAACTGGCGCGGGAGTCTCCTCCCCGGGGCGATAACCGGTTTCTTCACCGGGATATTCACCTTCATGTTCTACGTCATGTGGTCCGGCGAAACGGCCCCCGGCGCGGGGACGATAATCATCTTCCTCGTGGCGGTGGCGCTATTTCTCATGGTGAGTATGCTCTACTGGCCGCAGCTGGTGCTCTTTGAGCAGAAGAACTCCATCCGCCTCAAGAACGCAGTCCTCTTCATGATAAAGCACTCCTGGAAGGTCCTGGGCATGACTGTCCTTCAGATGGCGTATCTGGCGTTTTACGTCCTGCTGGCGCCCCTGACGCTCATCCTGGTGCCGTTCCTGGGCCTCTGGTTCATGATCTTCCTCACCCAGTATAAGCTCTACGCCTACACCAACGCCGACTACCGCATAGAGGAGCAGTTCATCCCCATAGAGGGCGACCCCTGGGCCCCCGACCCCATGATGGAGCGGGCCTACGGCCCCGGCAAGACCGAGGACGACGAGGAAGAAGAATAACGTATCCCCAAAACATATAAATATATAAATAAATTTTAGGAGATGTGTCTATGAAACGCAAAACTGTTGCCCTTTTCGCGGCCCTGGCTATCCTCCTCTCCCTGGCGCTCACCGCCTGCTCACCGGCGGCGGACAAGGAGGACGACCCCTCCGACCCCATCCAGCACCCCACGGACGACAAGGACTTCTCCGAACTCACAAGCGCCAGCAAGCAGGAGAAGGCATACGAGTACGAAACCTACTTCCTCCCCGCTATCGTCGACGGCCAGCAGCCCTACGTTGGCGACACCATGCCCTTCTACGATGACGGCACCTACTACATCTACTACCTGAAGGACGGCGCCGACTCCTACAACCACTCGGTGTTTCTCACCACCACCAAGGACTTTGTCACCTACGAGGAGCACGAGGGCGTTGTGCTGGAGGCCAACCGCACCGGCGGCCAGGACTCCTGGGTGGGCACCGGCTCCGTCTGCAAAGTCGGCGACAAGTATTACTTCTTCTACACCGGCCACACTGACTCCTCCATCCTTGAGTTCAAGGAGACCGTGATGGTGGCCGAGGGCACGGATCCCACCTCCTTCACCAAAGTGGAGGGCTGGGAGATCACTCCCCCCGCTGAGCTGGGTCAGAAACAGGACTTCCGTGACCCCCAGGCATACTACGACCCGGACACCGGCGACATAACCCTCACCATCACCGCCGCCAAGGACGGCGTGGCCCGGATACTCAAGTACACCCTCAGCTCCGACCTCCAGAACTCCACCTACGACGGCATTATATTCACGAATGACGAGGCAAAGAACGGGGACTTCTGGAACTTGGAGTGCTCGGACACCTTCAAGCTGGGTGACAAGTACTACATCACCTACTCCGCCCAGGACGACACCCTCTGGTACGCCGTCTCGGACACCCCCTACGGCCCCTACGGCGACCCCGTGCGCCTTGACGGCAAGCTCTTCTACGCCGCGAAACACGTTGAGAGCGAGAACGGCTCCTGGATGGTGGGCTGGGCCCGCCGTTCCAGCTCCGTCACCTCCACCCGGGACGTGGACGCCTGGGGCGGGAACATCGTGGCCCAAAAACTCTGCCAGAACCCTGACGGCACCCTCTACCTCGAGCCCGTGGAGGCCGTGAGCGACGGGTTCAACGTCCGCCGGGACCTCGTCTCCGAGGGAGCCTCCGTCACCCTCAAGGGCAAGGCCGGCTCCTTCACCTACAAGCCCACCTTCACCTGCTACGAGAGCTACAAGCTCACCGGCACCTTCAAGTTCGAGGGCGAGGGCGTCTTCGGCCTCTCCTTTGATTACAACGGTGAGCAGGAGAAGAACAAGTTCGTGGCCGTGGACACCCAGAGCGACGTGCTGCGCCTCGGTTTCAACGAGGACAAGACCATGATCACCGAGACCTCCGCCCCCCTGGAGGCCGGCCAGGAGTACACCTTCACCTACATACAGGAGGGCTCCGTGGGCGTCTTCTACATCGACGGCGTGGCGGCCCTCACCGTCCGCCTCTACGGCGCCAGCGGCAAACCCGTAAGCCTCGTGGCCGAGGGCTGCACCGTGGAGTTCACACACTTGAGAGAATATACAAGATAACCTGTCGGAAATACGAGGGAAACGTCCGGAATAAATCAGCTATAATGTTAGTAGGATAGATAGGTGCTTTGAGGTGGAGATTCAGTGTCGCCACGCACCTCCGCCAGGAGGTTAAAAGAGATGCAGGGACAGGCACACCTGCCAAAGCGCCGAACTTCAGGAAAGAGCCGCGTTCTGCGGCTTTTTTCCTGCCTTTGAGGGGATATGGTAACAAAAGGGATCTGTCATCTCACTAAAATGACATCTTTGCGGTTCAAATCACTGTTCGTCGGAAGGGAGGCGGCATGATGGACAAAACGGTAAAAACATGGCTGATCGCCGCGGCGGCGCTCGTGGCGCTCGGCGCGATCCTCTTCACATGCGCGATGTTTTCCGCCGGTTGGGATCTCAACAAGCTCGGTAATGTGGATTGTTCCGCGTCCGCCCCACAGATCATCGAGATCGACTTGAGCACCGGCGATATCCGTCTGGAGGCCATCGAGGCCGGAGGGTTGGATCTGACGACGGACACGGGGGACATCACAGGCACACTGCTCTCCGACAAGGTGTTCCTGACCGAGACCTCCACCGGCCGGATCTCCGTGCCGAAAACGACGACCGGCGGCAAGTGCGAGCTCAAGACGTCTACCGGCGATATTAAAATCGATGTGATCTCTTGAGATAGATATTTTAAAATACCGGGTGCAGTCAAGCGACCGCACCCGGTATTTTCGCGTCTTATCTGAGGAACATTTTAAGGAGCGGGCTGTAGAGGGCCCTTTGGTAGGGCTGGTAGCGCATGGGGAGGTCGAGCCAGGTCTTCTTGTCCACTATGGACTTCGTGTGGGAGAACACCTCAAAGCCCCGCACTCCGTGGTAAGATCCCATGCCGCTCTCGCCCACGCCCCCGAAGGGCATGTTGCTGGTGGCAAGGTGTATCACCGTGTCATTGACGCACCCGCCCCCGAAGGAGAGGCGGGAGGTGACGGCCTCTATCCTTTTCTTGTCCTTGGAGAAGATGTAGAGCGCCAGAGGTTTCTTCCGCCCCTGGAGGCGTGTGAAGACCTCTTCAAAGTCCTCATATGTGAGCACCGGCAGCAGGGGCCCGAATATCTCCTCCCCCATGATGGGGTCCTCCCAGCCGGCGCCGTCGATGACCGTGGGGGCGATTTGAAGCGTCTCCGGCCTCGTCTCCCCGCCGCAGACGATGTTCCCCCGGCCCATGAGGCCCAGGAGCCTATCGAAGTGTTTCTGATTGACTATCCTGCCGTAGTCGGGGTTCGAGAGTGGTTCCTCCCCGTACTGCCGCCGCACCTCGGACTTTATGGCGTCTATGAGTCTATCCTTGACGGCCCTGTTGCAGAGGATATAGTCCGGGGCCACGCAGGTTTGGCCGCAGTTTAGGAACTTGCCGAAGACTATGCGCCGCGCCGCGAGCTTAATATCCGCTGTGTTGTCCACTATGCAGGGGCTCTTGCCGCCAAGTTCCAGGACGGCGGGCGTCAGCCTCTCGGCGCAGCGGCGCAGCACCTCCCGCCCAACGGCCTGACTGCCGGTGAAGAACACCATGTCGAACTTCTGGTCCAGCAGCTCCGAGTTCTCCCTCCTGCCGCCGGTGACCACTGCCACGTGCTCCGGCGGGAAACACTCGCTCACCAGCTCCGCCACCAGGCGGCTCGTGGCGGGGGCGTAGGCGCTGGGTTTCAGCACCACCGTGTTCCCGGCGGCGATGGCGTCCGCCAGGGGGTCGATGGTCAGGAGGAACGGGTAGTTCCAGGGGCTCATGATGAGCACGTTCCCGTAGGGCCCCGGTTTCTCATAGCTCCTGGAGGCGAACTGCGCCAGGGGCGTGGCCACGGTCCTCTCCCGGCTCAACGCTCTGACGTGGCCGATCATCCAGGATATCTCCGTCAGCGCCAGCCCGGATTCGCACATGAACCCCTCGTAGTCGCTCTTGCCCAGGTCCTCCCGGAGTGCCCGGGCGATATCGTCCCTCCGCCGCCGGACGGCCTCCCGCAGCCTCTTGAGCGCCGCGATCCGCTCCTCCACCGGCAGTGTGGCGCCGGAGGCGAAGTAGGCCCGCTGTTTTTCCAAGATGCTCCCTATGTCCATACTTTCCCTCTCCATGACTTTATAGTATATCCCCCTGAGTTCGTTCTCGTCCATGAGCACCGGCACGGGGTAGAGCGGGTTCGCCTCCCGGGCGGCGTGACGGGCAAGTTTCGGCACGTCCTCCACTTTTATGCCGCCGAGGCGCTCAGGTATGTCCATGCGGCGGTGAGCATGTTCCGCCGGGCGGTCTCCTCCCCCTTCCCGTAAGCCCGCTCCAGGTTCCCGAATATGAGCTCCACGGCCTTCAATGCGTCCGCCCGGGTGTCGGGGGTGGTGGTGCCGCCGATGTACGCCTCCACCGCGTGGGTGAGGGCGTCCATCCCCGTCGTGGCCACAAGGTTCTTTGGCAGGCCCTTGGTGTTCTCCGGGTCCAGCACCGCAAGTTTCGGGATGAGGCGGAAGTCATTTATGGGGAACTTGTGGCCCGTCTCGGAGTCGGTTATCACCGCCGCCGACACCCACGATGGCCTGACAGCCCTCCCTAATGTACTGCTCCCGGGCCTCCTCCACGTTCCTCACCGTGGGGTTCGCGACAGTCCTATCGTAGACGCTGCAAGTCGTCCCCCGCGCCTCCAGGGCCTCTTTAAGGGGCTCTAAGAGCCCCGCCTCCGCGACGCCCTTGTCCGTCACCATGAGTACCCGCTTGAAACGCTCAAGTTTCTCCGCCGCCTCGGCGGCACTCCCCACCACCTCCGGCTCCCGGTATGGCAGCACCGGTATCGCCAGCCGGAAACACAGCTGGAACGTCCTGCAACTAAACCGCAAAACTATGTTCATTTCGCGCCGCCCCCCTTGCTGAAGAAGGCCACGGCTACCGCCCCCGGCCCCACGTGGGTACCGATGGTGCTGCCGATACAGGTGACGGGCAGGTCCCCCACATGGCCCCTATATAGTTTCTCGCTGTCCCGGACGTACTTTTTAAGGAGGGTGTCGTCAAGGCCGCTGTAGGCGAGTGAGTAGGGCATATCGAAGTCATACACAGGTTCAAGCACGAACTGATAAGGCCGT